>NZ_JAVIZM010000001.1:3646666-4262083 GCF_031453555.1 Bacillus sp. SLBN-46 | reverse complement strand
TCTTTCATACGAACTGTTAATACATATCCGTCTTTTGCTCCCCCAACGACGGATACATCCGATACACCAGGAACAGATTTTAATTGTTTCACAATTTCCTGAGTGGCAGTGGAACGTAAAGTTTGTTCATCCAATTTTGAACTGGTGAGACTATAAGTCAGAATCGGGAATGAACTAGTTGTTAGACGTGTTACCGAAGGAGTGCTTGTAATAGTTGACGGAAGATCCGCATTTGCCAACGCTTTGTTTACTTGATCTTCAGCTAACTTCATGTCTGTATCCATCGGAAAATACAAACTCATAAATAATCCACCATCATAAGAAGTGCTTTCCACATTGGACAAACCATCCACTGTTTTGACTGCACTTGTTAAATTGTCGGTTACTTGTTGTTTGACCTGAGCTGCTTGATACCCAGGTACTCTCATACTAACTGAAAGAGTAGTATTGTTAATCCCAGGCAAATAATCTCTTTGCATCTGGTAGGCAGAAATACCTCCCCAAGACAAAATGATGACAACACACACAATCATAAGAATGGCTCTTTGCATGGTTGCCTCTACTAATTTTTTCATTATTGTACCTCCTAAATTTCTTTAACCATTAACTTTGAAACACCAATATCCTTGTGCTACTACATGGTGTGATGAATTCAAATAGGATATAGCCACCCCTTATTGGGTATTCTAAGTATAAATAAGGAACCTTTTTGTTCTATGAAAAAAATATTAATAGTTCATTAAGATACACAATGAATATTTGACAAAGATAGTATTTAAATTGAAGGATTTATCATCGTCAGGGGGGGCGACCTTGGTCAATCAGATAGTAAAAGCTGTACCTAACTTATTCACAATGGGAAATTTATTGTGCGGTGTGTTTTCAATTACATTGAATATGAGTGGTTTCTTAGAAGTAGCCTCTGTTTTTATTTTCTTTTCTGCCGTTTTAGATCTCCTAGATGGAAGAGTTGCGAGAAAATTAAAAGTGAAAAGCGAATTTGGCGTAGAATTGGATTCCTTAGCTGACATTGTTAGTTTTGGTGTTGCACCTGCTCTTCTATTTCATTCGATAGCTGCACCCTCGGTTTTAACTTCTTTGGCATTCATTCTATTTCCCACGATGGGGGCATTACGATTAGCTAGGTTTAGTGTAAAACCAACTATTGGGTATTTTAAGGGATTACCTATTCCAGCTGCTGGATTACCGCTGGCTGGTATGGGGCTGTTTTTATATAGCAACGCGTGGATTACATTAATACTCGCTCTCTTAATGGTAAGTCCTATTAGGATAAAAAAACTTTAATGTAACGGTCTTTTGAAAAAAAGCTAGTAACCTTTTTAAAAGGGGACAGCTTTTTTATTTTATCTATAGACCTTTCTGTTCCTTAAAACAAGATTAAGAATTCATTAACATTGAAAATGACTCCATTTATCGTGGTAAATTGTAAGTAGATATAATTTGAATGGTTTTGTAATTTGTTAGAAGGGGATGAGTGTAGATGAGTACACATATTCTTGTCATTGAAGATGAGGTTCAGATTGCTCGCGTCTTAAAAGTGGAATTAGAGTACGAGGGTTATCAAGTAACAGTGGAACATGATGGTAAGGCTGGATTAGAAACAGCCTTGCAAACGAAAATTGACTTGATTTTGTTGGATGTCATGCTGCCTGGGCTAAGCGGAATAGATGTTTTAAGAAGATTAAGAAAGGAAAACTGTCATACCCCTGTCATTCTTTTAACAGCTAGAAATACTACTTTTGATAAGGTAGCGGGATTGGACCAGGGAGCTAATGACTATGTCACAAAGCCTTTTGAAATAGAAGAATTATTAGCACGTATACGTGCAGGCCTTCGGAATGCTCCTAAAAAAGGAGAACCCAACGAAGAGATGTCTATTTTGTCTGTGGATGACCTAATCATAAACACAGAAACAAGAGAAGTAAAAAGAGGGAGAAAATCTATTACATTAACACCCAAGGAGTATGATTTCTTGGTGTATCTAGTACTCAATAAAAATAAAGTGGTTACACGAGATAATATTATTCTTAAGGTTTGGGGGTATGAATACGAGGGTGAAACTAACGTAATTGATGTTTTTATTAGACATCTAAGAAAAAAGATTGATGAAGACTTCCCTACTCAATTAATTACTACTATAAGAGGAATTGGTTTTACCATAAGGGAGATTAATGATGAAGATCACAACCAAGATTAATTTATTAACGACTGCTTGGATGCTTTGCATATTAATCCTTATAAATTTCGTTGTTTTTTTATTATTTATGAAAACAACAGTAAATATGGAAGAAGATATGCTTTTTCAAAAAGCAGGAGATATAGTAAAAGATTATAATACAATTCAATCTTTTACTAGTATGAAAGGGGAATTAGAAGATTATTTAACAGAACATTCCTATATCAGAATTATGGATCAAAAGAATAAGCTGATTTATGAGGTGACAAATGACAAGTTACTTTCAAAAAAAATGAAAGGACAATCAACATTAATAAAACAGACTAAAACCCATCTGATTTCTACTGAACATGGGGAAGAGGAAGTATTGATTGTTCGTGTTCCATTTAATAATGGAAATAAAACTTTGGAAATGGGAGAACGATTACGGGGGCTAGAAGCGAGAAAAGAAATGCTTAGGGCAATCTTAATTATTTGTACTGTATTAGCTGCTCTATTATCTTTGCTGGGAGGAAGATGGCTAGCTAATATGATTATGAGACCGATAGCTAATATGATTAAAACGATGGAGGAAATAGAAAAGAGTGGTGTTCCTAAGACCATCACCGTTCAAAATAAGACAAAGGATGAACTCCAAACCTTGGCGAGAACCTTTAATCGTATGATTAATAGGCTACTAATAAATATGGAAAGACAAAAACAATTTGTTTCTGATGCATCGCATGAATTAAAGACACCATTAACAGTCATTAAGAGCTACGCTAATCTTCTAAGGAGACATGGAATAGAAAATAATGAAATGGCAGAAGAAGCACTTAAAGCCATTCATTCAGAGGCAACCAGAATACAAAAAATGACTGAAACTTTTTTAGAATTAGCTACATTAGAGAAAGAAAATGTATTAGAAATAAACGAAGTAAATTTGGTTAATTTATGCAAAGATATTTTAAAACAACTAAAAGATGTTTATAAGCGGGAAATAACATTACAATATGAGGAAATTCCCATCATCATTCGTGCAGATGAATTAAAGATTAAACAGGTCATCATCATCTTGCTGGATAATGCGATTAAATATAGCAATGACAGAATTGAAGTCTTTTTAAAAAAGGATCCGCATCATGCTATCATTGATATTAAAGATTATGGGATTGGGATACCAAAAGAAGAAATAGACAATATTTTTGAACGGTTTTACCGAGTGGATAAAGCAAGGAGCCGAGAAACTGGAGGTTCTGGATTGGGTCTTCATATTGCTAAAAGTATTATAAAACTACACAAAGGTGAAATAAAAATAAACAGCAAAGAAGGGTCAGGAACCAATGTAGAGTTGCTTTTACCAATTAATAATGAAAATTTAAATAAGTAATAGTGAAAAAGGAATAGCCAAATATGTAAGGGCTATTCCTTAAACTTTTACAATTATTACTTAGCTGTAAGTTCGCCTTCTGTTACCCATTTATGATTTGTCACTTTTTCTCCACCAGTTGTCGGTGTGTAATCAACCATATAAACTGTTGTTTGTTGGGCTAAATCTATTACAGCAGTCGCACCCTTCATCCCCTTCATATGGTCTGCCTCTACGATAATTTCATCCCCTGGATTATAGGGCTTGTCACTAGCGTCTTTAATTTCTTCATGTATAATCCATTTGTGATTTGTCACCTTGTCTCCACCGGTTGTAGGTGTATAAGAAATTGTATAAACAGTAGTATCATAAGCTCCTACAATGGTTGCTTCTGCACCATTCATTCCTTCCATATGGTCTGCGTTAATTATTGCATGACTTCCGACTTTGAAAGTTGGATTTTCGGCTTCTTTTAAATCTTCTGGTACTTCACCCGTACTTGAATGATTCATGCCTTCCATACTTTCGTGATTCATATTACTTGAATTCTTTTCTTGACCTGTTTTCTTCTCACTATGATTCATATTGGAATGTTCTTTCCCGTTATTATCATTTGAACACGCTGCTAAAAATAAGACAGTGATCACGGAAAGAAGAAATAGGATAGTACTCTTTTTCATTGTAATTACCTCCATAAATGTAGTTACTCATTAATCTACTGCAAAAATGTGCAGAAATTATGCAGAACGCTTTAAACCTTGTATTAAAACTTTATACCCAATTTTTTAATATAGTGAATCCATTCTACATTTTATTCGTATGTAAATATAACTTTAAAAAAGGTCAAAATAGTGTTAATGCATTTTTATACTTGAAAAATGAATGAACAGAGGTGGATTATAGTTAATGGAATCAAAAGAAGAATTATTAAGAGAACTATCCATAATTGAGAAATGGGAAAAAAGCCAAAGCGGCCTGTGGATTTGGGATCGGATTGGCCGTTTGCCTTTTAAATTATTAGATAAAATTACTCCACAATTTATTCATAACAAAGTTGGGGTATTACTTGAAGAACTAGGCGCATACATACAAAATGGTGGAAAATACTTGATAAATGAAAATAAAATCTACGAGATTCTTGAAAAAGAAACCAATCAATCAATTAATAATGTTTCTGATATTAAGGAAATTCCACTAAATACAATGAAAAAAATTAGCCAAGGAGTAATTGAGAGAAGAAAGAAATTTGCTACATTACAGGGAGCTAGCACGGGAATTGGAGGGATTTTTACTCTTGCAATCGATATTCCTGCTCTGCTAGCCTTATCATTAAAAACATTGCAAGAAATTGCAATCATCCATGGGTATGATCCGAACGATAAAAGTGAACGGATATTTATTGTGAAATGCTTGCAATTTTCCTCAGCAGATATTGTTGGTAAAAATGCCATACTTAATGAGCTTGCTAGCTATTATCAAAGAGGGAATCAATCTAGTGAAATGATGTCACAGTTACAAGGTTGGAGAGAGGTTGTTTACACATACAGAGACCAGTTTGGATGGAAAAAATTATTTCAAATGGTCCCTATTGCAGGCATGATCTTTGGTGCATTTACAAACAGGTCTATGATAGCCGATCTTTCTGAAACAAGTATTATGCTATATCAGAAAAGGAGAATATTAGAACGGATAGAACAAAAAAGCCCAATGAAATAATCCCTCTTGTGTTATAAGAGGGATTATTTGTTAGCTAACATTGCATTTATGTTTATTTACTTCAAGATCAACTGAGTCTTTCTTAAATAAATATACTCTTGGTACTCGTTTCCCAATCAAACAAACGACCTCGTAATTAATGGTGCCCATCCATTCTGCCAGTTGATCTATGGATTGAAAGGAGGAGTGGCTGTTCCCAAAAATGGTCACTTCATCACTTACCGTGCAATTTTCTATCCCCGTTATATCAATCATTGTTTGGTCCATACATACCCGGCCTGTAATCTTAGCATGCTGATCACGAATTAAAACCTTTCCTTTATTTGAAAGAAGACGGGAAAGGCCGTCAGCATATCCGATTGGAAGAGTGGCAATCTTACTATCTTTTTCTGGACTCCAAGTACATCCATAGCTAATTGGCTGAGAAACTTTTACATTTTTTAACGCAGCAATTCTAGTTTTCAGACTCATGGCTTGCTTTAGTTGAATAGGGTGACTTTTTAAAGTCTTATCTGGATACAAACCGTACAAGGCGATCCCAATTCTGACCATATCCATATGCATTTCTGGAAAATTCATAGTGGCAGCACTATTACAACAATGCTTAATTGGAATAGGAATTTGCTTGCTGTCCAAATAGGCCAAGATTGATTCGAACTTTTGTAACTGCTTATAAGTATAAGTGGGATCCTCATTGTCCGCATTGGAGAAATGAGTAAAAATCCCTTCAAGATATACGAATTCAGCAGTCATAACTTTTTCGGCAAGAAGTAATGCCTCTTCAGAGGAAGTCACACCAATTCTAGACATGCCAGTATCAATCTTTAAATGGACATATGCAGTTTTACCTAATTGAGCAGATTGGAAGATAATTTTGTCCAATACTTCATCATCAAATACAGTTAATGTAATGTTGTACTGAATTGCTTCTTTAACTGATCGAGGAGGCGTATAACCTAGAATGAGAATGGGTGTTACTATTCCAGCCTCTCTAAGCTGAATAGCTTCATCTAAAAGAGCCACCCCTAAATAGTCTGCACCTGCCAAAATGGCAGCTTTAGCGACTTCAACTGCCCCATGTCCATATCCATCTGCCTTCACGACAGCCATTAGTTTAGATTGTTGTTGGATAAATTGTCTGAACTGAATCACATTAGCTTGAATATGGTCAAGCGATACTTCGGCCCAAGTATCACGGTAACTCTTTCGATGCATTTAATACCATCTCCCTATAAAGAAAAAATCCCCTCAAGAGTTATCTCGAGGGGATAAATGAATTATTAGTTAGCAGCTAGTTCTTTTTCTAATGCTTTTTCTACTGTTACATAGTCATAGCCTAGATCTTTTGCCACTGCTTCATAAGTGATTTCACCGTTAGCCACGTTCACACCAAGCAATAAAGCAGCATTTTCAGAAATAGCCTTAAATACCCCTTTGTTAGCAATCTGTAATGCGTATGGCACCGTAACGTTTGTTAGGGCAATGGTAGATGTTCTTGGAACCGCTCCAGGCATATTTGCTACAGAATAGTGTACGACACCATGCTTAACAAATGTTGGGTTATCATGTGTTGTTACATGATCGATTGATTCAACAATTCCACCTTGGTCGATAGCTACGTCGACAATCACGGAACCAGGCTTCATTGCCTTAACCATTTCTTCAGTCACAAGCTTAGGCGCTTTTGCACCTGGAATTAATACTGCACCAATTAAAAGGTCAGCTTCAGCTACTGCCTCAGCGATATTGAATGGATTAGACATTAATGTTTTGATTTGATTTCCGAAAATATCATCAAGCTGACGGAGACGGTCTGCACTTAAATCGATAATAGTTACATCAGCACCAAGGCCAATCGCCATTTTAGCTGCATTTGTACCAACGATACCGCCACCAACAATGGTTACTTTCCCGCGGTTCACACCTGGTACACCTGCAAGCAGGATTCCTTGTCCGCCGTTATTTTTTTGTAAGAACTGTGCGCCAATTTGAGCAGCCATACGTCCTGCTACTTCACTCATTGGTGTAAGAAGCGGAAGAGTTCTGTTAACTGATACAGTTTCATAAGCAATGGCAATTACGCCTGACTGCTTTAATGCTTCTGCTAATGCAGGTTCTGCTGCAAGGTGTAAATAAGTAAATAAAATTAACCCTTGACGGAAGTACTTGTATTCACTTGATAAAGGCTCTTTAACCTTCATGATCATTTCAGCTTTAGTCCATACTTGCTCCGCTGTATCAATAATCTCAGCACCAGCTTTAGCATAATCTTCATTAGTGAAACCGCTTCCAATTCCAGCGTCCTTTTCAATTAAAACGGTATGACCAGCATTTAAAAATGAAACAACACCAGCTGGAGTAAGAGCTACACGATTTTCATTATTTTTAATTTCTTTAGGAACCCCAATAAACATTATCTATTTCCTCCCCTTGAAACATTGAATTGATTTGCTATGGCTAAAGTATAAAACGTTTACAAAGGAATTTCTTTGTTAAGAAAGGAGAAAGATTTTCATTCTTTTTGGGGATTTTCACAAAATGTTCAAATCCCCTGGTATTTGGCTAACTTCAAATCGAGAAAAAGCATAATTTTTTGATTGGTGTCCTTGAAATTAACTTCACCAATCTCAGTAATGCGTTTGAGTCGATAATTTAGTGTGTTTGCATGGACATTTAATTCCTTGGCTGCATCATTAATGTTTGAATCCTTATTTAAAAAGACCTCTAACGTTTCAATGAGATTGCTTTTATGTTTTTGGTCATATTCTTGGATTCTTTTTAATGCGTAATTTTCGTATGCTTCATTTTTTCTGTTCTCAAGGATCATTTCAAAGAGCTGATAAATTCCCAGTCGTTGATAACTAAAGATTTTCTTCGTTTCTATAGGGAATTTTTCTTTTATGGATAAAACCACTAATGCTTCCTTATAGGCCTTTCCTATTTTTTGAAAGTCATCATAAATACTGCTATAGACCGGATGGATATTCTTCATTCCATATCGGTCGTTCATTTTTAAAAGGAAGTTTTCAGCAAAATGATCAAGTTCTTGTAAGGGATTCTCGATATGAGATGCTTGTACCAATAAGATCAGTTGGTTACAGTCAATGGTATTTAGCAGAATCTTCATTCGCTGAGCTGTCTTTAATAGATAAGAAATTTCATGTTCTTCTTTAGTTGTGATATTTTGTTGAAACTGAAAAACAAAAACAGCAAAAGAGGATGGGGGAGTAATTTGCAATGTTTGAAAGTGCTGAATAATCTCTTCTTTCTCTTTTAAGTGCTCAGTTAATAGTTTCCAAAAGAATTCTTGGGAGTGTTCTTCTTTTTTATTTTTTCTAGTTTGGAGCTGTAACAGTTTATTTTTTACCGCATCTGCGGCCTTTTTTAACAGGGTAAAGTCCTCTTCCGTTAATGTTTTATCAATCTCTATGGCCCAAATAAATCCTAATACCTCATCCTGCTTCCAAATCGATATCGCCACTCTATCCCCAAGACCTATATCATTCATACTTTTCACACGAATAGGTTCATCCGTTTTTAATAGGGCAGGAATGGTCCCTTCTTTCCATAATTGATTGATTACTTTTTCTGGAACTCTTCGACCAATAATTGTAGATATTCTAGCAGGATCTGTCCGTTCGTCATGTGTACTATAGGCAAGAAGGCGATGATTCGCATCTTCAATAGTGATTGGACACATTAGAACCTGACTAATGATATCGGCAAATTCATCTAGACTTTCAAAGGCTATTTTAAATGGATCATGATGATGTCTTGTGTTCAAAATCGTTTCCTCCACAATAATGGAAATAGTCAATTACTTGTGCATTGGTTACTTTGTCTTTGTTTAATTTTACAAAAAAAATGTAGAAATTTCTCGTATTTCTACAAAAAACTTTGTTCACAAAAATGTTAAGATAATTTCGAGTATTTGTCACAATAGTATTTATTTTCGTAAATACTAATTTGTAAGCGCTAACACATTCTGAAAAGGAGGATTAGAGCTAAAAAAATAATGATTTTCCTTAAAAATAATAGTATTATTTATATTTTAAGAAAGTTTTATTATTATCGGATGTACCTATTATTAAAGGAAATTGTGAGTTTTAACAAAGTGGAGAATGGGAAAATTAGAGGTTTGATGATCAAGGGGAGGTTATGATATGAGTAATAACACTCATGGGAAAGAACTTCATCGTGGATTAGAAGAAAGACATATTACGTTAATGTCATTAGGAGCAGCTATTGGAGTGGGATTATTTCTTGGGTCTGCAACAGCGATCAAAATGGCTGGACCTGGGATTCTGATTGGATATGCATTTAGTGGTTTAATCATGTTTTTTATTATGAGGGCCCTTGGGGAAATGGCTATTCAAAAACCTGTTGCAGGGTCATTTAGTAAGTATGCAAGAGACTATTTAGGACCACTTGCAGGGTACATTACAGGCTGGAACTATTGGTTCCTATGGGTAGTAACCTGTATGGCAGAGATTACAGCCGTTGGAATCTATATGGAATATTGGTATCCGGATGTTCCACGCTGGATTTGGGCGTTAGCAGCTCTTGTCATCATGGCTACGGTTAATTTTCTTGCAGTAAAAGCATATGGAGAACTCGAATTTTGGTTTGCATTGATTAAAATTGTTACAATTCTGGCGATGATCGTTGTCGGAGCGGGGATGATTTTCTTCGGGTTAGGAAATGGCGGAATTGCAACTGGTATTCATAATTTATGGCAACATGGCGGTTTATTCCCTAATGGAATAAAGGGGGTTTTACTGTCATTACAGATGGTTATGTTTGCATACCTTGGCATTGAAATGATTGGTGTTACTGCAGGTGAGGTAAAGAATCCAGAAAAATCTCTTGCAAGGGCCATTGATTCTGTGTTCTGGCGTATTCTTATTTTTTACGTAGGTGCTTTGTTCGTGATCATGTCTATCTATCCTTGGGAAGAAATTGGAACAAAGGGAAGTCCGTTTGTACTTACATTTGAGAAAATTGGAATCCCCGGTGCAGCAGGAATTATTAACTTCGTTGTACTGACAGCTGCACTTTCATCTTGTAATAGTGGAATTTTTAGTACCGCAAGAATGTTGTTTAACCTTGCAGAGCATGGAGAAGCACCGAAGAATTTTGGTAAGGTTACGAAAAATGGTGTTCCAGGCATGGCTGTTATAGCTTCTGCTGGTGCTTTGTTAATCGGTGTTGTCTTAAATTATATTGTTCCGGCAAAAGTCTTTACATGGGTTACGAGTATTGCTACATTCGGAGCTATTTGGACATGGGCCGTCATCCTTTTATCACAAATTCGTTACCGTAAAACGTTAAAGCCAAGTGAAATAAAAACATTAAAATATAAGGTGCCGTTCTTCCCTTATACCTCTTATATTGCCTTAGCGTTTTTAGCTTTTGTTATTGGTTTGATGGTATATAATCCAGATACTCGAATTGCGTTAGTAATTGGGCCGCTATTTTTAGTATTCTTGGTGGCAGTTTACTATATGAAAGGATTCCATAAGAAAGAATCCCTTCAATCCTCATCGAAAAAACGTGTAAGCTAATGGAAAAGAAAGCAGTGGAATTTTTCCACTGCTTTTTGCTTTGTTATTTTTCTGTGTTCCGTTCGACTGCTAACAAGTTCCGTTTGGAGGGCCAGAATGCCCATTTTCCGAGTAGCACCGTAAGCGCAGGAACTAGTAATGGACGAACAATAAATGTGTCTAACAAGACACCGATTGCTGTGATTGTGCCAAAGTGGACTAGTACTTGAATTGGCAGAGTAGTTAAAATGGCAAAAGTTCCTGCGAGAATTAGTCCCGCAGAAGTAATTACAGCACCAGATTCAGCCACTCCTTCTTTAATGGCTTGAAGCAGAGGCATTTCCTTGCTCTTTTTCCAAATACTCGAAATCATAAAGATGTTGTAATCTTCCCCTAATGCGACAATAAATACAAAGGAATAAAGAGGAATAAATCCTTGGATTGCGTCTACATCAAATAGATAATGCAAAACGACCCAACCAAGGCCAAGCGCACTGAAGTATGACAACAGAACCGTTCCTATTAAATAAAGCATGCTAGTAATTGAACGAAGATAGACTAATAATAGTAAGGCAATGATACCAATAACAATGGGGATGATAACAAATGCATCATCTGTTGTCGTTTGTCTGGTATCAAATTGTACGGCAGTTTGACCACCTATCCAAACTTTTTTAGAAGTATCAGCAATACCATCATTTTTCATGATAGATTCAATCTTCTTTCGGAGGTCAGGGATATAATCCATGGCTTCATTTGAGTATGGATTAACGTCTAATTCCACATTGTAGCTAACGATATTTTGCTCCTGGGCTCCTTGATTTGGATCAGAGACATGTGCTACGTATGGCAGCTTTTCTACACCAGTTTTAACTGAACTTTCTTTCCCGTCTGTTTGCAGGATCACTTGAACAGGGGCAAGCTCACCAGGATTGAAGTGCTCAGCAATTAAATCAAATCCCTCTCTTGATGGCATATCCTTTGGAAATGAAGATAAGGTATCGTACGTATATTGAATCTTAGTTGAGAATAAAGCGAATACACCTAGAAAAAGAATGGTAGCCGTCATTAGAAACTTCGGTCTTTTAATAATGAAATTTCCAAGCTTTAATCCAAACCCTTCTTTCTTTCTTTTTACTGGTATGGATTTTCCTTTCTTACGTGCCCGTTCTTCTTGCATCTCTGTTGTACGAGGTATGAGCGGGAAGAAGGAGACTCTGCCAAAAATGCTTAATAGGGCTGGAATCAAGGTTAAGCTGGCAATCATCATAATTAATATGGATACGCTAAAAGGAATAGCAAAACGATGGATGGCACCGTATTTTGATAACAATAACACTAACAATGAAAAAACAACGGTTAGACCACTCATAGCAATGGCTCCGGACGAACCTTTTAAGGAGCGAATCATTGCCGCACGTTTATCTTTTTCCACTTCTAAATAGCTTCTGAATCTAGATATGAGAAATAAGCAATAATCTGTACCAGCTCCAAAAAGGAGTACGGTCATGATAGAAAGTGCTTGTGAATCAAAAACAACCCAGCCTGCCTTACCAATTCCACCAAGTATTGGGCTTATGACACCATAAGCAATACCAACTCCAAGTAAAGGAATGAAAGCTAAAATAGGAGAGCGATAAATGACTAATAAAAGTACTAGGACAATAGCGACTGTTCCGAGAAGTAGGGAAAGGTCTCCCTGACTAAAGAGCTCTGTTGCATCTTGTGCGATACCGGCAGGACCTGTTACCCGCAGAACTAACTTGTTTGCATCTTTAATTTTTGCTTTCGTTGGATCTGTTGAAAATATCGAAGCTGATTTATCTTTTAATTGTTTTATTCCTTCTGCAATCTTTTCCTTGTCTGCTCCCTTTTTAAAGCTTAGGGGCAAAATGAGTGTTGTTCCATCCTTAGATAACTGTTCCTTTAGTACAGGGAGTGGGAACTGATAAAAAGGAACAATTGTATCTTGGGATGAAACTGGATTTTCCGTTACTTCCTTTGTATATTGCTGAATAAGTGAAAGATCATTGTCTGTAATCCCTGAAGCTCGGTACCAGGTTAGGAGCGCAGGAGTCCCTGAACTTGCTGGAAATTCCTTCTCGGCAATTTTATTTGCTTGCTCCGACCAAGTTTCCTCCTCTAAATTTGGTGCCATTTCATTCTTTTGCGAATTGGCTTGAGGAAGAGTCACGTTTAGAACAGCGGCAAGGACGAGCCAAGCCAAAAGGACAATCCATCTTCCTTTTTTACCACTGACTGCATTTCCGTAATTTTCCATCCATTTTTTCTCCAATGTAGTTCACTCCAATCGAAAATTTCCCTTATCAATTGATAAGCTATAGGCAAAGAGAAAAGGCTGTTATTCAGCCTTCTATTTAACGACTAATCCCTTTTAAAAAAATTTCAACAATGAGATTGGCTTTATGCTTTATCATTTCGGTTTGTTCATTCTTTGGTAAGCTTCCAATGTTTGAGGGCTGCAGGATGGATTTAATAATGTTAAGTATTAAAAAAGCCATCTCAGTAGAAGTTGAATCAATCTCTTCTGGATTTTTTATTTCTCCATTAGAGACCCCATCATTAATCATTGTAACTATTGGCATTAGAAACCCTTTTACCCATAATTGATGAACTCGTTGCTGATCTTCAGGGCTTATTTCATGCTGCATGTCATGAAACATTTGTGACATATCCATTTCAAAATGCACCATCATGTAGGTGGTAATTTGAGCGAGTCTATCTTCAAAGGCTGTAAATTGAGTTAAGATCCCATTTAAGTCCTTTTCAGTGTGATGGAGTGCATGCTCGATCACTGCCACATATAGTGTTTGTTTGTTTTTAAAGTGATGGTATAGAGCAGGTTGGGTTATGCCGCATAGGTCAGCAATTTGCCGAGTGGACACCGCACGGTATCCATATTCCATAAATAAACGCTCGGCGGTTTGGATTATGATTTGATAGGTTTCTTTAGGATTTATTTCATCATTATGCTTAAAATCTTTACCCATTTTAGACATAGGGTCCTTTCGAAATAAAATGCTTATCAGTTGATAAGTAAACTATATAGAAAAAATAGGAAAATGTAAAGTGAGTAAAAAAGAAATTTTTTTCCATACTAACAAGAAAAAAGTGGGGGTACCTCAGTGAAAAAATGGTTTTCAATTTGCATGACAATTACAGTATTTTTAGGAAGCTGCAGCTATACGAAGGCCCAAACTGTCCAAGGGGCACCAGCCAAGCTACATGAACAAAATACTATGTCTGTATTATGGTTTCAACAATCCGGTGAAGCTGAAGCTTTATATTATCAAGGCTATAACTTAGGAAAATTAAGATTAGATGATTACTTAAGAAAAAAGAAGTCGCACACTAGCTTAAAGCCAGCTATTGTTCTGGATATCGATGAAACGATATTAGACAATAGTCCATACTTGGCTTCGTTTGCTGTTTCAGGGAATGGAAACCCTTTTGATTGGAGTAAGTGGTTTAACCGAGCAGAAGCCAAGCCCCTTCCCGGTGCACTTGAATTCTTAAAGTATGCAGATTCTAAAGGGATTGAGATATTTTACATATCAAACCGTTTCGAAGCACAAAAGAATGCAACGATTAAGAATTTACAAATGGTTGGTGCTCCACAAGCAGATAGAGACCATGTCCTTTTACTTCAACTAGGTGAAAAAGGGAAAGCATCAAGGCGCCAATATGTAGCCAAAACACATGACATTGTCCTATTATTTGGCGATAATTTAGGCGATTTTAGTGAATTTGAAGGATTATCCGTCACAGAAAGAATAAAGGAAACGGAAAAATACAAAGATTTTTGGGGGAAGAAGTTCATCGTTCTACCTAATCCAATGTACGGAGATTGGGAAGAAGCCATTTATAATTATGATTATAGGAAAACGGACGAAGAAAAAGCTAAACTTAGGAAAGAAAACCTTGAGACAAGATAGCAACCCAAGAGAGGCTGACTTATTAGTAAAGAGATCAGCCTCATTGTTTTGGGAAAATTTATCACTTTGGACCATATTTTTCGTTGGACGTCCTAATAAAATAAGAGTATAGTAGACTCCATGATTATGGGTAATAGGAGGACTATTATGTTTGGAATAACATTACCGCAATCATTCTTGCAAATGAACACGATATTTATTTCAATACTGATTGAGGCACTGCCTTTTGTGACGCTGGGAGTTCTGATTTCTGGTATCATTCAAATTTTTGTTACAGAAGAAATGATAGCGAGGATTATGCCGAAAAATAAAATCCTAGCTGTCATTTTTGCTTGTTTTCTAGGGATTTTATTTCCATCATGTGAATGCGGGATTGTTCCCATTGTTAGTCGTTTAGTATCAAAGGGTGTACCTATCTCAGCCGGGATTGCTTTTATGTTAACTGCACCGATTATTAATCCTGTTGTTTTGTTTGCGACTTATATCGCATTCGGAAGCGATTGGAAAATTGCGATTTATCGTGCTATAGGGGCCATCGTTGTTTCCATTCTGGTTGGTATATTAATTGCCTATGGCTATAAGGATTCTCCATTTAAAGAACAATTTCATCACCATCATGTCCATCGAGAGAAGAGTTTGTTAAAGAAAATATGGCAAACACTTGAGCATGCAGTAGAAGAATTTTTCTCAATGGGTAAGTATTTAATTATAGGCTCCTTAATTGCTGCAGCCGTACAAACGTATGTTAAAACAGCTACACTTGTTTCAATAGGTCAAGGCCCAGTATCATCTTCCTTCGTGATGATGACACTATCATTTATTTTATCTCTATGTTCAGAAGCGGATGCCTTTATCGCGTCCTCGTTCAGAACGACTTTTTCTACAGGATCACTATTAGCCTTTTTAGTATTTGGACCAATGATCGATATCAAAAATTTAATGATGATGTTGGCAACATTTAAGAAACGGTTGGTATTTATGATTGTGACAGGCGTAACAGTTACCGTTTTTCTATACTCTTTATTGTTTTAGGGAGTGATTATTATGATAAGAAGTTTAATACTCATTGGATTTACTTATTTTTTATTTCATTTGCATATTACCGGAGATATTAATAAGTATATTAATATGAAATATTCCTATTTATCTGCAACTGCAGGTTATGCCATGTTGGTCTTAACAATTGTTCAAATATTCATGCAGAACAAGGAACAGTCTAAAGAGCATGAGTGTGGCCATGAACATTGTGGACATAATCATGCTAAGGAAGACAAATGGTACAAAAAGCTAATCGTTTATCCGATTTTTGCTTTCCCAATTATATCTGGACTTTTTTTTCCGATAGCCACACTTGATAGTAATATTGTAAAGGCGAAAGGATTTCATTTTCCTATTTATGATGAAGGAAAAGGGGATTCGTTCATGCAGCAACAATTCCTACGTCCTGATACGAGTGTTTATTACGGGAAAGATGCGTACGATGTGCTAATGCAAAAAGAAAAAAAGAAGTATATTAATAAAGAGACCATTGTTATCAATGATGAAAACTATTTAAAGGCAATGGAAACTATTTATAATTACTCAGGAGATTTCCTTGGGAAAGAAATAGAATTTAAAGGCTTTGTTTTTAAGGATAGTGAAACGGTAGATAAGAATCAGCTTTTTGTATTCCGTTTCGGAGTCATTCATTGTATTGCAGACTCAGGTGTATTCGGGATGCTTGTTGACATGCCAAAGGGAACTAACCTAAAAAATGATGAGTGGATTCGTGTAAAAGGAGAAGTCTCAACGATTTATTATCAACCCTTTAAAATGAATATTCCTTATTTAAAAGTTAAAGAGTGGTCAAAGACCACGGCTCCAAAAGAACAATACGTTTTTAGAGGATATTAAAAAGACACCGAATTTTCCGGTGTCTTTTTACTTGAAATTAGAAATGATAGTATGAAAAAAAGACAATTAGTTCTTCACATTCTTAAGGATGTTAATAGCAAAAAGGATAATGCCTAATACCATTAAGGTTCCACCGACTGCAACGGCAGGTCCTGCAGCCTCTACTCCAGATACTAAGAAGGCGAGCCCAATCATCATGATGGGCAATGCAATATTATGGAGCCAAAAGTGAACCTTCGCTAAAGTTGTTTCCGCCGCTGTTGGAAAAGCTACATAAATAAGTCCAGCAAGAGTCATGGCCGTCCAACCTAATAAATTAATGTGGACGTGAACAGGAGTAAAATCAAACTTCCCAGTCATTGACATAAACATGCCTAAACATACCCCAACGACAAAATAACAGACAGATATCTTAATAAACTTTATGCCCATTTTCCTGCCTCCTTTTACCTAAAAATAGTACCTACAGTAGTAAATATGTGACAAAAATGTGAACTAGAACATTGAATTTTAGGGACAATGGCGATTTTTTAAATGAAAAAGAGCAACCGCGGGTTGCTCTTCCTTAGAAAAAGGCTTTAATTCCTACTAATATTAGTCCAATTAGAAATCCACATACAGCTCCGTTTACACGGATCCATTGAAGGTCTTTTCCGACATTTGTTTCCACCATTTTAATGAGTGTTTTGTCATCAAGCTTTTCTAAATTTTCTTCTACCAACTTGCCAATTTTTTCGTGATTTTTATCTACAAAATTAGAAATTTGCGACTTAATCCATCCCTCAAGCTGACTAACCTTTTCTGGATTTGCTTCAATTTGCTCAAGACTATTTTTTATAAGGGGAAGCAGGTAGTCATCGAAAAAGGTAGGTTCTGAAACAAAATCAATGCCCTTTTTCTGAAACTGATTTAGAAGATCAATTATTTGTTCTTGTGGCTCCCATTTATTAATAAGATGTGTTTTGAGGTTATTTAGTTCACCATACAACTGTTCATCATGTTTTATCGAATGCAGTTTGGTGTGAATATGACTGATTAACGATTGTCTATTTTGATTAGAAGGGTCCCGATAGCTATCAACCCCTTTTAAGATAAGGTTTTGAATAATATTACCGAGCTTTTCTTCATTAACAAGGCTGCTAAAGGATTTTAAAGCGAACTGCATAAATCCATCTGCTTTAATATTTTCAACGGCGTCCACTGCCATTCCGCCAAGCCTATATTTTGTACTATCCTTTTGAGCCCATTCGTCGATTTCTTTTAGAATATAATCCAGCGTTTTTTCATCATATTTTCTGACCATCACTTGATCAATCAGAAGTGGAAGATAGTCTTTACTATCTAATTTATTTAAATGCTCTTTTATTTCTCTTTCAATCATTGGTGCTATTTTTTTACTATCGATTTTCATAATAAAATGCTGAATAAGTGTAATGAGATTTTCCTTGACCCCTTGTGAAGTAATTTCTTTATGAAAAAGAGCAAATAGTTTTTCAGTAAAAGGAATGTTCTCAATTTTACTTCTTATACTTTCTTTGGTTAACCAATCATTTTCTAGCATGGAGATAATTCCAGCAATAATTCTTTTTCGATTTTTGGGCAGAAGGGCTGTGTGTGGAATGGGAATACCTAATGGGTGCCGGAATAAAGCAGTCACAGCGAACCAGTCAGCCAAACCACCTACAAGACCCGCTTCGAATCCTCCCTGTAAAATCATACCCCATATTGAATGCTGTAATGGAAGGGTAGCTAGAAAACCTACTCCCATCACAGCAAGAGAAATTGTTGCTAAATGCTGTGATTTATTTTTCTGTTTTTGCATACTACTTGTGCCCCTTTAATAATATTTACTAATGCTATTATCTCAATTTAGCAGAAAAAAAAGCAAAAAAAAACATCCGATATATATGATTGCAAGAATTCAAGCCGAAAAACTCCTCTCAAGATAGAGAGGAGTTTTTTTTCTTTGGTTTTATATGAGTGATTAATCCATCTAGGTCTGTGAGATAAAATTGGATTTCGGGTGCTTTCTTTAAATAGTGGTCTTGTAATAACTGATAATAATTCACTCTGTGCTGGGGATCAAATTTTAACATAGGAAACTCCTTATGGTCCTTTACATATTGGTCAACAGCCTTTTGCACGATGTCCATTTCGATGGGGATTTGTTTTTCATTTTCTTCAAATAAATCATAAGTTTCTTTAGACATATAGAAATTTTTAGATGGGACACCTCCGAGGATGGGAGCAAGTTGGTTGAAGTCGATACTATGATCCTCTTTAACCAAAATGGTCCTGTAGGCACCCTTTGGTAAATTATCCGAAAAGGTTCTCACCGCTTTTCGGACTTCATCGATACTAACCTCTATAATGGGATAGTCTTTAATTTGTTCCTCTTTTGGTTCAGGCACCTCATTTTTTTGTGAGGTTAAAAAATATTTATGAACCAATGAATAAACGGTAGCCCCACCAACACCAATGCCTAGAAAAATACCAATTAGAGTAAATACAGGGTAGATATCATAACGATTATCTAATAAATCACCTAGTTTATAGCCCGCAAAAACGGAGATAGCAATTGCTATACCAAAAACCATATTCAAGGATACTGCTTTCATTAGAAAGTTTGTGGATTCATTCCAATGTTTATCTCTTTGTGACTGTCCATTTTTAAAAAATGTTTTAATTTCTTTTCTCATTTCCTCAGACACCTTATTTTCTTCAAGAAAAGCCTCAAGATATGCTTCCTCTGATTTATTTTCATTCTTTAACAGACACGCTGTTTTTTCAATAGAACCTTTTGTGTAGTGAACATAAATCCATTTCTCTTCTAATCCAATTTCTAGGTTTTCCGTAATTCTACCTAAATATTTAGTGAACTTGTGTTTCATACATTATGCCCCCTCTTTTATTTGATCTGAGTGTGAAAAGGGTCGGGCATGATGAAGAAGGGTATCTTCTTTTGCTTTTTTTACTATATCTTTCGCCTCTACTTTAGCGTCATGTATAAGTAGCTGTGCTTCATTCTCAGAATAAGTTCGGATCTCTCGGGCTTCTTTTTTTGCCTGTTTAAGAACGACCTTACTCGCTTCTAAGTTTTGTTCAGCTTCCTGCTTATACTGTTCAGTTAAAAGTAGTTGTTTTTCGATGTGGTGTTTCCTCTTCTCGAGAATATCCACCATTTTTTTAAAAACTAATTTTTTTAATATAAAAACAAGAATGGTAAAAATGATAGCTTGATAAATCATGGTCCCTAAAGAAACTGGAAGTCCGAATAATGAAAAGTCGCCCAAAACAATCAACTCCCTTCAAAATATTATGTTAATCGGTGAGCAATATAAACCATTGTTAGAGTGACAAAGATATAAGCCTGTATCGCGCCAATAAAAATACAAAATGCCTGCCAAATCAACATAGGGACAGATGCCAGAGCAGCAATAATAAAACCATGGTTTACTGCATTTGCTAACAGGGCAAGAAGGATTTCCCCTGCATAAATATTTCCAAACAAGCGTAACCCTAAGGTTAAGGTTGTTGCAAGTTGTTCTACAGCATTGATAGGAAAAAATAATGTAAAGGGTTTGAAAAAGCTAAGAGCAAAATGCTTAAATCCCTTCATACGGATATCAATAAAATGTGTATAAGCTATTATCATTATAGCCAGTGTCATGGTTACATGTGCATCAGCAGTTGGAGATTTCCACCAAGACACAGGATGATCTTCAGCAGTAACAATTAAAAATGGTACTCCTAAAAGATTTGAAATAAAAAGATACATTAGTAAGACTACACCAGTGGATAAGATGAATAAATTGTTAGAGTTTCCAATTGAGTTATTCATAATATCCTTAACAAACTCTACAATCCATTCCATCAGATTTTGCCATTTATTAGGAGTGTGTAAGGAAGAATTTCTTGTCAATAGATAGGCAATGAGGAAAACAATAATAGCAGCAATAGTTGTGGTAAGTAGAATGGATAAATCAAACGTTAAATAAAACATTGTTATTTGTGGCCTCGTATGTTCCAAGATGTCCAACCCCCTTTTATTAAAAATTGAATGGACTTAGTGTGGAACGTGGAGAGAATAAGAATACTAATATCATCTATATTATAAACAAAATTTGTTATTATTGTAAGATAGTTCACAATTTATTGCTAATTTTCTGAAAAATAAAACTAATAATGTGAAAAATATTAATAAGCTAAATTACTTACAATGAAAAAAATTTATAAAAAAAGTACATTTTTTTGTAACCTTTATAAACTTTCCTCGTCAGATAAGTTGTTGTAAAATTAACAATGCATAAAAAGAGAAATTGGGGGAAATCAAGATGAAGAAAAAATTTTTATTAGTCGTATCTGCATTAACAATGGCAATTGGACTTGCTGCTTGTTCGAGCTCTGATGAAACAAAAACTACAGAAAAGAAAGAAGTAACAAAAGAAGCAGAAGCACCGAAAGTTGATGTTAAAAAAGAATTAGTTAAATTCTATATGGAGCTTGGAAAGAGAATCAATGCAAAAGATGGGGATTTAAATGCTTACTTAGCAAAGGCTGCTAAAGCAGCTGCACCAGATGCTAAACCTGAGGATGCACCAACGGCTGAGGAAAAAGCAAAAGCCAGTGAAGCAGCAGCTGCTGTTGCTGCTGATTTAAATAGTGTGCAAGTACCTGATGCGCTAAAAGATCAAAAAGCTGATCTTGAGGCGGCTGTGAAAGATTATGCAGCATCTTACCAAGCAAAAGCGGACGAATTGAAAAAGGATGCACCATCATTAGATGCGGCAGATGCAACTTTTGCTCAAGGTGAAGAAAAACTTAAAACCGTATTTGAGAGTGCAAAACTAATGGCACCAAGCTTAGATAAGCAAGTAAATTAATTTACGTCAAAACAAAAGGTATCCACTAATAAAAATGTGGATACCTTTTGTTTTTATTGGAACGTTAATTAATTGTAGTTTTATATTCTTCCTTGAACGTAACTAAAATCTCATCCACCAAGTCATCAGCTGATAGGTATGTTTCCGTATCTTCAAAAAACCATACATCATTTCCCTCTACAAAAAAGGTAATTCCATTGATTTCTTTTACATATCCAGCATTTGCAGGAATCTCAGCTGAAAAAGCAAGACTGTAACCCTTATGCTTCTCACCAAATCCTGCATATTGAGGAAACATGCGAATACTAAATGGTTTATTGAATTCAAATTCTTTCGTAAACCATGAGGTAGCTTTTTCGTCAATTGAAATAAACATATTTATACACCAACCTTTTCCTAGTTGATTATCAATTTAAGGCCAGAATGAAGGCAAGTAATGATTGTTAATTGCCTTTTTCCTTATATTGAAAGAGTATAACTTTTCTATTGGTTTGCCTGTGATAAAATTCACGGTTAACGCACACCAGTGACCTAATTAAAAAAATGTTCATTTTTTCGATTCGATTTGTTCACATGTGTGAAAAAAATCAATAACTTTCACTAAAAAAAGGGGTTTAATTAAATTAGAAATAAAATTCACCTACTCGGAGGATTATATGAATAAAGATTGGACGAAGGATTTAGAGCATGATGAATATGAGCACGATATAGACCTGATTATAAGTGATGCATTATTAGCAATAGAAGAAACTAAAGCTGGTTGTTTTGTTAATCTAGTAACATCTGCTGTGTTTGGAAATCCGGTGGACTATTTACAACCCTTAATCCAAGAGCTGTATGCAGAACATGTGAGAATAAAATTTATTGACCAGTGTGGGTGTGGAGGGTATGTACTGAGGGTTTGGAAATTGAAATAAGACATAATATAGATGCTCCTTAGACTTAATTTAGACTTATTATTGCTCACTTTTTCATTGTTGCTGTTTTTGTAACATGTTGATAGTGAAAACGATGATAAAATTAAAGAAAAAGAAAAGTAAAGTAGAAGGAGTGTTTGAAATGGAAAAGGAACTTGAAAAATTAACGGAAAATATCACGGATATTAAAAGTTTAATTCATACATTTAATACAACTTTAGAGAACATTGAAAAGAGGCTTTCCAGACTAGAAAAGATGGATAGCATTGAACATAGAGTAGAGGTCAATCAAATTGACTTATCTGATATTAAAGATTCTTTACAGCGTATTGAAGACACACAGAGCAAAGAAATTCAGCACATTAATCGCCGGCTTGATTCACATTTAGTTAAAATAGCTAAAGCGGAAGAGGATCTCATCATATTAAAAGACAGATAATTTTTGAATATTGATACGAAAAAAGATCAGATGGGTTTCATCTGATCTTTTTATTTAAGTTAATTTAAATCGCTTACATTTTTGTGAGCGATTTAAGGCCAAGGTAAATAATTGCAAGAGCAAAAACGATAACTACTAGTGCACCAACAATAATAATAAATGATGACAAGCTTGATAAGAATCCAACTGTTGCCACTTTCATTAGGGCAAACCCAGCCAGAATACAAGCTAAAAATAAAACTGAAACATGGTTCATTCTTCATCCCTCCTTTACAATAAAATACGTAAAAGCGGGCTAAATGATTGGATATATGTCCTATAAATTGGTCATTTAGGCAAAAAAAATAGACCAATCTGATTGGTCTATTTTATGAAAGTACTTCTGAGTTCGGTACGGCCATTTGCTTAATAACAGCTTCACCATCATTAGAGATTTTTGTGACTTCAATATAGCGGATATGATGTTCCTCCATATCCAGGATTTTAAAGGTAAAGGCGTCGTGAATAATGGTGTCTCCTTCTTTTACTTCATAATTTTCAGTTAGGATCCACCCGCCAATAGTATCTATATCTTCATCATCAATTTCAATTCCCAATAAATCATTAACCTCGGTAACTAAAACCTTAGAGTCAATGATATAATGGTTTTCTTTTATTTTACGGATTTCTGGAATTTCATCCATATCAAATTCGTCACGAATTTCCCCTACAATTTCTTCAAGTATATCTTCTACGGTTACTAGGCCAGAAGTACCGCCATATTCATCCATTAAAATAGCCATATGGACTCGATCCTTTTGCATTTTTACAAGTAGGTCATGAATAGGAATCGTCTCTATCACTCTAATAATTGGTCGAGTATAGTTTTCTAATGTTTGAGAAGAAAGACTTTCATTGCCTATTAAATCAGTCATCACTTCTTTAATATTCACTAATCCGATAATATGGTCTTTATCTCCATCAATAATCGGATACCTTGTAAACTTTTCTTCTCGTAACACCTGTAGAAATGTTTCTAACGAGTCATCTTTTGATAAAGAAACCATTTCTGTCCGTGGGACCATTATTTCTTTAGCAATTCGATTATCAAACTCAAAAATTTTATTTACATACTTAAACTCTGATTGGTTAATTTCACCACTTTTATAGCTTTCAGAAAGGATGATTCGAAGTTCTTCCTCTGTATGAGCAATTTCGTTCTCTGATACGGGCTTCAGTCCAAATAGACTGGAAACAACCCGAGCAGACCCATTCAGTACCCAAATAAAAGGGTACATGATTTTATAGAAGAGGATGAGTGGCCGTGACACAATTAAGGTAATTAATTCAGCCTTTTGAATGGCCAAAGTCTTAGGTGCGAGCTCACCAACCACTACATGCAAAAAGGTAATGGCTGCAAACGCAATTCCTACCGATAATACTTGCGTTGCACTCTCAGGAATGTTGATTTTATGGAAAAGAGGACTTAGCATATGCTCAATAGTTGATTCCCCAATCCAACCTAAACCTAAGGCTGTTATTGTAATTCCTAACTGACAGGCAGAAAGATATTCATCCAGGTTCGAAATCACTTTTTTTGCAGAAACTGCCTTCGAATTTCCTTCCTCAATTAACTGGTCTATCCTTGAACTTCTTATTTTTACAATTGCAAATTCTGAAGTTACAAAAAAAGCAGTTAAAGCAATTAAAATGGCTATAATAACCAAGTTAAATATGTCCAAATAAGTTCCCTTAACCCGTTGTAAGACGAGTAAGGAGTCACCTCCCAATATAATAAAAAAATTAACTCGTTACTTTCATCAGTGACGTCTTTAGTGCATTTCTGAGCAGGCTTAAGTTGTTCATTAATTTTTCCTTCTGATGTTCATCCAAGTTTTCTAAAACTGGTATGAGATCAAATAAATCGCTATGAAGCTGCTTCATTTGCTGTGTCACTGCACTAACATGTCTATCCACTTCTGATTCACGAATATTCTTTGCCTTTCTCATTTCTAGCTTTCTTCTAATCTCGTCTAAAGGGTAATGCAGACTCTTGCATTCTTCTATAAATTTTAAATCCTCTAATGAATCATCCGAATAGATGCGGTAATTTGACTTAGAGCGTTCTGCTTTTAGTAAGCCAATAGACGTGTAATAGTCGATCGTTCTCTTTGACACATGCGCTATTTCGGCTATTTCGCCAATTCGATAGACAGCCCCATCATACCACCTCAACATAATTAAAATTACAATAATTATAAATAATTTAAACTATACAGTCAAACGTTCAGGTTAATTAGTAGTTGTTATCAACATTTTATGGGAAAGCAATGTAAATATGAATAATATAATGTAGGTTTATAATAAAAAAATGAACAAAAAAACGCCTCCTACTTAACAGAAGACGTTGGTGCTTTTTTAACTTCAATATATACTATGTGGTGACCTTCAATTTCTTTAATTTGAAAAACAAATCCTTCCATTTCAATGCTTTCTCCTTCATGTACATCAAATTTTTGTGTTAAGAACCAGCCTCCAATCGTGTCAACCTCTTCTTCTTCGAGATTGGTACCTAAAAGATCATTTACCACACTTATTAGTACTTTTCCATCCAGCACGTAGTGGTTTTCTCCCTTTTTCTGAATAAGAGGGAGCTCGTCCAAATCAAATTCATCCCGTATTTCTCCCACAATTTCTTCAAGTATGTCCTCAACGGTTACAATACCGGCTGTGCCACCATACTCATCTGATAATACTGCCATATGGCTTCTGTTCTTTTGCAGTTTTACTAATAGTTCTTGAATGGGAATCGTTTCTATGACGTGAATGACTGGTTTCAAGTATGGAAGGAGGGGTTCCTTACCATTGCATTTTTGCTGGATACAATCCGTTAGTACTTCTTTAATATTTACAACTCCTAAAATATTGTCCTTATCCCCATCAATTAATGGATATCTTGTATATTTTTCTTCCTTTACAATATTAATAATTTCTTCCATACAAGCATCTTTAGAGAGGGTGACCACTTCTGTCCTTGGTACCATAATTTCTTTCGCAATCCGATTATCAAACTCAAAAATTCGGTTCATATAGCGATATTCAGATTGATTAATTTCTCCACTCTCATAGCTTTGGGAAAGTATCATCCTTAGTTCCTCTTCGGAAAGAACCATATCTTGATCAGAGATTGGGTCAATCCCGAAAAGACCGGTAACAAATCGTGCTGATCTATTGAGGGCCCAGATAAAAGGATACATTAGTCTATAAAACAAAATAAGTGCTGGAGCAAACAGCAAGATGATTTGTTCCGATTTCTGAATAGCAAATGTTTTAGGAGCGAGTTCTCCAACCACAACATTAAAATAAGTAATAACACCAAAAGCAACAATAAACGAGAGAATCTGTTTTATTGAAAAGGGTATTTGAATCCATTCAAATAGGGGACTTAGTAATACTCTTATGGTTGGCTCCCCTAGCCAGCCTAGTATTAAGGAGGTAATAGTAATTCCTACTTGGGTAGCGGATAAATATCCATCCAAATTGGAGAGTATTTTCTTCGCTTTCTCTGCTTTTGTATTGCCTTCAGCGATTAATTGATCAATTCTTGTTGTTCGTACCTTTACCATTGCAAATTCAGAAGCCACAAAAAATGCAGTAAAAGCAACTAGGATAACAATAATCCCTACATTTATCCCAATCATATCTCACCTTACAATAGTAAGGGTTGCCACCTCACTTACGATTACTTTTCTTTCATTATACCCTAACTCCGTATTTCTACTTGAAGAGAGGCAATATACTTTTTATCGTATTATAATGCTTAAATTTTTTACGATGTGGAATAATAATGGAAATTTTCTAGTGCCAAATGGGGGCAAAATGATTATCTTCTTTTCGTCACTAATGACCTTAGTATTAGCTTCTATATTTACTTTTCAAACGAAAAAAATATCCTTAGTGAATCAGTTAAATCTTTTCTTTCTTTCTTCGATGCTGCTGATCAATTCAATGACTATCCTTTCGTTAAATAAGCATTTAATTGAATACACTCATCAAAAGGAAGGATTCTTTGCATTCATTCTCTATCGTGATGGCGTATTTCCTTTACTTTTTTTAATATTCCTTAATGCTTATAAACAAATAAAAAAAAACAAGGTGAAAACACTCCTCGTTTTAGGGATGTTAATTTCATTCTTTGTAATTGAATTTACAGCCGTTAGGGCAAAGCTTTTAGTTTATATACATTGGCATTTGATATTATCTGTACTTCTTTACTTAAGTTTTTTTGTCATCTTGGTTAATGTTCTTAAATTTCTGGAGCATAAAGAAAGTGAGGAGGAAATATGACCATATATGATCATTCATTCAATCAAAATGAATGGTTTGTAATCATTATGAATATTGTTGGATTCGGGGCCATTTTTTTTATGAAAAAGCGGTTTTCATTTAATATAAGCCTCTTCTTAGTGTTATTTGGCATTTTTGTTGGTTTCTTTTTCGATCATACCATTAGTATCGAACCTTTCAATTTTTACGATGTAAATGATAATTCTTCCTTTCAGTTGATTGATTTTATGTCCTATACCATGTTTGGCCCTTCGTCATATTTCTTTATTTATTTTTGGGACAGATTTAAGATACCCTTCAAGTATTGCTTTTTCTACATTCTTTGCTGGTCATTTTTTGGGGTTACACTTGAATGGTTCGCCCATGAACTTGGTGTGTACCATTATAGAAAAGGGTATATGATCTTTTATTCATTTCCGTTTTATCCGATTGTCCAAATTATGTTAATATGTCTTTTTTTTAAAGTCTCTCAATCGATGAAAAAAATGACTTAACTAGTGATCAACCCATTCCAGTCGCGTGCAAGCATGCCATAGCAAATGAGGTCATGATATTTACCATATAATTGTTCACCGTCTCTTATTGTGCCTTCCTTTACAAACCCAAGCCTTTCAGGAATGGCACGGCTTTTTTGGTTCTTTACTCCGCAGCGTATTTCCACCCGATTTAAACCCAAATCGAAGAAAGCATAATTTAGTATGGCTTGAACAGATCGTGTCATGACGCCATGCCCCTCTGCGGATTTGGAAAGATAGTAGCCAACACTAACTGTTCTGTTATGCCAATCTATTTGGTGTAAACCAATGGAGCCGACGAGTTCTCCTTTAAAAAGAATTCCAACGTTGAATCCTTGGTTTTCAGCAAATTGGTTAAGCCAGATTGGAATAATGGATTCAAATTGATAAGGGGAATTCATGGAGTCCACCCAAGGAAGCCATTCTCGTAAATGGTCTCGATTTCTTTCGACTAGCTGATAAAGTTTTAGAGCGTGGTGATGTTGAAACAACTGAAGTTCAATTTCATTATCAACTTTTAATGTAAACATGCGCCTAGTCTCCCAAAATTTTTACTACATCTTATGCAAAAAAGTTTTCTTGCGGAAGATGTATATAAGGGAGAAATAAAAAAATCCCTGCTTTATAAAAGTGGGATTTGAAAGTTGTAGGGTCGTTTCTTTTTAAGATAGTGCAGGTAAGCAGATAGAAAAAGTTGTTTTATCATGAGAGGATTCGCATGTTAATTCTCCCTTATGTTTCTCAATAATTTCTTTACAAACAAATAATCCAAGACCAGTACCTAACTTTTTAGTTGTAAAAAAGGGTTCAAAAATGGTTTTTCTTAATTCCGCCGGAATGGCAGGTCCATTATTAGATATACTGATTTTTATCAACTCTTCATTTTCCACCCAGGTGCTTATTTCAATTGTAGGTAAGTCCACTTCGTGATGGTTTAGTACATCAATGGCATTAAATATAATATTAATAAAGACTTGCCTAATTTCATCAGCATATCCATTCAAAGTGAAATCTTTGCTCAAATCTCGTTTAATTTTCACTTTTCCATCCAAGATACTTGGATAGAGGAAATTTAACACTTCATCGATAAGTTGATTCAATTTGAAATCAATTTTTTCTTTCCCTATAAGTTCCTTTTTTGAAAGCAAAAGAAACTGAGATATTCGAAAATTAAGTTGGTCTAACTCACCTGAAATGATATCTAAATATCGCATGTTTGGATAATCCGCCTTCAGTAATTGGATAAATCCTTGAACAGAAGTGAGCGGATTCCTAAATTCATGAATAAAGCTTGATGTCATTTGACCGAGAAGGGTCAATCGGTCCTGATGAGTAGAATCAATGAACATCGTCTTTTCTTCGATAATCTTGTTTTTAGCTTCTGAATAATGGGACACCGCATAGTATAAAAATTTATCAAAACAAAAATTAATCTTATTTATGGATTCTTGCAAATCTGACCAGGAAATTCCTGTTTTACTCAGATAACTGTATAGAATGGTCCGACCAAGATTGACATTATAGACAAAATCACCAATATTGATATTAGCCAGTACCCTTTCTTCTGAAACTTCTATGGCAATCTTTTTAACGATTTCTATAAGTTCCTCTTTAGATACCTTATGCATAGAAAGAATTACATTAAGTAGGGCTTCCCCATTTTCCCTAATTTTCAACTTGAAGGGGTCCCCGTGATTAATGACAATTGAATCTTCCCACTCTTGTACTAGTTTTTCTTTATTTTTTTGAAAAAATGCAACTAAATCCGTTTGTTCTCCCGTAAACATATCTGTGTCCCCCTATGGTATTAACAAAACTGATTACCATGTAATTCGAGGGTAAAAGCCAAAATCCTCTAAGAAATGAATAAAAAAATATTTCCCAATAATTTCTATAACATTTGGAGATTTATTTCTTTATTCAATGTGTAAATATATCTTGTAAAAAGAAGTAGACAGTAGTATATTTTGTATGGTAACAATAGAATATTTCCACAGGGGGAGCTGCTTTTCTGCGGCTGAGAGTGAACGGTAGAGTTCTGACCCTATGAACCTGTTAGTTAACACTAGCGTAGGGATGTGGTTTGCCGGATAAGTAAAGCAATGCAGACACTCCTAGTTGTCATGCATTGCTTTTTTTGTGGACTGTTTTATTGGCTGGCTTTACAAATCAAAGGGGGAAAGAGAAATGAACAAGAACAGGAGTAACACGCTTTTTATTACAGAAGTAGCGGTGTTTACCGCACTTGCTTATTTATTAGATTATGTTGGGAATATCCTTTCGTTTAAAATTTGGCCACAAGGGGGATCTATTTCGATTGCCATGGTCCCGGTGTTTCTTATGGCTTATCGCTGGGGGGTTAAAGGTGGCGTCCTTACAGGATTCTTATTAGGACTATTACAATTTATTCTTGGATATTCACAAATTTATACCTTAATACAAGGAATTATTGATTACTTTATTGCCTTTACTGTTGTGGGCTTTGCCGGTATTTTTGCAGCACAAATAAAGAATGCACTTAATAATCAGAACAAAGGAAAATGGATGACCTACGTAGTACTTGGAGCCTTCTTAGGAAGTGTTCTTCGTTACCTTTGCCATGTCGTATCTGGGATTGTGTTTTTTGGAGAATATGCTCCAAAAGGGCAGCCAGTAGCTGTGTACTCCCTGCTATATAATGGAACCTATATGCTTCCAAGCTTCATTATCAGTGCCATTATCATTATTCTAGTTATCAGTGCATTACCAAAAAGATTGTTTAAATAAAACAGATTAGTAAAAAAAGGAAAGGCGAGACGCTTTTCCTTTTTTTAATGAAATTTTTTCGAAACTTTGTCAAATTTAATATGCTTATTACCTAAAAAAAGTGTTAAAATGGCAATATAGAAAGATAATCATTCTCAATTAACCTAGATAGGGTGATATACATGTTTGGTTCATTAAAAGCGGGAGATAAAGGGAAAATATTAGATCTTTCTCATGTTGGTCACCTAGTTCAAAGACGATTGCTTGATTTAGGAATCACAGAAGGATCAGAAGTATGTGTAAAATGCGTCATGCCGTTTGGTGGTCCAATTATGATAGAGTCCTGCGGACAATGCGTTGGAATCCGCCGCAAGGAAGCCCTTCAGATTGAGGTGGAAAGAATCTAATGGAAATTGCTCTTATAGGAAACCCAAATACGGGAAAGACATCATTGTTTAATAACTTAACAGGTTCCTATGAATATGTGGGGAACTGGAGCGGTGTAACAGTTGAAAAAAAGGTTGGAGTATTTAAGAAAAACCTTGGACATTTAATAGATTTACCTGGAGTATACACTCTTAATCCATTATCAAAAGATGAAGGTGTTGTCACATCCTTCTTTTTAAATGAATCAGTGGACCGTTTATTGAATATTTTAGATGCCTCACAATTAGAGAGGAATCTTCATTTAACACTCCAATTGCTTGAGTTTGAAAAGCCTGCACTTATCGGATTAAATATGATAGATGTTGCTAATAAGCGAGGCATTCAAATTGATTATATGAAACTTTCGGAGATTCTCGGTGTTTCAGTAGTGCCTGTTGTGGCAAGAAGTGGGAAAGGGTGCGATAAACTTGTAGATGTGATCGGAGCGAAATCCATCCAACCAACTAAAAAAAATCTCACTTATTATGGTAAAGAGCTCGAGGAAGCAATTACTGCATTTTCAGGGGAATTAACTGGAAAAACAAATCACTCTCTACGTTTTTTAGCGATCCAATACTTTGAAGGCAATGAATATGTAAAAAACTATGTTAATGGTCTAACCAACCCACAAAAGCTTAAAGCTATTATGGGAAAATTAGAATCGGAGTTACAAAAACAGACCGACTTTAAATCATTAACAAATTTTATTTATTTAAAAAGAAAAGAAGTTATTGAAAAAATCATTGCTGAAGTGTCTAGAAAAAGTGATACCGTTATACCGTTGTCTGAAAAGATAGATTCTATCGTTACAAATCGATACCTTGGTATGCCGATCTTTTTACTGTTAATGTATTTTATGTTTATGTTAACGTTTGATTGGTTGGGAACCCCATTATCGGATGCTTTAGATTCTTTATTAACTGGACCTGTGACGGTGGGATTTGAGAAAGTTTTGGGAGCCATCCATGCATCGGCATTTATCCATGCATTGATTATTGAAGGCTTAGTAGCAGGTGTGGGCGGCGTGCTCGTGTTTGTTCCACAAATTTTTATTCTTTTCTTCTTCATTTCATTATTAGAGGATTCGGGATACATGGCTCGTGTTGCACTAGTAATGGATCGAATTATGGAATCGGTTGGACTTAACGGAAAAGCATTTATACCGATGATGATAGGTTTTGGTTGTAATGTACCTGGAATCATGGCAGCACGAACAATTGAAACCCCACGTGAGCGTTTGTTAACGATCCTGCTCACCCCGTTAATGTCATGTTCCGCACGATTACCTGTATATGCCTTATTTGTCGGAGCATTTTTCGCCGCTCATAAAGCATTTGTTGTGTTAAGTCTTTATGTTCTAGGGATTGTTGTTGCTTTAGTATTGGCCAAAGTATTCTCTACTACCTTACTAAAATCTGAAACTTCCTTGTTTGTTATTGAACTGCCGCCATATAGGTTGCCACAGTTTCAATCTCTTTGGAGAAGCACATGGGATAAAGGAAAAGGGTTTGTAAGAAAGGCTGGAACATTTATTTTTGCAGGTTCTGTTTTTATTTGGTTGTTATCCTATGCGGGCCCCAAAGGACTAAATGTAGATATGGATCATAGTTTCTTAGCAGCAATTGGAAACATAATTGCTCCAATCTTTGATCCAATTGGCTTTGGAACATGGCAGGCTTCGGCATCGTTAATTACTGGATTTCTAGCAAAAGAAGCGATTATCTCAACGATGAATATTATTTATTTTGTTCCGAATGATGCTGGTTTACAAGCATTGCTGGCTAATTATTACACACCGCTTGCTGCTTATAGTTTCATGGTATTCATTTTGTTATATATTCCATGCTTAGCAACTGTAGCAACGATTTATAAAGAAACTAATTCAAAAAAATGGACAGCTTTTTCTATGATTTATGCCTTTGTGATTGCCTATGTATTGTCATTAATCATTTACCAAGGTGGTATGTTGTTGGGAATTGGTTAATTCTAAAAAGAGGTGAAAGCTATGATTGCAAATATTATTATTGGGGCAGCGATTTTTGGATATGCAACATGGGCTTTAGTAAAGTTCATAAATAAATCTAAAAAAGGGAAATGCGCTGCATGTGAACTTAAAAATTCCTGTTCAAGTCAGTGCGGACTTCCGCCAAACATAAATAAATAACCTATATGTAAAACTGCTATCAGTTGAATGGATAGCAGTTTTTTTCATAATATTTGAATGAGAGACGGAAGTTGTGTAAAATTACACTAGATGCTAGTGAAGGAAGGGCTTATATGTGACCAGGGATGAAATTATTATGCAGGTTTCTGAAAAGCTTCGTCTTATTCGGACGGAAGCAGGATATACTCAGGATAAAATGGCAGAAATTATTGGTGTCTCAAAAAAAACACTTGTACAAATTGAGAAGGGAAGAGTTCTTGCCAACTGGTCCACTGCTGTTTCTATTTGTGCTCTTTTTCGTGAAACGGAAACAGTTCAATTCTTATTTGGGAATGAGCCTTTAGAAGTATTGGAAACTGTCGCACGTGAAGGAATAGATTTCCGTAAAACGAAAACGCTTGGAGGCCGAATTTGGTGGAAAGTAGTAAATAAGAAGAATGGATTTATTCTTCAACAAAATATACTTAGTAAACATTTTCGAATACTAGATGAGCAAAACTATAGGATTTTTAGTAGCTTCGATGAAAAGCTTACAAAACAACGGTTTAAAGAAGTTGCTAAAAACTAAGAATAATATTTATTGAAAAGATGGGAATTACTCATCTTTTTTATTTTTTTGAAACCGTCATAAAAAACTTCTAATCAACGAAAATTATACCTGTCATAATTTACAGAGAAGGAAGTCATCAAATGATATTCAAAGATATTTTTAAGAACTGGAAAAAGTGGCATTTGCTTCAATTCATTGTTTTATTTGTGTTAATCATCATCCTAGGATTTTTTGGAATTATTTCTTATTTTGCAAATAGTGCCGATATATCTAAATTGAAAAATGAACTGCCACAACCCACGGTGTTTTATGATGTGAGTGGGAAAGTGGCAAGTAAGGTTTCAGCTAATAAGAATGAAGGAGTTCCTATTAAGGAAATTCCCAAATCAATGAAAAATGCTGTTGTTGCTATCGAGGATCATCGATACTATCAACATAATGGTGTCGATCTGATAGGTACCTCGAGGGCTCTCTTCCGGGACCTTAAAGCAGGAGGAATGGTCGAAGGGGGTAGCACGATTACCCAGCAATTAACAAAGAATACATTGCTTACATCTGAAAAAACATTGAACAGAAAAATACAGGAAGTATTTTTAGCCCTTGCAGTCGAAAGAAAATATTCCAAACAAGAAATTTTGCAAATGTATTTAAATCAAATTTATTTTGGAAACGGTGCATATGGAATAAAGCAAGCGGCCAGTAAATATTTTGCCAAAGATGTTAAAGAACTCACTATAAGTGAATCAGCCATACTTGCCGGACTAATCAAAGCTCCATCCGCTCTAAATCCATATGACCATATGAAACAAGCAACTGAACGTCGTAATATCGTCTTATTACAAATGAAAAAACAAGGATATATTTCGAGTAAGCAATATGAACAAGCTTTACATGAGGAAGTAGTTCTAAATGATAAGGGAGGAGATCCGTTTCGTGGAAAATTCCCTTATTATGTTGATCAAGTCTTAGAAGAAGCGATTAAACAATATGGTTTATCACAGGATGATTTATTAACAGGGGGATACCGAATTTATACGGAGCTTGATCCAAAAGTGCAAGCATCGATGGAGAAAACATATGAAAATGATAGCTTGTTCCCTAAAGGAAACGATCGTCTTGTTCAAAGTGGTGGTGTCATCGTTGACCCTAAAACTGGAGGAGTCAGAGCACTTGTTGGTGGTAGGGGCGAGCACACTTTCAGAGGATATAACCGTGCTACACAGTTAGAAGCACAACCAGGATCTTCTTTTAAGCCGTTAGCAGTGTATACGCCTGCACTTGAAGAAGGCTGGAAAATTACTGATATGTTAAAGGATGAGCCAATGAAGTTCGGAAGCTACCAGCCGAGTAATTATGACCATCAATATGAGGGCGAAGTACCGATGTATGAGGCAGTGAAAGAGTCGAAAAATGTCTCTGCCGTATGGCTCCTAAATCAACTGGGGATACAAAAAGGGTTGGATTCAATCAAAAAGTTTGGTATTTCCTTGGATAAAGCGGACCGTAATCTATCACTTGCTCTTGGCGGGTTACATAAGGGGGTTTCCCCACTTAATATGGCAGAAGCCTTTTCAGTGTTTCCTAATAATGGCGTCCGTATAGAAGCACATGTAATTAAAAAAATTGTTGATGCAGATGGTCAGGTTGTCGCAGAGTGGAAAGAAAAGAAAGTGAAAGTGACAACAAAATCAGTTACGGATAATATGACAACCATGCTCTTAGGTGTAGTGGAACAAGGAACTGGAAAAGCAGCGCAAATACCTGGTAGGGAAACAGCAGGGAAAACAGGTTCCACGCAGGTGCCAATTAAAGGGATCAATGGTTTGAAAGATCAATGGTTCGTTGGCTATACCCCTCAACTAGTTGGAGCGTTTTGGGTTGGCTATGACAAAACAGATGCCAGTCATTATATAACTCCAACAAGCGGTACAGGTTCAGCGGTGTTATTCCGTGAAGTGATGACGGACGCTCTTAGAAACCAACCTAATCAAAGCTTTAAAGTGACCCATATTTCTACTTTGATTGAGAAGAAAAAGAAAGAAGAAGAGAGCAAACGGGGAATCAAAGAGAAGTTTAATAACGAATTACAAAAATGGGAAGATAAATGGAATAAACATAAAGAAAAAAAACCAAAAAATAAAGGAAAAGGTAAGGGGCATTAATCAGGAATTTAATGATTCAGAAAAATGGGAATTGACTTTAAAAACTGTCGATGATAATCTAACAAAGAAGAAAAAAAAGGAAATGGAGGGTTACAACATGAAAAAGAACAATTTAAATTCAACAACTGAATATGTGAATGTAACCTTACCATCAATCGTTTTCTGTTAAATATTTTCTGTTTGACGTGATTAAACCAAACACAGGTTGCGTTTACTTCGCTGCGCAACTTGTGTTTTTTTGTCCCATTTTAAAAGGAGGCATACTGCACCATTTGCAGTATGCTTTTTTTTATAAATTTTAATCTATAGGAGGAATGAACGATGTTAATCATTTCAGAAGTGAGACTAGCACACACAAAAAAGGAGACAGAGGGCGGATAGTTTAACAAAAGGAGGAAATCGGAAATGTTTTCGGTATTAAAAAAATTAAGCTGGTTCTTCAAAGAGAATTGGAAACGATATGTGGTAGCTGTGACGCTATTGATTTTAGTAGGTATTCTAGACGTAATACCGCCAAAAATAATTGGTATGGCAATCGATGATATTCATATCGGTGTAATGAATAAAGAAAAAATTGTACACTATCTTAGTATTCTTTTAATCATCATGGTAAGCTCCTATGCAATAACCTATATATGGATGTATCAATTGTTTGGGGGAGCCTTTTTAGTTGAGAGAAAGCTAAGGTCCCGTTTTATGAACCATTTGTTAAAGATGACACCAGCCTTTTACGAACAAAACCGTACAGGTGATTTAATGGCACGTGCCACTAATGACCTAAAGGCTATTTCGATTACAGCTGGATTTGGAATATTAACCCTTGTTGACTCAAGTGTCTGGATGTTGACTCTACTTATCACGATGGGAGTTATGATTAGTTGGAAGCTAACTTTAGCTGCCATTATTCCACTCCCCATAATGGCACTACTAATGAAAATGTATGGAAAAAGACTGCATACTCGCTTTATGGAAGCCCAAGATTCTTTTGGTGAGCTCAATGACAGTGTCTTAGAATCAATCGCTGGAGTAAGGGTTATTCGGGCCTATGTTCAAGAAAAGGCTGATTGTGAGCGATTCCATCAATTAACGGAAGATGTGTATGAAAAAAATATCAGAGTAGCAAAGATTGATTCATTGTTTGATCCAACTATCAAAGTGCTTGTAGGAATTAGTTATTTAATTGGACTTGGATATGGAGCCTATCTAGTTTTCCACCAAGCGATTACATTAGGAAATCTTGTTTCTTTTAATGTTTACTTAGGAATGCTAATTTGGCCAATGTTTGCAATAGGAGAGTTAATAAATGTCATGCAGCGTGGAAATGCCTCGCTAGATCGTGTTAATGAGACTCTCAGTTACAAAGAGGATGTGGAAAATCCAGTTAAAGCGGTTGAAGTATCAGAACCTAGTCGAATTGACTATAAAGAGGTTACCTTCCGTTATCCATCTTCTAAGGAGAATAATCTTATCAATGTAAATGTTCAGCTGTTCCAAGGGCAAACATTAGGGATCGTTGGGAAAACGGGTAGCGGAAAGACCACTTTTATTAAACAATTATTAAGGCAATACCCATTAGGATCAGGGGAGTTGTCCATATCCGATATTTCGTTAGAGCAACAAACACTTAACCAGATTCGGCATTGGATAGGCTATGTGCCTCAGGATCATGTGCTTTTTTCAAAAAGTGTGAGAGAAAATATCCTTTTTGGAAGACGCGAGGCGAGTGAGAAAGATTTAGAAACAGCTATAGATTTAGCTGCCTTTCGTAAAGACTTAGACATGCTTCCTGAAGGTCTCAATACTCTTGTTGGTGAAAAAGGAGTGGCTTTATCTGGTGGGCAAAAACAAAGGATATCAATTGCGAGGGCATTAATTAGAAATCCAGAAATTCTTATTCTTGATGATTCCTTGTCTGCGGTAGATGCAAAAACGGAAAAAAGAATCATTGAGAATATTCGTAAAGTTAGACAAGAAAAAACGACCATTATTACTACTCATCGAATGTCAGCAGTACAGCATGCCGATCATATTTTAGTCTTGGACGAAGGCCGAATTATCGAAGAAGGAACACATGAACAGCTTTTAGAAAAAGACGGGTGGTATAAGGAACAATTTTTACGCCAGCAGATTGAAAATAGAGTAGAGAGTGAGGTGACAGCATGACAACAGGACGTCGTTTAGTTAATTATGCTTTGGGTTATAAGAAAATTATTGTTGCTGCATTGTTCATGCTGACCATCTCGGTTGTAACAGATTTGGCTGGACCGTTTATTGCAAAAAATATCATTGATCAGCATATTTTAGGAATTGAGTCCACCTGGTATGAAACAAATGCGGGCAAAAAGGCTGTCAAATTTAATGGGAAATATTATATAAGAGAAAAATATTACACTAGCAATCAAGAAAAAGGGAAACCCATTCGTATTTTGCAGGTAAATTCAACATTTGTCTTCGTAGACCAAAAGCTTGAATTCGATGGAAAAAGAAGCTTAAAGGGAGAAAAGCTTACGATTCAAAAAGGAAAAAATAATGCTGTATATCAGGTGAAAATCCTGACTGGCTCTGAATTATTAGCATTTTATCAGCCGGAAATTCCGAGTATCTTTCAACTATTAGCTCTCTATTTTGGTCTTTTAGTACTGTCAGCTATTTTTCAATATGGGGAACGCTTTTTCTTGAAAAAGTCGGCTAACCGTATTATTCAAAAGATGCGTGAGGATGTTTTTGGACAGATTCAACGATTACCTATTCAATACTTTGATACCCTTCCCGCTGGTAAAGTGGTAGCACGGATCACAAATGATACAGAAGCAATAAGAGAGCTTTACGTCACAGTTTTAGCTACATTTTTTACAAGTGCCATTTATATTACCGGGATTTATGCAGCCTTGTTCATCCTGAATGCTAAGCTTGCTGCGATTTGTTTATTGTTATTACCTATCTTATATGCTTGGACAATTCTTTACAGAAAGTATGCATCGAAATATAACCGTGTTATACGATCACGAAACAGTGATATAAATGCGATGATTAATGAATCTATCCAGGGAATGAGTATTATTCAAGCATTTAGCAGAGAAAGGGATACAAAAGAAGATTTTGAAAAGCTTAACCATGAGCATTTTCACTATCAAAATAAATTATTAAGCTTGAATAGCTTAACCTCACATAATTTAGTCGGGATTTTAAGGAATTTAGTATTTGTTGCCTTCATCTGGTATTTTGGTGCACAAGCATTGCTCCCAGCTAACGTTATTTCCTTAGGGGTGCTATATGCTTTTGTTGATTACATTAATCGTTTGTTTCAGCCGGTTCAAGGGATTGTCAATCAATTAGCTAACTTAGAACAGGCATTAGTTGCAGGGGAACGGGTGTTTAAATTAATGGATGAACCTGGGGAAGATGTTAGCAAGGAGAGAACGGACCGCTTTAAAGGAAATGTAAAGTTCGATCATGTTTCTTTTGGTTATAAAGAAGGGGATTATGTATTAAAGAACATTGACTTTGAGGCGACACAAGGTGAAACGATTGCTTTAGTAGGTCATACTGGTTCCGGAAAAAGCTCCATTATGAACTTACTTTTCCGCTTTTATGATGTCCAGAAAGGGCAGATAACCATTGACGGGAAGGATATTAAAACTATTCCTCGTCAAACGATTAGGAATCATATGGGGATTGTCTTACAGGACCCTTATTTGTTTACCGGAACCATTGCTTCAAACGTAAGCCTAAACGATCCTTCCATCTCAAGGGGAACGGTGGAAAAAGCGCTTAGAGATGTTGGGGCGGATAAAGTGTTTAGAAACTTGGAAGATGGTTTTGATGAACCAGTGATTGAAAAGGGAAGTACTCTCTCAAGTGGACAGCGGCAGTTAATATCCTTTGCCAGAGCTTTAGCATTTAATCCCGCCATCCTTATCCTTGATGAGGCGACTTCAAGTATTGATACTGAAACAGAAGCACTCATTCAAGAAGCAATGGATGTCCTTAAAAAGGGAAGAACCACTTTTATCATTGCTCACCGATTATCAACTATTCGGAATGCAGACCAAATTTTGGTGTTAGACAGAGGGGTTATTGTGGAGAAAGGTAATCATAAAGAGCTTATGGAAAGTAAAGGTAAATATTATCAGATGTATCAACTACAGCAGGGAAGTTCAGAATTAGCTGGATAACATAGAAAGGGAGTAACCAAATTGGTTACTCCACTTTTATTAATAAGTTAATCCCACTCTAGCTCCTATAAATTCTCTGGAAAACAGCTGTTGAAAGGTGAAATCCCCGGTATCATAAATAGAAATAGAAGACGGATCTTCTGGGAGACAGTCCTTTTCGTATCTGTAATGACCCACTCTTTCCCCAATAGGTAAGTAGGTTGGACAGACAATGGTCCAATCAAGCCCTGAATTCTTTAATAATAAGTAGGCTTTTAGATGTTCTTCTGCATCACGCGTGCTCTTTCGTTTGGACTCGGAAGATTGAAAACGATAGAGACTTGGTGTCGAGCGAGCTTGGAGAATACCTGCCGTCCCCACGGTTATTATTCGTTTGATTCCATACTTTTTCATATGTTTAATGATCAGTGGCATTGATTCAGAGAGGGTGGTACTTTTCTCTGTATTCAAAGCACTTATAATCACATTACTTCCCTCAATCGAAAGTGCAAGATCCTCCTCATTTAAGACATTTCCTTCCCTAACAAAAAGGTTTTCAGACTTAATATTGAGTTTTCCTTGGTCTCTAACAAGCACTTGAACAGACAACTGGTTGGCCAGTGCATTCTCAAGAATCACTGAACCAACTCTGCCTGTTGCACCTAAAAGGCAAATGTTCACAAAAACTTCACTCCTCGGTCACTAAAGTGTAACTTCTATCACTTGTTAATCCATTCCGCTGTGATATTTTAAAAATGTTTAGGTAGTTATATTTATAATTAAAGGTGGGATGGAGATGGGTGAGTATTCGATTGTACTGCTAATCGGTAGTTTTTTAATTCTTTCTTATTATATCGGATATACGATTTATAAGGCATAGGCTGTGGACAAAATGTCCGCAGTTTTTTTATATTACAGGAAAGGTTTAAATTCGACTTCGAAAATTGTCCAGCTCCAGCGCCTAGCCCCTCGGGTCAAATAACCTTCTGCAATAAAAGTCAAAGAGCGACTTTTCTTGCAGAAGAACATTTGCCTGTCGGGGCTGATCAAGTCGCTTGCGCTTTTCTATTAATAAACTGGGTAAAATTGGGTATATATATGAAAGAGTAAATATAGTGGGGTGAAGGTGATGGATGAATTTCGCTTAGAAAGGGATACGCTTGGTGTGGTTCGAGTCCCTATTGATAAATTTTGGGGGGCACAAACACAAAGGAGCCGAGAGAACTTCAAAATAGGTAACGAGAAAATGCCCCTAGAACTAATCTATGGGCTCACTTTTATAAAAAAGACAGCTGCAATGGTCAATTATAGGCTAGGAAAGCTCAGTGAAGAAAAACAGAAAGCAATTAATTATGTATGTGATGAAATCCTTAAAGGCACATATGATGAACATTTTCCATTGGTTGTCTGGCAAACAGGTAGTGGCACTCAATCCAACATGAACGTTAATGAGGTAATAGCTCATCTTGGAAACAAGTGGTTAGAAGAGCAAGGAATCCTTGAGAAAATACATCCAAATGATGATGTTAATAAGTCACAAAGTTCTAATGACACATTCCCAGCAGCCATGCATATTGCAGCGTATATGATGATTATTGAGAAACTTTTACCGACAATAATAGAACTAAAAAATACGTTAATAGAGAAAGAACAAGCTTTTGCAAAGATCGTTAAGATTGGAAGAACCCATTTACAAGACGCAACCCCATTAACATTAGGGCAAGAGATTAGTGGCTGGAGATTCATGCTCGAAAAAAACGAAAAGATGGTTAAGGAAGCGAATCAATATTTACTTGACTTAGCAGTAGGAGGTACGGCAGTAGGTACAGGAATTAATGCGGACCCTCAATTTGGTCAGATGGTGGCTGAGCAGCTGAAACAAATAACGGGTTACTCATTCCGTTCATCAGAAAATAAATTCCATGCATTAACTAGTCATGATGAAATTGTCTTTGTCCATGGAGCCCTAAAAGCTTTAGCTGCCGATTTAATGAAAATTGCCAATGATGTACGATGGCTGGCAAGTGGGCCGCGAAGTGGTATTGGGGAAATCAGCATTCCAGCCAATGAGCCAGGGAGTTCGATTATGCCGGGAAAAGTAAATCCAACTCAGAGTGAGGCCTTAACGATGATTGCATGCCAAGTGTTTGGAAATGATGCAACAATTGGCTTTGCAGCAAGCCAAGGGAATTTTGAATTAAATGTGTTTAAGCCAGTTATTATCTATAACTTAATTCAATCAGTCAGGCTACTGACTGATGGGCTCCGATCCTTTAACAAAAATTGTGTGGTTGGGCTAGAAGCAAACGAGGCGGTCATCAAGGAACATGTGGAACGATCACTCATGCTAGTTACAGCTTTAAATCCGTATATCGGCTATGAAAAGGCGGCAGAAATTGCCAAGCTTGCCTTTAATGAAAATAGCTCATTAAGAGATGCTGCAATTAAAACGGGGTATGTTACATCAGAACAGTTTGAAGAATGGATTAAGCCTGAAAATATGGTATAAAATCATTTGAAAGCCCTCTCCATAAAGGAGAGGGCTTAGCCATATTATTAATTTGTCTTGGTTTTACTAAAAATTAGCGTTGGAACCCGCCGCCAAGTTGAGACTCAGCCATTGCAACTAGACGCTTAGTGATTTCTCCACCTACAGATCCGTTAGCACGTGAAGTAGTATCTGCACCAAGGTTTACACCAAATTCAGATGCGATTTCATACTTCATTTGACTTAATGCTTGCTCTACGCCTGGTACTAAAAGTTGATTAGAGTTGTTGTTACTTGCCATAGTTGAATAACACTCCTCTTAATAATTTTGGGGTCAGTATGGAATTGAACCATAATATTGCCACCTTAGGCCTAACCCATATTATAAATGGTTGTTTGTTTCATCCACCGCTTTGTTTGTGTTGCTTTGTAATGTTTATTATGAATCATTCTTGAGGACTTATTCGAGATATTAATTAGTAATTTATTCCATTACATAGGGTGGTTAATCTAACGCAAACTAAGATTAAACATAATCAAAAGGGTGAAGCATATGTCAATCTGCCCGGTGTGTAATGGCTTGAGGGAAGTTTATTTATTGTGTACCAAGTGTGGAAATCCAATGATGGAAAGTGGGAGGCTAAGTGATTATTACGATGATTATAGCCCATATATGGAGATTGATTTAATGAAAATGGAAGACGGGTACCCTGATTCCCATTCTGGACAGAAATGCCCTCATCTATACCGGTGTCCAGTCTGTGATAACGATGAACTTATTTTCATAAAAGAATAAGAGGCTGACCCCAATGAGTCAGCCTCTTGATTCATAAAAAACATTATGGGCGGATTCTAAATTCTGAATCAGCATCAAAGAAATGAGCTTTGTTTAAATCAAATGCAAGGTCTACTGTATCGCCAGGATGAACATCTGCACGAGAATCAAGGCGTGCGACAAAATCTTGGTCACTAAGAGATGAATAAACCATTAATTCTGCGCCTGTTAATTCAGCTACGTCAATTGTTGCTGAGATTTTTGTACCTACAGATGCATCAATGAACACTGGCTCATCATGAATATCTTCTGGGCGAACCCCAAGGATAATTGATTTTCCAATATAGCCTTGCTCACGAAGGAATTTCATTTTTCCTTCTGGAACAGCGATTGAATTTTTTCCAATGACAAACTTACCGTCTTCTAACTTACCATTAAAGAAGTTCATAGCAGGAGAACCAATGAAACCACCTACGAACACATTTTCAGGTTTTTCATACACTTCTTTTGGTGAACCTACTTGCTGAATGATTCCGTCTTTCATAACAACTAATCTTGTCGCCATTGTCATGGCTTCTGTTTGGTCGTGAGTAACATAAATAGTTGTTGTATCTAAACGGCGGTGTAACTTTGCAATTTCGGCACGCATTTGTACACGAAGCTTTGCATCAAGATTTGATAAAGGTTCGTCCATTAAGAATACTTTTGCATCACGCACGATCGCACGTCCTAAAGCAACACGCTGACGCTGACCACCTGAAAGAGCTTTTGGTTTACGTGTTAAGTAAGCTTCTAATCCTAGAATTTTTGCCGCTTCTTTGACACGACGGTCAATTTCATCCTTAGGGAATTTACGAAGCTTTAAACCGAAAGCCATATTATCATATACAGTCATGTGTGGATAAAGAGCGTAGTTTTGGAAAACCATCGCGATGTCACGATCCTTTGGAGCTACGTCGTTTACTCTTTTTCCATCAATGAAAAAATCACCTTTTGAAATATCTTCAAGTCCTGCAATCATTCGAAGTGTAGTTGACTTACCACAACCAGATGGTCCAACGAATACGATAAATTCCTTGTCTTCAATGTGTAAATTGAAATCTTGTACCGCTGTTACCTTGTTATCATAAATTTTATAAATATGGTCTAATTTAAGTTCTGCCACTAGTAATTCCTCCTAGTACTGTTGATAAACTTAGTTTACAGGTAAAGTGAAAAAATCAGAATAGACAAGTTGCACAAAGATGAAAACGCTTTTTTTAGGCACATTGTTATTATTTATGGTTTTGTTCAAAAAGTAGACAGGCTAAGAAAACAGTAAAGGCTCCATAAAAATCCTTTAAACCTATTCCTGTTTTCTCGTGAAATTTATCAATACGATATTGGAGCGTATTCCTGTGAATATACAATTTTTTAGCCGTCAAACTCGCATTTAAATTGCTTTCTAAAAAAACCTTTATTGTCGAGAATAAGTCTTGGTCTTCAGTAAATACTTCTGTGATTCCTTGAATGCCTCTATTCTTTAAATCCATTGGCAAGTGGGCAGCTAAATACGCTGGGAAAATATGCTCAAAGGTAAAGATATCTTGTGTTCCTAGATAAGACATTCCAAAAGAAAAATACTCCTTCTCCTGAAGAAATCTTAACCGGAGCTGTTCTGAAATGGGATGGAATTTCCCAATAAAGAAAGAAATTTTTACATAAAAATCACTTTCCAATGTTTCAGACATGGATATTAATTCTTCTTCTGATAAAGAAACCTGTTTCTTTTCTTCAATGACAATTCCTCGCCGGCTGCTTTCCCAAATGATGTTGACCTCTTCCGTGAAAAACCCTTTTAAAGCCGATTCCATTTCTATCTGACTGGCATCGCTATTGTTAATATGAAACTGAATTAATCGAACATAGCTATCAGATGGAAATATGGGGGGAGGCCCGTCTAACAATAAAAAATCATACCAGCCCTTAGCAGGCGATGGGACAAAGGTTGTTTGATAATCAACTAATGTATAAATGGTTTTTAATAGGGTTAATTCCTTATCGCTGATCTCATTCTTGGGGATTCCAATCCATTCATCTCCAATGTCATTAAAAAAAACATGTAATTGGTCAGATGGATTCTTTGGTTTTTCAGTGAACAAAATGGAATTCTCGTATAGTAACAATAATTTTTTTAGCATAGTTTAGTTCCCTTATTTAAATTTTCTATATAATTTTAATTCCTTTTATTATAACAAAGGTAGTAGGACAATAAAAAAAGCTGAACCTTTTTATTTAAGGTCAGCTCCATCTCTTTTAATTTAATCACACTCATATGGTGGTTGCTCTTCAGGAAGTTCACGTGCTTCTTCAATATTTGTTGAATCATAGCGAGAATGCACGGACCCACCAGAGAGCCCCTCATTAATCATCCGGTCCACATCGACAAATGCCTGATCCCGACCCTCATAGGCAGAACCCTGATCTGCTGGATTATTTTTTCTTCCCTTCATTTTCACCAGTCCCTTCCACATTTCTAACAATAGTTTATGGAAAGGAAACCTTTTCATTCAGAATTATTCGTACACATGATAAAGCATTAACTCATGAATTTGGCTCGTTATGGACTCAATCTCTTCTTGTTCAGGAGTGTTTGTTGTCCATTCTACCTTTCCTGTCTGATGATATATGCCTGTATATCTTTGTTTTTTATAGTAAAAGGAAAAATTCCAACCAGGAATATTCTTATTATCAAATAACGGTTTGAACTGAAAGTGCATAATCATGCTAATAACCCCCATTTATTAAAGTTACCTTAACTATAGATTACCTTTAAAGAATGAGTATTTAAATATAATTTTCAGTTAATTTTTTATCAACTGAAGAAATAGGCGGCAAAGCTGTTCTATTTTTCTATCTTCAATATGCCGTTCATCGAAACTCATCGGTTTCGAGTTTACCTCATAGATATAATACTCACCATCTTCACTAATGCAGGCATCAATAGAAAATTCACCGAAATAGCCAAACTTGGTTGATAATTCGTTGCCGATATAAGGGACAATCAGTTGAAAGAATTGATCATGTTCCTCTGATTGCAGTAGCTTATATGGAATGAGTTTTCCTCCAGATGGTATATGCGTGGTAATGACTTGTTTGTGGGATTGCCTAATGCCAACTCCAGTAAGAATATAGGTATCATATTCTGCATGGGCTAGAATACGAAAATCAAATCGGGCCCCTTCATATTTTGCAGATTTTATTTCTTCCTGTGCCAAATAGTTTTTGTCGAGCAGTTCCTTACTCCATTTCTCCCAAAAGTCATCTAAGGAACGAAAGTTTTCAGTCATTTGAATGGAATCAAACTGGAGTTGTTCCGGGCCAATCCGTTTTAAGCGAAATATGCCTTTACCTTTAGCTGATTGTGCTGGTTTTAAATAAATGCTTGTATGTTTGTTTAGAAAGAAAGCCAATTCTTTCCAGTGATTGACCTGTATTGTTTGTGGAAGGAAGCGGTGAAGGACATCATGATTTTTTAACAGTTCATAGAGCTCATACTTATCGATAAAACCAGGATTAAAATATGGAATCTTTTTTTCTTTTAACCTAAAAAAAAATCTTTGTGTTGATAAGTCTTGTTCTGATTTTCGAAAGGGAATGCGATTATAAACTAGATCGGGATAGGGGAATGTTTCTCTTCGCCAGCATTTTTTATCAAGGGAATAGGAGTAGCCTATGATTCGTTCTTCGTCTGCATCCTCTGGAGTAAAAACAAAGCTCATTCCGTTTAATGAAATAAGCTTTTTGTGTAATTCTATAAAGAAGACTCCATTACCCGCTAGCGTTCCATTTGCTTTTTTAACAGTCATAATTCCAATCAATGGACGTTCATTTTTAGAAATCATTTGAACAGTTCCTCAGGGTGTAACAAGGATTGCTCGGTAAGAAAAACGGCAAATGCAATCGAAAGCTTTCGGGTTAGCAAATCAAACTCCTCTAATTCAGGATGACTAAAAATGGATCGGCCTGGTTTTGAATTGGCCTCAAAAAGCCAAACTTCTCCATTACGATCAATCCCTAAATCAAATCCAATCTCACCAATAATTCCTTCAATTACTTGATCAAGAGCCGAACTCAGTATCAGAGCTGCGGTAGTCAACTTTTCTGTGTATAAATGGCATTCTTCTTTCGAAAAAATCTCTTCCAGTGTTTTAATTTCTCCACCACTCCTGGCATGTGTTGTCACGCTGCCCGGACCTGCAATTTTTGCAGCAATCGCGGTCAAATGCCATTTCCCAAATTCGTCTTTATTCGTATGAACACGAAAGTCCATAGAACGCTGTTCGTTTCTGAGCAAGGGAATGCCTTGTTGAACTATCATGTTTTCAAGCGATTGATTCGCAAAGACAGAGTTGAACAGTTTTTCAATAGTAGAGAATTTGCGCAAGCGGTTTGTTCCTTCTCTGTCCTGGTATCGACAATAATAATCATCCGTTAATTTGTCATAGATAATTTGATGAACACCTAATCCTAGGCTGCCATTTTTGGGCTTTATAAAAATATGACCATATTTGGATAACATGGTTTCAATAATAGAAAAAGAGATAAAAGGAAAGGTTTCAGGAAGATAGCTTGTCACAGATGTGTCCTGTTGAAGTCGCTCGTAAATATCAAGCTTATTAAAGAATCCTGGATTATACCACGGAATAAGATATTCCTTTTGCAATCTGTCCCTAACCAAAATTAATTTAGGATTTCCTTCACTTCTCCTATTGGGAAGGCGGTCGTAAATTACATTTGGAAATGGCACATCCACTGTTTCCCAAGAATGTTGATGATAAAAATATCCCTCAATGGTTCCATGTTCCCAATTAATATGCTGTTCTCCAAAGACAAAAGGTAAGGCACCTACGGTTTTATTAACAGAGAGCAGTTTTGCAAAAAAAGTCGTCCTGTCACCCATTGGAAGTAATGGATCGGTTGTAAAACCTGACGTAAATATGCCCACAAGTGGACCGATGGAGAGGATTTGATTGTCTATGAACGCATGAAGGGAAATCTTAAAGGAGGGGAGCTTAATGGCTTTTTGAATTCTCCTACTCATTACGATTGTCTCTTCATTGTCTGGATGAGGAAGGAAATCCACCTCTACAGATTTTGAACCAAAAGCAATACTTGTTATTTGTTTGTTTCGAAGTAAAGCTGATGGACAAAAAACAACCATTTGGTCATTTTCAACTACCTCAATGAGATAATGTTTTCTCATAATAGATCTTCCTTTCTGTTTCTTCCGACTGAGAAAGGTATTTTCCATAAAGAAGGGGAGCGCGAGAGAGTACCTCCTGAACATCGGGTTGGGTTTGTAAGAGAACCTTTCTTCCTGGTTTTGAATTCATATCAAGAATCCATAAACCTCCATTTTTTGCCATGCCTATATCCACTCCTATTTCAAATAAAGGCATAAATTCTTGTTCTAAAATGGATGGGAGGTTCGTGAGAATATAATTTAATTCTTGTCGGATATACCCAGCAGTTATAGTTGGTATCGTTTTTAGCCAAGTATTAAAAGGGAACACAGACCCACCAGCACTTAAGTTTGATAAGATTCCCCCAGTACTGCCTACACGAACCCCTCTGCCACGTTCAACCCAACCGCCTTTTTCATTTTTTTGAAGAAGAACGCGTATATCGAATGGCTGTAATTCATTATTGGATAACTCTAGATAGGGTTGTAGTAGATACTTATGCTTTTTTAGCAATGTGTTTAGCCATAGGAGAAGTTTCGTTTCATTTGGAAAAATTCGCGTAATAATTTTTTTGTTTTTTTCTGTTTTTACTTGATAGCTTTTTTCATTCCTCTTTAAGTAGTAAATACCGTACCCTTGTGACCCGTTAACTGGCTTTAAAATAATTCTTTGAATGGAAGATAATTTTTTTATGATTATGGATGGGTCTGATACGGCTTGACTTTCAGGAAGATAGGAAGATAGAAGTGTTTCTTTCAATGAATGATACAATTCAAGTTTATTTGGTAATCCATATCCTAAAAAAATAAACTCCTGTCTGCTTTTTAGCCAGGAGACAATTGGCATGCATTGTTTGGAATGGTCATCATCTCCGTAAAAGCATCGATCATAAATAATGGGAGGAACCGGACATTCACATTCTACCCATGATTGGTCCATGGGGTGATATTTTCTCCCGCTAACCATTAACGTGTGTGGATCAATCAGGAATGGAGAGAAACGGAAAACCTCCATTTGGCATTCTTTAGCATGACGAGCTATATCGTTAATATAAGACTGTTCACTATCCATAGTTAAAGTCATTATCCCAAGCGTAATCAAGTAAAATCCTCCTTCACTACCGCAAAGTCAAAAGCAAGCTCTGTGCAAAATTGAATGATTGCTTTGGCAGACGGTCTAATTTTCCCTAAACCATCCTCAAAGTTCTTGGAAGGCTTAGAATTCACTTCAATTAACCAAGGTTTACCAGATTGATCTATTCCTATATCAATACCAAGTTCACCAAACAAACCTTCAGTATGACGGCTAATGACTGAAGCCGTCTCAATGGCTAATTCCTTCATAAGGGCAATAGCCTCTACCGCCTTTTTTTGAGTCATCCCATTCTGTAATGCATAAATAGGTCTCGTAATGGTTCCCCCTCTTGCGATATTGGATACAAATTCCTGTTCTGCTGCAATTCGTGCTACTGTTGAAGTTACCTTCCAATCGTCATTTAAGTTTTTGTGGCACAAGACTCTAAAGTCCACTGCACAAGAGTTGTGGGTGAATAAGTCAATGCCCTGCTGAATAATATAGATGTGATTATTAAGTATGGGCTTTAAAAGTTGATAAATCTCGTCAATGGTATACTGTGCTAACAAATCTTTTAACGGAAAAGATAAGGAGGTTTGAAGTGTATAGTGGTTTTCTTTAGTATTTTTGATTATTTTAATAATGTTTCTTCCTTGACTTCCATGGATAGGCTTTAGGAATACCGTCTGATATTTATTAGCGAACTTTTTCAGATGATCTTTAGAAAAGAGTATAGTCTCCGGAATAAAAGGTGTAAGCTGATTTTCTTCCTTTACATGTTCATAAATTTCCCATTTGGAAAGAAAGCGGTCATTAAATAAAGGAATCATCAATTGTTCGAGTCTTTGGCGAAACGCCAGGTAAGACTTCTGTTTCTCGAGTCTTCTAGAGTGTATACGGTTATAAATCACATTTGGTAAAGGGAGTTTAGCTAAGGTCCATTTGCCATTTTCAAAATAATACCCTTTGCCCATAGGTTGATCAAAAGTAAACACGTAAAAAAAACCACCACGCTCAGTTACTTCCTGATGCAGCTCTTCACAGAAGGCATGGATGGAACGAAAATGAATGTCACTAGTGTTAGTGGAATGTAAATTGGTTAATAAACCAATGATAGGTCCGAGGGTTAGTTCTTGATTGTCCGGTTGATACATGGCTTGGAATGTAAATTTTCTAATTGGAAGATGAAATTCTTTGAGCGTAGATTCAGATAAAAATAATTCTTTCACTGCTCCTGCGATTTGCTGCACATACATGGGTATTGTTTTTTGTCCGAGCGTTACTTTTATACGCTGCCCTCTATTTAATTGGAAATGAGCAACTAATGAATCTGATATTTGTAAAAGATACTTGTTTTCATTATTCATTTTTGTTGGATTCATCGTAATGGGGATTAACGGAACTGACATACACACTCCTCATTTACTTGGCTTCTGGGTATTTGCTGATATAGTATGGTATGTTCATTCAATCGGTAAGGTGATTTTAACATTCTCGCGTTTATCGGAATAGTTTGTTATAGTTGTTAGGAATTGTTATTCAAAAGAAGGAGTGAACGAAAGTGGCAGTGAATTTACATGATACCGCTTATGCTTTAGAAACAGCGATCCGCCAAAGTGCTGAGTATACTCAATTACAAGAGGCGTATAAAGTAGTTAACGCAGATCCTCAAGCAAAGCAAATGTTTGATCAATTTCGTCAAATTCAAATGGACTTATCCCAAAAGCAGATGATGGGCCAAGATATTTCTGAGCAAGAAATTCAACAGGCACAGTCCACAGTTGGACTCGTTCAGCAGAATCCTAAAATTGCCAATCTGATGCAGGCGGAACAGCGGATGAGTATGATTATTGGTGAATTAAATCAAATCATTATGAAACCATTAGAGGATTTATACGGAAAAATGTAAGCTCCCACCCAAAGACCCTCGGCTTGAACCGAGGGTCTTTTTCTATCCCTCATTGAGCTCTCTTTTTTTTGTACTGTTCTATTCAGAAGTGAAAAGTCATAAAAGTGTAATAAGGCAATTTCACCAAGGACAGGGGGCAAATTAATGATTTATCGCTTACTTGCGTTAAATATTGATGGTACGCTTCTTCAAACGAATGGAAAAATTCATAAATCAACTAAAGAAGCTATTGAGTATGTACAACAAAAAGGCATTTATGTCACGCTTGTCACTTCACGTAGTTTTCCTTCAGCAAAAAAGGTAGCCAAAGCGTTAAAAATAAAATCACCACTTATTACCCATCAAGGTGCTTTCATTGCAAGCTCTGCCGAAAAACCAGTGTATGTACAAAGAATTAATGAGGATATTACCTATGATACAATCCGCTTTTTAGAGGCATTACCATGCCAAATTCGTTTGGTTCATGAACAATTTTCTTTAGCCAATAAATTTAAATTAAACAATCAACTGTTAGCAAAAACCATCTTCACTTCAGGTGATCCCATGTTTTATTCGCAGCAGTTTGTATCATCTCTAAGTGAGTACTTACATGACCAGCCAGTAACACCGCCAAAGATAGAGGTTTATTTCGAAAGCAAGCATGATCTCCTTGATGCGAAGACGGCATTGGGTAAAATGTTTAATGAAATTGATATCATTGAACTAGATTCACTACGTTTAGACATCGTTCCAACAGGTGTCTCCAAGCTAGACGGATTAACCTACCTAGGAAGTCAATTAGGAATTCGTTTAGGTGAAATGGTTTATATCGGTGATGGAACCGATGATATTCCGTTGATTGAGGCGGTTGGCCTTGGGGTTTCCATGTGGAATGCCGATTTCAAAGTGAAAAAGGCTTCGGATTGGGTAACTAGATCGGAAAATGAAAATGGTGTAGCTTATATGGTGAAAGAACACTTTCGAAAGCAACAGCCAATTGAGTTTTTAAGAAAAATGAAGATTATCAAAAACTAATTTGAAAAAATATCATTGGCAATTGCCTTTGATATTTTTTTTAGAAGAGAGTGAATAATTTCCACCGTATTGACCTTATTTTGTTGATTTTGTACACTTAAGGGAGATTGAGACGAAAAGCTTGGGCGCCGGTTAAGGCGCTTCTGCTTTTTCCTAGAGGTGATTTTTTGCGAATTTCTATAATAGGTTTAGAAGATGAAAGATTTAATCGTCCACTTCAGTTGATTGCTAATTTGTTCTTTGAAGAGTCGCAGATTATAAAAGCAAGAAGTGAGGACGCGGATATATGTATAGAGTTTAATATGACTGTTCAGGATATTATTTCTGTTTCTGCTGAGTTAAAAGATCAAGAAGGAAAAGTACTAGTTTCTGAATATGAAAAAGAGTGGTCCCCCACAAATTCCGAAAAGGAAAACTTTAAGCAAATAAAAAATGCGGTTGCACATGTCTATTTATCCGTTTTGCAGGACTTTACAGGTATTATCCAAAAATGGGGTATTTTAACGGGAGTAAGACCAACCAAAATACTTCATCGAAAAGTTCAAGAAGGGATTCCATTAAGGGACGCTCATAAGCAATTAAAGGATGATTATTTAATATCTGATGAGAAAATTGAACTCATGCAGCACATTGTCGACCGTCAGCTTACTGTCGTTCCAGATCTCTACTCGCTTCAAAAAGAAGTCAGTATTTATATTGGCATCCCATTTTGTCCGACGAAATGTGCGTACTGCACTTTTCCTGCCTATGCAATCAATGGACGTCAAGGATCTGTGGATTCCTTTCTGGGTGGACTCCATTACGAAATGAAGAAAATTGGAGCATGGTTAAAAGAAAAAGGTGTTCGTATCACCACTGTATATTATGGGGGAGGTACCCCAACGAGTATTACTGCTGAAGAGATGGATATGCTATATGAAGAAATGTATATGTCCTTTCCTGATGTAGAAAACATTCGTGAAATTACAGTTGAGGCCGGACGTCCTGATACCATTACTCCTGAAAAGTTAGAAGTCTTAAAGAAGTGGAATATTGACCGGATTAGTATCAATCCGCAGTCATATACGCAGGAGACGTTGAAAGCCATTGGCAGACATCATACGGTAACCGAAACGATTAATAAATATCACTTAGCTCGTGAAATGGGCATGAATAATATTAATATGGATTTAATTATTGGTCTCCCTGGTGAAGGGATTCCTGAATTTACTCACTCTTTGGCCGAGACAGAGAAGTTAATGCCTGAATCACTAACTGTTCATACACTTTCATTCAAGCGAGCATCAGAAATGACCAAGAACAAACAAAAGTATAAGGTAGCAGATCGTGAAGAGGTCGAAAAGATGATGGGGCTAGCCCAAGATTGGACAACCACACATGGTTATGTGCCATATTATTTATACCGTCAAAAGAACATCCTTGGTAATCTAGAGAATGTTGGCTATTCTCTTCCAAATCAAGAAAGTATCTATAATATTATGATTATGGAGGAACAGCAAACAATCATCGGGCTCGGCTGTGGGGCAGCGAGTAAATTTATTGACCCATTAAGCGGAAAAATCACTCACTTTGCTAACCCTAAAGATCCTAAAACTTATAACGATAGCTTTGAAAAATATACTGAGGATAAAATAAATATCCTAGAAGAGCTATTCACCGAAAAAGGTTCTCCTGCTTAAACAAGCAGGGGGCTTTTTTTGTTTAGGTGTGTTCTTTATAAAGGAAATATCTATCTGAATGAAGAATAATTAATAGGATGACCATCATAGAATTCTATGATGATAAGAAGCTTTCATTAATGGAGGGGATATAGCTATGATGCAAACACCTTTAACGATGACGCAAATGATGGAAAGAGCAGAAAAGTATTTTCCAAAGAAACAGGTAGTTTCAAGAACGGCAAACGGAATCCACAGACTTACCTATAAGCAAATAGCAGAACGAACGAGACGTCTTGCAGACAGCCTCACAAAATTAGGAGTAGAAAGAGGAGATCGGGTAGGTACCTTAGCGTGGAATCATCACCGTCACTTAGAAGCATACTTTGCTATTCCTTGTATGAGTGCAGTTCTTCATACCATCAACATAAGACTATCCCCCCAGCATATTTCCTACATTATTAATCACGCAGAAGACAAAGTTCTCCTAGTCGATTCAGACATTCTGCCATTACTTGAAAAATGTGCTCCTGATATTAAGAATGTAAAAGCCTATATCATTATGACGGATGAAGAGGAGCTTCCGGAAACTACACTTTCGCCAGTCTATCATTATGAAAAGCTCTTAGCTGAAGCGAATCCAGAATTTCAATATCCGAATGATATAGACGAAAATGATTCTGCTGGTATGTGCTATACATCCGCTACTACAGGGAATCCAAAGGGTGTCGTTTATTCCCACAGAGGAATTGTTCTCCACAGTATGGCATTGGGCTTAGCTGATAGTGCTGCAATGAGTGAAAAGGATATTGCTCTTCCTGTTGTTCCTATGTTTCATGCCAATGCATGGGGAATGCCTTTTGCGGCCGTGTGGTTTGGGACATCCTTAGTATTGCCGGGACCATACTTTACTCCAAAGCTGCTTGCAGAGTTAATTGAGCAGGAAAGAGTAACCATAACAGCAGGAGTTCCAACCATTTGGCTAGGATTATTAAAAGAGCTAGATGAAGGGACTTATGATATGAGTAGTTTACGAGGAGTTCTGTGTGGAGGCTCTGCTGCACCGAAAGGAATGATCAAGGCGTTTGAACAACGGCATAAGGTACCATTTATGCATGCATATGGGATGACAGAGACAAGTCCACTAGTTGTCATTTCCACATTAAAAAGCTACCAAGAAGAACTAGAACCAGAGGAAAGATTAGAGTTAAGAGCCAAGCAGGGGACTCTTGTACCGGGATTAGAGATCAAAATCGTTGGTAAGGATGGAGAAGTTGCCTGGGATGGGAAAGAAATGGGTGAACTGTGTATTAGAGGACCGTGGATTGCCTCTGAATATTATAAGGATGAACGAACAGAAGATGCCTTCCGTGACGGTTGGCTTCATACAGGTGATGTGGTCACAATCGATGAAGAAGGCTTTGTAAAAATTGTTGACCGGACGAAGGACTTAATTAAAAGTGGGGGAGAATGGATTTCCTCTGTCGACTTAGAAAATGCATTGATGGCACATGAAGCAGTCTTTGAAGCAGCGGTTGTGGCCGTGCCGCATGAACAGTGGCAGGAAAGACCGATTGCATGTGTAGTATTAAAAGAGGCATACAAGAGCAAAGTGGTGAAAGAAGATTTATTTGACTTTTTGAGGCCGCAATTTGCTAAATGGTGGATTCCAGATGACATTCTATTCTTGGAAGAAATACCGAAAACTTCTGTTGGTAAATTTCTAAAGATGACCTTACGCGAACAAGTTCAAAAAGAAGTACTCAGAAAAAGCTAACAATTGAGGACAAGGGAGCATCCTTTGTCCTTTTTACTACTAAGATTGTAGTGAAGAAAATTCGAAATATAAAGAAATCTTATTTTTATTCCTATTCATTCCATATATAATGGTAGTGGATGAAGAAAATGGGGGGAGTGTGCTTACAATGAATTTTGTAACGGACAAGGTGAGTCTACAGGTAAATGGTCGTGTAGCCACATTAGAAATGAATAGACCAGAATCGTTAAATGCAATGGATGCAGATTTAATTAAGGGGTTAATCTGTAAACTTAAAGAGATAAGTGAATCGGATGATGTTGATCTTGTTGTATTAAGAGGAAAAGGAAGAGCCTTTTCATCAGGTGGAGACATTAAAACCATGCTTTCCAATATGAATGAGAGCGACTTCTTTCCTGTGATGGATGCTATTAGCGAATTAATTATTACTCTTTATAGCATCCCTAAATTGACTATTAGTGCTATTACAGGTGCAGCTGCAGGATTAGGATTTAGTTTAGCCTTAGCAACGGACTATATTCTTGCAGATAAAACTAGTAAGCTTGCAATGAATTTTATTGGAATCGGTTTAATACCAGATGGAGGGGCGCATTTCTTTTTAGAAAAGAGATTAGGTGAAACCCGAGCTAAACATGTGATTTGGGACGGAAAAATGATGAGTGCAGAGGAAGCCTTAAAGTGGGGACTTATTCAGGAAGTAGCGGAAGGTGATCTACAGTCAGCTTTAGAAGCGAGGGTAACGGATTGGTTAAGTCGCCCTGTTCAGGCAATGATTAAAACAAAGAAAATATTAGCGGAAAAGAATCGACCACAGCTACTGAAAATTTTAGAATTAGAAAAGCACGGGCAGCAGAAAATGCGTGAAACCCTTGATCATCAAGAAGGAATTCAGGCATTTATTGAAAAAAGGAAACCAGTCTTTATAGGAAAATAAAATCGAGGCTGACTCAAAATAAAAGAGTCAGCCTCGTCATTGTTTATGAGTGGAAAAGAAGCAGCTTGCCGCTAGGTGAGGTGCATCGGTGCGTTTTTTCTAATAAGTTTTTCTCTAATAATAGTTTTTCCCCATGTTCTTTTGCTGCTTGATCAGTTTCTGCTTGAAAGGATTCATCTAAAATCTTTTCACCATTCGCTTCAAACGCGGTTAATTTATACGTTTTCATCATAAAACTCCTTTATTTAAAAATTCTTACTATTATTTTTGCATAGTTTACTAAATTGTGCAAAAGAAAAGTGAAACCGAAAAAAGGGAATAATTTTTCAATAGGCTACTCAAAGTGAGAGCCTCTTTTTAATAGAACGTGCATTCGTATTTCGGAGGTGCTACAATAAAGAAAAGACGTTGAAAGGATTATCCTATGAAAAAAATATCGTTTATTCATGCAGCGGATTTGCATTTGGACAGCCCTATGGTCGGGTTAAAACATTTACCGGAAAGTATTTTTACAAGGGTGAAGGAGAGCACCTTTACAGCGTTGAAGAAAATAACGAAAGACGCTATTGAAAAACAGGTCGACTTTGTTATTTTAGCGGGAGATTTATTCGATGGAGAGGATCGGAGCTTACGGGCACAATCCCTTTTTCGTAGTGAAATGCTGAAGTTAGAAGAGAATGGAATCCCCGTTTATGTCGTCCATGGAAATCATGACCATCTTAATGGTACATGGGTAAAGTTAAGCATGCCATCAAATGTTCATGTGTTTACTAGTGAAGTAGAAACAAAAGTTTTGCACACGAGGAACGGAGAAAGCGTCCATTTATACGGATTCAGCTATCCAACCAGGCATGTATTCGATAGGAAAATAGATGACTATTCGAAGAAAAATAATATTGGATTTCATATTGGTATTCTTCATGGCAATGAAAGTTCGGGATCTGAGCATGATAATTATGCGCCGTTCGCAATTAAGGACTTATTAGAAAAAGACTTTGACTACTGGGCATTAGGCCATATTCATAAAAGGGCTATTTTAGCTGAATCTCCACCGATTATCTATCCAGGAAATATTCAAGGAAGAAATAAAAAGGAAACAGGTTCAAAGGGTTATTATCATGTGGAATTGTCTGATCTCGATGCCAAGCTGAATTTTGTTGAAACATCAGATGTTGTTTGGGAAGAGACAGAAGTCGATGCTACATCAGCAACCAGCTTTAACGACATTCTTCAATTATGTCAAAAGACCATCAATCAAGTGCGAAAGAATCAACAGGGGACGTTATTGACTCTCTACTTAAAAAACATCCAATTAAATGATGAGCGGGAAAAAAGAAACTTAGATGGAGAACTTCTAGACCTTCTATTAGAGGATGAGAAAGAAGAGGCCTCTTTTGTATGGACCGTTGATATACACATAACCGACAGTCAGCTATTTGATAAAGAGCAATTAAAAATGGAAGCTAATTTTTATGCAGAGCTTTTTGAAACAATTAATGAGTATGAGGATGCTGATTACGCGTTAGCCCCTTTATATGAGCACCCATTAGGCAGAAAGTATGTATCTCATTTAAATGAAGCAGAACATAAAGAACTAATAGAAAGAGCGGAGAAATTATTAATAGAATTACTAAGTGAAGCTTAGAAGAAAGGAGTAGATGCTATGAGAATTCTGGAGCTACACATTTATGGTTATGGACAATTAGAAAATGTAATCATTAAAGACCTTGCTGATTTCCAAGTGTTCTATGGAGAAAATGAAGCAGGGAAGTCAACCATTATGGCATTTATTCACGGTATCCTTTTCGGATTCCCTACAAAACAACAAACCGAACTTCGGTACGAACCAAAGCATAGCAACAAATATGGTGGAAATATAAGAGTCTATCATGAAGAATATGGATTTGCCGTTATTGAGCGTGTAAAGGGAAAAGCGTCAGGTGATGTGAAAGTAGTTATGGATAACGGTATGATGGGCGGTGAAGAGCTTCTAAAAGAACTAGTTGCCGGATTTGATAAAAATTTATTCCAAGCAGTTTTCTCATTTAATATTCATGGACTTCAGAACGTTCATCAAATGAAAGGTGAAGATATTGGGAAGTTCCTATTTTCTGCTGGTACGTTAGGGACGGAGCGGCTATCCAAAACGGAGTCTTTCCTGCAGAAAGAACTGGATAACAGATTTAAACCTTCGGGAAAGAAGCCTGTTATAAATGAAAAGTTACAAGCACTTAATGAAATCAATCTAGAACTGAAAAAGGCAGCATCGAAAAATAAAGAATATGAAAGCTTGCTAGAAAAAAGAGAGATGCTTCTACAGGAAATGCAAGAAATCAATGGTCTACTTAAGGAACTAGGGAGCAAGATCGATCAATTACATGAGTGGAAAAGAATAGAGTCATATGTTAGAGAAGAAAAATGGACAGAGAAGGAGCTTAGTGATCTAGGAGAGGTTTCATTTCCTACTCGTGGATTGGAAAGAATAGAAAAATTAGTAGAGCTCATCCATCCATATGAGGCAGAGATCAAAAGCCTATCAGAAAGAATTGAAAATGAAAAAAAAGAACTTGCTGAAATGAGACCTGAACGAGCTTTACTTGATAGTGAGTCTGTACTCTTAACTTTACTTGATCAAGTCCCACTTATGGAACAATTGACCTTTGAGAAACAGCAATGCGAACTGAAAATTGCTGAATGTGATGAAAAGCTTTCAGTAATTAGAGAGAAACTGCATTTGCCTATAGAAGAAAAAGATGTTTTTACTATTAATACAAATATTTATATGAGGAACCAAGTAGAAATCACTTCAAGAAAAAGACAAAAATTACAAGAAGTAAAGGAAGAGTTAGAGGAACGCTTTCAGGAAGAAACAAGAATATTGCAGGAGATAGAAAAAGAAGTCCGAATGGCAGAAAGCAACCTTCTTGCAAAACAGGAGAGGGAGCTCATTGAGAAGCAAGTGTTAAATGGTAACGATAAGAAGAGTGTAGAAGTTGATTTGAAAGCATTAAGGGATAAAATTGAATTTTACCAACTAGGTTATGAACGAGATCAAAAGGAATGGGCGAATAGTAGAAAGCAGAAAAGGCTCCAATTTTTCCTTTTTGAAGGAATTTTATTAGGACTACTATTTTATGGTTTATTGACGAAGCAGTGGGTACTTTTATTTATAGGATTGATTGGCTGTATCCTAACTGCTTATTTCATGACAAAAGGTTCGAAAGAGTCCAAAGCAGAGGAGATCCAACAGACCCTAGTAGAATTAAAAGAAAAGGAAAAACAATTAGTAGAAAAGCTTCATACGGCTGAATATATGGATTTGACAAAACTCGAAGAGCAATTAAAGAGGGATACTGTCCGGCGTGAAGAGGTTCAAGTACTTAAGCTGAAGCTGAAACAACAACAATCACAATATGATAAGGTAATTACCAAGTTTGAAGAATGGGAATTGGAATTTGCGCAAAACAAGGAGAAGCTGTTATCACTTAGTTTAGAGTTAAACATACCTGAATATATCGCCGTACCGTTTCTATTGGAGGCATTTGAGCTTATAGAACAATATAAAACTACCTCTCGAGAAAAAAATCAATTCCAAACGAAAGTAGAGCAAATTAATCTTCAACAAGCTAAGCTCTATAAAGAAATGAACAAATTTGCTTCACGTTTTTTATCAGAGCAAGGGTTAGCTTTACAAGAAACAGCCTATCTATTGCGGAACAGATTAAAAGAGGAGCATGAAAAGCAAATAAAAAGTCAAGAGAGAGAGAGGAAGCTTGCAGAGCTTGCAGCTGATGTAAAACAAAAAGGGCATGAAATTGAGCACCTAAAAGCTGAATATAACAAGCTTATACATGCTACGGGGGTAGCAACAGAGCAGGAGTTCTACGAACTTGGTAAGAAGGCAGAAAAACAAGGAAAGCTTTTGGAGAAACTTGGAACACTTAAAAATCAGCTTGAGTATTCCCTCCTACCTAGGCCGATTTGGGAAACCTTTTTGCACATCCATAATAGTGATGAAATCATAGCCGAACACAATCATGAGGTTCTACACTTACAAACAAGATTAAAAAAACAGCAGGAAGAACTTGCCGCTATTAAATACGAGATTCAAGTACTAGAAGAAGGTGGAGTTTATTCGTCTATTCTTCACAACTACAAACAGAAGAAGTATGAATTAGAAGAGTCTGCAAAAGAATGGGCAGTCTATTGTATCGCCCAAGAAATACTATCAAACACCGTTGAAAAGTATAAGAAGGTCCACGTACCTAGACTAATTTCGAAAGCAGAAGAATATCTATCCTTTCTCACCAATGACAATTATCAAAAAATCCATCTGCAAAAGTCAGGCACAGGCTTTTTAGTGGAGAGAAAGGACCGTACCATTTTTGAAGCAAATGAACTCAGCCAAGCGACAACGGAACAATTATATGTCTCCATACGGCTTGCCTTAGCAACGACATTGTATGAAAAATATCAATTCCCAATCATCATAGATGATAGCTTTGTTAATTTTGATGCAAAAAGAACACAAAAAATAATTGAACTTTTGCAAAGTTTACAGACCAATCAAGTGCTATTTTTTACTTGTCATGAACATTTACTGCAACTATTCGAAAAGGAAAATATCCTTAATATAACAAAAGGTGCAGTTCAGATTATTTCCTAGAGTGATAGTTGGATATGTTATACTTTTATTAATGGGAGGAGCGTGAATAGCTTGAGTAAAGGAATATTAAATTATGATGTGGGTGAACAGGTAGAGTTATTCCTTTTGATAAAGAGTTCAACTAAAGGGATTGCAAGTAACGGAAAACCCTTTTTAACATTAATACTGCAAGATCAGAGTGGTGAAATTGAAGCAAAGCTCTGGGATGCGAATGATGAGGATGAAAAGAACTATGCGGCCCAGAATATTGTTAAAATAATGGGTGATGTGCAAAATTATCGTGGGAAAAGCCAACTGAAAATCCGGCAGATTAGAAAAACGGGTCCTGCAGACGGAGTGAAATTGGACGATTTCTTGGAAACAGCTCCGTTAAGTCAAGAAGAGATGGTCGGCAAGCTGACTCAATATATTTTCGAAATGAAAAATCCTAACATTCAAAGGATTACTCGTCATTTAATTAAGAAACACCAAAAGGCATTTTTGGAATATCCTGCAGCAACAAAAAATCATCATGAATTTGTTTCCGGTCTCGCCTTTCACGTGGTAAGCATGCTTGATTTGGCCAAAGCTATCGCTTCACTGTATCCAAGCCTCGATAAGGACTTGCTATATGCAGGTGTAATCCTGCATGATATGGGAAAGGTGATGGAGTTATCTGGTCCTATTTCAACGGTTTATACTATTGAAGGTAACTTACTTGGACATATCACAATTATGATCAATGAAATTGGCAAGGCTGCGGAGGAATTAGGGATCTCAGGAGAAGAAGTACTCATCTTACAGCATCTTGTCCTAAGCCATCACGGGAAAGCCGAGTGGGGGAGTCCGAAACCACCATTGATCAAAGAAGCAGAAATTCTTCATTATATAGATAATCTGGATGCAAAAATGAATATGCTTGATCGTGCCTTAGAAAGGGTAAAGCCTGGAGAATTTACAGAGCGGATTTTTGCATTGGATAATCGTTCATTTTATAAGCCCGTTTTCCATAAATAACCCAAATAGGGTTATTTTTTTTGCTATAAGAGAAGAATATTTCTTCCTTAGAATGAATAAGTTGTAATAAAAAGTGGACAACCACAAAGGAAGGGAGCAATAATAATGACTATACCTATTTGGATTTATGCAGTCGTGGTTGGAATTGTGATAAGTGCATTGATGGCCATAAAAACGGGACGTGAAGAGCGAAAACTAGAACTTGAAAGCATTGAACAAGAAGGGGAAATTTATATCAAACGCTTAGAAAGAGAAAAGGAACAAAGAGAAGAATTAAAGGCTACGGGGGAATAAGAAAGGAGAGACTCAAAAATTGAGTCTCTCCTTTGTCTTTTTATTGTTGTGGAGCTGCAGAAGTTTGTGGTTTAAGAGCGTCCTTTAAATCTTTATCACTAACTTTTACATTAGCAGCTTTTAGTTCACGTTGCATTGCTTTATTAATTGATTCACTTGTTAATTTAGATGATTTAACTTGATATTCAATTTCATTCTTCATATCTTCATATGATTTTTTCTCTTTTTTATCCGTTAATTGGATGATGTGATAACCGAATTGACTTTTCACTGGTGCACTAATTTCATTGACTTTAAGCGCATATGCAGCTTTTTCAAAGTCAGGGTCCATTTTTCCAGTACCGAACCAACCTAAATCTCCGCCATTTTGTGCTGACGCTGTATCAGTTGAATATTCTTTTGCTACGTCCTCGAATTTTGCCCCGCCATCAAGCTTTTTCTTCACTTCATTAGCAGTTTTTTCATCTGCAACTAGGATATGACGTGCTTTGATTTCAGGCTGGTAGCTGTCGTAGTAATCCTTTAATTCTTTTTCAGTTACCTTTACATCTTTCATTGCCGCTTTTTCTTGCATCATGCCAAGCTTCATCGTTTTCTTTAAATCTGCTTCGCTTTTATAGCCGTATTGTGCAAGAGTAGTTTCAAAATTTGCACCAAGGTCAGCTTTTAGCTGGTCAATTTTTTCATTTAGTTCTTTATCCGTTACTTTGTACTTTTTTGAAAGAACTTTTTCATATACAAGCTGTTGAAGGGCTTGTTCACCGTATTTTTCCTTCATTGAGTTATATAGCTCTTCTTGTGTTACATTTCCAACCTTGCTCTCAGCTACATTATCAGAACCGCTTTGATTACATGCACTTAGTGCAAGAACCCCGCCTGCTATAGTAAGGGCTAATATCCATTTTTTCATGATGAAATCTCTCCTAAACAGTAATTTCTTGTCCACAATCTCTACTATAACATAAATGGTAACTACTGCAAAAATTAAGTTGTGATTGTTTTTAGAAAATTTACAAATGCAACCTAGACCTTTTCCAAAAAAAAAAATGGTAAGTGCCTAAACGAAATCAATCCTGTCTGAATAGTATATCTTAGAAAATGAAAAAGGAGGTATTACGATGAGCGCAGGATATGGAGCTGGATTTGCTCTAATTGTAGTCCTTTTCATCCTATTGATTATAGTTGGAGCATCTTGGGTTTACTAAATAAAACCAATTTCAAGTCAATGAAGAGGAGGGGAAATATATGTCAGGAGGAGCATACGGTGGAGGATTTGCTTTAGTTGTAGTCCTTTTCATCTTATTAATTATCATTGGAGCATCTTGGATCTATTAATAATAAATAAAAAATTAAAAGCGATGAGAAATTCCTCATCGCTTCGATTTTTTAATTCCTTAAGTTAAATCCCGCTATAAACAGAATTATGTATATAAAATTTCCAAATAGGAAGAAATCAGTAAAATCGTAATTAGGACATTGATTGTACGAAATACTTTATGCTGGTTTTCTTCCGGTATTTCTTTTTGGATGCATAGTGAATTGGTCATTTTATTTACATAAAACAAGATGAAAATAGCAAAGACAATAAAAACGGAGATCATCAATGATTCCCTCCCCAGTTGTTCATATTATGTTTTATACAATATCAAAAATTAGAAAAAAAAGATAGTCATAAAGAATAGAAGCTTGTAAGACTTTCTTATCATTTATAAATAATTTATTTATCAGTTGCTTAAATTAGGTTTACCTACGTCTTTAAAAGGTGAATAATGTACATAGAGTATTGCTGGAGTGAAAAGAGGGGTATTAAATGAATGAAATTGATGGATTGTTGGAAAGAATTAATCTTTTAGAATACCACCAAAAACTTTTACTGCAATTATTAAGTAATCCGAAGCTTGAGTTTTACAAACTTATCATTGAAAAAGGTCTCACTGAAAAGGAAGTTAAAGATTTTTTTCAATTATGTGACAAAATGAGCATGCAATTGGAAGAACAAAAAGCGGAAGGGTATGTATACTTTCATCCGCTTTTCAATGAATTTGCTGATTCATTACCGGAAAATCTGTCTGTCGATGAAGCAATCATGGCATGTTTAACACAGAATCTTTATGAATTTCTTTTTCAAGAACTGAGAAAGTATATCTGAGTTGCTTTTAAACTAGTTCTTGTTGAGTCTTGTTCTGCTTTTGTAACTTTCCATTTTCTTCTACAAATTCACTTTCGATGTTATGGAAAGAACGTTCAAAAATCTCCATAAAGTCATCCCCATAAATGTTTCGAACGATCGCCATCATTTCAATGATGTCTGGGAATTTTCCATATAATTCGCGAAGGGGTAAAGCACCAGTAAACACAGCATTACCGTCCGGATTATAGGTTTCCATTAACTCGAGCAAAATGTCTTCTCCTTCAGCAGTGAGCTGAATATACGTATTGCGCTTATCATTTTCTTTTTTTGAAAATTGGAGTAAGCCTCTTTCTTCCAGTTTTTTCGAGAAATTAAATGCTGTCGAGACATGCATGACCCCAAACTTTGCCACATCTGAAATGGAAGCACCATTTAAATGGTATGCAATCCATAGAATATGGTGTTCATTAATGTTTAGGTCAAAAGGCTTAATCCATTGCTGCCAGTCTTTCTCAATTGATTTCCATAAGGCTTTACTTAATTGTGCAATTCTCTGACTAAAAAGCATCGCTTCCTTCATTGAATATTGTTTCTCAGTCATCCCCATTTTCACCCACTTTATATTTCTCTATTATCATTATGCCAATAAAATAAAAATTAATAAAGATATAAATTCACAAAATTTTTAGAAATTATATAATATTTATGTTGAAATTTGTAAATTTAACAAAATAAAATTGAAATTTCAATTTTATTTTAACCTCTCCCTCTAAATAATGGCAACTTTTAGAATATTTAACTTATAAATTAGTTTATTTAAATAGTTTAAGGCACGGATCCCCCTGGATAAACGATGCCTTGTTCATAGGAATGGACGATAAAACATATAAATAGTTACAACAATTGTTTCGAATTTTCAAAAGTTAGTAGGGGGATAAGAAAGATGAAGAGTGTAGCTGTGACGTTTTTTATCTTAAGTGCCATACTATTATTAGGAACAATCAAACATTTATTGGATATTTCTAAACCAGGTGTGTATCCGCCAAAACAAGTAATAAAGAAAAGAGCTGCTGCATTAGCTGGTGGTGGAATCGTGTGTTTGCTAGTTGCATTAATGCTTTCTTACTTGTCCTAAAGAAAAAGAACCCTTTCGGGTTCTTTTTTCTTAAAAGGATCCCGTGTTTTATTTTTGAATCACGGAAGCTGAAGATAATTTAGTTCTTTTAAAAATTGACTGAGCAATTGGATACAAAATGACCATTGTTACAGTGTTTAGTGCAATGGCTGGTAAAACACCCGCCACGAATAGCGCTGTGAAAGGTCCGGGTAAACCAACAATAAAATAAGCGGCTGATAAAAAGACGGTTCCAGAAATCAACGTTCCTACAGCTGTTAAAATTCCAACACTAACAAGGGAATTCTGGAATTTTTTTAAGGCTAAAAATAAACCGAAAAATATTAACGCAGTAATAGGTTTATCGATGATGTTTGGAATCTGTCCACCCGGGAAACTAGTTGTTAATGCAGACAATACGCCAGTCACAATAGCTAGAAGCATCACACTTTTTAATTCTGGAATAAGAATAATTCCTAAAAACATCATTGCCAGCATCATATCTGGCTTAATTGTTAGGAAGGCTGGCATAACCGTATGCAAAACTACCCCTATCCCCGCTAAAAGTGCTAAAATAACAATGTTCTTCGTATTCATTTCTCTTCTCTCCTCTGCTATACTAATCTATTTGTTTCTCCTGCAGTGCCCTCATTGCCTACAGCGAAAAACTTGATTTCATTATAACATAATAATGTAATAATTTTAAAGAAATAATTTTCAGATAATTTAGTTAGTGAAAGGCAAGTTAAAGTTGTTTACTTATTCCTTCAGCCATTTCTTGCAGGATTTGTGGTGTGTATTCACTTTGGTTGTTTTTCCAAACAGCACCGAACCCATCACCTTTGCCATATCGAGGAATCAAGTGCATATGGTAATGAAACACAGATTGACCTGCATGTTCTCCATTATTATTAATCGTATTTAATCCAATTGGTTCAAATTCCTGTTTTAACGCATTGGCGATGGCTGGGACAACCTCAAAAAGATTTCTAGCTATTTCAGGAGTCAATTCAAATATGTTTTCCTTATGTATCTTTGGAATGACAAGTGTGTGTCCTTTTGTTACTTGACTGATATCCAAAAAGGCAAGTACATGTTCATTTTCGAAAACTTTTGCAGCTGGAATTTCTCCATTAACAATCTTACAAAAAATACAATTGCTCATCACAACACAGCCCCTTGTAATTAGTTTGTATTATTTTACCATAAAAAGAACAAATGAAAAAGGCAGGATCCGCAAGGAATCCTGCCCTCTCGAAGGGGAATTGCTTCAAAAGGTACGTTCATTCAGGAGTGTTCTTTGATAAACACCTCATTTTTCGTAGAGTGTTTTTTATAAAGAAACAATATTGTTCAAGCTGACCATCCCCTATTTGTTTTTATATGTTTTCCCAACTTATAAAAACGGGTAGCGATCTGCGGTAAACACCTCATTTTTAGTTTATTTGTGAATAAACCTTAACCGTGGTGTTACTTGAACTCAAAATGGTTACCATGCACTTTGTACAAAACAACCATCCCCTTATCTGAAACGAATTGGAAGCTCTACTTGTTTGAAAGGAAATTGTCTTTAACAGACACCTCATTTCAATTTTTGATGAATTTCTTCATCGAAGTAAGTTGTTTCCCCTTCGAATATTATGATGTCCGATTTCAAAAGAAATATACAAAAAAAATATCAAAAAATTGTATTCCTGTTTTTATCTAGCTGGATTTGATAAAATGAAAAGCATAATCTGCTACGGAGGGACGTATGCAAATGTCGCTATTATCAATTGAGAATCTTGTTGGAGGATATACAAGAAACCCAGTACTAAAAGATATATCCTTTGATGTAAACGAAAAAGAACTGGTTGGTCTGATTGGACTTAATGGAGCAGGTAAAAGTACGACCATTAAACATATTATCGGGTTAATGGAACCACATAAAGGAACAGTAAAAATTAACGACCAGTCGTTTACGGAAAATAAAGAAGCCTACCGACGTCAATTTACCTTTGTTCCTGAAACACCTGTTTTATATGAGGAACTAACCCTAGAAGAGCATTTGAAATTAACGGCTATGGCTTATGGGTTGAAAGAAGCGGACTATAAACAGAGAGTGGGCCCATTATTATCGGAGTTCCGGATGGAGAAGCGGTTAAATTGGTTTCCTGCGCATTTTTCAAAAGGGATGAAACAAAAGGTTATGATCATGTGCGCCTTTTTAGTTCAACCATCCCTTTATATTGTAGATGAGCCATTTGTTGGTTTGGATCCGCTAGGAATTCAGTCACTGCTTGATTTAATGAAGAAAATGAAAGAGAACGGTGCAGGTATTTTGATGTCCACACATATACTTGCGACCGCGGAGAAATATTGTGACCGCTTTGTCATTTTACATGAGGGGAAAATACGAGCCAAAGGAACGCTTGAAGAGCTAAGAGAGCAATTCTCTATGCCTACTGCTTCTTTGGATGATCTATACATTCAATTGACAAAGGAAGAAAACTATGTTTGATGATAAAAAACTGTGGAAGGACCGTGCGGGAGGTCGTGTAAGGGATTTAGGGAGATACCTACGTTATATATTCAATGGGCATCTGGTCATTGTTTTGTTATTCCTAATTGGAACAGGTGCATTTTACTATCAACAATGGGTTGAAAAGCTTTCTTCCAATTTTCCAGCGGAAATCATTATTGCTGTTGTTATAGGTTTATTCTTAACGTACAGTCCGGTTTATAATTTTCTGCTAGAAGCCGATAAAGTGTATATCCTACCACTCGAGGATAAGCTAAAAGGGTATTTTTTTCGTTCTGGTATAGCGAGTTTTGTTTTTCAAGGGTATATACTTCTTATGGTACTTGCGGTACTTATGCCAATGTATGCCCATGTAGACAGTAGCGGTTTTCAATTGTTTTTACCTTATTTAATTGTCCTATTAGCATTAAAGGGATGGAATTTAGCCACTAGCTGGCGAATTCATTATTTTGTTCAGAATTCTGTACATAGATGGGATATGGTTGTCCGGTATTTTATCAATGCTGTATGTACCTTCCTACTATTCAAACAAGCAAATGTATTTATTTTGTTCATTCTTGTTGTAGTGATGGCCTTTTATTATCGTTTCTTTTATGTTCGAACAAAGAAAATGGGGCTTAAATGGGATCTGTTAATAGATCATGAAGAAAAGAGAATGGCTTCGTTCTACCGACTGGCAAATATGTTTACAGATGTTCCAAAGCTAAAGGATACAGTTAAAAGAAGAAAGTGGCTTGATTGGCTCATTAGCAACATTCCTTTTTCTCAGGATAAAACATATTTATATTTGTATTCTCGTGCGTTTCTACGTTCTTCTGATTACTTAGGTCTGTTTATCAGGTTAACAGTCATTGGCACGGTGGCCATTTATTTCATTTCGTTTGGATTAGGACAACTCTTATTGAGCATTTTATTTTTGTATTTAACAGGTTTTCAGCTGCTTCCATTATGGAACCATCATCAAAACAAGCTCTGGGTTGACTTATATCCTGTTGCTCAAAAATTTAAAATTTCCTCGTTTCATTTTCTTTTGATGATCATCTTATCTACAGAAGCGGTTACTTTTGCTTTGTTTATTGCCCTTAAAGGCGAAATCATGAATAGTCTGTTTGCCTTAATTTTAGGGTTTGTATTTAATTACTTATTTGTTTATATTTACAGTGAAAAACGTATAAAGGCTTAAATTAAAATCCCCTTTGATGATGAAGGGGATTTTTTTGAAACCATTGGCTGGGTTTTATCGTAGGTAAGCATAAAATGTTTATGGAAGGAGTGGGGCTAAATGAATGAATATGAATTAAAAGTTTATGATGAAGTCGAAGAATGGAAAAGGAAATTATCCAGACGTTCTGGGATGATGAATCGAATTTCTAAGAAAGCTCAAGTAAAAATAAATGAATGGATTCCAGAAAAGGTCCATGAGGTCATGACTGAAAGTATTAAAGGAATGGTAAAAGCAACTTTATTTGGCTCAAAGGTTACAACAAAAAAAGATCAAGCAAAAGGCTTAACACTTTCTGAGAGAGATGAATTGGTACGAAAAAAAATAGCAACATACCAGAAAACTGCCATCTTTGAAGGTGCCGGAACCGGTGCTGGAGGGATTTTGCTCGGACTTGCTGATTTTCCACTTCTCCTTACGATTAAGATGAAATTTCTTTTTGAAGCGGCTGAAGTTTATGGATTTAATACAAATCAATATGAGGAAAGACTTTTCATTTTGCATATTTTTCAATTGGCCTTTTCAAGTGATGACATTCGAAGAAGTACGCTTTATGAGATTGAAAACTGGGAAGAAAGAAAGCAAGTGTTAGTTGAAATGGATTGGCGGAAATTTCAACAGGAGTATCGTGATTATATTGACCTTGCGAAGATGCTGCAGCTGGTACCAGGGATTGGTGCTTTTGTAGGAGCCTATGCGAATAATAATTTACTGAAACACCTTGGAGAAACAGCGATGAACGCCTATCGGTTGAGATTATTGCAAAAATCCCCTGAATGATGAGAAATTCAGGGGTTGTTTCTTCTTACTCATGGACCTTTAGAGCTGCGGTGCCAAGTGTTTTGGCTGCAATCAACATGGCGTTTTCATCAATGTCAAATTTAGGGTGATGGTGTGGGAAGGCTGTCTCTTCCCCCAGAGGTTTAGCGCCTGTGTAGAAGAATGTTCCAGGTACTTTTTGTAAATAATAGGCGAAATCTTCGCCGCCCATTTGTGGCTCCGTTTCTTCAATTGTTTTTACCTCAGGTACTTCTTGGGCACATGAAATGAGAAATTCTGTTTCATTAACATGATTAACTACAGCGGGATAGCCTCTTACAAAAGTATACTTATATGTGCAATCAGCAGTATAGCAAGTCCCATGGATGATTCGCTCCATTTCTTTTTCGATAAATGCCCTTATATCTTCATTAAAAGTACGGACAGTTCCAACTAGTTTAGCTTTATCTGCAATAACATTAAAAGCGTTTTGAGCTGTAAAGGAGGCAATCGTCACAACTGCCGCTTCTACAGGGTTTACCTTGCGGCTTACAATTTGCTGTAAATTGAGAACTAGCTGAGAAGCCGTGACAATAGCGTCTTTTGTTTTATGGGGCTGTGCGCCATGGCCGCCTTGACCTTGGATTTCAATTTCAAAACGATCAGCTGCTGCCATAATGGGCCCAGTTCTGTATTGGATAGTACCTGTGGGTTCGCTTGCCCATAAATGAGTACCAAATATGACATCAACACCGTCTAAACAACCATCCTCAATCATGGATGCTGCTCCACCAGGTGCATATTCCTCGGCATGTTGATGGATAAAAACATAGGTTCCTTTAAGTTCATCTTTACATTCGTTTAATGCTTTCGCAAGGACAAGGAGAGTGGCTGTATGTCCATCATGGCCGCATGCATGCATGATCCCTGGAACTAATGACTTGTAGGGTACATCCTTTTCATCCTGAATAGGAAGTGCATCAAAGTCAGCCCGGAGTGCAACTGTTTTTCCTGGCAGTTTCCCATGAATTTTCGCAACGACTCCATTTCCACCAACATTCCCCTTAACTTCAATATCTAACTTTTTATAATAAGAATAAATGAACTTGGCTGTTTCATATTCCTGAAATGATAACTCAGGATGCTGATGCATGTAGCGACGGATGGAGACCATCTCATCGTAGTATCCTTCTAATTTAGCAAAAAGCTGGTTTAACATAGGTAATCCCCCCATTTTATTAGTTAAAAAAGAATGTATTTTCAAACTATTTTAACACTTTTTCACTATTATATAGATTTTTAAGTTTATTTTCTTTATACTTTTAAAGGATTTTAAAAAGAAAGTGAAAGGAATAGGGGAATGGAAGCAAAAAGCAAACTAAATTACTCTTTTATTTTTATGGGTATGGTCATTGTATTCGCACTATTTACAACTATTAAAGTGGCCACACACAGTATTTTCTGGATGGATGATAAAATTGCAGGATTATTTTCGCATGTACCTAATTCTGTCATTCCATTTTTTATTCAACTAACCGAAATGGGTGATAAAAAGGGAATTGGGGTTGTCGCCATATTAATGTTAATTTGGTTATTGGTTAAAAAAAGAAATTATCTCGGGGCGGCAGTTTTTGCTTTATCTATAGCATTGGGGAATGAAATTAGTAAGATCCTTAAAGATTACTTTGCTCGACCAAGGCCTGATTTGGAGCATCTTGTCGATGTGAAAAGCTACAGCTTCCCAAGTGGACATGCAATGGTTGGAATGACTGTGTATTTTTTAATTGCTTATTTACTGATTGAGTCAGCTGTTTCAAAAAAGACAAAGATCATTATTGGAGCATGTGCTGCTATTTTACTTCTTTTAATTGGAGCAAGCCGGATTATCTTACACGTACATTATCCATCAGATGTTCTTGGGGGTTATGCATTAGGATACATATGGGTATCCCTTTCAATTATTCTCTATAATTATCTTAAAAAGAAGAAGATTAAATAGGAAAAGAGGCTGGATTCAGCCTCTTTTCTGATTTTATATTAAAAACATAGCCGCTATGGTTGTTACTACAAGCCCGATTATTACTGGGACTAGGTTTCTTCTTGCTAGTTCAAAAGGGTCCACCTTACATATTGCTGCAGCTGGAATTAACGCCCATGGTACGAGAACTCCACCACCGACCCAAATAGCTGATATTTGTCCTAGAGCAGTAAGGGTAGCAGCCCCTTTTCCAATTGCTGTTGCGAAAAGGGCAGCAATAGAACCAGCAAGGGAGATTCCTGAAAAACCTGAACCATCCAATCCTGTGATTGCCCCCACAGTCGTTAATGTGACGGCACCAACTGCTTTGCTTAACGGAACAATGCTTGCAAGTGCCACACCTAAGTCATTAACGATGCCCTGAGAAGCTTTTGGCAAATATTCTCCAATGATTTTTGTGAATCCGCTGTCACCTAAATAGAAGAAGGCGGCAATTGGAATAACTGGACCAAAGACCTTAAATCCAAATTGGAACCCTTCAATTAAATACTGGGTGGTTTGCTCAAGACCTTTATTTTTATGACTGGTTAAGGTAATTAATAGAAGAATAAGAATAGAGGTTCCACCGATTAAGGCTGTAGCGTCCCCGCCAGTCAAATCTAGAATCGTCATGGCAGCGACGTCGGCAGCGAATAACAATGGTACCAAAATGGCAAAGAAACGTTTTTGTCCTAAAGATAAGAGGTTGTTATGCTGAGGGGATTCATCTGATGAATCCGATAAGACAGATGAATTGACTTGAAGAACCCCACGTTTCATGTCTCTTCTTAGAAAATAGAAGGCGGTAACGGTTGTAACAAGCCCCATTATAAATACTAACGGAATGCTGGCATTAATGACATCCTGTATCGGAAGTCCAGCAGCATCTGCCGTTAGCTTTGGAGCAGCTTGAATGACAAAGTCCCCAGACAATGCAATACCGTGACCAAATAGATTCATTGCCATCGCTACGCCTAGTGCTGGCAACCCTGCTCTAATGGCTACTGGAAGGAGGACGGCACCTAGAAGGGCAACTGCAGGAGAAGGCCAAAAGAACCAAGAAATCACCATCATTAAAATACCAATCGTCCAATAGGCAAGGGTAGGGTTACGAATTAATTTTGTAAAGGGTGAGATCATGACATCATTAATGCCAGTGGCAGTTAATGTATGGCTCATCGCGACAATAATAGAAATGACGAGTATCGTAGACAATAATTCAGTTATGGCATAACTAAAACTGTTGAATATACTACTAACTGAGTGACTTAAACTGCCTGTGGCAACTAAGGCAATTAAAAATATCCCCGCAATACAAATGATGGTCGTGTCTCTTCTCATTATCATAAACCCAATAATAAGAACAATAAAAGTCACATATATCCAATGAAGAGCCGTAAGTTCGACGATCATTTAAATTCCCTCCTTTCTTATATCCAACAGGGCTATAGCCCTGTTGGATGTAATACAGAATATGAAAATAGCCAAAAGTGGTGAAAGAGAAGGGAAAATATTATTATATTTAAGGCTTGAATCTAGGGGAGGGGTTGACCTTTTTGTGGATTTTTCTAGTGTGGAGGCTTATTAGGAGAGGGGCAGCAGAATAATTTTGGATTAATTGGCTTACTCAGATAGGACAGGCATGAAAAGGCAAGGTCGTGTCCGAATGCTAGGCTTATTCGGACAGGACGAGCAAGAAAAGACGGGATTGAGTCCAAATACATGGCTCATTCGGACAGGGCGAGGAGGAAAGGGCGTGATTGAGTCCGAATACCAGGCTCATTCAGACAGGGTGAGAAGGAAAAGGCGTAATTGTGTCCGAATGCCAGGCTCATTCGGACAGGGAGAGCAGGAAAAGAAGTGGTGGTGTCCGAATACCAGGCTCATTCGGACAGGCTTGACTAGGAAAAGGAGTGACCGTGTCCGAATGCCTGGCTCATTCGGACAGGGCGAGGAGGAAAAGGAGTGACCGTGTCCGAATACCAGGCTCATTCGGACAGAGCGAGGAGGAAAAGGAGTGACCGTGTCCGAATGCTAGGCTCATTCGGACAGGATGTCCAGGAAATCGCATGGTTTATTTGAGTTTCAGCAAATCCCAACAGGATAACAAACTGCTAAGCCCTCTATAACACAAATAGAGAATAGCCCTGAAAAATTCTGGGCTATTCTCTAAGTGAAACATATTGCTTTTTTAATTTGTGCTGAGATTCTACACTTAATTTAGTTTTCCACTGTAAAATAAGCCCAACTCCATTCAAATTCATTCCGTAATCATATATTTGCTAACAAAAGGTGCGCTTGAAAAAATCTTTGCCTGGTAGTCCATTCCTGTCATTTTACTAACATCAAAAAAAGTTTGAGAAGATTGCCATGCTTTATAAGAGGCTTCATCTTTCCATACAGTCATGATTACATACTGACTAGATGTTAGGGGACGAAGTACTCGCAAAGCTAAGAATCCTTCTTGACTTTTAATAGCGTTCATTTGATTTTTTACTTGATGCTCAAATACTGCCTTTCCTTCATCTGTGACTGGTACGTTGTTTAAAACAACAAAACCTTCTTTTTTTATCTCTCCAATAGAAAGTAGTTCCTCAAATTTTCGTGGCTCATTAAAAACAGTTTCACCACTCGTTTCATGAAATAATTGTGCATTGTTTTCGTTGATCATTGTTACCATTTTTTCATTAGGGTATTTTCCTTCAATCTTTTTTAAAAAATCCAATGTTCCTGCGGTCATATAGGCATTCATACGCTTTCTCCTCCTTATGTATCCATTTATTAGTGTATACCCAGCTTAAGTCAGTATTCTCCTTAAAATTTTAACAATTCTAGTAACCTAAAAACGACTTTTTTTTGACAGTTATTAGTGTTACCTATACACAAATAGGATTAATAGATATAGTGAAGACAGTCTGAATATAACAATCATTTCAAATATGATAAGAAAGTTTTTAAATTTAAGCCAACTATATTAAAATAAAAAACAGACATGTGTTTGAAAGGTGGACAATAAAAATGACAAGACCGATTAATGAAACATTCTTAAAAGCAGCAAGAGGTGAGAAAACAGACTACGTACCTGTATGGTATATGCGGCAAGCCGGACGTTCACAACCTGAATACAGAGAGATTAAAGAAAAATATTCTTTATTTGAAATTACTCATCAGCCTGAACTTTGTGCGTATGTCACACGGTTACCGGTTGAGCAATATAACGTAGATGCAGCCATTCTATATAAAGATATAATGACTCCACTGCCAGCAATCGGGATGGAAGTAGAAATCAAGGGTGGCATTGGCCCGGTAATTGATAATCCGATCCGCTCACTAGCAGATGTTGAAAAATTGGGTGAAATCAATCCAGAAGATGACGTTCCTTATGTACTTGATACCATTAAATTATTAACACAGGAGCAGTTGTCTGTCCCGTTAATTGGTTTTTCTGGAGCTCCCTTTACACTTGCGAGCTACATGATTGAAGGGGGACCATCCAAAAACTACAATAAAACAAAAGCATTCATGTACACAGAGCCTAAGGCATGGTTTGCTTTAATGGATAAGCTGGGCGATATGATCATTACATATGTAAAATCACAAATAAAGGCAGGAGCTAAAGCCATCCAAATTTTTGATTCTTGGGTTGGAGCCTTAAATGTTGAGGATTACCGTTATTTCATCAAGCCTGTCATGAACCGTATCTTTTCGTCATTGAGAGAAGAAAATGTTCCGTTAATTATGTTTGGGGTAGGTGCTAGCCATCTTGCCTTAGAATGGAATGAACTTCCGCTGGATGTAGTAGGGTTAGATTGGAGATTGCCAATCAGCCAGGCAAGGGAACTTGGAATTCATAAAACTGTTCAAGGAAACCTGGATCCTGCAATTTTGTTAGCTCCTTGGGAAGTTATTGAAGAAAAAGCAAAAGCTATTCTAGACCAAGGTATGGCACAGGATGGGTATATTTTTAATTTAGGACATGGTGTTTTCCCATCCGTAAATCCAGAAACATTAAAGAGACTAGCTTCATTTATTCATGAATATTCAGCATCCAAATTAAGTCGTTAAGACTCATTTGGAGTGTTAAAATTGGTAAGACGTCCAATTTTTTGGCACAATAGTATGAGTTGCTTTTTTACTGGGCCATTAATATGACAAGGTGAATTTTCATAGCCTAATGATTATTACTGGCCTGTTCCATAAATAAATGGATCATGAGAAACAGACTTAAAGATGAGGTGTGAATATGGCGAAAAAGAAAATGGGTCTGCTAGTAATGGCATACGGTACCCCTTATACATTAGATGACTTAGAAGGATATTATACGCATATCCGTCATGGACGGAAGCCATCGCCTGAAATGATTGAAGATCTTAGAAATCGGTATGAAGCTATTGGAGGAATTTCTCCACTCGCTAAAATAACGCAAGACCAGGCAGAGAAGTTAGAGGAACATTTAAATACCATTCAGGATGACATCGAATTTAAAATGTATCTTGGTTTAAAGCATATTAAGCCTTTCATCGAAGATGCTGTGAAACAAATGCACGAAGATGGTATTAAAGAGGCAGTTAGTATTGTGCTTGCTCCTCATTTTTCAACGTTTAGTGTAAAATCCTACAACGGACGAGCAGTAGAGGAAGCAGAGAAATTAGGCGGACTTAAAATAACTAGTATTGAAAGCTGGTATGAAGAGCCTAAATTTATTGGTTATTGGGCTGACAAAGTGAAACAGGTCTTTGAACAAATGCCTCAAGAGGAAAAAGAGCATGCGGTACTAATTGTTTCGGCGCATAGTCTTCCGGAGAAAATCTTACAATCTGGTGACCCTTACCCGCAGCAGCTAAAGGAAACGGCTGATTTAATTGCTGAACAAGCAGGAATTAATAATTATACCATTGGGTGGCAAAGTGCAGGAAATACTCCAGAGCCATGGATCGGTCCGGATGTACAAGACTTAACAAGAGACTTGTATCAGCAGCATCACTATAAAGCATTTGTCTTTGCACCAGTTGGATTTGTATGTGACCATCTGGAAGTTCTTTTTGATAATGATATCGAATGTAAAGCAGTGACGGATGAATTGGGTGTTAGCTATTATCGTCCTGAAATGCCAAACGCAAAGGAAGAATTTATTGATTGCCTTTCTACCGTCATCCTAAAAAGATTATCTCATTAAAAACAAATAGGGAATTAAAGGGAAGAAGGTGACGTCCGTGGCGGAAGATAAACAGAAGGTGGTTATTATTGGAGGAGGAATAGCAGGTTTAACAGCTGCATTCTATCTTCAAAAACAGATTCATGAACACAGCCTTCCTATTGAAATTAAACTTATTGAAGCTTCCCACCGTCTCGGAGGCAAAATGCAAACCGTTATTAGAGACGGTTTTACAATTGAGAGAGGCCCTGATTCATTTTTAGCAAGGAAGACAAGCATGATCCGACTTGCTAAAGAAGTAGGGATGGACGATCAATTAGTTCATAATTCCACGGGTAAATCATATGTTCTAGTGAATGAGAAGCTACATTCAATGCCCGGTGGTTCGATCATGGGAATTCCAACACAAATAGGCCCCTTTCTAACAACAGGCTTATTTTCGATTCCTGGTAAATTAAGAGCTGCGGCCGATTTTATTTTACCTCGTTCTGAAAGCGGGAAAGACCAGTCTTTAGGAGAATTTTTTAGACGAAGATTAGGTGATGAAGTGGTTGAGAATTTAATTGAACCATTGTTATCAGGCATTTATGCGGGTGACATTGATCAATTAAGTTTAATGTCTACTTTCCCACAATTTTATGAGGTGGAACAAAAATACCGAAGCCTGATCGTTGGCATGAAAAAAGCGACTCCTTCCCAACCGAAAAAGACTGAAAGTAAAGAGAGTACCAAAGGGGCTTTTTTAACTTTCAAAACGGGGCTCCAATCTTTTGCAGAAGCCATTGAAAGTAAAATAGACCCGGATTCTATTTTAAAAGGCCATCGTGTTGAAAAGATTACAAAGTCCAATCAAACGTATGAGATATATCTAAATAATGGGGAAACCATTCAGGCAGATAGTATTATTGCTGCCACTCCTCATCAAATAACGCAAGGGATGTTTTCAGATTATCGCTTTTTTGATCCATTTAAATCGGTCCCATCTACATCTGTTGCCACCGTTGCGTTGGCATTTCCAACGGAAGCAATCAAGCAGGATATTGATGGAACCGGATTTGTTGTCTCAAGAAATAATGATTATTCGATTACTGCTTGTACGTGGACTCATAAAAAGTGGGCCCATTCGACTCCAAAGGGTAAAGTTCTCCTACGCTGCTATGTGGGAAGAGCTGGTGATGAAACCATTGTCGATTTATCAGATGACCAAATAATAAAAATTGTTTTGGATGATTTAAAGAAAACGATGGATATTACATTGAACCCTGATTTCGCAATTGTATCACGTTGGAAGAATTCAATGCCGCAATATACGGTGGGGCATAAACAGCGGCTTGCTACCATTCTAGACCATGTTAAAGAGGAGCTGCCTGGTGTTTTCCTAGCAGGTGCTTCCTATGGAGGAGTAGGCGTTCCAGATTGCATTGACCAGGGTGAGGCGGCTGTACAGAATGTTTTAGAATACTTTAATAAGAAGACACCGTTAAAAGAAGCTGTTCAATAACAACAGCTTCTTTTTCTATATTTTCTATAGCGAAGGAAGAACTTTCATTTTTTACTTGCAAACCATTAATAATGGATGTATACTTCTTAAGTATTAAATGACCGAAATGTTCATTTGGTCAATGGTGAATTTCAAGCATACTTTTTTCAAAGGATTGTCTAAATAGATAGTCCTTATTTTAAAAAACAAAATGACCAAATGAACAAAACAGTCAGAATAAAAAGGAGGCATCAGGGTTGAAAAACATCTTGTTAAAGGAAGAACTGTTATCTATCTTTAAAAATAGAAAAATTCTCGTTCCCATTATAGCCGTCATGTTTGTCCCAGTCTTGTATGCTGGTATGTTTTTATGGGCTTTTTGGGATCCATATGACAAGCTGGATGAGCTACCGGTTGCAGTAGTCAATAATGATGAAGGTACAGTACTGGATGGGGAACACCTGCAGCTTGGGGATGACTTAACGTCCAAACTAAAGAAGAGCCAACAATTTGATTTTCAATTGGTTGATAAAAAGGAAGCCTATAAAGAGCTAGAGGACCAAAAGTATTACATGGTCATTGAGATTCCTAAAAATTTTTCTGAAAATGCAACCACCTTATTAGATAAGCAACCAAAAAAGTTGGAACTGATTTACACCCCAAATGAAAGCTATAATTTCCTTTCAGCACAGATTGGTGGAACAGCTGCTGAAAAAATTAAAACGGCTGTGTCAGAACAGGTAACTGAAACGTATGCAGAAACCATGTTTGGAAAAATCAGTGAACTTGCCGATGGGGTCGAAAAAGCCAGTGATGGTGCTGGTCAATTAAGTGACGGGTCCAGTGACTTAAACAAAGGATCTAAAAAATTAAATGATGGACTTAATACACTAGCAGAAAAATCAATAGAATTTAATAATGGAATGAAAGCGGCAAATGATGGTACTAACAAGCTTGCGGGGGGTTCATCCGATTTATATACTGGAATTGATACATTATCTAAAAAATCTATTGAGTTCGACCAGGGTGTAAAACACGCAGCTACTGGGTCACAAAAATTAACTGCTGGTACGAAGGAATTAGAGAATGGATTGGCAAAAGCTGACTCTAATATCCCACTCCTAATTAATGGAACAGAGGAAGTAAAATCTGGTGCCGAGCAACTAAAGAGTGAGCTTCCAGCTGGAATTGCGGACGCATTGGAAAAACAATTATCTGGTAGTGCTGGTGATCTTGCATCGCAGATTGCTGAACAAACAATCGCAGCACAAACGAGCAAAATGCAAGAGTTAGCCCAAGTATTAATAGCTAACGGTGTTTCACCACAACTTGTAAATACAATTATGGTTGAAGAGCAAAAAAATGCTCCAACAAAAGATCAACTTCAACAACAAATTTTGTCTGAACTTAGCCCTAAATTAGCAGCTGCAACCAAAGGGTTAGATGAAAAAATAAAAGCTCAAACGGATCCATATTTTAATCAATTAATTGGTGGTATTGGCACTATTAATGAAAACCAGAAATTATTACAGCAAGGTATTCATCAGCTATATAATGGTTCAGTACAATTATCTGATGGAACTAGCGAACTTTCAAACGGTATGAGTCAATTATCTGCTGGTGCTGATAAGCTAACAAATGGAACAGGTCAATTGGCTGCAGGGTCAGGTGAGTTGAAGCAGGGAGCTTATGATTTATATAAAGGTATGAATCAATTATCTGCTGGTTCAACAGCCCTTAGCTCGGGTGCAGGACAGTTAGCAGATGGTTCAAACCAATTAAAAGATGGTTCAACAAAATTATCTGATGGTACGAAAGAGCTAGCAGATAAGCTTGCAGATGGGGCCAAAGAGGCTTCTAAAGTACATCCTGATGATAAGACCTATAACATGATGGCAAAACCTGTTAAATTAGATAAGGAAAGTGTGAATCATGTCCCTAATTATGGAACAGGATTTGCACCATACTTCCTTTCATTAGGTTTATTTGTCGGAGCATTATTATTATCAATTGTATTCCCACTTAGGGATACAGCTGTTACCCCAACTAGTGGCTTTAATTGGTTTGCCGGTAAGTTTGCCATTATGGCTGGTGTGGGAGTGATTCAGGCGTTATTGGCAGATATGATCCTCCTTCTTGGATTAGGCCTTGATGTTCAAAGTGTACCGAAGTTTATTTTGTTCTCTATTATTACAAGTTTAACTTTTATTGCATTAATTCAGCTGCTTGTTTCAGTATTTTCCGATGCAGGGCGTTTTATTGCAATTATTATTCTTATTTTCCAATTGACTACAAGTGCTGGAACCTTCCCGCTTGAGTTAATTCCTAACTTCTTACAGCATTTTAATGCTTTCCTACCAATGACTTATTCAGTTTCTGGTTTTAAGGCAGTGATTTCGAGTGGTGACTTTAGTTTTATGTGGGAAAATGTCATGATTCTATTAAGTTTCTTACTTGCTTTCGCGCTAGGAACCATTGCATATTTTACAATGCGAGTTAGACATCAGTTTAAACATGCAATAAATGAATAAAAGCAATTAAACCAGTCGACATTTTCGACTGGTTTTTTGATTAGTAAATTAGACTGTTTTTAAGTATATTAAAAATAGAATGTAGAAACGGAGGGGTTCATTATGAAGTTAACAACCATTGGTTTTTGGGGTGGATATCCTAAGCAAAATGGCGCAAGCGCAGGCTATCTACTTGAACATGAAGGCTTTCGACTATTAATAGATTGTGGAAGTGGAGTGCTTTCCAAGATGCAGAATGTGATTCAACCAGAAGAACTGGATGCCGTTATTATTTCACATTACCATCCTGATCATATTGCGGATATTGGTGTGTTGCAGCATGCAAGATTAATATTAGGATTCTTAGGGAAGGCATGCCCAACTCTTCCTATATATGGTCACCATTATGATGAACATGAATTTACGAAATTAACCTACAAACAAATTACAAAAGGAATTGCTTATAATCCTGCAAGTCCTATTGAAATTGGGCCGTTTACGGTATCTTTTTTAAAGACAGACCATCCTGTCCCATGCTATGCGATGAAGTTTGAAGCCGATGGAAAGTCGCTGGTATATACGGCAGACACTTCATTTAAAGAAGAATTTATTGAGTTTAGCAAAAATGCAGATGTCCTGTTATGTGAGTGTAATTTCTACGGAAATCAAAACGGTAAACCAGCGGGTCATATGAATAGTCTAGATGCGGGCAAGTTGGCTCAACAAGCATCCGTCAAGCGATTGGTCCTTACTCATTTACCACAATACGGTACATTATCTGAGTTATTGGAGGAGGCATCCACACAATTTACTGGTATAATTAAGCTTGCAGAAGAATTCCAATCTATTTCATTATAAGAAGGGGAAATATAGTATGTTATTTATCGATAATAAAGGCATCACAGATCCTCGTATTAATTTAGCGATAGAAGAATATGCACTAAAAAATCTGGATATTGATGAGACCTATTTATTATTCTACATAAATGAACCAAGCATTATCATCGGCAAGAATCAAAACACCATTGAAGAAATAAACACAGAGTACGTGGAGAGTAATGGGATCCATGTTGTTCGTAGGTTATCTGGTGGTGGCGCTGTGTACCATGACCTTGGTAATTTAAACTTTAGTTTTATCACAAAGGACGATGGTGAGAGCTTTCATAATTTCCGGAAATTCACTGAGCCAGTTGTGGCGGCATTAAAAAGCTTAGGAGTAAACGCGGAACTAAGTGGCCGAAATGATTTACTTGCGGAAGGAAGAAAGGTTTCTGGAAATGCTCAATTTTCAACCAGAGGTAGAATGTTCAGCCACGGTACTCTTTTATTCAACTCAGAAATGGATCATGTCGTCTCTGCTTTAAAGGTGAAGAAGGATAAGATTGAATCAAAGGGAATTAAATCTATTCGCAGCCGCGTGGCCAATATCTCTGAGTTTCTACCTGAAAAAATAAATATTCAAGAATTTCGTTCTCTCATTCTCAAGCATATTTTTGAAGGAAAAGAGAATATTCCTGAATATGTGCTGACGGAAGAGGATTGGGAAAAAATCCATCAACTTTCGAAGGAGCGCTACCAAAATTGGGAATGGAACTATGGGAAGTCACCGAAATTCAACCTGCAGCACTCACATCGGTTCCCGGTTGGGTCGATTGATGTACGCTTGGAGGTTAATAAAGGATTAATTGAGAATTGTAAAATTTATGGCGACTTTTTCGGTGTAGGGGATGTTAGTGACATTGAGACGAGGTTAATAGGTCTCCGCTATGAAAAAAGCGAATTAGAAAAGGCACTTGCAGACTTGGAGATTTCCCGCTACTTTGGAAACATCACCAAGGAGGAATTCGTTAATTTAATCTATTAAAAAGGAAGCTGATTCAGGAGGGTGCCAGGCACCAACTGAATCAGCTTCTTTTTTTGTGAGATTTTAAGGTATTATACTTGAATACTTAAATTTCTAGCAATATAATATATTTAGAAAATTTTTATAATTAAGTGAATGAGTATTCATTCATATGGGGAGGGAAACTATGAATTTATCAACCAAGTTTCATCAAACAGCCAAAGCCTATGCGGATAAACCAGCGTACTATTTTATGGGACAATCGAGTACCTATGCTGAATTAGATGTTGCAATTACGAAATTTGCCTCAGGTCTCGAAAAATTAGGGATAAAACAAGGCGACCACATTGCACTATTGTTAGGCAACTCACCGCATTTTATCATCAGTCTCTATGGGGCTTTACGGTTAGGGGTAACTGTTATCCCCGTAAATCCGATTTATACTGCAGATGAAATTGGCTACATTTTAAATAATGGTGATGTAAAAGCAGTCGTTGCCCTCGACTTGGCGATCCCATTGGCGGACAAAATGCACACTTTCTTACCAAAGATAGAGCATTATGTATTTTGTGAAACCATGCCAAATAGTCTGGAAACATCTGAAATTGAAACTCTTTCAGTCTACCCCAAAATGAAATCGTTTACAGAGGTGGTGGGGCTGGGAGATAGTTCTTTTCAAGGGCCCGAATTGCAAGACGACGAAGTAGCTATTATTCTTTATACGTCTGGAACAACAGGAAAACCTAAGGGAGCCATGTTAACCCATCAGAATTTGTATAGCAATGCCAGTGATGTTGGGGATTATTTGAAAATGAATCAAGATGATAGAGTGGTAACTGTTCTCCCGATGTTTCATGTCTTTTGTTTGACAGTTGCCTTAAATGCCCCGTTATTAACGGGAGCAACCCTGTTGATTGCACCGAAATTTAGTCCTAAAGAAACCTTTTCGCTAATAAAAGACTTTGAGGCTACTGTATTTGCCGGTGTTCCGACTATGTACAACTTCCTTTATCAATATCCAGAAGGAAATCCAGATGACTTACAATCCTTACGTTTATGCATTTCAGGTGGAGCATCCCTTCCAGTTGCCTTGTTAAAGAACTTTGAACAGAAGTTCAATGTATTGATTTCTGAGGGGTATGGTTTATCCGAAGCATCACCGGTCACTTGTTTTAACCCGCTTGATCGTCCGCGCAAGCCGGGTTCCATTGGTTGCTCCATTCTCCACGTGGAAAACAAAATTGTGAATGAGCTTGGGGAGGATGTACCTGTTGGTGAAGCAGGCGAGTTAATCGTTCGAGGTCCCAATGTAATGAAGGGTTATTATAAAATGCCAGAAGAATCTGCGGCTGCTATTAGAAATGGTTGGCTTTATACAGGTGATATTGCAAAAATGGATGAAGACGGATACTTTTATATTGTTGACCGGAAAAAGGATTTAATTATTGTAGGCGGTTATAATGTCTATCCACGTGAAGTAGAAGAAGTAATCTATGACCATCCAGATGTTGTCGAGGTAGCTGTTCTTGGAATCCCTGATCCAAACCAGGGGGAGGCAGTGAGTGCGTATGTAGTCAGCAAAAATCCAGATTTGACAGCTGCTCAAGTACTGGCATATTGTAAAGAACACCTGGCAAAATATAAAGTTCCATCTTCGATTGAGTTTTTAGAAGAACTCCCGAAAAACACAACCGGGAAAATCTTAAGACGAGCATTAAGAACGCAAGTTACACAATCGGTTGGAAAGTAAGTTGAAATTTTTTTCTATAAAAGGCAGGCATTTAGCCTGTCTTTTTCGAATTGATTTATATAAAGGGGGAGTTCTGATGGAACAAATTTTACTACAAATATCTAATCATCTTGCAATCGTAACTATTAATCGTGAGGAATCATTGAATGCGTTTAATTATGAAACACTGTTAGAATTACAGCAAAAGGTCGAAGAGATTCGGATTCATCCCGATGTTCGGGTTGTAATCTTTATTGGAGCGGGGGAAAAGTCTTTTAGTGTTGGTGCAGATTTAAAAGAACGCAAGACTTTAACGGATGAGCAAGTGAAACGAAATTTGTTTAAAATCAATGAGGTGTTTAATGCAATCGACCAACTACCACAGCCTACTATTGCAGCGATAAACGGTTTTGCCTTTGGCGGAGGGATGGAACTTGCGCTAGCTTGTGATTTTCGCTTAGCTGCCAAAGAAGCGTTAATGGGACTAACGGAGACAGGTTTGGCTATCATTCCTGGCGCTGGTGGAACACAGCGGCTCCCACGCTTAATCGGTCAGGCCAAAGCTTTAGAGCTTATCCTAACTGCCCGTAGAATGACGGCTGAAGAGGCATTGAGTGCTGGGGTGCTGACAAGGGTTGTTGAGCGGAAAAACTTATTGAATGAGTGCTTTGCTTTTTGCGAACAATTGCTTGCAAATGGCCCCGTCGCATTACAGCAGGCAAAGTTTGCGATAAAAAATGGCATGAATACAGATTTACATACAGGTCTTCAAATTGAACGGAAGGCTTATGAGGTAACGCTCCCAACTGAAGATCGGGTGGAAGCATTGCAAGCCTTTGCAGAAAAAAGAAAACCAGTTTTTAAAGGAAAATAAACATGGCCTCCGCCATGTTTTTTGTTTTTATTTTACCTGAAAATTTGCTAAAATTTATGTTTATATGATAATTGGATTATTGGGGGAATTAAGTTGGCAGATATGGCAATTGGGAGAGAGACATCTGAGTTTAAGAAGGGGCTCCAGGCAGGCATTACGATCGGGATTGGTTATTTTCCTATTGCACTAACTTTTGGGCTCCTCGCAAAAACTTCTGGCCTATCCATTTACGAAACCGTTTTAATGAGTATCATTGTATTTGCAGGTGCATCGCAATATATATCATTAAGTCTGATCGCTTACGGGACGGGGATCTTCGAAATTATTTTAACGACGTTTATTGTGAATATTCGTCACTTTTTAATGAGCACCACCTTAACGGAAAAATGTGAGGAAGACCATTTACTGAATAAACTGATATACTCTTTTGGCATTACGGACGAGACGTTTTCAGTGGTTGCTACGAAAGAAGGCACCGCTACAACCGGTTTTATGTTTGGTGTTATTTCCGTATCTTATTCAAGCTGGGTTGTATTTTCTGGAGTGGGTCACCTCATCGGGGCAAGTCTGCCACAAACCCTACAAGAAAGCATGAGTGTGGCACTTTATGCCATGTTTATCGGTCTATTAGTCCCTTCCATGAAAAAAAGTGTAAAAGTGGTTTTTCTTGCTGCACTTGGTGCGGCGTTTAACTCCATTTTCACAATTAATCACCTTATGGCCCAAGGATGGGCTATAGTTACATCAACTCTTTTATCAGCAGTTCTTATAGAATTAGGAGAAGTTTTGAAAAATAAGCATCGAGGTGTACAACATGAAAAGTGAAATCATTTGGATGATTATTGGAATGGGATTAGTCACTTATATTCCTCGAATGCTGCCGTTTGTCTTATTTAAAGGAAAAGAGCTACCATTATTTGTTCAGGGTGTCTTAAAAAATGTTCCATACGCTACTCTTGGTGCATTGATTTTTCCAGCTATTCTTTTTATTCAAAAGGGAGATATTTGGTATGGTGTCCTGGGAGCAGCTGCAGCTTTTCTTGCTGCATTTTTAGGAGCAAATGTGATTGTGGTTGTACTTGGATCCATTGCTGTTCTAACTCTTTATTCGTATCTTATGTAGGCCAGTCATGTACTGGCTTTTTTTATGGTTCTAAAACCAGGAGATTAAACTAAACTAAATATAGAGAGAGGCTGTACACAAAGGGGGACAAAGTGATGGTAAGAAAAATGGGGGTCTATGCGGTATTGGCCTTCTGTCTGTTTGGATTGTTTTTTTATTGGTACTTATTTTACTTTGCTGATACAAAGTTACCTTTTGAATATGAAGGATCTAAAGCTGACCCGGCTACCTTTTTAAATGGAAGGGAGCTTATGTTGAGCGAAGAGTATTCAAAAATTAGAAATCTATTGTTTTTTTTATCTACACCCTTTGAATGGCTGTTTTATTTTTTACTATTATTGTTTGGCTTTTCTAAGGCTTTTAAGCGATGGGCAGAAAGCTCCTCAAAGTACAAATTTCTGCAAACGGCGATCTATCTAATTTGGTTATCCTTTTTTGCTTTCTTAGCAACATTTCCATTAAACTATATTAGTTATACCTTATCTAAGACGTATCATATTTCCACTCAATCCTTCCCTTCTTGGATGAAGGATGAATTAATTGATTTTTGGCTTAATTATGGGACATGGTTGATTATTGTGCCTGTTTTATATTGGCTTATGAAAAAGAGCAGTAAACGCTGGTGGCTCTACGGGTGGTTGTTGTCCATACCGTTTACCCTATTTATGATGTTCCTGCAACCAGTTGTTATTGACCCACTATACAATGATTTTTATCCGTTAAAAAATAAGGAATTAGAAACAAAGATTTTAACCTTAGCAGAGAAGGCAGACATTCCCGCACAGCATGTTTTTGAAGTAAATATGGCAGATAAAACAAATTCTTTAAATGCGTATGTAACGGGGATTGGTTCGAATGCTAGGATTGTCCTATGGGATACTACTTTGAATCGGTTGAATGATAACCAAATCCTCTTCATTATGGCACATGAAATGTGTCATTACGTCGAAAAACATATATACTTTGGCATTGGGGGATATCTGCTGCTCTCGCTGCTTGGATTATATTTGACCTATAGGTTGATGAACTGGGCAACAAAGCGCTGGGGTAAGGAACTGAAAATAACGGATGTAGCAGATATACGTTCACTTCCTTTATTTTTCATGATTTTATCCATGCTTATGTTTGCGGCCAGTCCATTTACAAATTTTGCTTCTCGCTATCAGGAAACACGGGCGGACAAATATGCGATTGAGATGACGAAAAATCCAGAAGCTGCGATTGCTTCTTTTCAGGAGTTAAGTCGCTCAGGTTTAAGTCAAGTCAACCCACCTTTCTTGGTGAAAATTTTCCGTTATACACATCCTTCTATGCTCGACCGAATTTCAAAGCTAGAGGAATACGAAATCAAACTAAAAAATAAATAACCAAACTGAGGCTGAAGATCATACGTGACTTCAGCCTCTTTTTCGTAAAACAAAAAACCGCCCAATACAGGCGGTTCACGAAGGTTAATTTACGTTCCAAATCGTTTGTTAATGTCCTTGAGCTGTCCAGATAGAAGGAGAAATGATCGTTTGTCTCGACTGTCGATGGCCGAATCAATCTTGCGTAACAATTTTTCCTTTTCCACAGTTAGCTGAATTTCCGATAAAAGCATGTCGATGTACAAATCCTGGACGAAGTTCTCTTTCAGTTGATTGCGTTTCATGGCACCAAGTTTCATTAATTCTGTGTATGATTTTTCATTCATGAAAATCACCTCTGATGCTTTTTTCTATTATATGGAGTTTTCTTATTATTATCAATACTATTTATAATTTTCTGAAAAATAATTACTTGACACATTTTGTGAACAATTTAGCAACAATTCAGAAAAAAACAATAAATTATTTGTCGAAAGTGGTAAGATGTGGTAGAAACTATTAAAGGAGCTGAATGGGTTGAAGCAAAAAATAATTGAAGAATATGAGGTAAATTCATCCACCATGTTTATACAACCAGTAGAATACGGTAGTAAAATATATTCTCAGATCTATGAAACAGATGCTGAATTCTTGTCTCCATTTAAACCATTTGAAATCATCAAACATAGCTGCGAATATTATGGAGCTGATTACCAATCAAGACGAAGGGCAACTAAAGATCTAACTAATTACACGCGTAAAGTACCAATTGCGATTGAACCGAGTAACGACATCTTTTTTTTCCCTACTGCTTCACCCGAGAGTTCTGTTTGTATGTGGTTTTCACCATCACAAATTGAAAACCATTCGCCAGCACCGGGTGTGAAAACTAAAGTTCTGTTTCAAAATAAACAAACACTTCTTTTTGATGTTCCTTATGTTACTTTTAACAAGCAGATGGAAAGAACTTCTCATGTAAAAGCGAGGTTTTTTCAAAGATTAGAAAGAAAAGGGAATAAAAAGACGTTTTATTTAATAAACAGACCTAAATTAGGGAAGGCATCAGAAACCCAAAGAGAATATACGAATCATAGTAAAACTCCGAATCCGAAATAAGAGTTGCTACCCATTATTTTAACGGGACAGATGTTTTTTTAGTAAGTAGGCTTCCATTAATTCTTGAACCTTATTTCGAATTCGTGGATTAAAGTAATTATGGTTTTCCTCATAGCCTTTGTAAATAAACATGTACATCGTAAAAGCGTCGTCCCGTTTTGTTTCAATTACTTGGAGTTTATTTTTTTTCATATATTGTTTTACCTCAGCCAATTCCCGCTGAATTTCCTTCATTGTTTCCTCAATCAAATCCAAATACGGTTTTTTTAATTTGAAGGGGCTTTTTTCTACAACAGATAAATCCCGGTTTAGGACAATCAGAACCATCGGTAAATAAATGGCTTTCTCCATAATGTCACGATCACTCTCTGGAATTCGGGTCATGGATACTCCACCTTTCTGCAAAATAAGAACAAGTGTTCTTTATTATTTTACGAAAAAGCAACATTAAAAGCAATAGGACTTTATTTTTACCAAAGCTCGTCATGTGGCGAGCTTTCTTTGTTGCAAATTTCCCCAGATTTATGAGAAAGTTTTTATTAATAGAAGGATATCTGGTAGGGGAAAATGAATTAAATGGAGAAACCTTTAAAAAGAAATACCAGTCATATATAGGTGAAGATAAAACAGGGACGAATGGGTGGTAAAAACGAATGAGAGCTGATAAACATCAACATCAACATAAGAAAAAGAGAAGATGGACGTCCATTTTGCTTGTATTCTTACTTTTAATTGGAGCAGGAGCTGGTTATGCCTATTTTCAATTTAAACAAGGAGTAAATCAATCATTAAAGAAAATAAATAAGGACAATACAGATACGGAAGAAATCTATACATTTGAAGGACAAAAGGATCAGTATGGTGATACGAATATTTTATTGCTTGGAAGTGATGCCAGAGGGAAAGAAAAATCCCGGGCAGATACCATTATGATTGCACATTACAACGAGGACAAAGGGACCTTCAAACTAACATCCATTATGAGGGATAGTTACGTAGAAATTCCTGGTCATGGGAAACATAAAATTAATTCGGCTTTCGCACGTGGGGGTCCAGAGTTAATGAGACAAACGATTAAGCAGAACTTTGATATTGATTTACAATACTATGCTATTGTTGATTTTCAAGGTTTTGTCCAGTTGATTGATGAAGCATTTCCAAATGGAATAGAAATAGACGTGGAGAAGAAGATGTCTGGTAATATTTATATGACGATTGAGCCAGGCCTACAAAGATTGAATGGTACACAATTGCTTGGATATGTTCGCTTCCGTCATGATGCTGTAGGCGATTTTGGACGGGTCGAACGTCAACAAAAGGTAGTAAAGGCAATTGGAGACCAGTTGAGTGGTTTTCAAACCATTACGAAATTACCCAAACTTATTGGGGTTGTTACACCGTATGTGAAAACTAATATGGACACATCTGATATGTTATTTATGGCAAAGGATTTCTTTTCAGATAAAAGAGGAAATGTAGCTACCCTACGAATCCCAGTGGAAGACAGTTTTACAGAGCCAAGAATTAAAGGAGAAGGTGCTGTTTTAGATATTGATGTCGAAAAGAATAAAGAAGCTCTTCATCAATTCATTACACAGTGAAATTTCTCTAGTACAAAATGAATAGGACAAAAAATAAAGGAGAAATGGGATGGACTTTGATGCATTAAAAGCATGGTTTACGCTTGAAAATATTATGAGTCTAATACGGGAATATCGAGCCCTCGGTCCATTACCTGGCATCTTGCTAACCATTATTGAAGCATTTCTTCCGTTTCTCCCATTATTCCTATTTGTAATGGCTAATGCAAGTGCATTCGGACTGTGGTTAGGTTTTTTATATTCATGGATTGGAACTTGTATCGGGGCACTACTGGTTTTTTTGCTAGTTAGGAAATATGGGCAAAGAAGATTATTATCTTTTTTGCCGAAGCACCCGAAGGTTCGTACGCTCATGGATTGGGTGGAGCGCCACGGTTTTGGTCCGCTTTTTTTACTCCTATGCTTTCCATTTACACCATCGGCAGTTGTCAATATTGTCGCTGGTCTTTCAAAAATTAGCACTGCCCAATATATGCTTGCTGTTTGCATTGGTAAAATGGTGATGATCTTCACGATAAGTTTTATAGGATATGATATTCATTCATTAATAACTAAACCTTTTCGCACGGTCATAGTATTTCTTGTTATTTTCATTCTTTGGTATATAGGAAAAAGAATTGAACTTAGATTGAATAAGAGTACAGAAACTGACCATAATGAAGAATTATATAGAGACAAAGAGCTGGAGAAAAGGAGGAGTTACAATGAAGATTGAATGGAAAAAGGAAGGAATGGAATGGGTTAAGGCGTTTGCAATAGGTATTATTATTTTTGCTTTTATTCGGACATTTTTCTTCTCCAACTATATTGTGGAAGGCGAATCAATGATGCCAACCCTACAGGATGGAAACAAACTTGTAGTGAATAAACTTGGCTATCAAGTGGGGGAATTGAATCGCTTTGACGTCATCGTTTTTCACGCAAATGCAAAAGAAGATTTTGTTAAAAGAATTATTGGGCTTCCAGGTGATAAACTAGAATATCGTAATGATCAATTATATATTAATGGGCATAAATATGAAGAGCCATTTTTAGATGTTTACAAACAGAAGTCACCTGGTTTAAAAATAACAGGCGATTTTAGTTTGAAAGAAATAACAGGCGAAAATATAGTGCCTGAAGGGAAATTATTCGTACTGGGTGATAATCGACTTGGAAGCTGGGACAGCCGCCAATTCGGCTTTATCTCCGCAACACAGGTGGTTGGGAAAGTAGATTTACGCTACTGGCCATTAAATGAAATGGACGTCCATTTTTAATATTTTAGAGCAGGACAGGCACGATTGGTAAAATCGTGTTTTTTTTGCGGAAAAATACCAATTATGGTTTTAATCACAGTAAACAGATACAAACATTTGTACTGCTTTTTATGTTAAAATGAAAGATAGAGTTTTTGACAGTTTATAGGAAGTGAGGTTGGCATATGTCATTAAGAATGGTAATTGGACGATCAGGAAGCGGCAAAACATCCATGCTTCTTGATGAAATTCGTAATCGGCTGATCAATCAACCAGAGGGTACTCCCATTTTATATATTGTTCCTGATCAGATGACATTCTTATCTGAATACCGCTTGGCTACTGACCTAAAGCTTGGAGGAATGATTCGGGCACAAGTATTTAGCTTTTCTAGGTTAGCATGGCGAATTCTTCAGGAAACAGGCGGAATAAGCCGGGTGCATTTAAGTAATGTCGGAATTAACATGTTAATCCGCAAAATAATTGATGAGCAGAAGGATCAATTGAAGCTTTTTCAAAGGGCTGCAGATAAGACTGGATTCGTTCAGCAAGTAGAGCAAATGATTATCGAATTTAAGAGGTATTGCATTAGTCCCGAGGAACTAATGCAAGCCCCAAAACAGGTTGGAGCAGGAGAAACCTCAGGTTCAATGGCCCTGAATGACAAATTAATGGATTTAGAAATCATTTATCAAAAATTTGAAGAGGAAATATTCGGAAAATATATTGATTCGGAGGATTATTTTCGTCTTCTATCAGAGAAGATATCCAGCTCTTCCTATTTGAAAGAGGCCGAAATCTATATTGATGGATTTTATAGCTTTTCCCCGCAGGAATATCGTGTGTTGACCGAGTTGATGAAACATTGCCAAAGGGTTTCCATCGCGTTGACAACGGAGCGCCTTTCGGTAGAATCTGGACCAGATGAGCTTGATTTGTTTCGCTTATCAAGTGAAACCAGTTACTCCATTTATGATTTGGCAAGGGCTCAAGGGATAGAAATGGAGGAGCCTGTTACCCTCCAAGAGCAAAAAAAATGGAGTCATCTGTCCTTACGTCATTTAGAGGAGAATTTTGATGCCCGCCCGGCCATTCCTTTTTATGGGAAGACGGAAATCAATATTTGCCAAGCGGTCAACCGCCGAGCTGAAATTGAAGGAATCGCAAGAGAAACTCGCCGCTTAGTTAGAGAAAAAGGGTACCGCTACCGAGACATCGCATTATTAATCCGTAACGGACAAGACTATCATGAAATTGTTGAGCCAGTATTCGAAGATTATCAGATTCCTTATTTTATTGACCAAAAACGGACAATGTTAAATCATCCTCTTATTGAGCTAATCCGCTCGACGCTGGAAGTGATTAACACATACTGGCGCTATGAATCTATTTTCAGAGTCATTAAAACCGAATTAATCTATCCCTTACTGGAAAATCCGGTAAAAATGCGAGAGAAGATGGATAGGCTTGAAAATTATGTCCTGGCTTACGGCATTAAAGGAAGTAAGTGGACGAAAAAGGATCGCTGGAGTTACCGGAGAATTAGAGGGCTAGAGTTGGATGGAAATGGACAAACCGATGCCGAACGCAAAATGGAGCAGGAATTAAATGAGTTAAAGCTAATGGTAACGGCACCGATTCTCCGCCTTTCAAGGCGATTGAAGAAGGCAGATACCGGACGCAAGCTTTGCGAAGCCATCTATTTATTCTTAGAAGAATTAGATATTCCTGAGAAGCTTGAAAAGTGGAAAGTGGAAGCGGAAGAAAAGGGTAATCTTGTTAAAATGCGAGAGCACGAACAGGTGTGGAACGCGGTTATTGATTTATTAGATCAATATGTAGAGATTTTAGGAGATGAACCAGTCTCACTAAAGTCCTTTGCTGCTATTTTAGAATCTGGATTTGAGTCTTTACATTTTTCCCTAATACCACCTGCACTAGATCAAGTTTTAATTGGAGACTTAGAGAAATCAAGATTAATGGATATTAAAGTCTGTTTTGTGGTTGGCGTCAATGAGGGAGTATTACCGGCGAAAATTTCAGGCGAAGGAATCCTATCAGATGAAGACCGGGAAATGCTTCTTTCAGCAGGCATCAACGTTGCACCAAGCAGTCGAACACGTTTGCTGGATGAGAATTTTCTAGCCTATAAAGCTTTTACTGCACCCGCCGAGAAGCTTTACGTAACCTATCCATTAGCAAATGATGAGGGGAAAGCTTTAATTGCCTCTTCGTATATCAAGAGGATAAAAGATATGTTTCCTGAGGCGAGAGAACATTATTATGTTTCAGACCCAGCGGAATTGCCTGAAGAGGGGCAGTTAAGCTTTATTACAAACTTTACCACAACATTATCTTATTTGACCTCCCAACTTCAGCTGAACAAACGAAATTATCCAATTTCAAATCTCTGGTGGGATGTGTATAACTATTATTTAGAAAGTCCGGGAAAGGAAAAGGCAACAAAAGTGTTTTCGAGCCTTTTTTATACGAACCAAACGGTTCAGCTTTCTAAACAGGTGGCAGACGAATTATACGGTGATACCATTCAGGCGAGTGTTTCGAGAATGGAATTGTTTAATAGCTGTGCTTTTACTCATTTTGTTCAGCATGGTTTGAGGCTTCGAGAAAGAAAAATTTTCCGCTTAGAAGCGCCTGATATAGGAGAGTTATTTCATGCGGCTATAAAATATATTTCTGATACAGTTAATACACAAAACATTTCATGGGCGCAGTTAACGAAAGTGCAATGTGAGGAATTATCCAAAGAAGCAGTCAATGCCATAGCTCCAAAATTACAAAACGAGATTTTGTTGAGTTCCGAGAGGCATCATTATATCAAGCGTAAATTAGAGCAAATTATTACCCGTGCTTCACTTGTGTTAAGTGAGCACGCAAAAGTAAGTGGATTCTCCCCAATCGGATTAGAATTGGGATTTGGAGCAAATGCGGAGTTGCCGCCATTAAGTTTTCCGTTGAAAAATGGAAAGCGAATGGAGTTAGCAGGGCGAATTGATAGGGTTGATCAAGCAAAGAGTGAAGACGATAATGTGTTCTTAAGGGTAATTGATTATAAATCAAGTGAAAAAGACGTTCATTTAAGTGATGTATATTATGGTCTCTCTCTGCAAATGATCACCTATTTAGATATTGTAATGACCTACTCAAAGGAATTAGTCGAGATGGAGGCAAGTCCTGCAGGTGTCCTTTATTTTCACGTTCATAATCCGCTGATTAACTCCACAAAATTGTTGACGATGGATGAAATCGAAGCAGAAATAATGAAGAAATTTAAGATGAATGGTTTATTGTTAAGTGATCAAAGTGTAATCAAACTCATGGACCAAACGCTTGAGTCAGGTGATTCGCACATTATTTCTGCTGGATTTAAGAAGGATGGTAACTTAACCAAGCGTTCAAAAGTTGCTAGCATGGAGCATTTTAATGATTTAAGAAATTATGTAAGGACGCTGTATCAGAAATCGGGGAACGCTATCGTCGATGGACATGTAGAGATTTCTCCTTATAAGCAGAAGGACAAAAAGGCTTGTACCTTCTGTCCTTATAAATCTGTTTGTCAATTAGATGAAGGAATTGAGAGTAGCCCTTACCGTGTGATTACACCGTTATCAAATGAAAAGGTACTTGATTTAATTCGAGAGGAGTTGAGTGGAAATGAGTAATTCTTTCATCCCGCCGAAACCTTCAGAGGCTACTTGGACAGAAGATCAGTGGAAAGCGATTATGGCTAGGAATAAAGATATTCTCGTAGCAGCTGCGGCCGGATCAGGAAAAACGGCAGTCCTTGTTGAAAGAATCATTCAAAAGATTCTTTCAACCGATGATCCGATCAACGTGGATGAATTATTAGTGGTGACGTTTACGAATGCTTCCGCTGCAGAGATGAGGCATCGAATTGGAGAAGCGTTAGAAAAAGCGATTGATGCGGATCCTGGTTCCCGGCACTTACGAAAGCAGCTCAGCTTACTAAATAAAGCCTCCATTTCCACTCTTCACTCATTTTGTATGGAGGTTATCCGGAAGTATTATTACTTGATTGATGTGGACCCCGGGTTTCGAATCGCAGATGAAACCGAAGCACAGTTAATTAGAGATGAAGTAATGGACGAGCTTTTTGAAATAGAATACGGTAAACCAGATAACGAAGCCTTTTTTAACCTAGTTGATTCGTTTACGAGTGATCGAAGCGACGATGCACTGCAGGATATTGTGCGATCGATTTATGATTTTGCCCGTTCAAATCCGATACCAGAGCAATATTTACAATCTATTGTTGATATGTATAACGTTGTTCCGACAACAAACATTGAAGACCTTCCATTTGTCCAGGCGCTTCTTTTTGATATTGAATTGCAATTGGAAGCTGCAAAGGAAATGATAAAGCGGGGCTTAGAAATTACCAAGCTACCGAATGGACCAGCACCTAGGGCGGAGAATTTTTTAGAGGATCTGCATGTAATTGATACACTAATAAAAGCGAAAGAAGATTCTTGGGAGACATTGTATCAGGCCATGCAAACCTGGTCCTTTTCACGTGCAAAGCCAGTGAAGGGTGATCACTTTGATAAGGAATTAGCAGAGAAGGCCCAAAAACTGCGTGAAAAAGCAAAGAAGAAAATTCAAGATATTGGTGAAGAACTCTTTTCACGTAAGCCAGATGGTTTCTTGCGAGATATGGAAGAAATGAAACCGTTAATTGAAACACTTGTCTATCTTGTAAAAGACTTTGCTGAGCGGTTTGAAAAAGCAAAGAGGGAAAAAGGACTAGTGGACTACGCCGATCTCGAGCATTTTTGTTTGCAAATTTTAACAGGAGAAAATTTCGGTGCAGGTGAATTTCAACCTTCAGAGGCAGCACTTGCATACAGGAGACATTTTAAAGAAGTCTACTGTGATGAGTATCAGGACACAAATATGGTGCAAGAAACAATACTGAAGCTGGTGACGAAGGATGAGGAGCAATTTGGCAACCTGTTCATGGTCGGGGATGTGAAACAGTCCATCTACCGGTTCCGGTTGGCAGAGCCAAACCTGTTTTTAGGTAAGTATAATCGTTTTACTGTTACTGGTGAATCAACAGGATTGCGAATCGATTTGGCAAGAAATTTTTAGGAGCAGAAAAGAAATTCTCGAGGCGACCAATTATTTATTCAAACAAATCATGGGTGTAAGAGTTGGTGAAATCGAATACGATGAAGCAGCAGAACTGCGTAATGGAGCACCATATCCAGATGATGAACCATTTCCTGTAGAGCTAATTCTTATCGATCAAAATGCTGAATTACAAGAAACGCCTGAGGAAACAGAAGCAGTGGCTGAAATGGCCCAGGCCGGATTTGATGCAGCAGAACTTGAACAATCTCAGCTTGAAGCTAGAGTAATGGCTGCTAAGATTAAAGAATTAGTCCAACAGGGTTCACCTGTTTATAATACGAAAACAAAGACGAACCGTCCGTTAATGTACCGAGACATTGTCATCCTGCTAAGATCGATGACATGGGCACCGCAAATCATGGAGGAATTTAAGCAGCAAGGCATTCCAATCTATGCCAATTTATCCACAGGCTATTTTGAGGCAACCGAAGTTGCGATTATGATGTCCTTGCTCCGAGTGATTGATAATCCTTCCCAGGATATCCCGATTGCATCCGTGCTGCGTTCACCTATCGTCGGTCTAAATGAAGAGGAACTTGCTAAAATTCGCATTCACCAGAAAAAGGGGTCTTTTTGGGATGCTGTTACCACTTTTTGTCATAGCAAGCCTGACGAGGCAACTGAAACTTTTTATGAAAAAGTCCGACGCTTTTATGATGCACTAACAGAATGGCGTTCAATGGCAAGACGAGGTTCACTGTCGGAGTTAATTTGGCAGTTATACCGTGATACTCAGTTCTATGATTTTGTCGGCGGTTTGCCGGGTGGAAAACAGCGCCAAGCAAATTTACGAGCTCTTTATGACAGAGCGCGGCAATATGAACAAACCTCCTTTCGTGGGTTATTCCGCTTTTTACGTTTTATTGAACGAATGATTGAACGAGGGAATGATTTAGGTGCTGCCAGAGCGTTAGGTGAGCAGGAGGATGTTGTGAGGATTATGACCATCCATAGCAGTAAAGGGCTCGAATTTCCAGTTGTGTTTATGGCAGGAATGGCAAGACAATTTAATTTGTCCGATATTCGTAAACCATACATGCTAGATAAAGAATATGGATTTGCTGCAAAGTATGTCAATATAAAGAAACGGATATCGTATCCATCACTGCCACAAATTGCTTTTAAGCGAAAGAAGAAAATGGAAATGCTCGCCGAGGAAATGCGTGTATTATACGTGGCAATGACAAGGGCAAAAGAGAAGCTATATGCAACGGCTACCTTAAAGGATGCCTTAAAAAAAATCGATCAGTGGAATGATGTCTCCTCTAATACAAAATGGCTGTTAAAGGATTATGAAAGGGCATCAGCAAACAGCTACATCGATTGGATTGGTCCTGCACTTATTCGTCATCAAGACTGCAGTGAATTGCGAACTAGAGGTGAAGTCAATATACTAGTTCCATCAGAAATTACCAATCATCCTTCTTCATGGAACATTTCATTACTAAATGCGGAAGAAATTAAAAAACAGGAATTAACACTTGAACTGGAACAAGACCACTTTATGGAGATGGTACAAAAGGCAGAACCAGTACCAGTAGAATCCCTTTTTGCTGAGGAAATACAAGACCGATTAACTTGGGAATATTCTTATCCAAGCGCAGCGATCCATCGCTCAAAGCAATCGGTTTCTGAAATCAAGCGCAGCAGGGAAATAGCGGATGAACATAGCGGTACAGAACTTGTTCGACATTTTAAGAAGACCATCTCAAAGCGACCTAAGTTTATGCAGGAAAAACAGTTAAGCCCTGCTGAGCGGGGGACAGCCATGCATATGGTGATGCAGCATGTGGACCTATCAAGACCTATTAGTGAGGAATCCATAAAGGAACAACTTGAATGGATGGTAAATAATGAGTTGCTATCCCCGGAGCAAGCGGAGGTAATTGATGGCAAATTAATTGTTCAGTTTTTTCATTCAGAACTGGGACAAAGGTATTTTCATGCGAAAGCTATTCATAGGGAAATCCCGTTCACACTCTCACTGCCTGCAAATGAAGTTTATCCAAATTGGAAAGATTCAGAGGAAGCTGTTTTTGTACAAGGAATTATTGATTGCATCCTTGAAGATGAAAATGGCTTGGTACTAATTGATTATAAATCAGATGGAATTACAGACAGGTATAAAGGTGGTTTTTCACAGGCAAGCCCCATCCTTGAAGATCGTTACAAGCTGCAAATTAATTTATATACAAGGGCGATTGAACAGATTTGGAAAAGAAATGTTGTAGAAAGATATTTATTTTTCTTTGATGGAGCCCATATTTTAAAGGTTAATAAATAAAGTTAATTAAAAAATGAGGCTGACATTAAGTCATCCTCATTTTTTAATTATTACCCGCTATAGGCTGGTCGATAAGGTTTGTATCAAGAACATTCGTACCGCTTAATCCATTATTTGTTATAATGAATCCCCCAGTATTAAATGCTCCTGAACCGGCATTTGTTTTGGACCCGCTTTTCGGTGAAATATATAAAGCATCCCCAAATTGCACAATTCCCCCGCCTACGTTAACGATTTGTACTGGACCGATAATCGCTGGCATCTAAAACATCCTTTTCATTGACTGATTCCATATAATATTTAACCTATGCGTGGATCATTGTCCTTGTTCTTGATCTTCTTCTCTAGGAACAGGAAGAAGCTGTCTGATATGCTTTACCCGTACCTCCATTGAAACATCTTTGCTGTTACCTACATGTAAAAGCGAGGAGGATGAAATAGCGATGATGTCAATGTTATGAACCTTAATAACTGGGTTTAAGTGTTGGTGAGAAAATGAGACGTCCTCGCTAATTGACTCGAAAGGAATTGGTTCGGAAAAGACAGGATAGGAAAAAAGATCCCCTTCATTTCCATAAAACTGCTCTGTTTCCCTTTGTACAGCGAGTGCTTTAGAAAATCCATTAATTATACAGGAATCTCCTAGCTGGAGGATAGAAGCAAACGAGACGATGTCTATATTAATTGCATCGACACAAGATGTTCTAGCTAGCATAATCAAGTCACGTCCGATTGCAGTGGTACAAAGGGACCGATAATCAAGGATTCAGCAGGTGTATCAAAAGTTGATGCTAATTGAATCGATTCCGTATCGCCTACCAAGACTAATGATGAGCTGGCTACCCCAATAATTTTTATATTTTGGACGATTAGCTCACGATTATAGACTTCAAAGTTCATTCCGGTTTCATCCCTTTCACGTGTTCTGGCAGGTTAGTAAAAAACACGGATACTCCATTCTTAATCTCCTGCTTAATTGCTTCAATGATTAAGTCATCAACATTTGTATGTTCTGATGATCGCTGGTTTTGTAGATTAGCTTTTAAATGATGTTCAATTCGGTTAGGAAGTTGCTTCGTTATATCTTGCTTGATAAAGGATAAATAAGCTTCATTCGGTGGAACATCTAATTCTCTTTGGGTGGCTTCTACTATTGAAGGTAAATCAGTCTCAAGGTATCTGTATATCGCTTCTTCGATTTTCATGGATCGCTGCATTTGATCCTTCGGTGGAGGTGGGACGTTCATTTGCTGATTTTGAACTGCAAAGTCTTCAATCCCAGATAAGTCAGAAGGATTCAGGCCGATGTTTAATGTTCCTTCAAGAGTTTCTACCTTCAATTGATCAAATTTATATTCAATTTTATCGACTCGAATAGGATGCTTCTCCTTTATTTGCTTCATTTCTTCTTGCATTTTTTGAACAGTAGCCTCCAAGGTAACGATTCTCTTTTCCTGTGCTTGAATATACATTTGCAGCCATTGAAGGTATTGAGAATAATCCTGATACATGAAATCACCTCACTATAGATAGTATCGAAGAACCAAAAAGATAGATGAAAGGTTTATTTGTCTCCGTCTGCGTTGTCTTGCTTTCTAACAGCTGCCTGTAACGGAACGGCTGGTGTACCCACTAAGCTTCCTATAGCTTTTATTGGCTTGGGTGCTGGCTCTGTAAATCCACCGGTATTATATAGGTATGCTGAAGGTTTTATTATTCCAGCACTTCCAATTTGCATAACAGAAGAATTGGAAATACTTCCAATTCTTATAAAATTTATTTGAATTGACTGCTGAATATAGTAATTCATTTTAGACCACCCATTTTTTATGCGTTGAGGGTAATTGGTTGATCGATTCCATCTTGGTCCGATGTATTTGTGGAACTCAAGTTGTTGTTGAGACGTAAACTCTCCCCTGTGTTAAAGGAACCAGCTCCAGAGAAAGTTTTGGCCGTAGATAAAGGCATAATTTTATACACATCGCCAATATGGAAAACTGAACTGCTTCCAAGGGTAATAACCTGTGCAACTCCAACGATGGCTGGCATGATCAACATCCTTTTTTATTGGTATCTATAAATTATATGTCTGGGCGATTGTATGGTGAATGATTCGCCTAAATAAATTGGCAACTGAGGTAAATTGAGGATGATATACGCATTTCATGTCGATTTTATAAGGGTATTAGTCGAAAATAGGAAAAAATAACTATAAACTTCAATGTAAAATAGTATTTTAGTAGGATATTCTCTAAGGTGAAAAAGTTCTATTATGTGAGTAAGAGATCAGTCGGACAAGCATACACTGATTCTCGATAAAGGCAAAGCTGATGAAAATCAGTGACGCAAAGCTACAGGGGCTAAGGTGCTTTTGCACTACGCCAGCCAGTTACCGAAAGAACAGGGTGTTTCATATTAGTACTACTATTTACTCATAGGTTTTCTATGTCTATTTAGTCAGTCTATTTTACTAACCCCCCTTTCGGTAAAGGCGGGGTTATTTCTTTTATTCGGAGGTGAAATAAGTGAAAGTCGTGAATCTGTCAAACGGAGCGGAACTGGCAAACAATCTATCAACAGCTGATACCTTTTTTAAAAGATTAAAAGGGCTGATGTTTTCGAAAAGTTTACCAGCAGGACACGGCTTGTTAATCCAACCCTGCCAATCCATTCACACATTCTTCATGAATTATTCCATCGATGTCCTTTACTTAAGTGAAGATTTTGAAATTGTAGGCCTGGACGAAACGGTAAAGCCTGCAACAGTAGGAAAGTATCACAAAAGAGCAAAGTCAGTATTAGAATTGCCAGCAGGCATGATTCAAAAAACGGAAACAAAAATCGGAAACTATTTAACTATAAATTGAAAAGGGGTTTTTACAAATGATGAAAAAAATGAAAGCTTTATTAACAGAAGAACAAGGACAAGGTATGACTGAGTATGGTTTAGTATTAGGTTTAATCGCTGTTGGAGTAGTGGCAGTTTTGATCGCAATGCGTTCTCAAATTGAAACTTTATTTAATAATGCTAAAGATGCCATTGCAGGCGCAGGAGCAGACGCTGCTGATACAACTGGCGGCACTAATTAATATATTTCTAAGCTTGATGTTCTACATAGCCTTGCGTTCTCTCAAAACGTGAGGCTATTTTCTTTCAAAAAGATGAAATCCTTTAGGAGAGGAGAGAATCAAGGTGTGGAGTAATTATTTATTAATCATTCTTTTATCTATATGCGTTATTACAGACATCAAGGAACGGAAGATTTATAATGCGGTCTTATTTCCTTTTTTAATCATAGCATTGATTTTTCACGCCATTACCGGAGGATGGCACGGATTAACGGAAGCTTTTCTTGGCACAGCTGTAGGTTTAGGAATATTATTTATTCCCTATCTACTTGGAGGAATGGGGGCAGGAGATATCAAACTACTTGCTGTGATTGGTGGGTTAAAGGGTATTAGTTTTGTTTTAATGGCATCTTTATATATGGCGCTAGCGGGTGGAATCATGGCCATTATTTTTCTCTTTTATCGTAAAGGATTGTTAAAGAGATTCCTGTACATGATTCATGGCCTACGACATGGCATGAGGCTTTCGCTAATAGAAGATAGTAATTCCATGAAAACAACTCTTCCTTACGGGGTAGCAATCGCTGCAGGTGCCATCTATCAAGCTTATTTTCCAGGAGTATTATCTCTATGAAAAAGGATGAGCGGGGCCAATCGTTGGTGGAAACAGCGCTTATCATTCCTATTTTTTTATTGATTTTAGTAGGGATTCTTGATTTTGGTAGAGTGATCTATTCTTATGCGCATTTACAAATGGCTGCGCAGGAAACGGTTAGGCTAGGTGGTCTTGGAAAGAAGGATGCAGACATTTCAACTTTCGCCCACCAATATGTTCATTTAGGGGATCAGACAAAATTACAGGTGACGATTACTCCAGCGGATACAGTCAGACGTTCGGGAGACTATGTAACAGTAAAGCTAAGTTATCCGATGACCTTTTTGACTCCTTTGATTTCTAAGTTCTTCCCCTCTAATTTTGCCATCGAAACAAGTTCAACGATTCGCGTAGAGTGAGGGAAATATTATGCGAAAATTTATAAGTAGATTACTAAAGGATGAAAAAGGGAATGTTCTTATTTTGGGTGCAATCTCTTTAATGACGATCCTATGCATGGCAGGACTGGCTATAGATGGAAGCCTAATTTATATGGAAAAAACAAAGCTGCAAAAGGTTGCAAATGCAGCCGTTCTCTCAGGGGCGCAGGAGTTGCCAAATACAGAACAAAAAGTTACTAGTACGGTTCAATACATCTTAGATTCTCACCAAGCAACTAGTACGTTAACAAATCTTGATATTAACATGGGAGATAAAATTACCATACGGTTAACAAAACCAGTTAGTCTAACGTTTATGAAATTATTTGGTTTTGAAAAAACAGACGTCACATCCAGAGCTGCAGCAAGCTTGGGAGCGATAGGGAAAGCAGTAGGTGCCGCTCCATTAGGGATTGACGAAAGCGTTGTTCTGGAATATTACCAAACATACCAATTAAAAGTTGACTCCTCAGGAGTTTCATCAGGGAATTTTGGCATCTTGGCACTTAGTGGTCCAGGAGCAAAAACCTATGAACAAAACTTACGATACGGATATTCAGAGCTTCTAAAGATAGGCGATGTCGTTGACACGCAAACAGGGAATATAGCAGGGAGTACAAGATCAGCAATAAATGAACGGGTAAATGGCTGTACACAGCCACCTGGTGATTACAGTTTACGTAGTTGTTCTAGAATTCTGCTTGTACCGGTTTATAAACCTTATAGCTTTGATAGTAATCAATTAAAAAGTGTAAAAATAACGGGTTTTGCCTATTTTTATATTACAGATCCAATGAGTTCGACAGATACCTCTATAAAGGGAGTTTTTATAAAAAGGGCTGGAGCAGGGACGTTTGATGTGGGTGCTTTGGACCGGGGAGCATACAGCATACGATTAACGGAGTAGGTGATGCGAATTGAAGTCAAAAATGATATTACTGCTATCACTTGTGATGGGGATGATTACAACATTTTTATTTTTTCAATATACGAAGCAAATGAATACACAAAAGGTCTCTACAGTTGAAATGGTCGACGTTGTAGTGGCAAAAGAGAAAATCGATAAAAATGAAAAAATAAGTGTAGAAAAATTAGAAGTCGTAAAAAAACCGGCAAAAGATGTACTACCTCAAACAATAAAATCTTTGTCGGAAGCAGAAGGAAAACTAGCCATGGCAATGATTGAAAAAGGGGAGCCAATTTTATCCCATCGCCTTGGATCGGAGAAAGAAGAGGGTGTTTATGTATCCCGGAAAGTCATGGAAGGGTACCGTGCTGTAACTGTAGGGGTTAATATAAATCAGTCTGTCTCTAATTTAATAGAGCCGGAGGATGAAGTGGATGTAGTTTTCACAAAAGCAGTAAAAGACGCTACCAATCAACCAATCCCTCAATCAGTAATTTTGCTAGAAAAAGCAAGGGTATTAGCCGTGGGTAGAAAAATGCAGACGCCTGAACAGACAAAGGAGCCGTATACGGAATACAGCTCAGTCACATTAGAACTAAAACCCGAGGATGCGCTAAAACTAGTCAATGCTTCGGAAGAAGGTAAGATTCATTTCATTCTAAATAAACGGCCGTTAATGGATGAAGGTACGAACACAAAGGCAAATCAATAAGTAATGGAAGGTGACGATTCATGACAAGCCACGATAATATGCAGTCTGCAGAACAAAATATGAATCCACAGCTTGGTAAAATGATTGCTGTTTGCAGTGCAAAAGGCGGGATTGGTCGTACCACACTAACCGTAAATTTAGCAGTAGCACTAAGGAAGAAAAATGTCTCTGTTGCTATTTTGGATGGGGATTTTCAATTTGGCGATGTAAACTTAGCGATGGATTTAAAATTTTCTCTTACTGTTAAAGAAGTCTTAGAAGGAATCGAATCTATTGATGAACATAGCCTCAGCAATTATTTGGCCGTTCATAACAGTGGAGTGAACGTTCTGTCTGCACCAGAAAGACCGGAATTTGCGGACTTAGTTACAAATGAAGCAGCCAATAAAATAGTAGATCTTCTTTTAACTGGTCATGATTATGTTGTGGTCGATACACCGGTGGGCTTAAATGAACAATCTATACGTTTTATTGAGAAGGCGGATCAAATCTTGGTGGTAACAAACTTGGAAATGGCATCATTAAAAAACACCAAGCTTTTCTTAGAAACGCTCGACATCCTTGTTCTTAAAGACAGGGTAAGAATCATTATAAATAGAGCAAATATGGAAAGTGTCATAAATGCAGAGGATGCAGCAAAAATATTGGCTGCAGAAAACCCAATTTATATTCCTAATGACTTTCAGATTTGTTCGCAATCCATTAATCTTGGTGTTCCATTTGTCATTAAACATGCGAAATCTGAGGTTGCAAAAGGCGTATTCAAAATGGCTGAGTCATTATCAAGCTCGAATAGTGTAATTACTCAGAAAACGAAAAAAAATCATCCAATATCCAAATGGTTTTTAAAGAAACGATCGTAAGGGGGTTGATTGAATGGGTCTATTAAATCGAATCCAAGAAAAGAACAATCAATTCGTTAAGGAGTCAATATTAATTGATTCTCCACTTGAAAATTCGACTCCTTCACCAATGTTAGAGGTTAGACAAGTCTTCAGGGAACAAAAATCGAAAGATACGAAGAAAGAAAGTAAAAAAGAGACCGTAAAAGTTCGTCAACTAGACAAAAGCCAGGAGCTAAAGAATGTTCTCCATAAAAAGATATTACATGAGTTAAAAGAACAGGAAATTGAAGAAATCATTCCACAACTAGATGGTATGGCTGTAGAAATTATTAAAGATGACGAGGATTTTCGTGGTCAGATTGATAGAAAAAAAGTGGTTAGTGAACTAATCAATGATTTAACAGGCTTTGGGCCGATAAATCCACTTCTTTTGGATGAGGACGTCTCCGAGGTAATGGTAAATGGACCTAATCAAGTGTATTGTGAGCGGAAAGGGAAGCTAGTTCTAACACCGGTACAATTTCGTGATAATGAACATGTGATGAGTGTAATCGAAAAAATTGTTGCTCCACTCGGTCGAAGAATTGATGAAAGCTCACCAATGGTGGATGCCAGACTTCCAGATGGCTCTCGTGTAAATGCCATCATTCCCCCTTTAGCATTAAATGGACCAACGATTACAATTCGTAAGTTCTCAAAGGATCCTTACCAGATTGAAGACTTAATCAACTTCGGAACAGTTACAGAGGAAATGGCGATTTTCCTTGATGCGTGCGTAAAAGCAAGGCTAAATATGTTTGTAAGTGGTGGAACAGGTTCAGGTAAAACAACGACACTCAATGTTTTGTCCAATTTTATTCCAGAGGATGAAAGAATCGTCACAATTGAGGATGCAGCCGAAATTCAATTAGGACAAGAGCATGTGGTATCTTTAGAATCCCGTCCGCCTAATATTGAAGGAAAAGGATCAATCTCCATTCGTGACCTAGTTAGGAACTCATTAAGGATGAGGCCCGACAGAGTCATAATTGGTGAGGTCCGTGGTGGAGAGGCCCTAGATATGCTCCAAGCCATGAATACGGGACATGATGGGTCACTAGCTACTGGCCACTCAAACAGCCCTAGGGATATGATTTCCAGGCTTGAAACAATGGTTCTATTAGCTGGTGTGGACCTGCCTGTTAAAGCGATTAGGGAACAAATAGCAGGTGCTATTGACGTTATTATCCAACAATCTCGTTTAAAAGATGGTACGAGAAAAATTACTAATATAACAGAAGTACAAGGAATGGAAGGAGATATCATTGTCCTTCAAGATATTTTTACCTTTCAACAAGAAGGTTTGAACCCTGAAGGAAAGATTATCGGCAGGCTTGTTCCAACGGGGGTAAGACCGAAATTTTATGAGCGACTGGAGGCCTCTGGTATTCATATTCCAGCATCAGTGTTTATTGATCAAGAGGAGTGGCGAAAATGATAGCCCTGGTCATACTTTTCTTTTTTTTAACATCTATTTTATTCTTTTGGTTGATACTCAGATTGTTTTTTCGCTCAGAAAATATACTGGAAAGTCGAATGCAGCATTACCTATCTATTGAGGAAGAAAAGATAAGTCAGAAGAAAGTGCAAGGTAAACAAATATCTTTTATTCAAGTAATAAAAGATAGAGTTCAAAAGAAGGTTCTTTCCAAGGAAAAAAACAATCGGCTTGAAATAAAAATAGCTCAAGCTGGACTGCCGTTAAAACCAGAAGAATACATTCTCTTCCAATGGATTTTAACAATTCTTATTGGTGGGGTATTTTACTTGGTAATGGATAATTGGATATTTCTCCCTATTGGCAGTGTAATAGGTTTCTTAATGCCCAAATGGTATATAAAAAAGAAACAGCGGGAAAGAGTAACAAAGTTCAATGAAGGTCTTGCTGATATGATTACCACGATTGTAGGTAGTTTGAGAGCAGGCTTTAGCTTCCCACAGGCATTAAAGTCGGTGGCAGAGGAAGCGTCTTCTCCAATTAAGGAAGAAATGGAGTATGTATTAAAGGAAATGCAATATGGGAAAGGCATTGAAGATGCACTTAATGATCTAAACGAGCGAATGCCAAGTGAGGACTTAGATTTAATGATCCAGGCAATTTTGATTCAACGTCAGGTTGGAGGCAATCTAGCTACTGTGCTCGATAAGATTATTGAAACCATTCGCGATCGCACTAAAATACAAAGACAAATTACAACGCTTACAGCACAGGGGAAATTATCTGGTTATGTTATTGCATTATTACCAGTTATTCTAGGATTTCTTCTTTACTTAATCCAACCGGATTATATTGGTGGACTATTTCGTCATCCAATTGGCTTAGCTATGGTAGGTGCCGGGGTCATTTCAGGTATTATCGGGTTTATTTTAATTAAAAAAATCACTACTATAGAGGTGTAGGAGATGATTTACCTATTAGTATATTTAACTGTTACCTTAGGTATATATGGTATTTTTTTGCTAAGAACGGAGAAAAAGGTTTCGGTTCAGGAACGATTAAATTTCTTTATTTTAAATAATGAACAAGAAAAGCAACCTGAGATAAATGAAGAAAAACATCAGTCCTTTTATAAACGTTTTATCATGCCTTTAATTGTGGAGTTTAAAAAGAGTTTTAAAAAGAGAATGCCAGGGGAGAAGGAAGCCAAAATTGATAAGAAGGTTCAAATGGCAGGTAGTCCCTTTGGCATGACGGCTGTTGACTTCCGATTAATTCAAATGATTTCCATTGTTGTCCTCCCACTTATCTTTTTTGGTTATGGTGCTCTACTAGATGCTGGAAAAGGTATAGTTATAGTCTTTATTCTTTTTGGAATCCTGATTGGTTTTTTTGCCCCCCATTTCTATTTAAAGCAAAAAACAAAGACTAGGAACCATATGGCATTAAGAGAATTTCCGGATATTTTAGATCTTTTGACGGTTAGTCTTGAAGCAGGGCTCGGGTTTGATGCCGCGATAACAAAAGTGGTTGCAAAAAAGGAAGGTCCTCTCGCTATGGAGTTACACCGCTGTTTGGAGGAAATTCGATTGGGCAAAACTCGAAGAGAGGCTTTATCGGGAATCAAAGAAAGACTTGAGGTAGATGAAATAAAAGCATTTATAGGCAGTGTTCTGCAGGCGGAAAAGCTTGGAATAGGGATGGTCCAAGTGTTGAGAGTCATTGCCAATGAAGTTAGGGAACAAAGAAAGCAACGGGCAGAAGAAACAGCCATGAAAGCTCCAATAAAAATGCTTTTCCCATTAGTTCTTTTTATTTTTCCTAGTCTTTTCATCGTTCTTCTGGGGCCAGCGGTGATTCAATTTATCGAAACCTTTAAAAATAGTTAAAAAGCACCCATTGCCAAGGGTGCTTTTGATTTGTTAGATTGTTCTGTTTATTCTATTATTATAGTAGTAATGAATTCATTTTGAGGTGATAATTATGAGATTTGTAACAGTTCATCAAGATCATGAAAATTTTATTGGGGTAGTAGATGCAGAGAATAAAAAGGTCTTATTATTAAATCCAACAGAGGAGGTAAGGACGGGTAATAAGATATTTCCTGCTTCTATGCAAGAATGTATTGCACTAGGCGATGCTTTTATTGATCAAGTACAAATATTGCTAGATTGGGTAGAAACTAGTGGACAAGCTGAAACGTATTATCTTCCTATCGAGGAAGTCACCTTGCTTGCTCCGATTCCAAGGCCAACCAAGAATATCTTTTGTGTAGGAAAGAATTACGTTGAGCATGCTCTTGAATTGGGAAGTGCTGAGGATATCCCAAAACATGTAATGGTCTTTACGAAGGCCCCAACAACTGTTACCGGGCCGGGTACCGTTGTATTAAATCATCAGTCTGTAACAAAACAACTTGATTATGAAGGGGAACTAGCTGTCATTATTGGGAAAAAGGGAAGAGGAATCAAAAAGGAAGAGGCGCTTGATTATGTTTTTGGTTATACCATTATTAATGATGTGACTGCTAGAGACCTTCAAGCTAAGCATAAGCAATTTTTCATAGGGAAGAGTTTAGATACTACCTGTCCAATGGGACCATGGATTGTGCATAAAAGCTTAATTGAAAATCCTAACCACTTACATATTGAGACAAGAGTAAATGGTGAAATAAGACAAAGCTCTAATACCGAGAAATTTATATTTCCAATTGAAGAAATAATTTCTGTTCTATCAGCGGGTATGACACTTGAACCGGGGGATATTATCGCAACTGGAACTCCAGCAGGGGTAGGGAAAGGATTTAACCCTCCTAGATTTTTAAAGCCGGGAGACCAAATGGAAATCATTGTAGAAAGTATCGGAACTTTAACGAATACGATTGAAGAATAAAGCTATCAAAGTTTGTTACTATTTAGACATACTAATCTTCGTATTTTTATATTGCCTATGGTATGATAGTCTCTAATAACACTCTTAAGGAGGCCATTAAATGATTCACGGTCATATTACAGCATGGGTTTTAGCTCTAATTTTATTTTTTGTTGCACTTTCCCTACATAAAAGTGGAAAAGAAAAAGGCTTAAAAATTGTCCAAATGATTTTACGAGTATTATACATACTTATTATTGCTTCAGGTATAGGACTTCTTTTCATGGTTAATAAAATTGATGTCTGGTATATTTTGAAAGCAGTCGCGGGACTTTGGGTGATTGGATTATTTGAAATGATTCTTGGTCGTGTGAAAAACAACAGAAATACATCCGTTTTTTGGATCCAGTTTGTTGTTGCTTTCCTACTAGTTTTATACCTAGGCTTTGTAAAACTGCCTATGTCATTTTTACATCCATAAAAAGAGAAGGGGACAGTCCCCCAGCGCTTTAGCGCAGTGGGGGACTGTCCCCTTTAAATAAAGAGAGGAGAGAGACTGGATGATAGTAAAGGTTTTTGCTAATCTCCGGCAAATATGTGGTGGGGTAACTGTAGAAGTACTGCCTGATGGTGATCGAGTCATAGATGTTTTGGATAAGATGGTCGAAATGTTCCCAGAGTTACAGGATGAACTATTTACTTCTGAGAGAACACTTCTACCATTCGTTCATGTGTATGTGAATGGAAGAAATATCATCCATCTTGATGATCTTCAGACGAAAGTAGATGAAAAGGATCAATTTGCCCTCTTTCCACCCGTTGCAGGTGGTTAATATGGAAATGAAAGACTTAGAGTTTCGTGGAATTAACCGGGAACACCTTGGCATGTATTTTGAAGAACTTGGAGCTACTCTGGTAACCGACACGTTTCCATACACGTATAAAGCCGACGAATGGAGTGGGCAAATTTTAGCCGAAGAAGAAATTGCGTTCACTTCTGTATTTAAAGTCAATTCAGTCCACATTCGTTTTATTGCAAACAACGAAAATCAACTTGAAGAGCTTATTAAAAATTATCGCTATAAAACCACTAGAATTGGTGGTTAAAAAAGAGGAAGACTCGAATGTTGGAGTCTTCCTCTTTTTTTATGTTGGCTCTGTTAAAATTGCCTGTTGATTTCCGCTCCAGGCGCAAGCGGTTCGTGGGCGTTTCGGCGAGCCTCCTCGGCGCTTGCGCCTGCGGGGTCTCCCCTGAACCGTACTCCCACAGGAGTCTTCGCGCCTTCCGTTCCAATCAACAGGGTATAAAAATCAACACTGTTCTTTAACACAGCCTTTATGTTAGATTGTTTGTGTGACTTCAGGTCCAATAATCCCTAATTCACGAAGCTTTTCTTCTGTTGCGATGCCATCTTTCCAGCCGCGGACTTGATAATATTCTTCAAGCATGATATCCATTCGGCTTACATGTCCGGCACTATTACCCGTTGCTGGCTCTTCTGTAAAGCGTTTTGGAAGGAAATCATCTTCCCGCTTATTAAACCCTGCTAGGTTATTATAATAGCGCTCAAGGTTGTAAATTCTTTCACCAGCCTTCATGACATCCTCAGCTGTCAAAGCAACGCCAGTCATAGTACTATACTGCTCCGCATAATGCTCTGCATTTTCAGAGAATGATGAGAACTTACAGATGTTCATAGAATCAGAGAAAGCAAGCATATCTTGGAATATCTTTAATAGTTCACCTTTACCTTCTGGCTTTAGGCGGTCTGTTGGTTCTGGAATCCCGGCAATTTCACTTGCTACAGTATAGCCACGTAGGTGGCAGGCACCACGGTTACTAGTTGCATATCCTAATCCAATCCCTTGAATACCGCGTGGGTCATAGGCAGGGATAGATTGGCCCTTAACAGACATAGATAGTTCAGGAGCTCCCCAAGCTGCAGTAGCGCGTGCAGGACCTTCGGCTAAGATACCGCCAAATCCTTCACGGAAAGCAATTTTCTTCGTTAAATCGATCATGGAATCAGCATCTCCCCAGATTAGCTCTTCAGAAATGATTCCTTTCTCGAAAGCTTCCATAGTAACAGAGAAACAATGGCCAAGCTCAATGGTATCGAGGCCATACTCGTTACAGCGGTCAATCATATAAGAAATCGCTTCCGCATCACTTAATAGACAGTTAGAACCAAGTGACCAAGCAGATTCAAATTCAATGCTCTCTACACGTGTCTTATACTTACCATCTTTCACTTCTACCTCAATTTTACAACCAACTGGGCAGGCATGGCAGGTATTGTTGGCAACACGTAAATGTGTGTTTACGTATTCACCGCTGTGTTTTTCTGCTTCATCCCAGTGTGTTAATTGAGAGTTTTTGGTTGGAAGTGCTCCTACCTCATTAATAAGGTTAGTTAATACGTTGGTTCCGTAAACAGAAAGTCCGCCTTTATTAGGTGCAGTTAATCCACCATCTAGAATCGCTTTTACCGCTTTTTTGTTCGCTTCTTTGTACTCACTGTCTAATTTAGGCTGTGGCATATTACCTTTTTGTGCGGCTTTAATGACAATAGCCTTTAATTTTTTATAGCCTGCAACAGCAGCTGTACCACCACGTCCTGCTGCACGGTCATGTTCATTGATAAATGAAGCAAAGCGAACAGTGTTTTCACCCGCTTGACCAATGGTCATTACACTAAGGTCTTCTTCACCATACTGATCTTTCATCGCTTTAATAAATTCTCTTGTACTTGTTCCCCATAAATTTGAAGCATCGCAAAGCTCAGCTTTCCCATTTTCAATATAGAGGTATACTGGTTTATCGCTTTTACCTGAAAAGATAAGATTATCGACTCCTGCCCACTTCAAACGTGCAGCAGTCCATCCGCCGATATGTGAATCAGTTACTGTTCCTGTAAGTGGAGATTTCGTAACAACACAAAGTCGTCCACTCATGGAAGAGCGTGAACCAGTCACAGGGCCTGTCATAAAACATAAGATGTTCTCTTCTGAAAGCGGTTCCACTTCTGGACCGTTATCAAGTACATACTTAACACCTAGGCCGCGACCACCTATGTACTTAATTGCATCTTCTTCGTTGATGGGTCTGTAATCAACTGTTCCACTGGTTAAGTCAACTAACACTTCTTTGTTCTTAAAACCACCTAGATTCAAAGTTTTTCCCCCTCTTTCATGTAAATAAAATTATTTACTAATCTCTTATAATATTAGATAGTAAGATAAGAGAATTCTCCAAAATTTAGATATATATCCAATTTTATTATAACTGTTTTTAAGTTTTTTTAAAATTAAAATTTTTCAATAGTGCAGAGAAATTAATTTGGTAAGATAATAGTAAAAACATATATTTTCATAGTAAACAAGTTAATAGGAAATGAGGAATATTATGAGTGATTTAGAACGGTATTCCAGACAAATTCTTTTTAAAGAAATTGGTGAAGCGGGACAATTAAAACTGTTAAAGAGTCGAGTAGCTATTGTAGGTGTGGGTGCACTAGGAACGGTGATTGCCAATCATCTAGTCCGGTCAGGTGTTGGCTATATTAGGCTAATAGATAGAGACCTCGTTGAATTGTCGAATTTGCAGAGACAAACTCTTTTTGATGAAGAGGATGCTAAACTAAATCTACCAAAAGCAGCCGCCGCAAAAACCAGACTAAATAAAATAAATTCAACGGTCACAGTGGAAGCGGTCATTGCCGATATAAATCTTGATAATGCCGAAGAATTATTAGATGGATTTGATGTCATTGTAGACGGTACGGATAATTTTAACACACGCTTCTTGATTAATGATGTATCAGTTAAGTTCGGAATTCCATGGGTGCATGGAGGGGCTGTAAGCTCTAGAGGAATGTTTACTGTCATTAAACCAGGGGAGACGCCTTGTTATCGTTGTCTTTTCCCACATGTTCCAACGGCAACAGGTGAAACCTGTGATACGGTTGGCGTGTTGTCCCCGTTAACGGATATCATTGGTTCTTTTCAGGCGATGGAAACGATGAAACTACTAGTAGGGGCGAAAACCACTCCGAATTTAGAGCAAATCGACATCTGGGATCTAACATCCATGCAAATGGATATATCCAACGGAAGAAACCCTGCTTGCCCGTGTTGTGTTAAAGGGAAATTTGATTTTCTTGATCGAACTTCAGAACATCAGGTGGCATATACAACGCTTTGTGGTCGAGATACCGTTCAAATTAATCCAAGGGATAAGCGTGAGCTGGAATTGAAAAAAGTAGCCGAGCATCTTAGTAGAAGTGGTAAAGTGTCTGGTAATGACTTTTTACTTCGATTTTCACCGGAGGAAGACATGTCAATTGTGATTTTTAAAGATGGACGTGTCCTCATACATGGAACAAATGATATCGTCAAAGCTAAATTGATGTATGCTAAATACATTGGCAGTTAAAACGGTAATAAGTAGAAAAGGCCTGGAATCCTCCACGCCTTTTCTTACATTATAAGAAAGTATTATTCGACTTCGAGAATTGTCCAGCTTCAGCGCCTAGCCCCTCGGGTCAAATAACCTTCGGCAATAAAAGCCAAAAGGCGGACTTTTCTTGCCGAAGAACATTTGCCTGTCGGGGCTGACCAAGGCGCTTCCGCTTTTCTTTATGAAATAATCTTTTCAATGATTAATCGTTTTCCGGTATTTAAGGTAAATTCAAACCGATCATTGACCTTTTCATAGTAGCAAAAATGATGCTGCACATTACAAATCTGTTCTTGATTGTCAAATACCATAAAGTTCACACCATCTTTCCGGTGTTCATCCGACAAGAAAGATAAATGGTTATAACAATAAATACAATCGTAAATAGAAAAGTTCAATGAGTTTAATGTAGTGATAAACTGAAAAAAGGCATCATCATTAACTCCATCCAATAGCCTTTCAAGTGAGTACACTAAATGCTTTCTTATTCTTATTAAATCGTGGTCACGAAATAAAATAACTTCCTTCCCACACTGGATTTTCCCTGGTTCGTTTAAAATCCCTTTCCTCCAACGGTTGAGGCGAAAAATCTCTATTTCTTGATGAATAAAATCTTCTAACATTGTGGCTTCATCTGTTTCCTCGTCGAAAAAGATCCATTGATTATTAATTTGTTCCACTGTTCCTTCGTTAAAGGCCCGATGCTGGATATCATATAGCTTTAGTCGTTGTTGTCGATTCATCATTAACCTCCATGCATTTACGTTCATTCTTCTTTGTAGACATCTTTGTGTCTTTTTATAACCTGTTTATTTCAAAAAAATTTTTAACCTTGTTAGCTAATCTCACAAGAATAAGCCTAGGTAATAATGGTTTCATATAGTCTTGATAATTGTCTTTTTGAGAAGAGCCCTTCCGTTTTTGTAGGACAATTAACCAATGAACATGGGCTGAATACAATGAAACATGTAATCAAGGTTAATAATCTGAAAGTAGGGAAGTGAAATAAATGTGCGGAATCTCGGGGTGGATAGATTTTGACAAAGCAATTAAGAACGAAACCGAAACCCTCAAGAAAATGGTTAATACATTAGAAAGAAGAGGACCTGATGAAACTAACATCTGGTATGATACGCATGTAGGATTTGGGCATAAACGATTAATTGTTGTCGACCCTGAGGGGGGAAGACAGCCAATGACAAAACAAAAGGACGGTTTTAATTACACCATTTGTTACAATGGGGAATTATATAATACTGAAGATATCCGCAAAATACTCCATACTAAAGGATATTCCTTTAAGGGTCATTCTGATACAGAAGTACTGTTAACAGCCTATATAGAATGGGCAGAAGAGTGCGTAAATTATTTAAATGGGATATACGCCTTTGCCGTTTGGGACTCAAAAAGGGAACTACTGTTTATTGGACGAGATCGTTTAGGAGTAAAACCGTTATTCTTTAAAGAGCATAAAAAAGGATTTGTTTTTGCCTCAGAGATTAAGGCGCTACTCGCCCATCCTGAAATAAAAACAGAAATTGACCATGAAGGACTGGCAGAGGTCTTTGGTGCAGGACCGTCAAGATCACCAGGATCGGGTATATTTAAAGGTATTAAAGAGTTGAGACCCGCACATGCTTTAACCTTTTCCAAGAATGGGCTGAAAATATGGCGTTATTGGAATGTAAAGAGTGCGGAGCATAAGGAAAATGCAGAGGAAACCGCGGAAAAAGTCCGTTTTTTGGTTACCGATGCCGTCACAAGACAATTAGTATCAGATGTGCCGCTGTGCACCTTTTTATCAGGCGGTCTTGATTCAAGTATTATCACCGCTATTGCTGCAAAGGGGTTCGAAGATCAAGGAAAAGGGCAGCTTCATACTTATTCAATTGATTATGAGGGAAATGACCAATATTTCTCTTCGAATGAATTTCAGCCGGAAGCGGATGGGAAATTCATTCAAATGATGACCAATCATTTTGGAACCAAGCATAATAATAAGACAATAACTCAAGCACAATTAGTAAATGATTTATTAGAAGCGACCCACGTGAAAGACCTTCCGGGAATGGCAGACGTCGACTCCTCCTTACTTTGGTTCTGCAAAGAAATCAAAAAAGATTTTGTCGTAAGTTTATCAGGAGAATGTGCGGATGAAATTTTTGGGGGGTACCCATGGTTCCATCGTCAACAGGACTTAGAGCGACCGGGCTTTCCATGGATGCGTTCTGTCCATGAGCGGCAAGCACTACTACAGCCTGAGTGGCAGAAAAGACTAAAGTTAGATGAATATTGCTTGGAGCAATATAAACAGGCGGTTGCTGAAACACCTAAACTAGAGGGAGAAACTTTAGAAGAATCAAAGAGAAGAGAATTATTTTATATTAATATGACTTGGTTTATGACAACACTCCTTGATCGCAAAGATCGGATGAGTATGGGGGCTAGTCTGGAGGTTAGGGTTCCTTTTGCTGACCATCGACTCGTCGAGTATGTTTGGAATATCCCTTGGGATTTAAAAATGTATCGCGGCAGGGAAAAAGGCATTCTCAGAAAAGCATTTGAAGGTATTATTCCTGAGGAGGTCCTTTACCGAAAGAAAAGTCCTTATCCAAAAACACACAATCCCGAATATACAATGGCCATTCAGAAATGGATGGAAAAAATCCTCCAAGATAAATCTTCCGTTCTACATGAATTCTTTCAAAAAGACCAATTAGAAGGGATTGTAAGTTCGGGGGGTAAATCCTTTCAGGAGCCATGGTTTGGTCAGTTAATGACAGGCCCACAATTATTGGCCTACCTTGTTCAGCTTCATACATGGTTTAAGGATTATAATATTAACATAGTAAAATAACTTTACATTTGGAATAAAGACCATGTTGGATTAAAATAGTGAAGGGAAGAGGAAATCCTCTTCCCTTTTATAGGGAGGTTAGGTAAAAATATATGAAAAAAACGATACTCATGCTCATTACTTTCTTATTATTTTCTTCGTTACCTGCACAGGCAGCCGTAAAAAAAGAAAACAGATTATGGCAGGATGAATCATTTTATTCCATTATGATTGATCGATTCAACAATGGAGATATAACCAATGATGTGGATGTAAATGCTAAAGACCCGTTAGCCTATCATGGCGGTGATTTTCAAGGAATAATTGATCGTCTAGATTACATACATGATATGGGGTTTACAGCCATACGTTTAACCCCTATCTTTGATAATACCAAAAATGGGTACCATGGTTACTCAGTAACCGACTATTATAAAACGGACGAGCACTTTGGTCCTATAAAGAAATTTCAGGAGCTTGTAAAAGAAGCGCATAAGCGGAAAATGAAGGTAGTCATTGATTTTGTTACAACCAACGAAGCTACAAATCATTCCGTGGACGAGGCTTACTTAATTGATGCGGCAAAATGGTGGATTAAGAAGACTCAAATAGATGGATATAGTTTACCAGAAGTGAATCAAACACAATTAAGTTTTTGGAAGGATTTTTCGAAACAAATCAAAGACACGAAAAAGAATTTTTTCTTGCTTGGCGTTCTTTCTAAAGATACTACAGCTGACCAAAAGAAATACGAGCAAGCTGGAATAGACAGTCTATTAGATTACTCTAATCTTGAAAATGTAAGAAAAGCGTTTGCCACTACTGATGAATCCTTCAGCCAACTCAACGCTTATACTGAAAAAGGACAACCAGCCTTTTTACGAGCATCATTTATGGACAATGAGTATACAACTCGGTTTACTACTGACATTGTTGAAAAGCGACAGTTCCCTGGTTCACGTTGGAAAACAGCATTGACTTATTTATACACTACACCCGGTATTCCCTTAATTTATTATGGGACAGAAATTGCTCTAATTGGTGGGGGAATTCCGGATAACCGCAGGCAGATGAATTTTCGAGCGGATAAGGACCTTATTGATTATATAACGAAAATAGGAGAGTTAAGAAATCAGCTCCCCTCATTAACTAGAGGTAGCATGGACATGCTTTATGAGAAAAAGGGGATGATCGTCTATAAACGAACGTATAAAGGCGAAACGTCTGTAGTTGCCATTAATAATACAAGTAAATCACAAAAAGTCATTTTATCGAAGGACCAAGTGGAAAGCGGTAAAGAACTTAGGGGGTTACTTGGAGGGGACATTGTCCGGAGCCGAGATAATCAATACATCCTTATTCTTGACCGGGATAACTCAGAGGTTTATGTATTAACTGATAAGAGTGGAGCCAATATTCCGCTGATTATTTCCATGATTATTGTATATATTCTTGTATCCATTTTCCTTTTCTTCATCATAAAAAGAAGAAAAACAAAAAAAGCAGAGTAAACGCATTGGGGCACAATCCCAATGCGTTTTTTTATCATTAGCCATTTACAACTTTTCCACCATTTACATGAATCATTTGGCCACTTACATAGGAAGAGTCATCTGAGGCTAGGAATACATAACTCGGTGCCAGTTCAAAGGGCTGTCCAGCTCTCTCCATCAAGGTATTGGAGCCGAAAGTGGCAACTTGGTCAGCAGGGAAGGTAGATGGAATGAGCGGTGTCCATATCGGTCCAGGGGCAACTCCATTTACACGTATTCCTTGGGGGGCTAGTGATTTAGCCAAGGAACGAGTAAAGGATACAATGGCCCCTTTAGTCGCCGAATAATCCAATAATTGTTCATTTCCCTCGTAGGCAGTGATTGACGCTGTATTGATGATGGAGGCTCCATTTTTAAGATAGGGTAGGGCCATTTTTGTCATATAAAAGCAGGAAAAAATATTAGTTCGAAACGTTTTTTCGAGTTGGGCCGCCGTAATATTTAGTAAGCTTTGCTGTGGATGCTGTTCGGCTGCATTGTTCACCAAAATATCGAGTTTACCAAATTGCTCTATTGTTTGATTAACAATCTCTTTACAGTGGTCTTCTTCCCCAATATCGCCAGAGAAAAGGAGACAACGGCGCCCCTCTGCCTCAATCAGCTGCTTTGTTTCTTCTGCGTCCTGGTGTTCATTTAAGTAAGCTATTGCAACATCGGCACCTTCTTTAGCAAAATAAATAGCTACTGCTTTTCCAATGCCGCTGTCTGCGCCAGTAATAATCGCAGTTTTACCTGCTAACTTTCCTCCTGATTTATAATTTGAATCGACAAACTTTGGTCGTGGATCCATTTCACTTTCTATTCCTGGTTGATGGTTCTGATGTTGTGGGGGAAAGGTCTGTTTTTGTTGATTTGGTTTATTACTCATTCATATTACCTCCATGATTGATTTATCTTGTTATTCTTTGGACTAATAGAGAAATTATGAAACAAAAATAAAAAAGACGAGAAGGATGGGATCCTTTTCGTCTTATATACACTACATATGACCGAGTTAAACCTCAGTGTTACATCACTATCTATAGTTAATAAATTGTACATCTACAGTAAGGTCTGCTTCACGTACCAAGGAAATGATTTTTTGTAAATCATCACGGTTTTTTCCACTGACACGTACTTGGTCGTCCTGAACCTGACTTTTTACTTTTACACCACTGTTTTTAATGATGGTATTAATTTTTTTAGCATTTTCTTTATCAATTCCTTGGACAAGCTTAGCTCTTTGACGGACCGTTCCGCCCGATGCCTTTTCAATTTTTCCATAGTCAAGGTTTCTAACGGGGATCCCTCGTTTAATCAACTTTCCAAGTAAAACATCCTTTAATTGATCCAATTTATACTCGTCATCAGAAATGAGAACAAGTTCTTCCTTGTCTAAACTTACTTCACTCTTACTTCCTTTGAAATCATACCGTGTACTAATTTCTTTCATTGTTTGGGTGATGGCATTAGTGACTTCAGAAAAATCAACTTTGGATACAATATCAAATGAGCTATCTTTAGACATAAACAAACCTCCATGTATTTATTGTATGTAGAAACAATACCTGCTAGAGTTTCCCTTTATGGGTACATTATAGTAAAATATAGCAGTTCAAACAACTTTATAAAAAAAGCAGCATGAACTACAAAACGTAAATGGAAATTAAAACGCTTCGAAGGAAAGGAACGTTAATATGTCAATAAATGAACTAATTGGCCAAACAACCACCTTAACTGTTGCAAGAAAAGCAGCATTTGGCTATTTTTTAACGGACGGAAATGAAGATGTGTTATTGCATATAAATCAGGCTAATCAGGAATTAGAAGAAGGCGATGAAGTAGAAGTTTTTTTATATGTGGATTCTGAAGGCCGTGTCTCTGCTTCAACCACCATACCAAATATTGCTGTAGGCCGCTATGGTTGGGTTAAGGTAACAGATACGAACCCGAGAATTGGTGTCTTTTTAAATATTGGACTTCCAAAGGACCTTTTGCTTGGTATAGATGATCTGCCAGTCCATAAGTCTGTCTGGCCAAAAGTTGGCGATTTAGTTTATATCACAGTAAAACAAAGCAGCAATAATCTCCTCTATGCAAAACTTGCCAGTGATCAGGTTATTGAATCTATTTCTGTAAAAGCAACCAGAGAGAATTTCAATAAAAATGTTCAAGGGCACATATACCGGACAGCTAAGGTTGGCAGTTGGATTTATACGTTAGAAGGTTTTAAAGGATTTATTCATGAATCACAAAGACCAAAAGAGCCTCGTTTAGGCGAAAAAGTGGAGGGGCGGATCATCGATGTGAAGGAAGATGGAACGGTGAATGTGTCCTTACTTGCGAGGAAAGAAGAATCTCAGGATACCGATGCAGACCGAATTTACGAATACCTTCTCAGCAGAAACGGAGCTATGCCTTATAATGATAAAAGTACGCCTGAGGATATACAAGACCGTTTCAACTTAAGCAAGGGTGCATTTAAACGGGGACTCGGAAAACTAATGAAAGACGGAAAGGTATATCAAGAAGGTAGCTGGACGTATGTAAAAAAAGATTAACTCAGATTACATACTCTATTTCGTAATGACAGACAATAATGACTGACAAAGGAATTACGAAAGGAGTAATTACATGCCACACACATCTGATAATGATAAAAAAGCACAGGATAATAACGCCTTGAGACATGAGAAAAATATGATGCGCGAAAAAAATCGTCAGGCAGGTAAAAATCAATATTCTAAAAAGACAGATCATAAATAACAAAAACCAGAGCGGAATGCTCTGGTTTTTGTTATTTATGATAGTTTGTTCAAAAAGAAAATGGATATGGTTCCTGCACCTGTATGAGCACCGATAGCTGAACCAATGTTAGAGATATAAACCTCTTCTGGATGAAACTCTTCCTCAATCATTGCTCGCATCTCTTGAGCCAATTCCTCATTATCCGCATGACTAATGCCAATAGTCTGTTCCCCCATATTGGCGCCACGTTCATTCATGATTTCAATAATACGGCGTAGTACCTTCTTTTTCCCTCTAATTTTTTCAATCGGAACGAGCTTTCCATCTTCAACATTTAAAATCGGTTTAATATTTAAAAGGCCGCCAAGGAAGGCAGAGGCCTTGGATACACGGCCGCCCTTTGCTAAATAATCTAAATCCTCAACGGTGAAAAGATGTTCCATATGCTCACTTCTAAAACGTACATCGTTTAAAATGTCCTGTTTGCTCGCATTGTTCATCGCAAGCTTGGCTGCTTCTTTTACTATTAGTCCAACACCAAGAGAAGCACATTTAGTATCCACGATCGTTAAATTAAAGTTTGGATATTTTTCCTTCACTTGGTCAAGAATCATAACAGCGGTTGAATAAGTTCCTGATAGCTCGGAAGAGAAGGCTATGTATATTCCATCTTCATTTCTTTCGGCCATTTGTGTGAAGACTTCTTCAAACAAAAGGGGAGAGGTCTGAGAGGTTTTAGGCGTAGAACCATTTCTGATGGCGTCATAGACCGTTTTTGGATCAATATTTTTAACATCTTCGTATTCTTCTCCATTTAGATGGACCTTTAATGGGAGAAGTGTGACATTGTTTTCCTCATAAAAACTTTTAGGTAAATCGCATGCGCTATCTGCTAGTATTTTTACCTGCACGAAGCTCACCTGCTTTCAAGCGTTATTTAGTTTCAGTTTATCGGTTTCGCTTAAAAAATACAATTATCTATTTTTAGAAGGATTGACAAACAAAAAGAATAAAGGGGGAACTATCATTGCTCTGGCAAGAATCGAAAAAAATAGTTATTGTAATCGCGGGTGCGTTATTAAATGCACTGGCAATGAATTTATTTCTCATTCCGGCTAATGTTTATTCAAGCGGATTTACAGGAATCGCCCAATTACTTTCAAAGGTGCTAAGTGATTATACACCTATTCAACTCTCTATGGGTATTTTATTGCTCTTATTAAATATCCCAGTGGCTATTCTGGGGTGGAGAAAAGTAGGAAAATCATTTACCGTTTACAGCTTTTTAAGTGTGTTGATGTCCTCCTTTTTTTTAACCATCGTACCTATCAAACAGGTATCTCAAGATATTTTGCTTAACGCCGTATTTGGTGGGGTTATTTTAGCTGTAGGTGTAGGGATTACTTTGAAGTGGGGAGCATCAACAGGTGGTGTGGATATCATCGCAATGGTTTTATCGAGAATGAAGGACAAGCCGGTGGGTCCGTACATGTTTGTCTTAAATGGGATAATCATTGTAACCGCGGGCTTCCAGTTTGGGTGGGAGAAAGCACTTTATACCCTAGTTACTTTATATACCTCAACAAGAGTCATTGATGCCATTCATACAAGACATGCGAAGCTCACGGCGATGATTATAACGAAAAAAGCAGACGAACTGAAAAAGGCCATCCATGGGTCACTAGTTAGAGGAATCACCATGATTCCAGCAAAAGGAGCGTTTTCAAATGAAACAAGGGACCTGCTAATGATTGTCATTACGCGCTATGAGCTTTATGATTTAGAACGAATTATTAAGGAAATAGATCCAAATGCATTTACAAATATCATTCAGACCACAGGAGTATATGGTTTTTTTCGGAGAGAATAAAGGAAAAAGGAGACCAACATGCGAATACTACTTTGTGTTATTACATTACTTTTCCCAACTTTGCAAAAACCAGTTACAAATGGGGTGAACGAACTGGATTATCGTTTTTATGTCATTCCGACTGCGGGATCAGAAAGGGTAGATTTCGAAATAGTCGTAGAAAACACTGGGGAGATACCGCTTCACTTTGAATTTCCAACTTCTCAATTGGTTGAAATAACGATTACGGACCAATCAGGTAAGGAGGTTTATGTCTATTCAAAAGGGCGGTATTTTTTGCAGGCATTTCAGACGGTTAGTATAGAACCGCATCAATCCTTTAGACGAGTAGAAAAATGGAATTATCAATTTAAGGGGAGCAGGGTTCCGCCTAGTGAGTATACGGTTCATACCACATTCCGTCCTATTAAGTTAAATGACCAACCTATCACAAATCGAACCAAGCTAACCAATAGTCAAAAATTCTATGTTCCAGAAGAAAATAATGTGTTCCGAGAGGTAAAGGTGTCAGGCACCAAAGGGAATTATGTTGTCACTGGTGAGGCAAATGTAAGTAACCGTGAATTATATTATTCAGTTGAAGATGGCCATTCGGAATTTATCCCTGAAACAAAGCTTTTAGTTTCTTCTGATAAGGGGGAGTGGCGACCATTTAAGCTAAAGGTCCATCTTCCGAATGAAAGGCTTCCTGCCAATGGTTCCTTGATGTTAAACCTTTATGAAAAGAGCCGGGACGGAAAAACGAATCATTCCTATCCTGCAATACTTGAACAATTTAATCATGAAAAAAGCAGAGGCACCGAATAAAGGTGCTTCTGCTTTTTGTGCAGCTATCTGATCTGTTCAAGCTCTTGTTGCATTTGTTGGAGCTGTGCCTGCTCTGCTACAGTCGAGTTTGCATAAGCAGAACTTAGAGCATTCTTTGCTTTTGCTACAGCAGAATCATACTCAGCTGGGTTGGCAGACTTCGCCATTTCAACAAATCTCCGTGCTTCCTGGAACAATTGGTTTCCCATGTTATATTCCTCCAAGCGAGGATTCATGCACATTGGCCATTTTCTGAGCTTCTGCTTCAGCGTAGGTCATGTGATAAGGGATACGTTCATCATGCTTGCTGACAGTATCCACTCCTTGCTGGACAAAGCGTTTTGATTTGTTACGTTTACCCATTCGAATCCCTCCAATATGCTCAAGCTTTGATTGAAACAGCACCGCTGCCTCAAAAATAGTATGCTCCAATTGGAGGTTGTTCATTTAGGAAAACAATGGCGATAAAAGTTATAATTTTAAATTTAACAAATCTGCCAAATATTGTCCGACTCCATCTTCTTCGTTGCTTAGGGTGACATCATTGGCAATGTTTTTTACTTGGTCAATGGCATTACCCATAGCAATACCACGACCAGCATATTCAAGCATTTCAAGATCGTTATCCTCGTCCCCAAAAGCAATGATTCTTTCTGCAGGAATGCTAAAGTACTCTGAAGCCTTCTTCAGTCCAACTGCCTTATTTAATCCGATTTTTATGATTTCGATAACATGCCATGGCGCAGCCCAACTGCGGTGATCAATCACTTCTGCATGAACATTGGATAAGTGCTTTCTAATCGTCTTTAATTGATCTTCTTCGGTATGGATTAACATACTGGTTGGGGAATCTTGTAAGTATTCAGCAAGGTCACCAGTAGTTATCTTTGGATTACCGAAGCTAAAAATGTCTAAAAGCTTTTCATCATGATAGTGAAAATAAACGTCATCGATTACTTCTGCAATGATGTTATGGAAATGAAAGCTTCTGCAAGCTTCAACAATATCTTTTGCTACCTTAACATCAAGTGGTTCATGATAAAATCCCCAATTAGGATTCCGAGGATGATGCATAAACGCTCCGTTAAAATTAACAATGGGCGTGTCCAAATTTAACTCACGATAATACATTTCACTTGAACGAAAAGGGCGGCCAGTTGCAATCATAACGACATGACCTTCATCCCTTGCTTTATTCAGAATTTCCTTCGTTTTTAAAGAGATGGTTTTATCATCTTTTAGTAATGTTCCATCTAAATCTAATGCGATTAAATGTCTCTCTGCCATATGGACTCCTTTATACTATGAATTCTCAAATAAATGCATTCTTTTAGTAAAAAAATGAACTGCATGATACACTACATTTAATGAGTTCAAAAACAATGGACTAATTATTTCTATATTTACTATGTTAACAATTATATATCCAAACTGTAAAAAATTTCACACCAAGATTGGATAAAAACCGATATACTTTTTATCGATAAGTAAATACTGTTATAAATCGTACCATTTAAAGGAGCGGAAGAAAATGAATGAGGATTTAAGAGAGAATATTATGGGTGCATTGGAGTTAGTCATTGACCCAGAACTAGGTGTAGACATTGTTAATTTAGGATTAGTATATAAAACAGAAATGGATGATGAAGGAAAGGTCACTATTGATATGACATTAACTTCAATGGGCTGCCCTTTGGCTGGAACAATCGTTGATCAAGTAAAAAGAGCTCTTGCGGATATTCCTGAAGTCAAGGATGTAGAAGTAAATATTGTTTGGAATCCGCCTTGGAATAAAGAAATGATGTCACGCTATGCGAAAATTGCTTTAGGCATCCGTTAAGTATAAGTAGAAATTTTAAATAATATAACCTTTAAAAGCAGTGGAGTTCCATCCACTGTTTTTTCTTTTCGACGGATTCACAAAACGTCCATATATATCTTTAAGTCTGTGAGATAGTTCACTTTTTTCGACTATAAACACCTTTATAATACAGAGTATTAAGGCTGTTTGAGTTGAAATAGCCGTTTTAGGGGGCGTTTCATATGGCTTTTAGCCGAGATTTTAATAAAGATCCATTTATCGTTATTTGGGAACTTACACGTGCGTGTCAGTTAAAGTGTTTGCACTGTCGAGCCGAAGCACAATATAGAAGAGATCCTCGTGAGCTTTCCTTTGAGGAAGGTAAACAGTTAATTGATCAAATATATGAAATGAATAATCCAATGCTTGTCTTTACGGGTGGGGACCCCTTAATGAGGGAAGACGTTTTTGACATTGCTAAATATGCAGTAGAAAAAGGCGTACGTGTCTCAATGACGCCTAGTGCCACTCCTAACGTGACGAAAGAAGCCATTGAAAAAGCAAAAGATGTCGGGCTGTCTCGCTGGGCATTTAGTATTGATGGGCCAACAGCAGAGGTACATGATCATTTCCGTGGAACGGCTGGATCCTTCGATCTTACAATGGAAAGAATTAAATATCTTCATGAGTTGGAGATCCCTATCCAAATCAATACCGTAATATCTCGCTATAATATAAATTATCTTGATGAAATGGCAAAAATGGTTGAAGAGCTCAACTGTGTATTATGGAGTGTCTTTTTCCTTGTACCAACAGGAAGAGGCCAAGAATCCGATATGATCTCTCCAGTTGAACATGAAAGAGTGTTCAGATGGCTTTATGATTTAAGTAAACGCGTTTCTTTTGATATAAAAACAACAGCAGCACAGCATTATCGTCGTGTGGTTATTCAGCAAAAGATGCGTGAGGCTAAGGAACAAACAGCAGAGATAGATTATCTAAGTGCATTAACAGAACAGGGATTAACAGGCTCAATCGATGGTTTAGGTCGAGCACCAAAAGGCGTAAATGATGGAAATGGCTTTGTCTTCATATCGCATATTGGGGATGTTTACCCGAGTGGACTTTTACCAGTTAAGGCAGGGAATGTAAGGGAGCAGCCATTAGCAGAAATTTATCGTGAATCACCCATTTTCAAATCACTACGGAATCCTGATCTTTATAAAGGAAAATGTGGGGTCTGTGAATTCCGTCATGTATGTGGCGGTTCAAGGTCAAGAGCTTATGCTATGACGGGTGATTATCTTGAAAGCGAACCGTTCTGTGTTTATATTCCAAAAGCACTACGTGAAAAACAGGTTCAAAAATAATAAAGGTAAAAAAGAAGAGGCTGACCTTAAAAAGTCAGCCTCTTCAATCAATAACAGCTATTCAATATTGCAATATACGGCAGAACAATTTTCGCAACCGATCTCGTCTTTTAAATATTGAAGATCTAAAATAGATATTTTACCTCGTTTTATAGAAATAATTTTATCTTTCTTTAAGTCACTGAGGATTCGATTGGTACTTTCTCGAGAAGTTCCACAGAAATTGGCGAGCTCTTGATTAGTTAGAGGCAGGTCAATTAAAATTTCATTATCTTTTTGAATACCGTAGCTATTAGTCATTCGAATTAAAGTAGAAAAAAGCGCGCCACGTTTTCCATTTAACACAAGGTCACGAAATTTTGTTTGTGTTTTTCGGAAATGATCGCTCATCCATTTCATGAATTCAAAAGCAAGCTTACTATTTTGAAAAATTTCACTTTCAATCACATCTTTTTTTATGGCTACAATTTCTCCTTCTTCGAGTACCTTTGCACTTAATAAGTACCTAGGATTATCTGTAAAGAGTGTCAATTCACCACAAATGTCATTTGCACCGCAAATTCTTAAAGATAGTTCACGCCCATCTGATGTTATTTTGCTGATTTGAACTTTTCCGGAAATGATAATGTAAAGTTCCTCTGCTTTCATCCCTTCCTGAAATAAGTAGCTTCCTCTTTCACTTCTAAATTTCCGGTCAGCAAATCGAAGTAATTCTTTTATCTCTATGGAATGAGTGGGTTTCATTGTCGTTGTCATCCGTTTCACCTCAAGTAACATTTTTTTAAACTGTCAATTTTTATTAAGGATTCATTAGTATCATTCTATCCCATGATTGATCAATAAATTGGGGTAAACAATGACAATATAGTGAAAACTCACGTAGTTTTTTTTAAAAACTAAGAAAGGCTTATAGATTACCAAAAACAATCATTTCTTCATCAACAAACATCTGTTAAGATAAGAATTATATTAAAAGTATATTTATAGTGAATAAAGTAACAGCTTTCAAACCAAAAGACTGCTACACTTATAAGTAAATTGCTTCCTTAAATGGAGTTGATATTGAATGGAAAAAACCATTATAAAAGATAAATTTAACAGGCCATTACGTGATTTAAGAATATCAGTCATTGACCGTTGTAATTTTCGCTGCCAATACTGTATGCCAGCAGATCAATTTGGGCCAGATTTTGAATTTCTTCCGAAGACCGCGTTGTTAACCTACGAGGAAATTGAACGTCTTGCAAAGATTTTTGTTAGCTTAGGTGTAGAAAAAATTCGTTTAACAGGCGGAGAACCACTATTACGAAGAGATATGCCAATACTTGTTGAAAAGTTATCAGCCATTGAAGGCTTAAGTGACATCGGGTTAACGACAAACGGTGTCCTGCTTCCAAAATTAGCAATGGACTTAAAAAAAGCAGGTCTTAAAAGGGTCAATGTTAGTCTTGATACCTTGGATGATGAGTTGTTCGGCCAAATAAATGGACGAGGTGTTGGGACAGGACCTGTTTTAGAAGGTATTGAAGCAGCTAAACAAGCAGGGCTAGGTGTCAAAATCAACATGGTAGTAAAAAAAGGTTTAAATGATTCAGAGATCATACCAATGGCAGAATACTGCAAAAACAATGGATTGGAATTACGTTATATTGAGTTTATGGATGTTGGCTCTACCAATGGGTGGAAAATGGACGATGTTGTTACCAAGAAGGAAATGTACTATTTACTAAAAGAGCATTTTGAGCTAGAGCCAATTGACCCCGCATATTTTGGGGAAGTAGCCAAGCTTTATCGTTATAAGGATACGAACGTTAACGTAGGATTCATTACATCTGTTTCTGAATCGTTTTGTTCCAGCTGTACACGTTCACGACTTTCAGCAAATGGACAAATTTTTACATGTCTATTCAATGGGAATGGCCATGATATCCGTAATTTCATGCGTAATGGCGCTAGTGATGAAGAAATCCGTAATAGAGTAACCGCCATTTGGAATGGGCGGGAAGATCGATATTCGGATGAAAGAACGGCGGAGACAACGAAAAACCGCAAAAAAATTGAGATGTCTTACATTGGAGGATAATCTCCCAACTATATTAAAGAATGAAAAACTCTCTTAGCAAAAATAAGAGAGTTTTTCATTTCACAAAAGAGGCTGTCTCAACAGGATTATGAGACAGCCTTTTTTTATTATGATAGGTATCGTGGGAATAAGATATTATTTTCTAAGTGTACATGCATGAAGGTTAGTCCTTCTAATGCTTCCAAACGAGCATAGACTAAGCGGTACGTACCACAAGCATCTAATGGAAGGGTATAATCAGATGTCACTGCCCGGATTTCTCTCAAAATTTCACCTGCATGATCGTGTTCTTTTTCAAGCTCAACAATCATATTAATGGCTTCTTCACGGTTTTCCACTGTGCCATCAGCCAGTTGCTTGATTAATGGGAAGACTACAGCCTCTTCCTTTGCCATATGCTCCATCAATTCTTTTTTAAATTCATAAAAAAGCTCATATACCTTTAATAGCTCTGGGTGATTATCACCATGTACGCGAGATACCTTTGTTACATAAGGGCTAAGCATGGTTAATTCTTCTTCAGACACACGGTGATAATTAGTGATTACGTGGTCAATAATCGTATTAGAATCAGAATCAGTCCATACCTCTATATTTTTCTCTTCGTTTTCATATTTCTTGAATACTTCTTTTAATTCTGTAAGTAAATGATCGGTATTGAGTCCGTTTTGGGCTGCTGCTTCAGCCAATGGAATATTTCCACCACAGCAGAAATCAATACGGTTTTTCTTAAACACGTCACTTGTTTTTGGCAATTCGTTTACAATATCTTTAACTAATGAGTTAGATGTAAATGGGAAAGTCATAATGATATCCTCCTTAAAATTTGAAGCTGTATGTTTTCTTGATATAAGCATACTGGAATTAGAGTGGAAACTAGGTGACCTAAATCACACATTAAATATGATTTTTTGTTTTTTTAGGTAAGATTTGTCCGATTTGTGATATTTGATATATTAGCAAGGTTTCTATAGGCTTATAATGTAATGTATAGTAGTTCATATATTGTACATAAAGTTAAACTACCCGTTTTAGGCAGGAGTGAGCAGGATGTTAGAAAGAAGAAACCCCATCCCAATAGGAGAAGCGGTTAAAAAGATCATGGAATTCCAATTACGTGGTGCGACCGAATACATATCCATAAATGATAGCTATGGCCGTTTTTTATCGGAGGATTTAATTGCAACCAGTGATGTGCCCCATTTTGATAGGGCGCCATATGATGGTTTTGCGGTTAGGTCTATTGATACGAGTCAAGCCTCTCAATACAATCCTCTAGAATTCGAAGTAGTCGATCATATTGGAGCCGGGATGGTTTCAACCAAAGTTGTTGGTCAAAATCAAGCTGTTAGAATTATGACCGGTGCTATGATGCCTGAGGGAACCGATGCAGTGGTTATGTTTGAGTTGGCAAAGGATTATGAAAAGAATGGAATTCCATACATGTCTATTAAGCGTCCATTTAAGAAGGGGGATAATGTTTCCTTCATAGGGGAAGATGCGAAACAAGGAGAAGTTCTTGTGAAAAAAGGGACACTCATCAACCCAGGTATCCAAGCCATGCTTGCGACTTTCGGTTATCATAATGTTCCAGTAGCTAAAAAGCCACTTGTGGGTCTATTTGCGACCGGTACAGAGCTATTAGAGGTGTATGAAGATTTAGTTCCAGGAAAAATACGTAATAGTAATTCACATATGATTTGTGCGCAGATTGAAAGAGCTGGTGGAATTGTCCATTATTTTGGAAAATTACCTGATGAATTTGATACCTGCTTTGATGCAGTGAAGGATGCATTAAATAAAGTGGACGTTCTGGTAACAACTGGAGGGGTATCTGTAGGAGATTTTGATTACCTTCCAGCTATTTATGAAAAACTAGGCGCAGAAGTGTTGTTTAATAAAGTAGCAATGCGGCCTGGTAGTGTAACAACGGTTGCCCGATATAAAGAAAAGATTTTATTTGGGCTTTCTGGTAATCCTTCAGCCTGTTATGTCGGATTTGAACTGTTTGCCCGCCCAATCCTTCGGAGAATGTTATTTTCGGAAAAACCGCATTTGCGTAAAGAACTGGCTGTACTTGAAGTAGACTTTCCAAAAGCCAATCCATTTACAAGGTTTGTTCGAAGTTCAACGTTTATAGAAGCAGGCAGACTTAAATCTACACCGAGCGGTCTAGACAAATCAAACATTATTATGAGCTTAGCTGGCGCCAATTCGTTAATGATTCTGCCAGGTGGAACAAGAGGTTTTACAGCAGGCTGTGAAGTAGAAGTTCTTTTATTGGAGGACCAATCAGGCAGTGAGTGGCCTTGGTAAATCCTGTTGTTTTTCAAATTGTAGGGTTTCAAAATAGCGGCAAAACTACTTTTACATTAAAGTTAATCGAACGATTAAAAAACGACCAGTTACAGACAGTAACCATTAAGCATCATGGGCATGGCGGTAAGCCTGATGTATCGATGTCAAAGGATACAGGCAAACATCTAACCTCGGGTGCACTTGCATCCATTGTTGAGGGAGGCGGAAGAATTCTTCTTCAAGCAGAGGAGATTGTTTGCAATCTTGATGATCAGGTAGAGCTAATGAAATTCTTTAAGCCTGATGTCATAATAGTCGAAGGTCATAAGCAAGAGCATTATCCCAAGCTTGTATTAATTAAAGAGACCTCTGACATACGATTACTCGAAAAAGTGAACAATGTATTAGCGGTGATTTCCTGGAGTGAGGAAGTAAAGGAACAGGTGAAAGAAAAGTGGGCTGGTCCATCCTTTTTAATCAGTGATGAAAGAGCCCTTAAGTGGACTATTCAATATGTTCAGGAACGGATACAAAAAAAATCGGTCTGAATGGACCGATTTTTTTATTGTGCAATATAGTCTTGCTTAATCCACTTTACATATTTCAACAGGACAATCCTCACAGTCGATTTCCCTTTTTAAGTAATCTAAATCATGAATCGTAATTGTTCCTTTATCAATAGAAATAATATTTGTTTTTCTTAAATCACTTAGAAGCCGATTTACTACTTCACGAGAGGTCCCACAGAAATTAGCTAATTCTTGATTCGTTAAAGGAAGTTCCACTAGGATTCCTTTAGTTGTTTTTATTCCATAGCTATTACTTATTCGAATTAATGTGGAATACAATGCGCCTTTTTTTCCATGAAGGACTAAATCTCGAAATTTAGTTTGGGTTTTCCGATATTGTTGACTCATCCATTGGATGAACTCAAAGGAAAGTGGAAGATCTTGTGAGAGCTTTTCCTCAAGTGTTTCTTTCTTAATAACAGCTACTTCTCCACTTTCAACTACACGTGCACTTAATAAAAATTTTGAAGTTGGAGAGAATAAATTTAATTCCCCAACCAGTTCGCCTTTTGAGCACATTCGAAGAGTTAATTCTCTACCATCAGGAATAATTTTGCTAATTTGCAGGATTCCACTTTGAATAATATATAATTCATCTGCGTTTGATCCTTCTTGAAAAAGAAAAGTCCCTTTTTCGATCTTTCTATTATGGTGAACCGTATCAAAGAGATGGGAAAGTGTTACGGGCATTTCTTTTACTGACTGCATACAAATAACCACCTTTAAAGGTTCAAATAAACCGCTTAATAATAAAAACACAGTCAAATTTTACAAGGATATTATTACTATAATTATATTGTTAACAAAGAATATTTAGCAATAAATGTACAATAAGTTCATACAATCTTCATATTTTAAAAAGCATTCATAATATTTCTTAGGAAATATTGTCGAACTTTGTGAAAACTTGCAGTAAATTCCTTTAATGACCTCTACCGAAAAGGAAATAATAAAAATGTAGACGACAAGGAGGGAAGAAAATGGGACAAAACCACCAGTTTAAATCAGGTAAAAAGGCACCGAATAATGGAATATACATTGAGGTTGGCGACACAGGAAGCACTGTTAACAACCCAAAAAAAATAAAGCTTAAAGCGGGAGATCCTTTTCCAGAAACGTCCAATGATGAACGTGTATGGACCTATCAAAGAAAACCTTAATGTATCAAGAGAAGTCATCCATACGGGTGGCTTTTCTATTGTGAAAAATTTTACTTCTTTTAGAGAAATGTTTTATAATTAAGTTAAGGTCAAAAATGGTCAAATAAGGAGTGAGATGTATGGACTTAAACCGAATGACAGAACGTTTACAACAAGGATTAATGGATGCCCAATCTTTAGCTGTTAAAAATAATCATCAAGAGGTGGATGAACCCCATTTATTTTTGGCGTTAATGGATCAGGAGGATAGTCTCATTGTATCTATCCTTGAAAGGACCGGTTTGTCTGTTGAGAAAGTTCAAAGAAAATGGATGGAGTCTATTTCTAAAAAACCTCAGGTCACTGGAAGTGGCGTGGAACAAGGGAAATTATATATAACCACAAAGCTGCAAAAGTTGATCGTTAGCGCTGAAGAATTTGCAGCTAAGTTTGGTGATGAGTATATATCGGTTGAACACATAGTGTTAGCAGCATGCTATGCAAATGATTCTGAAATGAAAAAGATTCTGCTATCATTTGGTAAATCACCAGAAAATGTATTAAAGGCGATTAAAGAGATAAGGGGGAACCAGAGAGTGACTTCGCAAAACCCGGAAGCAGGATATGATGCTCTAAAGAAATATGGAAGAGACCTGGTTGCTGAGGTCAGAGCAGGGAAGCTAGATCCAGTAATCGGAAGGGACACAGAGATTCGTAATGTTATCAGGATATTATCGAGGAAAACAAAAAATAATCCTGTTTTAATTGGCGAACCAGGGGTTGGTAAAACAGCTATTGTAGAAGGACTGGCCCAGCGGATTGTCAGAAAGGATGTACCGGAAGGTCTAAAGGACAAAACAATCTTTTCTTTAGATATGAGTGCGCTAATTGCCGGTGCCAAATTTAGGGGTGAATTTGAAGAAAGGTTAAAAGCTGTGTTAAATGAAATCAAAAAAAGCGAAGGGCGAATCCTGCTTTTTATTGATGAAATCCATACTATTGTTGGGGCAGGCAAGACCGAAGGCGCAATGGATGCAGGAAATATGTTAAAACCAATGCTTGCTCGAGGAGAACTTCACTGTATTGGTGCTACTACACTTGATGAACACCGGAAATATATTGAAAAAGATCCTGCACTTGAACGGAGATTCCAGCAGGTTCTTGTGCAAGAACCAAATGTAGAAGATACAATTTCCATTTTAAGAGGTTTAAAAGAAAGGTTCGAAGTTCACCATGGAGTGAAAATCCATGATCATGCACTTGTAGCTGCTGCGACGTTGTCGGATCGGTATATCACAGATCGTTTTTTACCAGATAAGGCTATTGACCTTGTAGACGAAGCCTGTGCCCTGATTCGGACGGAAATTGATTCAATGCCTACCGAACTTGATGAAGTCACACGAAGAGTCATGCAATTAGAAATCGAGGAAGCGGCATTAAGAAAAGAAAGTGATGAAGGCAGTAAAGTCAGATTGGAAACACTTCAAAAGGAATTGGCGGATTTAAAAGAGCAAGCGAATATGAAGAAAGCGAAGTGGCTTCAAGAAAAGCAAGGAATTCAGAAATTACAGGAGAAAAGGGAACAACTTGAAAAATTTAGGAGAGAGCTTCAACAGGCAGAGGATCAATATGATTTAAACCATGCAGCCGAGCTTCGCCATGGACAAATTCCCTTAGCAGAAAAAGAACTGAAAGAGTTAGAGCTGGCCATAGTAAGAGATGACCGCTTACTGCGTGAAGAGGTGACGGGGGAAGAAATTTCAAATATTGTTTCCAGATGGACAGGGATTCCACTCTCTAAACTGGTTGAAGGTGAAAGAGAAAAGCTGTTAAAATTGGAGTCGATTTTACACGAAAGAGTCATTGGACAAGAGGAAGCAGTCAACTTAGTGGCTGATGCTGTACTCCGAGCAAGGGCAGGAATTAAAGACCCTAATCGACCAATTGGATCGTTCTTATTTTTGGGTCCTACAGGTGTAGGGAAAACAGAACTTGCAAAGGCATTGGCAGAATCGCTATTTGACAGCGAGGAACAGATTATCCGTATTGATATGTCGGAATATATGGAGAAACATGCAGTTTCACGTTTAATCGGTGCACCTCCTGGCTATATAGGGTATGAAGAAGGCGGACAATTGACAGAAGCTGTGAGAAGGCGACCTTATTCCGTGATCTTGATGGACGAAATTGAAAAGGCTCATCCAGAAGTTTTCAATATTCTCTTGCAGGCACTAGATGATGGGCGAATTACTGATTCACAAGGTCGGGTAGTGGACTTTAAGAATACAGTGATTATCATGACCTCCAATATTGGATCACACTTTTTACTGGATCGAAGAGATAATGAAATGGGCATTTCGGAGGATACTAGAGACAACGTAATGAACCAACTAAGAGCGCATTTTCGTCCAGAATTTTTAAATAGAATTGATGAAACCATTCTTTTTAAACCTCTGTCATTGGGAGAAATAAAAAATATTGTGGTTAAAATGATGAAGGAACTACAAATGAGATTAAGGCAGCAGCAAATTGATATTTCAATTCGAGATGATGCAAAGAAATTTATTGCTGAGAATGGTTTTGATCCTATATATGGTGCAAGACCATTAAAACGGTATATACAAAGGAATATTGAAACGAAACTCGCCCGTGAAATCATAGCTGGGCGTGTACATGAACATTCATCAGTGGAAATTGTCATTGAAAATGGAGAAGTAAGTTTAAGGGTTCATGAGCTTAATGGCTAAGAAGTAAAAAGAGACTGACTCTAAAGCTTAAGGAGTCAGCCTCTTTTTTTACATTCCCAAACGGACGGTTTGCTTATTAGTGTTTTTCAACTGGTTCATTTGGAATAACTGCAGAAACAACGAAAACCAAAATTGTCACTACAACTGCTGCAATAGAACCGGAGACAAAGTCAAAACTTACTCCTGACATAGAGCTAATAACATATGTAAGCATTTGTACTAAAAGAAATGACCAGAAAAATGTCCAAAAGTATTGCACAATTATTCACCTCATACTTATTTTACATCATCATTAATCTTACCATACCAATTCAAAAAAATATAGAAAAATCAGCTTTTTGTTTTAAATGAAATTGGGCAAACTCCCTTTCATCTTTTGTGAAGTGGCATACAATACTTTGAGGAAATATGTAAAAGGAGATTTATCAATGGAAAATCGAAATTTTCTAATGGATACCCAATGGAATATCATTCATTACCCTGAAAAGCCTACAGGATTCGGTATCTTAATCATTGGAGATGAAAGGCATTTTGTGGATGAAAATAAATGCTTTTGGACACAAAATGAAGGAAAGCTAGCAATGATCAATGAGCTAAAAGAAAAAGGGTACACCATTTTTTCCTCAAATCTTTATGGACGAAACTGGGGGAGCGAAAGTGCTGTCGAGCTTGCTCAAAGGTTATATCACCATGTCATTCGTAACGAGATTATTAACAATAAAATTCATATCTTGGCAGAAGGAATGGGCGCACTTGTGGCTCTTCGATTAATGGAAAAAATGAAGGAAAGTATTCGATCAATTATCCTGCTTAATCCAATCCTGTCCTTAAAACATCATCTTGAACTTGAAAAAGAGCATAAGTTCTTTTATAAAAAATTGATGAGAGAATTAGCTGCTGCCTATCATGTGGATCAAAAAGAAGTGGAAAGTAAGATTAACAATCTGGAAGGTCCTATTCATCTTGAAGCGAACTGTCCAATAAAAATCATTCAAGTCCTATCAGGTGGGAAATCCTATTCCCAGTCAAAATTGTATCAGCAGATAATCAGCACTTCTGAAATTAACCCTACTTTTATTCTTCCTGAAAAAAAACCGCAGCTAGGAAAAATAGTCATCAAGTTTTTTAACAGTCATGAAAATGTACTTTAACGCTCGCTTCTCCCCAAAAGAAATATTTCCTTATTAATTGGCATAGGATTCAATAAGGATAATTGGGGAGGAAGCGTTCATGGACAAGGCTATTATATTTGGTATATATGATTTTGTAAGCTTTCATGCAAGCCAGACTCTTTTAAATCAAGGGATAGAAGTTGTGGGTATTTCTTTTGAGGATAAAGACAAAATTCCATTCTATGAGGAGAAAAGACTTGAGGTAGGACGAAATGCTAATTTTACTGAACAATCATTCTCTAAGTGGGAAAAGGTGAGAGAACTGGAAAAGTCAAAAACAGTACTTGTCTTTTCAATCTATGACCAATACATGCTGAAAAAAGAATCCCACTTCCTAAAGAAGAGAGTTATGAAACCGATAGCGGATTATATCGAGAAAAATAATAAAAATCTAGAGATAGTTTGTTTGCTTCCGATTCAAGAGCTTGGGTCTAATAATGAAAGACAATTAGAGGGCTTTTTAGAACAGGTAAGTTGTATAGCAGAGAGCATGCATGTTTTTTATCTGCCAGCTATCTATGGCCCCTGGCAGCCAGAGACGTTCCTTTTTCAACAATCCATACTTTCAAAAATACAAAAAGTAGAAATACAAAAAGGTGACAGAGAATGGACAGAGGATACTCTCTTTGTATGTGATGCAGTGGAATCTATTTTTGATATGGTAGAATCAGAGAGGCCAGGTAAATATGTGTTACAAAGTGGTAAAAAAGATTATTGGTCTGAGTGCGCGGCGTACCTTCAGATTGATGAAAACCTTTCTATAAAGAACGTATCGGAGCCTGTGAAATTTGAAAAACAAATAGTAAAAGTACCTGTTCGACACATCACTCCAATCGCTGACTCTCTAACCCAGCAAGTAGAGCATGTACGTCGTTTATTTCAGGGGAATTTATAAAAAGGAAAAATGTGTCTTTTCATTTTATAATTCAAAGAGTAGAATTAAGGGAAAAACGGTCCTTTCGCATAGCTTAATATTCACAATATGAAAATGATAAAAGAAATCGTTGGAGATATGGCCGATGTTTTAAGGAGTTGCATGGAATGCTAAAGCGTTTCGGAGTCATTCTTTTATGTCTTCTTTTACTTGGAGCTTGTGGGGAAACAAAGTCTACAGGGAAATTGCAAAAGGTAGGCTTGCTTGTTCCTGAGACGGTAAATGATCAAGTATGGGGAACAAAAGGATTTAAAGGAATGTTAAAAATACAATCAAAATTTAATGTTGATGTATTTTATAAAGAAGGAATGAATTCGGAGGCCGTGGTTAAACGTGCGGTTGAAGAATTTGACCAAAAAGGTGTTAACCTGATCTTTGGTCATGGAGCAGAATATGCCGAGTACTTTAATAAAATCTCTAAAGACTATCCGAAAATTCACTTTGTCAGCTTTAATGGAGATGCAAAAAATTCAAATACAACGAGTCTTAACTTTAAAGCGCATGCAATGGGCTTTTTTGGAGGGATGGTTGCTGCTCATATGTCAAAACAACATAAAGTGGGAGTGTTGGCTGCTTATGAGTGGCAACCAGAAATTGAAGGGTTTTACCAAGGAGCTCTAGCTGAAAATAATCAAACCCATGTGAGCATAGAATATGTCGGAAATTGGGATGATGAAACTAAGGCACTCCAATTAGTTGATCGTATGTTAGAAAATGGTGTTGATGTGGTGTATCCTGCAGGGGATGGTTATAACGTTCCGGTAATTGAACGAGTGAAGGAACAAGGCCTTTTTGTTATCGGCTACGTTTCAGACCAGTCTGATTTAGGAGAATCTACCGTTTTAACAAGTACGATTCAACAGGTTGATAAATTATATGAAAAAGTGGCAGATCAATACAATAAAGGCGAACTAAAATCAGGTAATCTTTCCTTTGACTTTCAAGATAACGTCATCTCACTTGGAAAGTACAGCCCTTTAGTTAAGAAAGAGTTCATTCAGAAAATGAACAAGCATATAGAGGATTACAAGGAAACAGGCAAATTGCCTAAATAATATTATTAAAGGAGTACATAATGAACAATCAAGATCACACATTACAATTTATGCAAATCGCGATGAAGTATTTACCAGAGGCAAAGGAACAATTGGATCAGGCTGGGGTAGAATTATCTATGGAATTAATCCAACCATTTATGAACCTATTTACTAAAGTAATGGAAGAGGCATATGAATTAGGAAGAGAAAGTGCCCTAAGTGAATTGAAGCAATCTTAATGATGAAAAGGCTGACCCTTTATGAGTCAGCCTTATTTTTTTTTCCATAATTGTTCGATGTAAGGATATACTTTTTGAAATAAGGGTTTAAATCCCTTCATAGATTCCATTAATGTATCAATATTGTTCATTAGTTCTTCATAATCAATCGTGGATTGTTGACGAGATGGTTCTTGTGTCTGATGATCCTGACGGGGTTGATGTCTACCAGGGCCAAACATTAAACTGGTAAAACGGTCTGACTCTTTTCTCTCCTCGTTCTTCCGTTCTTCCATACCTGCATCCTCCATTTCATTTCCTCTTTATTTTAGAATATGACTAAACAAGTAAATGGAATGTACATTAGCGGAGAATATAAAAGAAGAAACAGTTGCTTAAAATGGGGTCTATTTGATAAAATTAGTACCAAGTCATAATAATTGATATTAATTTTTGGATAAAGAGTTAGTAAAAAAGGAGATGGAACGTGTGAGAGCTGGTATTGTCGGAATTGGTAGGTATTTACCAGAGAAGATAGTCACTAATCAGGATTTAGAGAAAATGATGGATACCTCTGATGAATGGATTCGTACCAGAACAGGTATTGAAGAACGGAGAATTGCTACGGATGATGTAGATACATCAGATATGGCGTTAGCAGCAGCTCAAGATGCGATGAAACATGCCGGGATTACTGCGGAGGAAATTGATTTAATTTTGGTAGCTACGGTAACACCTGATACACCATTCCCTTCAGTAGCTTGTCGGATTCAAGAGAAACTTGGTGCAACGAAGGCAGCTGCAATGGATATTAGTGCAGCATGTGCCGGTTTTATGTATGGCATGGTTACTGGAAAGCAGTTTATAGAAACTGAAGTATATAAATATGTTCTAGTCGTGGGTGTTGAAAAGCTTTCAAAAATTACAGACTGGAATGATCGAAATACAGCGGTCCTTTTTGGCGATGGTGCTGGTGCTGCCATTTTGGGTCCAGTTTCAGAGAATCGTGGAATTTTGTCCTTTGAGCTGGGGGCGGATGGTACAGGAGCAAAGCATTTATACCAAGACGAATATATCATTATGAATGGAAGAGAAGTATTTAAGTTTGCTGTTAGACAAATGGGAGAAAGCAGTTTACACGTTCTTGAGAAGGCCGGTTTAACAAAAGAGGATGTTGATTTCTTAATACCGCATCAAGCGAATATTCGTATCATGGAAGCATCCAGACAAAGATTAGAACTACCTGTTGAAAAAATGTCCAAAACCGTTCATAAATATGGTAATACATCAGCTGCATCCATTCCTATTTCTATTGTGGAGGAATTGGAGGCAGGAAAACTTAAAGATGATGATGTTATTGTCATGGTAGGCTTTGGTGGTGGCTTGACATGGGGAGCTATTGCTATACGTTGGGGGAAATAAAGATTAGGTGTAAGGATACTTACTAGTATCTATAAAAGTTGAATTGCTTGAAAATAACATTTACTATTACAAAAAAGGGAAATGATAGTTGAAAAGGAGATGTACAAATGAACAAGCGTAGAGTTGTAGTAACAGGCGTTGGAGCGGTGACACCGCTTGGTAACGATGTTGAAACAACATGGAAAGGGATTATTGAGGGGAAATCAGGTATTGGTCCACTGACTAGAGTCAATGCAGACGAATACCCAGCTAAAGTGGCTGCTGAGTTAAAAGACTTTAATCCCGAAGTGTTTATGGATAGAAAAGAAGCTCGAAAAATGGACCGTTTTACGCAATATGCCGTAGCGAGTGCTTTAATGGCAGTTAAGGATGCTGATCTAACTATTAATGAAGAGAATTCAGAACGTGTTGGTGTGTGGATTGGATCCGGTATTGGAGGAATGGAAACATTCGAACAACAATATGAAACCTTCCAAAAAAGGGGATACAAGCGGGTTAGTCCATTCTTTGTCCCAATGCTAATTCCAGATATGGCAACTGGTCAGGTGTCAATTACCCTCGGTGCAAGAGGATTTAATTCATGCACAGTTACAGCATGTGCAACTGGAACGAATTCCATTGGAGATGCATTTAAAGTTATTCAGCGCGGTGATGCGGATGTTATGGTAACAGGCGGCGCCGAAGCACCAATTACAAAAATGTCTGTTGCTGGGTTCTGTGCCAATACAGCACTATCAACAAATCCTGATCCTCAAACAGCAAGCAGACCCTTTGATAAAAACCGGGATGGCTTTGTCATGGGCGAAGGGGCAGGAATCATTATTTTGGAAGAGTTAGAGCATGCCCTTGCGCGCGGAGCTAAAATCTATGCCGAAATAGTCGGATACGGAGCGACAGGCGATGCGTATCATATCACGGCACCCGCACCAGGTGGTGAAGGCGGTGCCCGAGCAATGAAGATGGCTATCAATGATGGTGGATTACAACCACAAGATATTGATTATATTAATGCACATGGTACAAGTACCGAATATAATGATAAATTTGAAACACTTGCGGTTAAGGAAGTATTTGGAGAGCATGCTTATAATCTTGCGATGAGTTCAACCAAATCGATGACAGGCCATCTGTTAGGCGCTGCTGGTGGAGTGGAAGCAATCTTTACCGTATTAGCGATGAGAGATAGCATACTCCCGCCAACTATTAATTATGAAACTCCGGATCCAGAATGTGATTTGGACTATGTAGTAAATAAAGCCCGTTCAAAAGAAATCAAGGCAGCTATGAGTAACTCACTTGGCTTCGGTGGACATAACGCAACTATTGTATTTAAAAAATACGAATAAAAACTTTAGGTCGACCAGATAAAATGTCTGGTCGATTTTTTACATCCTGCATTCCTCCAGTATTAAGAACATCTTTTATCTTTGATTCATAAAATGGATGAAAGTGACTCTTGGGCTTACGGGAGGTGTGGAAGTATGGGAGTAATCCGAACAGATAGCTGGTTATTGGACGATTTTGACAATGCCATAAAAATATGTGAAAAACTGCAGCCGTATTTCAAGGGGAAAACAGCAAAACAAATTTACAATCAATTATTAAACTTTGGGATGTATCAGCCTTCGAGATCTTCAAAGGATTTCTTTCACAAAATGAATGAAGAGAAAGTATGGGACCATGTGGAACGTCTATTTAGTAAATATAAAGTGAAATGGAGTGGTCCGGACATACCTGTTTTTCTCTTTCCGCTAGCTCAGTCTAGAAGTCTTTTTAGTAGAACAGACAGGAATAAGGGAGGAGTATCTTTTCCTGATAAAATGTTTTTATTTCTTTCCTCCCATGAAGATGCCAAAGAGGTAGAAGCATTGTTTGTCCATGAGTATCATCATGTATGCAGGCTTCGTAAGATAAATAAAAACCTGGGGGATTATACACTTTTAGATTCATTGGTGATTGAAGGTTTAGCTGAATATGCAGTATTAAGGCATTGTGGAGCGGAATATTTAGCAGATTGGTGCCGGTTGTATAGCGAAAAAGAGATAACATATTTCTGGAGTAAATTTCTAAAAAAACAGTTGGATTTAAAAAAGAATGAAAGAGTTCACGACGAACTATTATTTGGAGGTGGAAGAGTCCCTAAATTACTAGGGTATGCTGTGGGATATAACATTATTGATAAATATTACAAAAATCATAATTATTCTACAAAACTATCTTTTGAAATACCAGCTGACAAATTTGTCGAAGACCAAAATAGTTGAAGATGAAAAAGCCTATTAAATCAGGCTTTTTTTTATTTTATATAGGTTGAAAATTATTAATATTGTAAAAAAGTCTTGCAATTGTAACAATTCAGTAATAGAATTTTATTAGAATATAACGAATTCACAGAATAATTCAAAAAAAGTAAGAAGGTGTACTATGAGCATAAAAAAATCGTTACTCAAAGAGGCACCATTGCTCGAAGTGAAAAATTTAGAGACAGCCTTTGATATTGAGGGTACTGATTATAACGCAGTAGATAATGTATCTTTCACGGTAAAGCCACGACAAATTGTGGGGGTTGTGGGTGAATCTGGTTGTGGCAAATCTGTTATGAGTCTATCGATTATGAAGCTTCTTCCAAAAGGAATTGGAAAAGTAAAATCGGGTGAAATCATTTTCGATGGTGTAAATCTTGAGAAAATGAATGAATCACAAATAAATAAAATTCGTGGAAAAGACGTGTCAATGATTTTCCAAGAGCCAATGACATCTTTAAACCCAGTATTTACGATTGGCTATCAGCTGCAGGAAGTCCTTTTCAATCATATGAAGATTTCAAAACAAGAGGCCCGTCAAAAAGCAATAGCTCTTTTAAAGAGTGTAGGGATCTCTCGACCTGAAAAAATTGTGGACGAATATCCCCATCAATTGTCAGGTGGAATGAGACAAAGGGTCATGATTGCCATTGCCATTGCCTGCCAGCCTAAATTATTAATTGCCGATGAGCCAACTACTGCGCTTGATGTTACGGTCCAGGCACAAATATTGGAACTTTTAAAAGACATCCAATCTGTAAATGATATGTCCGTTATTTTGATTACACATGATTTAGGTGTAGTTGCAGAAATGTGTGATGAAGTTATTGTCATGTATGCTGGTAAAATTGTAGAACGGACGGATGTCGATACACTCTTTCATAATCCTAAACATCCTTACACTACAATTACTTTTGGGGGCAATCCCAAAAATGGAGGAAACGGAAGAACGATTAAGCTCAATTCAAGGAATTGTACCTTCTCTGACCAATATGCCAAAAGTGGGCTGCCGCTTTGCCAATCGATGTCCAAAAGCTATGCCTGACTGTTTTACTATTACCCCTGAACTAGCAGAAGCAGAGGATCGTCATGAAGTTGCCTGCCTGCTTTTTGAAACTAGTAAACCAAGACAAGGGGTGAGTAAATGAGTACTAGAACTGTACATAAGAACCAGGTGGCCACTCAATCAGAGAATCTATTAGAAATTCAGAATCTCAAAACCTATTATCCTGTTAAAGGTGGTTTTTTTAAACGAACCGTTGGAAATGTGAAAGCGGTTGATAATATCTCTTTTGAAATTAAAAGAGGGGAAACACTTGGACTAGTTGGTGAATCAGGCTGTGGTAAGTCTACAGCAGGCCGGACGATTCTACGATTATTAAAACCAACCGATGGAAAAATTCTCTTTGACGGAAAAAATATAACGAATATATCTGGGAAGTCTCTTCAAGACATTCGAAAAGATATGCAGATGGTATTTCAGGACCCTTATGCTTCTTTGAATCCGATGCAAATGGTAGGGGATATCATCGCTGAACCTATTTATAATTTCTCAAGGAAAAGTAAAGAAGAATTAAAACAAGAAGTGATGGATTTATTAACAAAAGTGGGTTTACCACAGGATGCCTATTATAAATATGCTCATGAATTTTCAGGCGGTCAGCGGCAAAGAATTGGTATTGCTCGTGCCCTTGCCCTTAGACCGAAACTAATTATTGCGGATGAACCAGTTTCTGCACTTGATGTATCCGTCCAATCACAAGTATTAAATCTATTAAAAGATTTACAAAAAGAATTCGATTTAACCTTCCTCTTTATTGCGCATGACTTAAGTGTTGTGAAGCACATGAGCGATAGGATTGGTGTGATGTATTTAGGTAATATGGTTGAGATTGCAGATAAGGACAGCCTTTATGCACAACCACTACATCCCTATACACAGGCTTTAATTTCGGCAATACCGTCTCCTGATCCAAGGGTGAAAAAAGAAAGAATTATTTTAAAAGGGGATGTACCAAGTCCAATTAATCCGCCGACAGGCTGTCCATTCCATCCCCGTTGCCCAATGGCAATGGAGGAATGTTCCAAAAGTAAACCAGTATTAAAGGAGGTGAAGCCTTCTCATCGAGTAGCTTGCCACCTTTACTAAAAAAGGAAAAAATACAATTTCTCTAGGGGGGAAAACAATGAAGAAGAAAAGTATGCTTATGCTGGCTGCATTAATGCTTGTACTATCAGCATTTTTAGCAGCGTGTAGCAGCGACAAAGCAGGTACAAAGAAAAACGAAAATGAAGGTAAGTCTGGTGAAACAGCGGAAAAACCACAGGATGGCGGTACATTAGTATACGCTCTTGATTCAGCTCCTGAAGGTAAATTTAACTACTCATTTTATGGAACACAAACTGATGCATATGTTATTGATTTCTTTGATGAAAACCTCATTGATTACGATGCACAATTGAAAGCACAGCCACATATTGCTTCTTGGAAAACAGAAGACAATAAAGTATTTGATTTTGAAATCAAAAAAGGTGTTAAATGGCACAATGGTGATGAGTTATCAGTAAAAGACTGGGAATTCTCATTATACACTGTTGCTGACAAAGACTATGAAGGTCCACGTTTTGATAACGTTAGAAATATCGTTGGTGCACAAGATTTCCATGATGGAAAGACAGATAAAATTGAAGGTATTAAAGTAATTGACGATTACCATATCCAAATTACTTTTGATAAAGCACGTGTAAACAACTTGGATAACCTTTGGACATACCCAATGAACCGTACTGCGTTTAAAGGGATAGCAGTTAAAGACATGATGGGATCTGAGCAAGTACGTACAAAGCCAGTGGGCTTAGGACCATTTAAAGTGACTAAAGTTGTTCCAGGTGAATCAGTAGAAATGGAACGCTTTGATGACTATTTCGGTGGTAAACCACATATTGAAAAGGTTGTTGTTAAAGTTATTGACCCATCTCTTTCTGTGGGAGAACTTAAAAACGGTACACTTGATATGACATCATTCCACCCAAGCATTATTGATCAAGTAAAGGCACTTGACAATGTAAATACAATTACTTACCCAGGTGTTAGCTACTATTATGTTGGATTCAGATTAGGTACTTGGGATGGCGAGAAGAACGTCATGAATGAACCAAAATACCAAGAGAAAAAGCTTCGTGAAGCAATGTACTACGCAATTAATCGCGAAGAGTGGGTTAAGGCATTCTTCTTTGGTGTTGGTAAACCAGTTAACCGTCCTATCCCAACAAATCACTGGATTGCTGCAGATAATAAAGATTTAGAACAGTACAAATACGATCCGAAGAAAGCAAAAGAATTGTTAGACGAAGCTGGATACAAAGATGTTGATGGCGATGGCTTCCGTGAAGATCCAAACGGTAAGAAGTTTGTTGTAAACTTCAGTCACTATGCAACTTCAAACCCAACATTTGAATCTCGTGCAAAAGCATTAACTCAGTATTGGGAAGAGGTTGGCTTAAAATCTAAGTTAACAATGACTGATGCAAACCTTTACTATGACATGCTTGAAAAAGCAGATAAATCGATGGAAGTATTCTTCGGAGGATGGTCAACAGGAGCAGATCCAGATCCAACTCCACTTTGGGGATCTAAATCACTTTGGAACTACCCTCGTTGGGTAAATGCTGATAGTGATAAGTTATTAGATCAAGCACTTGATATTAGTGTGGTTGGCACTGACAACGAAAAACGTAAGGACCTTTATGTACAATGGCAAAAGCTATTCATGAAAGAACTTCCTATCTTACCAATTGCTGAGCTTGAAGAAACTATGGCTGTAAGCAAGCGCGTGAACGGTGTGAAGTTCGACGTTTCAGGCAACAACCGTCCAAATGAATGGTGGATTAAACAATAATTACCAAAGATTAACATGTAAAAAACTATGTTAATTGCTTTATAGGATTGAATAATTCCAGGGGTTCAGTGGGATGAGGGAGGAAGTATACTGCTTCCAATTTCCCTCTCCCATTTGAACACTTTGGATACATACAACATGTATTTAACATAGTTTAAAGACAAGGAGAATGCACATGCTGAAGTATGCATTTCGTAGAATTCTGGGCATGATTCCGATGTTATTCCTCATTTCGATCGTTGTTTTTTCCTTGGCAAAATTGATGCCAGGAGATTCCCTAAGCGGGGAAATCGACCCAAGGAATACAAACCCAAAATATATTGCTGAAATGCGGGAAAAATTGGGCTATAATGACCCTTTACCACAGCAGTATGCCCGTTGGATTGGAAACTTTGTTCAAGGGGATTTTGGTAAGTCTACTCGTTTTAAAATAGAAGCAGCAGATGTAATTGGAGAGCGCATTCCCAATACATTACTACTAGGTTTTACTTCTATATTAATCACATACATTCTTGCCTTTTTTATGGGTTCATATGCTGGAAGAAAGCCATATACTTTAGGGGATAATTTAATTGGAGGTCTTAATTATTTAGGTCTATCCATACCGTCATTTATTGCTGGGGTATTTGCCATTTTCCTTTTTTCTTTTACGTTAGATTGGTTTCCATCTAATGGTTCAGTTGACATCGGTGTTACCGATGGCACACTAGAATATTGGTTAAGTCGTCTGCACCATGTATTTCTTCCTGCAATAGTCCTAGGACTATTAAGTACGGCAAGCTATACACAATTTTTACGTAACGATATAATCGATAACAGTCGAAAAGATTTTGTTCGGACTGCACGAGCAAAGGGAACACCTGAGAGAAAAATTTATAATGTTCATATCTTAAGAAACTCAATTATTCCGCTTATTACTTTTTTAGGTTTTGATTTAGTTGCAATTATCAGTGGTGCGATTATCACTGAAACGATTTTTACTTATCCGGGTCTTGGACAACTATTCTTACAATCTGTTGGTACCAGGGATTATCCAGTTTTAATGACGTTGACAATGTTATTCTCATTCTTAACACTAGTTGGCAACCTTGTAGCTGACATATTATACGGTGTTGTGGATCCGAGAATTAGGCTAGATTAGGGGGAGAAAAAATGGAAATTGTAACTCAGAAAAATCCTAATATTAGTACAGCACCCCCGAAAAAAAGTTTATCACCGTGGGCTATCGCTAGAAAAAAGTTTTTAAAAAACAAATTGGCTATGATTAGCTTTGTATTCTTAGTCATTGTGGCAATAGTTTCTTTTCTTGCACCGTATATTACAACGGCAGACGTTACCAGGATTAATATTGGTCAGATGTCTTTAGAGCCATCGAGTAAACATTGGCTTGGCACAGACAAGGCAGGTAGGGATGTATTCACCAGGTTATTATATGGCGGACGAATTTCATTATTAGTAGGACTTAGCTGTACACTTTTTGTCATATTCATTGGGACAATTATTGGCTCGATTTCAGGCTATTTTGGTGGTGCAGTAGATAGTATACTAATGAGATTTACAGATTTTATCTTAAACTTTCCTTTTCTTGTATTTGTTATTGTGCTAAATGCCATTCTTTTTGGGAAAGTAAATGGGTTATGGGTTTTAATTGGGACCATAAGCATTTTAAGCTGGGGTGGTATTGCGAGGATTGTTCGAAGTAAGATTCTTGCTGAAAAAGAAAATGAATACATTGTAGCTGCCATTTCAATTGGCTGTTCTCCTGCTAAAATAATTGTTAAACATTTATTACCCAATATCTTATCAACCATTATTGTTCAAGCGACCATTACATTTGCTACAATGATAGTTGCAGAGACAGGTTTAAGCTTTCTAGGCTTTGGTGTTCCTCAAGAAATTCCAAGCTGGGGGAATATGTTGAATTCAGCAAATGAACCTGATGTACTCCAATTTAAACTATGGATTTGGGTGCCTCCTGCCTTAACGATTACCGCAACTATTTTATCGATAAACTTTATCGGTGAAGGCTTAAAAGACGCCTTTAATCCAAAATCAAGAAGATAAAATCTACCATTACGACATGGTAGGTTTTTTTGTTATGGGACGGAGAAGAAGATCGATAGGAGAAGTCTATGAGCCCAAACTGGCTGAAGGAAAGAGAAGAAAGTCGCATAGAAGCGGTCTATGAGCCCAAACAGGCTGAAGGAAAGAGAAAAAGGTCGCATAGAAGCGGTCTATGAGCCCAAACTGGCTGAAGAAAAGAGAAGAAGGTCGCATAGAAGCGGTCTATGAGCCCAAACAGGCTGAAGGAAAGAGAAAAAGGTCGCATAGAAGCGGTCTATGAGCCCAAACAGGCTGAAGGAAAGAAAAATAGGTCGCATAGAAGCGGTCTATGAGCCCAAACTGGCTGAAGAAAAGAGAAGAAGGTCGCATAGAAGCGGTTTACGAGCCCAAACTGGCTGAAGAAAAGAGAAGAAGGTCGCATAGAAGCGGTCTATGATATAAATGCTAATTTAAGCATGTACATAAATGATTGCTTATTGATCTAGGCATTTTCCCGTAGCTTTAGAACAACTTTACATGGAGAGGCGGGCATGATAGCCTTGTGGGGCAGAGCCAGCCCTTGATACAGCTGACTTCTTGGCTCGTAAACCATGCCCGCAGAGGCTCCATGTCAAGTTTCTCCGCTTTCCACTAATTTCAATAAATTTCCATAAAATCATTTTTGTACATGGTTATGCAATCAAAAATGTACATATGGATTTTGTCATTTCCATCTATGAGCCCAAGTTATGTAGCAATATATTTCCTAACATAAATTTAGGAAACGACCCATATACATAAGATAATTTAATAGGACAAGTATATATAATTAATAAATACAGTTGGTGCAAAATATATATAAAGGAATAATTTAACTAAGGTCTGCCCATACTGATTGACAAACAGTTTTTGAAGTGAGGGGTTGTAAAATGTTGTATCTTCATGATGTTTGGGTAAATTGGTTTGAAGGGGAAGAAAACGGTTATAATGTATGCCACTTTCATGAATGGCGTAAGGATGATGGAGTGGAATTGTTGGACCAAGTGCCACTCTTAAAAATCGAGCCGATTCTATTTAACTACATCGAGAATGATTTATCAGAATTACCTCAACAGCTCCTAGATGATATTTATCAGAAAGCATATTTAAGAAAAAACCATGAAAGAGTTCAGCTTGATTATTGTTTCGTTGTAACAGACGGGACAGGGATTTTAGCCGTTGATACAATTGGCTATTCAATACCCATTCGAAAAAGCAGACTAATACCAAGACAGGAACAGCTTGTTTACGAGATGATTAGTCAGCATGAAGCTAAAAAATATCATTTTTATGGACAACCGAAAACAAAGGATTTTCATATTCTTTCACCTGAACCAGAACTGATGAGAGGATTGACGAGAAAAGAACGACAGTTAAAGCAATTATTGTTCATGGCACTTGATCAATTGCTTTCTTCAAATAATGAAGCAGAGGTAAGGTATTGGTTTACAGAATGGTGTCCTGAGAAATATTCGACTATTCAAGAATTGAATTTTGAGGAAGCATGGGAACAGCTATTTGAGGAAGCAAAGTACGGCTGGTCTAAACGGCATGAAACCTTTTGTGAAAATTTAATTAAGGGACAGCCCTTTTTTGAGAAGCTTTGGGAAATGGAACATGGTCCTAAAGTAAACTAAAAGCCTGATCCAAAAGGTATAAATCCTTTTGGATCAGGCTTTTTTTTACTTTTTGTTATTTTCTCTTTCGGCCAAGACCCATGGCGTTTTCCATCTTTTTAAGGGTCTTGTTTGCCACTAGGTTTGCCTTTTCAGCTCCACGATCTAAAATTTCATCCAGTTCGCTTGATTCCATTAAGTTATAATATTTCTCTTGAATTGGTTTAAAGACATTTACCACTACATCAGCTAAATCGCCTTTAAAATCTCCATATCCTTTGCCAACATACATTTCCTCAATTTCAGCAATAAGGTTTCTTAGCCAAAATTGAATAAATGGAAAGCAGATTGGAAACACCAGGTTTATTTTCTTTATCAAATTTGACAATTCCGTCTGAGTCCGTAACAGCGCTTTTTATTTTTTTGATGATCTGTTTAGGTTCATCTAAAGGAGTAATAAAAGACTTTTGATTTGGGTCTGATTTACTCATTTTTTTGGTAGGCTCTTGGAGAGACATAATTCGAGCGCCGACCTTAGGAATACTGATTTCCGGTACAGTAAGGATATCATTGTATTTTTTGTTAAACCTTTCTGCCAAGTCACGTGTTAATTCCATATGCTGCTTTTGGTCTTCGCCGACTGGTACAAGGTCTGTGTTATACAATAAAATATCTGCAGCCATCTGAGGTGGATAGGTCAATAGACTAGCTGAAACAGCTTCTTTACCTGTTGATTTGTCTTTAAATTGTGTCATTCTTTCCAATTCACCAATATAAGAGACACACTGCATCATCCAACCTGCTTGAGCGTGTGCAGGTACCTCTGATTGGATAAATAAAGAGGCCTTGTTTGGATCAATCCCTACAGCAATATATAGCGCAGCTAGGCTTCTAATATTTTTACGAAGTGTTACAGGATCTTGGGGAACGGTTATGGCATGCTGGTCAACGATACAAAAGTAGCAATTATATTCATGTTGCAACTCGACAAATTGCATCATTGCCCCTATATAGTTCCCAAGTGTTATTGTACCACTCGGCTGAATACCAGAAAAAATCGTTTTCATTATTAATCCTCCTAAAAGTTATATAAAAAAAACCATTCATCCCTAATACTATAGGGACGAATGGTTCGCGGTACCACCCTAAATTACTCATATGAGTCACTCAGTTCCAAAATAGCTGGTCGCCTTCTGGAGTCCTACTAACGCAAGGATCACGTCTATTCCTACCACTTCTATTTTCCTAAATAAAAGGTTCAGATAGAAGCTCAAAAGTCCATTCCGTATTTTTTCGCGTTTGTTTTCACCAGCCACAAACTCTCTTAACCGAATGAAAATACGTACTAATCTTTATCATCGCTAAACATCTTTTATTTGATTATGCTAATTATAAATGAAGAACATAATCAGTTTCAAGTCTGCAAATAATAATAGAGGCAAAGAGCTCCTAACATGAATAATCCATTGACTAATCCGTAGAAAAGGAGGGGCTTCTGATCGATAGTGATTAACTCAGATAGTGCTGGAATTTCCTCCAACTTTCTCTTGTTATCGCCTCTTGAAAAGGCAAGATTAAAGGATTTACCTATGACATCGTAAAAGCCGGAATGAATCGTGTAGAGAAGCAACGATGTTAACAGAAGTAGAGAAGAAATGTAAAAAGATATATTGATATAGCTAAGTAAGGAAAAATCCTTATTGGAAATGAAGGAAATTATTACTATTAACAATTGGGTTAGTCCAAGAACAACAATTTTCTTCTTAAATCTAGGATTCACTAGATTACCTCCAAATCATTGATTTAATAAGGGAAACTACCGAATATTATACATAAAAATCTGTATAAGTCTAAATTATATCATAGCTATTTGTAATGAATACGTAAAAATTGTTTCTAACTTGTAAATTAAATTATAAAAAATAATGTACAATTAATTCAAAATATGTATAATAGAGAATGTAGTAATTTTTCAGAATAATAGAAAAGGGAGGTCTACAAGTGAAGAAATCAAAACTTTCACTACTTTTAGTTTTATCACTAGTACTTAGCATGTTCCTAGCAGCATGTTCAGGCGGCGGTGAGAAAAACGAAGGCAAAACCAAAAATGAAGGCAAAAATAATGCTGGATCTGAAGAGCAATTAGCGGATGAGCAAGTTCTTAACGTTTTAGAATCTGCTGAGATCCCAACTATGGACAGTGTAATGGCTGAAGACGTATTGGGCTTTACAATGTTAAACGCTACTAACGAAGGTTTATATCGTCTAGATGCAGACCAAAAGGTTGTTCCTGGTGTAGCTGATGGTATGCCAACATACAATGACGATAAAACAGTCTTAACAATCAAATTAAGACAAGATGCAAAATGGTCAAATGGTGATCCTGTAACTGCTCATGACTTTGTATATTCATGGCAACGTGCGATCAATCCAGATACTGCTTCACCTTATGGTCCATACTTCATGATGGGCAAAATCAAAAACGCAACTGAAATTTCTGAAGGTAAAGCAAAGCTTGAAGATCTTGGAATTAAAGCTCTTGATGATTATACATTGGAAATTACTCTAGTAAGAGCATTACCTTACATCGAGTCTTATATCACTTTCCAATTATTCTACCCACAAAACCAAAAGTTTGTTGAAGCACAAGGCGCTGACTATGCGAAAGATGCTGCTCACTTACTTTACAACGGTCCTTTCAAAATGACTAAGTGGGATGGCCCAACTGCTACTGAGTGGGTATTAGAAAAGAACGAAACTTATACAAATGCTAAAGACGTTACTTTAACAAAAATCAACTTCAACGTGTCAAAAGACCCACAAGCATCTGCTAACGCATTTACTGCTGGTGAAACTGACATTACACCAAAGCTTGCACAAGCAGCAATCCTTTCACAATATGAAGGATCTGATGAGTTATTACGTTACCAAGAGCCATCAATCTGGTGGTTAAAAATGAACGAAAAGAACCCTGCTTTGAAAAACAAAAACATCCGTAAAGCTATTGCATTGTCTGTAGACAAAAAGGCATTAGTTGACGATGTATTAGCAAACGGTTCTATCGAAGCTGATTTCTTAGTACCAAAAGGTTTTGCTTTCTTAGATGGAAAAGACTTCCGTGATACGGCTGGCCAATGGTCTAAGACAAACAAAGAAGAAGCTAAGAAGTTTTGGGATAAAGGTTTAGCTGAACTAGGTGTTAAAGAAGTGAAGTTCACTTATGTTGGTCAAGACACTGAAACTGCTAAAACTACAGATGCATTCATTAAAGACCAGTTAGAGAAAAATCTTCCTGGATTAAAGCTTACAATTGAAAGCGTACCGTTCAAAATCCGTATCGCTCGTGAAAATAAATTTGAATATGATTTATTAATGGGTGGTTGGGGACCTGACTATGCTGACCCAATGACATACATGGATCTTTGGATTACTGGCGGAGAACAACAACATATGGACTATTCAAATCCAGAATTTGATAAGTTGATCAAAGCTGCAAGTGAAGATTTAGTTGATAAGCCACAAGAGCGCTGGAAAGCATTACAAGATGCAGAAAAAATCTTGTTAGAAGATGATGCAGCAATTGCACCACTTTACCAACGTTCTGTTAACTTGTTAATTAATCCAAAAGTTAAAGGTTTTGCTCACCATGCATTTGGTGCAGATTATAGTTACCAGTGGATTAAAATCACAAAATAGTAACTATACTAATCAAATAGGAAGAGAGTATATTTCATCAATATACTCTCTTTTTACCTGTATGAGAATTGTCGAAAAATGTTGAAGATTTCATCAATTAGGAGGTGTAGGCATGGCAAAATATCTCGTGCAACGTGTGATTTATATGTTAATTACACTTTTCATTGTTATATCAATTACTTTTTTCCTCATGAAGTTAATTCCTGGAAGTCCATTTAATAACTTTGAAAAACTCTCAGAATTCCAGCGTACCCTTTTGCTAGAGAAATATGGGTTAAATGACCCCGTGCCTGTTCAGTTTTTTAAGTATTTAGGTGCAATGGTAAAAGGTGATCTTGGAGTTTCCTTTCAATTTGATAATACCCCTGTAACAGAACTTCTCGCTAATCGTATTGGACCATCCGCAACACTTGGATTGGAAGCCATGGTTTTTGGCGCATTATTTGGAATATTCCTAGGTGTCGTTGCTGCATTGAAGCAAAATACCTGGTTGGATTATGGTTCTACTTTTATTGCTGTTGTAGGTAAATCGGTTCCATCATTTATTTTTGCCGGTCTGCTTCAGTATTACGTTTCAGTTAAACTAGGGTGGTTACCAGTAATGTTTTGGAGAGGGCCTGAGTATACCATCCTTCCAACTATTGCGTTAGCTATGTTCCCTATTTCAATTGCAGCACGGTTTATGCGTACTGAAATGATTGAAGTGCTAGGGTCTGACTATATTACACTTGCTAAAGCAAAAGGGGCAAGCTATTGGCAAATTAGTGTAAAGCATGCTCTTAGAAATGCATTGATCCCTGTGGTTACCGTTTTGGGACCATTGGCTGTAGGTTTAATGACTGGTTCACTAGTTATTGAAAGAATCTTTGGTATTCCTGGCTTAGGTGAGCAGTTTGTTAAATCGATCAGTGTAAATGATTATCCAGTAATTATGGGTACAAATATTCTATTTGCCGTTCTTTTCGTAGTTATTATATTAGTCGTTGATATTCTGTATGGAATTATCGACCCACGTATTCGTATTTCGGGGGGGAAAACTAAATGAGCAATAAAGAAATAATCATCTCAAAGGATATGTTTGCTCCTGCTCATGTAGACCCATCAAAAAGTGAAAAGATTTCTAAGCCAAGTTTGAGTTTCTGGCAGGATGCTTGGATGCGTGTCCGTAAAAATAGGGGAGCGGTTATCAGTTTAGTCGTCCTTGTCATTTTAATTTTAATGGCGTTCATCGGCCCGTTAATAACGCCATATGCTTACGATACACAAACAACTAAACATAATAACCTTCCACCGCGTATTCAAGGGTTAGAAAATGTCCACTGGCTCCCTTTTGATGGTACATTAACGCGTAGAGATGGAACAGAATATAACGCATATGAAGTCCGTAAAGTTGATGCCTATTATTGGTTCGGTACTGACAATTTAGGTCGTGATCTTTTTGCACGTGTCTGGAAAGGTACACAAGTCTCCCTTTTCATAGCTTTTATGGCGGCGTTAATTGATATGCTGATTGGTGTAACCTATGGTGCGGTTTCTGGATATTTAGGTGGAAAAGTCGATGGATTTATGCAGCGAATTATTGAGGTTATCGTTGGTATACCTAACCTGATTGTCGTTGTATTAATGATTCTTGTTTTAAAGCCTGGTATCATCCCAATTATTATTGCCTTAACAATCACTGGTTGGACTAGTATGGCCCGAGTAGTGCGTGCACAGGTATTAAAATTTAAGGGCCAGGAATTTGTTTTAGCAGCTAAAACACTTGGAGCATCAGATAGCTCAATTATTTTTAAACACATGATTCCAAATATGTTTGGTGTCATAATCATTAACACCATGTTCTCTATTCCTAATGCGATTTTCTTTGAAGCCTTCTTAAGCTTTATTGGATTAGGTCTCCAGGAGCCAAATGCTTCTCTAGGAACATTGGTTAATGAAGGATATAAAGCGATGATTGCATTCCCATATCAAATGATCATTCCTTCCATTATGATTGCTTTAATTATGGTATGCTTTAACTTAGTAGCTGATGGATTACGTGATGCTCTTGATCCAAAAATGCGTGATTAAAAGGCGGGTGAGCTGAATGGAGAAAATATTACAAGTAAAAGATTTAAATATCTCATTCCATACATTTTCTGGTGAGGTTCAAGCGATTCGTGGGGTGAGTTTCGACCTACTTAAAGGTGAAACTCTTGCAATTGTTGGTGAATCAGGTTCTGGAAAATCAGTAACAACTAAGTCAATAATGCGTCTACTTCCTGAACACAATTCAGAGATAAAAAGCGGTGAAATTCTTTTTGACGGAAAAGATTTAACAAAGCTTAAAGATAGAGAGATGCAAAAAATCCGCGGAAAAGATATTTCAATGATTTTCCAGGATCCTATGACTTCTTTAAATCCAACTATGAAAATTGGCAACCAAATAATGGAACCGCTAATTAAACATCAAAATATGAGTAAGCATGCTGCAAAAGAAAGAGCAATTGATTTATTGAAGCTCGTTGGTATTCCTAAACCTGAAATTCGTGTGAACCAATACCCACACCAATTCTCAGGTGGTATGAGACAACGTGTTGTTATTGCAATTGCATTGGCATGTAATCCTAAAGTTCTTATTGCAGATGAACCAACAACTGCGTTGGACGTAACAATTCAGGCACAAATTCTTGAATTAATGAAAGATTTACAAAAGAAAATCGACACATCGATTATTTTCATAACACATGATCTTGGTGTTGTTGCCAACGTGGCTGATCGTGTTGCTGTTATGTATGGTGGAAAGATTGTTGAAATTGGAACGGCTGATGAAATTTTCTATAATCCACAACATCCATATACTTGGGGATTAATTAGTTCTATGCCGGACATGGATACGCATGATGAGGAGTTATTCTCTATTCCGGGAACACCTCCAGATTTATTAGATCCACCAAAGGGCGATGCGTTCGCGCCACGTAACCCATTTGTAATGAAGATTGACCTAGAGCAAGAACCACCATTTTTTAAAGTTTCTGATACACACTATGCTGCTACGTGGTTATTACATCCGGATGCACCAAAGGTTGAACCACCGGAAGCCGTTAAGAGACGTCAGAATCAATATGTTGGTAACGCAGGTGTGGCTACATTAGATAAAGTAACCACTGGGCAATTCCCTGGAAAAAAGGAGGGAAACTAAATGGCTCAAGATAAATTACTTGAAATTAAAAATTTAAAGCAGTATTTTAACGAAGGTAAAGTGAACGAAGTAAAAGCCGTTGATAACGTCTCATTTGATATTTACAAAGGGGAAGTTATGGGACTAGTTGGTGAGTCTGGTTGTGGTAAGTCTACTACTGGGCGTACTATTATCCGCCTATACGATGCAACAGGTGGAGAAGTCTTATATGACGGTGTTAACGTTCATGGGAAAAAGTCTAAAAAACAATTAAAAGACTTTAACCGTAAGATGCAAATGATTTTCCAAGATCCATATGCTTCTCTTAATCCGAGATTGAAAATTGCTGATGTTATTGCCGAGGGAATTGATATTCACGGTTTGGCAACATCAAAGCAAGATCGTATGGAACAGGTATATCGGCTGCTAGAAACAGTTGGTTTGAATAGAGAACATGCCAATCGTTATCCACATGAGTTTAGTGGCGGTCAACGTCAACGGATAGGTATCGCAAGAGCACTTGCGGTTCAACCAGAATTCATCATTGCAGACGAGCCGATTTCAGCGTTGGATGTTTCCATTCAGGCACAGGTTGTAAATCTTATGAAGAAATTGCAAAAAGAGAAAGGCCTAACCTACCTTTTTATCGCACATGACCTTTCAATGGTTAAATACATTAGTGATCGTATTGGTGTAATGTACTTCGGTAAGATGGTTGAACTTGCACCGGCAGAAGAGCTTTATAAAAATCCTCTTCACCCATATACTCAATCATTATTGTCAGCCATTCCTGCTCCAGATCCAATCAGTGAGCGGACTAGAAAGCGTAAATCATATGATCCCGCTTCCCATAATTACGATGGTAACGAAGCAGTTGAATTTAGAGAAGTTACCCCAGGTCATTTTGTTTTATGCTCAGAAAAAGAGTTCAAACAATATCTGGCACAATCTAAGCATTAAAAAAAAACGATCTCGCTTTTTGAGATCGTTTTTTCCTTATAATATGATAAGAAAGTTTAACATTTGACTTCGAGAATTGTCCAGCTCCAGTGCCTAGCCCCTCGGGTCAAATAACCTTCGGCAATAAAAGTCAAAAGGCGGACTTTTCTTGCCGAAGAACATTTGCCTGTCGGGGCTGATCAAGGCACTTACGCTTTTCTAATTATTTTCTTTTTCCCCCAACAGCCTTCCAGCCTGTTTGGTATTTTGCACTTTCGTCTACATATTCACTACGGTTTTTGCCACCGAACACTTTTTCACCAATACCGTTTGTAATAACACCCATTAAGGCAGTAATTCCGACAATTAATAAAGCAACCATTGTTAGATCTGTTATGTATCCAGCCATGATAAAAATCCCTCCATTTTTGCAAATCGAAATATTAATCAACCTTTGTAAATATCCCCTATATCTTATTTTAAAAGAACTTAGGCTTTATTGAAAGAGTAAATGCTGAAACCAGACAAAGTTTTATGAAAAAATGTATGCGTTTTCATTAACGTTTTTTAATTGAGAATAAAATCCTTATAAAATAATTAATACCGTAAAAAAATTGTTTATTAAAGAAATAATTCCATATTATTCATAGAAACCCACAAAAAACTGGACAATATAAACGAATATTATTAAGGAGAAAATAAATAGATTGGGCAAATTTAAATGTGAAATCGTAAATTTATTGAAACTTTTCTTCACATCATTCGTCTAATATAATATGAGTCATGTATTTCTTTCCTTTCTATAATATTTGGAAAAAGGGATACCTTTTTTAGTATCAGTGGTGTATAATAATTATAGAAATTCCTTATTTATAATCATTTTAATTACAACTGTGTTACAATTATAAAATTTAAGTTAAAATTAGTTATATTTCTATATATTGATTAGAGTATTACATCCGTAAATAATAGAGGAGTGTGAAGAAGGATGGTAACACTATACACTTCACCAAGTTGTACATCATGTCGTAAAGCAAAATCATGGTTAGAAGAGCATGAGATTCCATACACTGAAAGAAATATATTCTCTGAGCCCCTATCCATGGAGGAGATTAAAGCAATTCTTCGTATGACGGAAGATGGGACAGACGAAATTATTTCAACCAGATCGAAGACATTCCAAAAATTGAATGTCAATTTAGATTCAATGCCGCTTCAGGATTTGTTTGGATTAATTAAAGAAAATCCAGGCTTGCTACGCCGACCTATTATTATTGATGAAAAACGGTTACAGGTTGGATATAACGAAGATGAAATCAGACGGTTTCTACCAAGAAAAGTGCGTACCTTCCAACTAAGGGAAGCGCAGCGGATGGTTAATTAAATCATAAGACCTTCATATTAGGAGGTCTTTTTTGTATTTAATCCAAAAAATTTGTTCTTTTAGAGGCATTTTGCTACAATAAATAAACTATCATAATAATAACGATAGGCATTATAATGGTTTTTTAGTTTTTAACCTTTTTTATTTCCCATATTAGTGCTTTTGTCATAAAATGAAAGTACAAGAATATTTCCTTTTTTATGAAGGCAAATAGGATGAATTATCTGCTTGGGGGTATTTTGTCCCTTCAATATGGTAAACGGAAGGGAGAGGTTATAGTGGAGATTGAACGTATTAATGAAAATACAGTTAAATTTTACATTTCCTATGGAGATATTGAGGAAAGAGGATTTGACCGTGAAGAAATATGGTACAATCGTGAACGAAGTGAAGAACTCTTTTGGGAAATGATGGATGAAGTGCATGGCGATGAAGAATTTGTAGTTGAAGGTCCACTTTGGATACAGGTTCAGGCTCTAGAGAAGGGGTTAGAGGTTCTGGTTACTAAAGCACAGCTTTCTAAAGATGGGCAAAAGTTCGAGCTCCCACTTCCTAGTGATAAAATGAAAGATATTCCAGTGGATGAAAAAATTGAAGAACTCTTAGACCAGCATTTCAATCCACCACATTTTGAGGAAGAAGAGCTCCTCTTAGAGGAAGATACTTTAGAATTTTTTCTCGTTTTTAAAGATTTTGAAGATATTATTATGCTTTCAAGCCGTCCAGGGTTAGATGATTTAGTGACAAAACTTTATCATTTTGAAGGTAAGTACTATCTATATACAGAATTTCCTGAAGATCTGTTTGAAGAGGATAAAATTGATGATATTCTAAGTATTTTACTTGAATATGGCTATGAAACACAAATAACCATTCATCGTGTACAAGAATATGGGAAAGAAATAATCTCCGAAAATGTCTTTGCTGAATTACGAAAACATTTTAGCTAGTATGCATACCGATTTCAACAATGAAATCGGTTTTTTTATCATGATTAAATAAGGTATATCTTGGCAGGTGAGTAATCTGAAAAACACAGTAAGAGTTATAGTGTTTGTAGCCGTATTATCCGTACTATGGTTTTTCTTTAGGGATCAATTGCAAGGTGGAGTATTTGGATTTCTAAGTATTGTCATCACGTTTTCTGTTATTTTTATTGGGTTTGTTATTTTCTTTGAAAACCGACATCCTACGCAAACCATCACATGGTTAGTGGTATTAGGAAGTTTTCCGCTAATTGGTTTTATCTTTTACCTTTTGTTTGGCCGTAATTATCGAAAGGAGAGAATGTTTAGGAAGAAGTATTTCTTAGATAAGCAGGCTTTTTTAACGGTTGAAGGGGATGACGATCCAAGAAGTGAAGAGAAGCGCCGATTACTTGGAGAGCACCAAGCAAGATTATTTACACTTGCACATAAGCTTGGGAACAGCCCCATCTCTTTTGATACTTCTACAAAGGTGCTGACTAATGGAGAAGAGACATTCCGGAACATTATAGATGAGTTGAAAAGAGCTAGACACCATATTCATCTAGAATATTATATTGTTCGACATGACCATATTGGCCAGGAAATCAAAGATATCTTGATTGGAAAGGCGAATCAAGGTGTTAAAGTAAGATTCCTTTTCGACGCAGTTGGGTCCTGGAAATTATCAAAAGCATACATTAATGAATTACGAGGAGCTGGTATTGAAACCGTTCCCTTTGGACCAGTAAGATTACCATTTTTAAATAATAAATTTAATTTCCGTAATCATAGAAAAATTATCGTAATTGATGGAACGATTGGCTTTGTTGGCGGATTAAATATTGGTGATGAATATTTAGGAAGGGACAAAGAAATCGGTTTCTGGCGGGATACACATTTGATGTTAAAGGGAGAAGCAGTTCGTACCCTTCAACTCATTTTTTTGCAGGACTGGTACTACATGACAAATCATAGTTTTTTAACAGCGGAATATTTATCACCACAACTTGATTATAAAAGTCATGGTGGGGTTCAATTGATTGCTGGCGGTCCTGATAATGAGTGGAGTGTTATAAAAAACATATTTTTCGCTATGATTACATCGGCTAAAAAAAATGTCTGGATTGCATCTCCGTATTTTATTCCAGATGAAGATATCTTTTCTGCAATTAAAGTGGCAGCTTTAAGCGGTGTGGATGTCAGGTTGCTTGTTCCCAACCGTCCTGATAAACGAATTGTTTTTCATGCCTCAAGGTCCTATTTTCCTGAATTATTGGAAGCTGGGGTTAAGGTGTATGAATATGAAAGAGGATTTATGCATAGTAAAATTGTTATTGTCGACGATGAACTTGCCTCTATCGGCACATCGAACATGGATATGCGGAGTTTTCATTTGAATTTTGAAGTAAATGCATTTTTATTCCGAACGAATAGCACGGAGAAACTGGTTATGGAATATTTAAATGATCTCAAATATGCCAAGGAGCTTAATCTACTCACATTTCAAAAACGGCATTTTGGTTTGCGGATTTTAGAGTCAACGGCAAGGCTGCTATCTCCTCTTCTATAATTGAGTGCTGCTTCTTACTAACTCGTCAATTGACGAGTTTTTCTTTTTTTTAGAGGATTTCCTGCGAAATATGGCGAATTATATACAAAAAAAGGAGGAGATGTTTGATTGTTAACCGCCATAACAAAAAATGGTAAAAAACTTTGTCTTGGGTATGACTATAAGAAGGAGAGCCTTTTGTCCCTTCGGAGTAAAGAAGATTTTTTTTGCCCCATTTGTGGGGAAAGTGTTTTGTTAAAATTAGGCGATCATCGTATTTTTCATTTTGCACATAAAAGAGGTGGAGTTTGCCGGGAATTTTATGATCATGAATCCATTTATCACTTGGATGGCAAACGACAGCTGTATCAGTGGCTTATTAAACAAAATATACCCGCAGAATTGGAGTACTTTGACAAGGAAATCCAGCAGCGTCCAGACATTCTGTTCAAATTTAACGGTAAGAAATACGCGTTAGAATATCAATGCTCACCGATACCGGAAGAAATTTTTAGTAAGAGAACAAAAACATATCTTGAGAATGATTACATTCCATTATGGATTATAGCAAGCAGGCATTTGCAACTAAAGCAGAGAGAGATTGATACTTTATCTAACTTTCATTATTTATTTTTACGATCTTCTTTACTAGGCACCTTTTTTATTCCATCTTATTGCCCCGAAAAGCAACACTTTCATCTAGTGGAATCCATTACACCCTTCTCAATAAAAAATGCCTTTACCCAACATTCCTTTTACTCACCTGATAGGTTAGAAATAACGAGTTTACTCTCCCCAAAACCTCAAAAAAGGATTTACATGCCAAAGTGGAAAACAGAAATGGATAGGATCATTCAAAATATGGTACGTTATTCAGATCAACATAAAAAAAAGTTCCTCCTTGAAATCTACAATAATTGCCTCAATCCATTTTTACTCCCACCAGAAATAGGCCTCCCTGTTCCTCACTCGATACTCATTCAAACACCACCCGTTATTTGGCAGACGTATATATATCTTGATTTACTATCACATAAAAACCCTGGTGATTTAATTACCATGCAAGAAATGAAGCAGCATTTAAATAGGAGAGTGAACAGACATGAAGTGGTAAGCAGGCACTTACCGCAGGTGAGCCACCTGAATCCTTTGCTTGCAGTTATTGAATATCTTCTTTACTTAACAAAGCTTGGTGTCCTTTCTAAAGTGGGAGAAACCTGTTTTCAAGTGAAAGAGAAAATATGGATTCCTCACTCTAATAGGGAAAGAGAGGAATACATGATTCGGTTTAACCAAAAACATGGTACACTTTGTAAAATCATAAATGAAAACTAGTAGATGGGCATAATATAGTGAGTATGGTCGTTCTTTTATAACGATTGTAAAGGATATTAGAAAAATTAGGAGAATATAATTAGTAGTGAAACCTTTTCGCAAATCTACATTTGAATGGAGGATGGAAGATGTCAAATGAAACTGCCGTAAAATCACTACCAACTAGAAATGATATCCCCGTAGAGGATACTTGGAAATTAGAGGATATTTTTGCTAGTGATCAGGACTGGGAGAAAGAATTTCAAGACGTCAAAAATCATATTTCTGGAATTAAAGAATATGAAGGAAAATTAGGTGAAAGTGCTGAGACACTTTATAAAGCTCTCCAATTCCAAGATAAGCTATTAGAACGGATTGGAAAGCTTTATACATATTCACATATGCGCTACGATCAGGATACTACTAATTCCTTCTATCAGGGCTTAGATGATCGGATGAAAAATCTTTATTCCCAGGCAGGTAGTCAGCTTGCATTTATTGTACCTGAAATTCTGTCTATCGAGGAAGAGAAGGTTGCAAGTTTCTTAAATGAGAAACCAGAGCTAAAACTTTATGAACACGCCATTGCTGAGATTAATCTGCAGCGGGCACATGTCCTAACTGCTGAACAGGAAGCATTACTAGCTGAAGCAAGCGAAGTAATGAATGCTTCTAGTAATACTTTTGGCATGCTTAATAACGCAGACATAGAATTCCCTTCTATTAAAGATGAAAATGGGGAAGAGGTTGAAATTACCCATGGTCGTTATATTCGTTTCTTGGAAAGTGGGGACCAGCGTGTTAGACGTGATGCCTTTAAAGCCGTGTATAAGACGTATGGAAGTTTTAAAAATACCTTTTCTAGTACATTAAGCGGCAATGTAAAGAAGGACAATTTCAATGCACGGATCAGAAAATATGATTCAGCTAGACATGCAGCACTTGCAGCAAACAATATTCCAGAAAGTGTATACGATAATCTGGTAAATACAGTTAGTGAAAATCTGCATTTATTGCATCGGTATGTGAAGCTACGGAAAAAAGTCTTAGGGTTAAATGAGCTTCATATGTATGATCTTTATACACCACTTGTGAAAGATGTGAAAATGGCCATTAAGTATGAAGAAGCAAAGGATTTAATCATTAAGGGTTTAGCTCCATTAGGTGAGGAGTATAGCGAAATCCTGAAAACAGGTTTTGAAAGCCGCTGGGTAGATGTTCATGAGAATAAAGGAAAGCGGAGTGGTGCCTATTCTTCTGGTGCTTACGGGACACATCCATACATCTTAATGAACTGGCAAGACAACGTGAATAACTTATTTACCCTTGCGCATGAATTCGGTCATTCGGTGCATAGCTATTATACACGCAAATCACAGCCGTATCCGTATGGAAACTATTCTATTTTTGTTGCAGAGGTTGCCTCAACCTGTAATGAAGCTTTACTTAATGATTATTTATTAAAGACTATTGATGACGAGCAAAAGCGGATTTATCTTCTAAATCACTACCTAGAAGGTTTTAGAGGTACGGTATTCAGACAAACCATGTTTGCTGAATTCGAACATTTAATTCATCAAAAAGCTCAAAACAATGAGGCGTTAACAGCTGAGGCGTTAACTGAAAGCTATTACGCTTTGAACAAAAAATATTTTGGTGAAGAAGATATCGTCATTGACGAGGAAATTGGCTTGGAGTGGGCAAGAATCCCACATTTCTATTACAATTATTATGTCTATCAATATGCAACAGGTTTCAGCGCTGCAACTGCGCTCAGCAAGCAAATTTTAGAAGAGGGAGAACCTGCTGTCAAGCGATATATCGATTTCCTAAGTGCCGGTAGCTCCGATTATCCAATTGAAGTGTTAAAGAAGGCAGGAGTCGATATGACAAGTGCAGAGCCAGTTAAAAATGCATGTAAAGTATTTGAAGAAAAATTAAATGAGCTAGAAAAATTATTATCATAACAAGAAAAAGGATGTTGCTATGTATAGCAGCATCCTTTTAAAATCCTCTAAATCTTTTTCGGTCATTAAGGTAGTGAATGATAATCAAGATAGCAAGGAATAAAATTGGCGTACTGAGTAGGAGAGGGAAGACATTGAGTAAAGCTAGCAAATGAAGAAAAAACGCTCCAAAGACAAATAGGATCATAACTATAACGGGAAATTTAGCCACAGGGATAGCCCACCTTTAATGGTTTCTTGTTATATGTCTATTGTCCATTTCGTGAAATTATGATTTATTGACAATAATGTGAAATAACACACAAACTTATTGTCACTATCTTTGAATGCATGGTATATTAAATGCGTGAAGTTGATCACTACAAACATATACCCCTTTGTTTGACCGTGAAAAATTTCTCCCATCCCCTTTGTTCGTATTATAGAAAAATGCCTTGCAGTCAGAATCTGCAAGGCATTTTTGTTTATACAAAAAACAACAAGTGCTGGATAGTTAACCTGCACCTGTCTTAGTCTTCAATATATCTCCAAAACGTTCCGTATTTAGCGGGAATTTGCTCAACAACTTGTTTGAGAAGCAGTTTCTTCATTTCTCGTTCAATCTGTGAAATAGACATATTATAAACCACTGCAATTTCTTTAGATGCTACAAATTTAAAAAACTTCATAAATGATTCTAATGACGGTGGAGGGGATAATACAGGCTTCTCAGAAAGCATTTCTTCTAATATCTGCACATAGACCTCGTAAGGATATGTTCCGGTTATTTTAATACCTTCATCCTCAGCGTTTTCATTAAAGAAAACCAAAGTTGGAATTTCTGTTACATCCATTTCTGAAGTGATTTTAAGGTCACATTGAAAGGCCTTAGCAGCACTTTCGGAATGAATGTCACTTAGAAATTCTTCCACATCTAGGCCAGATGTCTTTGCACAATCCTTTAATACTTCTAAATTAGATATATTTTGTTTTTCTAAAAACAACATCTCCTGAATTCTTCGAAAAAAACGTATTCCAGCTCGTCTTCCTTGTAACTCAGCTGCTTTTATGGCAATGGATACGGTAAATGGTGTATCGACCGGATTCTCCAACCATAGGGTGCCATCACACGACATACCTGAACGGCTTGCAGTCTTTTCCCATAAATCTGCAATGGTTTCATAGTTCTTCTTTTTACTCAAATTTAAATCGGCCAACCGCCCACTTAATACATGCTTTATTGAAAAATATCGACCGTATTCAATTTTCAGTTTTTTTAGTATAGGTTCAATAGCCCAGCATTCGGGACATAACGGATCTATAAACATATAGATTTCGATTGGCTTTTTTTCAATTCCACCACACTGTTGCTTGGGACCATTCGAATTTGAATTACTCACGATTTTCACCTGAAATCTCATCGCCGTCTGGCGTGTTAATCATGTGTTGAGCAGTAAGATAAAGTCTGGAGTAAAAATCATCTCTTACTTGACCTTGTAATCCAACTTCGTCCATTGCCTTTGTCATACAAGCTAACCAAGCTTTAGCCCGTTTCGGTGTAACGGGGAAAGGCAAATGGCGTGCTCGCATCATTGGATGCCCATGTTCTTCTGTATAAAGGGCTGGTCCACCTAAATATTGAGTTAGAAATTGCTTTTGCTTTCTAGCAATTTCTTTAAATTCATTTGGGAAAATCGGTGCAAGATCAGGATGTTGTGCAACAAGGCCATAAAATGTATCAATTAATTGGTGTAGTGCAGCTTCACCAATGGCCTCATATGGTGTTAGCTTTTTCTCATTCATGTTGACAACTCCTTTTAACCCTTTTGTATTTCTAATTTTATCAATGCCGATTTCATAGTACAAATTTATTGCTTTAAAAATAAGAAGTTTAGACAATATTACTATTTACAACTCATTCATTTTATATTTTTGCATATAAAAACGACGAATTTTATTTTCCGTTTTTCGTTCCGGAATTTTATGGTAAGACAGGAATTCCCGGAAAATCAGCTGACCTTCCTTGTAGTCTTCCACTTCATACTCTAATTCATAATCTTCTTTGTTTAGATATGAACTATGATCCAAAACTAATAATCCTTTCTTGTAGGGAATTTCTACTCTATTCGTTAACAGATGACCAAAATATTCAATTTTAGAAAACGTTATTCCAATTGCTTCAATTAATTGTTCAATAACACCCGTTGGAAGCTTTCCAGATTGAAGTGCCCTAGTTACTTCATCTTCTGTAAGGATTTGATTAGTTTCTAAAAGTCCGACAGCCGCTGGTTGTTTTAAAGTCATTTCAAAATGATGTTTCTTTTTTCGAATTCTAAGTGCTGAGCCTGCTTCCTTTAAGGAGAAACGCGGAGTATCAAAGTAGTGATTCTCCTGTGAAAAGATTTGTGTTTGATCTATTTCGAGTTCATCTAAAAGTCTTTTATATTCTGATTCAGTAAGCATATTTTTAAATTCAATCTCAATGTTTTGTGACATAGCTGATTCCTTTCGCTTAATTGTTCAATTTTTATCAACTCTTCATCCTCGACTCCAATCCTTGGGAGAAATGAAGGAATTATGCTAAAATAAGAGGGTGAAAAATGGAGGTCGAACAATGAAAAAAAGAATTACAATACTTAACGCAATCATAACAGATGAAAAGCTACTATTGGAAACAAATGAGCCCATTAATGGATTGGTGCCTAGTGAACAAATTCTAGTGGACTCTGACCATTATTCTTTTATTTATTTAATGGAGCAACAAGAAGATTATACATACATTGTTTTACCAGAACAAATCTGGCCTTATTTAAAACAAGCTTTAGAAGAAAAAATGCCGGTATGGATTTCCACAACTGAACAACAAATAGAATTGATTAATTTTCATGATGAATTAGATTATGTCATTAATAATATTAAAGGGAACAGTAACTATGGAAGCGAAATGGTTACGAAAGTAGAGAGTCTATTTTAGTTGATTGAGGGTGGAATCATGAAGCATTGGGACCTATTTTTAGCGCCATATAAACAAGCGGTGGCGGAGCTGAAAATAAAATTAAAGGGAATGAGAGGACAATTTGATCTGGATTCTACTCACTCACCTATCGAATTTGTTACAGGAAGAGTCAAACCAATTGCAAGTATTTTAGATAAGGCCAACCAAAAAGGAATTCCGCTTGAACATCTAGAAGAAGAAATGCAGGATATTGCAGGAATGCGCATTATGTGTCAGTTTGTTGATGATATTCACACGGTAGTTGATTTGTTAAGAAATAGGAATGACTTTGAAATTGTTGAAGAAAGAGATTATATCTCACATAAAAAAACAAGTGGATATCGTTCCTATCATGTTGTAATTTGCTATCCTGTTCAAACGATTCATGGGGAAAAGAAAATCTTAGCTGAAATCCAAATCAGAACACTAGCAATGAACTTTTGGGCAACCATTGAACATACGTTAAACTATAAATATAAAGGGATTTTTCCAAGTGATATCAAAATGAGACTTCAGCGAGCAGCAGAAGCTGCCTTCCGATTGGATGAGGAAATGTCCCTAATTCGTGGGGAAATCCAAGAAGCACAGGCTTTCTTCTCAAGGAAAAAAGAATTAAAGCAGGAAGAAAAAAACTAATCCACTGACGGCCTTTTGAATCCCATTCATACAAGGAGCAAAATAATATGAAATTTGCCATTACATCAAAAGGAGATCAAAAATCCAATATTTTGATGCACAAGATGAGAACGTATTTACTTGATTTTGATCTAACGTACGATGAAGACCAACCGGATATCGTTGTCTCCATTGGGGGCGACGGAACGCTGCTTTACGCTTTCCACCGTTATAGTAGTCGTCTTGATAAAACGGCATTTGTCGGAATTCATACAGGGCATCTTGGTTTCTATGCAGATTGGATCCCTGATGAAATTGAAAAGCTGGTTATTGCTATCGCTAAAACTCCATATCAGGTAGTTGAATATCCGCTTCTTGAAGTCATTATTCGTTATACACACGCTGGTAAAGAATCAAGATATTTAGCGTTAAACGAATCTACAGTCAAAAGTGTCGAGGGAACACTTGTTATGGATGTAGAAATACGTGGTCAGCATTTTGAACGGTTCCGTGGAGATGGTTTGTGTGTTTCTACCCCATCTGGTAGTACGGCTTACAATAAGGCATTGGGTGGCGCCATTATTCATCCGTCTATCTCTGCTATTCAAGTGGCAGAAATGGCATCCATTAATAATAAGGTTTTTAGAACAGTTGGTTCGCCATTAATCCTGCCAGCACACCATACCTGTATGCTAAAACCTGTCAATCGATCTGATTTTCAAATAACTGTTGATCATTTAACGCTTCTGCATAAGGATGTCAAATCCATTCAATTTAGAGTACCTGACGAAAAAATACGTTTTGCCCGCTTCCGGCCGTTTCCTTTCTGGAAACGAGTGCATGACTCATTTATTTCTGATTAAGCCGGAGGGAGAATGATGGATTCTCGTTTTCAATTAAAGTGGTTCATTGATGATGACCATACTGGCATGCTCATTAAAGATTTTCTAAAAAAGGAAGAGGTTTCTCGAACTGCCTTAACGGACATAAAGTTTAAAGGCGGTAGTATTCAGGTAAATAGAGAAGAGGTAAATGTCCGTTATAAATTGAGAACGGGTGATGAGTTACGGCTCTTATTTCCTCTTGAAAGCCCAAGCGAAGGGGTTAAGGGAGAAGCAATTCCTTTGGACATTCTGTTTGAAGATGAATTTTTACTGGTTGTGAATAAGCCGTCAGGGATGAATACAATCCCATCTAGGGAGCACCCCGTGGGGAGTCTTGCCAATGCATTGGTAGGCTATTATCAGAAGAAGGGGCTTCAGGCTACATCGCATATAGTCACTCGTTTGGATAGGGATACTTCTGGAATGGTTTTAGTGGCTAAACATCGACATGTTCATCATCTTTTTAGCATGATGCAGCAGAAGGGTTTAGTGAAGCGGACCTACGAAGCACTTGCAGGTGGTGTAATGTTGTCTGAGAGCGGAACGATTAAGGAGCCTATTGGACGAAAAGAAAGTAGTATTATTGAAAGAGAGGTCCGTGATGACGGACAATACGCCTGTACACATTTTCAGGTAATTAAGAGATATCCAACTTTTACCCATGTGAAACTGAACCTGGAAACTGGAAGGACCCATCAAATTAGGGTGCATATGTCGTTTATTGGTCATCCATTACTTGGTGATGATTTATATGGAGGAGATACCTCATTACTTTGTAGGCAAGCTCTTCATTGCAAAGGAATCCAGTTTAAGCACCCTATACTGGGAACGGAAATGTCTTTTTTAGCACCTCTTCCACCAGATATCTGTGCAATTATGAAGGAGGCTGACATGTAGAGGTCAGCCTCCTATATTTTTATCTAATCAAATTGTTTAAACTTTTCTTGGATATATGGCATAGTAGAAGGAACAGAAACAAGTTCCATTTCAGGATACCTTAATCCAGTTAGTTTTCCGCCAAACACAGCCCCGGTATCAATGTTATATGTATTGTTGATAATACGCGGCTCTCTAACGGGAGTATGTCCGTACACAATACAAGTATCACCATGATACTTTTTTGCCCAATCCCTTCTGACTGGTGAGCCATCAGGATGTTTTTCACCCGAAATATCACCATAGAGGACGAATTCTTTTACTTTTGCATGGGTTTGTCCGATAAATTCCTGTTTAATTCCTGCGTGAGCGATTACAAGTTTTTGTTTGTCTAATACTAAGTAAAGAGGCGCCTTTTCGTACAATTCCATAAATTTTTTACGAATGGACTCTTGCTCTTTCTTATATAATGATTCATATTCTGCAACCGTTGTTTCAAGGCCGTGGGCAATCTGGACTTTATTCCCTAAAAAGAAACGGTACAATTTATTGCAATGGTTTCCAGGTGTGTAGTAGGCCTTCCTTTGTTTTATGACGAGCTGCCAAACAATTTCAATTACTTTTAATGATTCAGGCCCTCGGTCCGTTAAATCACCAACAAACCCAAGTACTCTTCCTTTTGGATGAATAGGAAGCCCGTTGTCCCAAATGTATCCTAGTTCTAAGGTAAGATCTTTAAACTCATGTAAGCATCCATGAATATCACCAATAATATCTATTTTCATAGGAAACACCCCTTTATGCTTATTTTTTGTGAAAATGTTCATTTTTATAAAAAAGAATCCTTATACTAAAAAGGATTCGAGAGGAGGAACAAGAATGGAACAGCATGTTTCAGTAATTTCTTTGCTCATTGTTGTCACCATGGCATTTTTAACACCCATTTTTCTACATCGCTTTAAAATGAATTTTATTCCTGTAGTTGTAGCTGAAATTATTGTGGGATTGATTATTGGAAAAAGCGGTTTTAATGTAGTTCATGAAGATATGTGGCTGTCTACGCTCTCTACACTCGGATTTATTTTCCTTATGTTTTTAAGTGGACTGGAAATTGATTTTACTGCTTTCACGGGAAGTAAAAAACGGGACCGGCTTCCAAACGGTAAAATGGAACCCAATACGTTTGTCGTGGCAACGGCTATTTTTGCTGGTATATTTATCTTTTCACTCGGCTTATCGTATGTGTTTGTAATGGCTGGTTTTATCGATAATGCCTTCTTAATGACCCTAATCATTTCAACTATTTCCTTAGGAGTTGTTGTACCAACCCTTAAAGAAGCACATCTCATGAAAACAGTCATTGGCCAAATCATTTTACTTGTAGCCGTCATTGCCGATCTAGTGACGATGATCTTACTGGCTATTTTTGTCTCCCTTTATGAAGCAGGGCACGGGAACACATGGCTACTTTTAATTTTATTTGCAGCAGGAGTCATTCTATATTTCGTAGGTAAAAGATTTAAAAACCGCTCCATCATTGAGAGCTTATCTACAGGGACCGTTCAGATCGGTACTAGAGCTGTGTTTACTCTTATTATCGTCTTAGTTGGATTATCGGAAACAGTTGGAGCCGAAAATATCCTTGGGGCATTTCTCGCTGGTGTACTTGTCTCGTTGTTATCGCCAAATCAGGAGTTGGTACATAAACTGGATTCCTTTGGCTATGGATTTTTGATTCCCATCTTTTTTGTTATGGTTGGTGTAAATCTTGATGTTTGGTCACTTTTTAGTGAGAAAAAGCTTTTGTTACTAATTCCCCTTCTTTTAATCGGACTCTTATTATCAAAGATTATTCCGGTCTATTTTTTAAAAATTTGGTATGATACAAAAACCGTTATTGCATCAGGGTTTTTACTTACATCGACCCTGTCGCTTGTCATCGCTGCATCAACAATTGGAGAAAGGATTGGAGTTATTACGGAGCAAATGAAAGGGACTTTGATCTTGGTTGCCGTGATTACGTCCATTTTTACGCCAATTCTATTTAAAAAGCTGTTTCCAAAAGAAGTGGCCGGGGGTAAAAAAGTCAGCGTATCTTTCCTTGGTGCGAACCAGGTTACTCTGCCTGTATCTCGGGAATTAAAATCTGGCCTTTATGACCCTGTACTCTATCATACGAAAATGGATAAATCAGACAAACAAATTGCTGATTCACTGTTTGAAATTGTAGAGCTTCCTGATTATTCAATGAAAACACTTGAAAACACGAAGGTATATCAATCAGAGATTGTTGTTATTTCGACAGGAGATGAGGAGCTGAACTCAACTCTTTCAATTGCAGCTAAAGAAAAGGGCGTTTCAAGGGTTATTGCGCGAATTGAAAGTCCTGATTTAGAGCAAAACTTAAGAGAGCATAATATTGAGGTATTCTCAGCTTTTATGTCATCAAAAGCTTTGCTACGGGCTATGATTGAGTCACCAACTTTAATTAACATTTTAACTAACCAAGAAGCGGGATTATATGAAATTGTTATGATGAATGCTCAGTTCGACGGCATGCTTCTCAGGAGGTTCCCATTTACCGGAGATATTATATTTGTCCGGATATTCAGAGGGAAAGATTCTATCGTTCCGCACGGCGACACTGAGCTACAGATGCATGATCGCTTAATTGTTACCGGGACAAAGGAATATGTGGATGAGTTAAAGAGAGAACTTGAATTCTGTGAGATATGTTAGCCTAAAAAATAAGTATACTTTTCATTTGTGACAATTTAGTGTAAACTTAGTACCAAGTACTAATAACTCGTAATTATTGTAGGAGGAATTTTCAATATGAATCTTTCATTAGCTGGAAAAACATATGTGGTAATGGGTGTTGCCAATAAACGCAGTATTGCATGGGGAATTGCCCGCTCCCTTCACAATGCAGGCGCAAGATTAATTTTTACGTATGCGGGAGAAAGATTAGAAAGCAGTGTTCGTGAATTAGCAAACTCTTTAGAAGCAGAAGGGACACTTGTACTTCCTTGTGACGTAACAAGAGATGAAGACGTGGCAAAATGTTTTGCTGAAATCAAGGAAGCGGTTGGCACTATTCAAGGTGTTGCCCACTGTATCGCTTTTGCTAACAAAGAAGAACTTCAAGGGGAATATATGAATACAACAAGAGAGGGCTTCTTACTTGCTCACAATATTAGTGCCTACTCATTAACCGCGGTTGCCAAAGAGGCAAGAGGATTAATGACAGACGGCGGTAGCATTGTAACCTTGACGTACCTTGGCGGCGAAAGAGCTATACCAAACTATAATGTAATGGGTGTAGCAAAAGCTTCATTGGATGCAAGTGTCCGTTATTTAGCCGCAGACCTTGGAAAAGAAAACATTCGTGTCAATTCTATTTCAGCTGGTCCAATTCGTACACTTTCCGCTAAGGGTGTAAGTGATTTTAACTCGATCTTAAAAGAAATCGAAGAAAAAGCACCATTACGCAGACCAACAACTCCTGAAGAAGTTGGAGATACAGCTCTATTCCTATTTAGTGACCTGGCTAGAGGAATTACTGGGGAAAACATTCACGTTGATTCTGGATTCCATATTTTATAAGATAAGAAGCCCGCTGCCAAAGCGGGCTTTTAATATGGGGATTTACCTATTTAGCATGAACGCGTGTAGGCTTTTCGCATACATATAAAGTGTAGAATTACGTGATAGGAGGTACTGTGCATGTCAACTAAGAAGAATCAAGGACCGCTTTTATATGTTAATCAGCCATTTTCGAGGATTCCTTCTAATACAAACATGCAAGAAATTTATATTAGTAAAGGGAAACAAGAGGACCTTGAGGAAGTGAAACCGGTTGAAACAGAAAGTAAGAAGAACATATCTCTTGCTAAAAAAGAAATCGTGCAAGAAGCCGAAACAAAAAAAGAAGCCACTCTTCCATCCTCAGACAACCTTCACCAGCAAGAACCGAAACCATCTTTTAAAAGGGTAAAGCCCTTTAAAGATTTGGATTTAAAAGAACGATTGGATTATTTAATTAATTTTCCTAAGGTATTACCTCCAGTGCCTTGTGTCTTTTATACCAACGAAGAAAATTATACCGGTTACTTAACTGCCAATGATGACTTTCAGATTACCATTCAATTTCATGACCAATCAACGATAGATATTCCTTTAGTGGAGTTAAAGGACATTATTATGATTGGTATAAAAAGATAATAAAAAAGCCAGCCGATAAACGACTGGCTAATATACATTTTCTAATTTTTAGTTACAAATACCTAGGTTAACGTCTGCGATACATTGTACTGCACAGAAGCAGCTTAAATCAACTGTAATACAGTCGTTGCTTGCACGGAAGCGTTCAACCTGGCAAACTTTTGTAAGGTCAATACAGCATTTATCTCCGCCAGAAACTAAGTTTACTGGACAGAAGTTTCCTCCATCACGTTTGCCTGGTACTAAAACACGAAGTGTTGCACAGCAGTTATCGAATACGTCTTCTACTCGGAAGTAGATGGACACACAAGCATTACTTTCGTTGCTAAAGAACGCATGGAATGGTGAACCGTCTGCTGTACTTAACACAAATACACGAGTATCAACTGGATCTCTCCTAGATGGTGATACCAACGTACCTAGTGGTTCAGTAAAGCAACTGGTACATTCTGCACACTCTTCTTCTACAGCGTTATCTTGAATGTCTTTAATGGCACGAACTACTTGGCAAACACAGTTTGCACTGTCATTGTCATGATGATTATTTCCACAACCCATTTATTTTTTCCTCCTTATTCGAGATATATCTTACACTACTAACATATTTAACAGAGCGGTTTTGGGTTACGGACAAAAGCCTGTTTTAGCTAAATTAGGCGGATAATGAGGAAATTTCACAGGGTTTTCGAGAAGGAAAGGGTGAATAACCATGCAAATAACGTTTCTCAGCTTTTTAGTCTTATCCTTGGCAAGCTTTCGGTTAACACGATTATTTGTATTTGATAAGATAACTGAATTTATTCGTCAACCTTTTTTTGATGAAGTAAGTGAGAAGAATGAGGACGGGGAGATAGAGGTTTATTATATTACGAAAAGAACAGGGATAAAGAAATTTATGGGTGAACTATTAAGTTGTTATTGGTGTACTGGCATTTGGGCAGCAGCGTTCATAACAGGCTTCAATTATCTTTTCCCTGTTATATCGGAACCCATTACTCTTATATTGGCGATAGCCGGGTTGGCTTCCATTATGGAACTATTTGTTCAGCAATTTATCAGAAATTAATTGTTTCGCTGAGACAAGACATAGTTGTCGTTCATATTCTATCTTAGTAGAAATTTTTTCGACAGAAGGAGAGAGATAGATGGATACGAATAAGAAAAATACTCAATCAACACAAACCACCCAAACCATTCAATCTTTTAAACCGTCCAATAAGATTAAGAAAAAAGGTTGCGGCTGTGGAAAGAAAACTTCAAAGTGATCGAAAAACTGCTAGTTAATCTGGCAGTTTTTTTTATTCAAAGGGTTATTAGTAAAAATAAAGATGATGTTGTCATAATTTTGGGCTTTGTCGAAAAAACTAATTATAAATAATGGAATAAGGAAAGGGAATCAAATGATCACTTTTTATCGATTTATATTATTCGCCTGTCTAATTTTACTTTCCGCTTGTAGTAATAATGAGCCGGTCAAGGATAGCCAGTTAGCTCTCATGAAAACAACTAATCCTAAACCGGTTATTATTTCTAATAAGAAGCATAGTGACCGAGTGGAAGAAATTAAAAAGGATGTTAGTTCTCTTCCTGAACTCTACGATGTAGCTGTAATTAAAGGTAAAAAGGATACGTTAGTCGTTTATAAAGTTAAGCATTTGCACCGCTTTCGAATGAAGAAAATTGAAAAAAATGTTAATGAAATGCTGGAGGAAAAATACCCAAAAGAAAGCTTTACAGTTTCAAGCGATTATAAGGTGTTTTTAGAAGCTGTGAGGCTAAAGGAACATATTAAATCATCTGATATCTCTGACCAAAAAGCTGAAAAACGCTTTAAGGAAATTGTAAAAATGACAGAAGATATGAAGTGAGAAGGGGAGAATACGATGCCTAGTAACAAACAAAGAAACACAACACTTCAGCAGAGAAACTATCAACAACTACAGCAAAAACATGAAATAAAGAGACCGGTCTTAAAGAATTGTATAAAAGCTTTTTTTGTAGGTGGGCTCATTTGTGTAATTGGTCAAGCTGTTAGTTATTTTTATATTTACTTTTTTAATTTTACTGAACAGAGCGTTGGAAACCCTACAGTCGCAACCATGGTCTTTTTTTCAATGCTATTAACTGGGTTTGGAGTCTACGATCGATTGGGTCAATTTGCAGGAGCAGGGAGTGCTGTGCCGGTGACTGGTTTTGGTAATGCAGTCATCTCGGCTGCCATTGAGCACCGGACAGAAGGGTTTGTTCTTGGCGTTGGTGGAAATATGTTTAAATTGGCTGGATCGGTCATTCTCTTCGGAGTTTTTTCCGCTTTTGTAGTTGCATTAATTAAAACGCTACTTGTGATGTGGGGGGTATTGTAATTGTTAAAAGGGCATCAATCATGGGTGTTCGCAAACCGCCCAATGATCACAGCAACTGGCGTAACGGGTGGACCATTTGAAGCAAATGGAAAATTGGCCAATGATTTTGATTTATTATATGAAGACTTATGGATGGGAAAAGAATCCTATGAAAAGGCCCATCGATTATTACTCGAAGAAGCAATTAAGGTTGCCTTGGATAAAGGAAAAGTTCAAAAAGAACAAATCCAATTTTTATTTGCAGGAGATTTGATCAATCAAATCACACCGACGAGTTTTGCGGCACGGACGATGCAGATTCCATACTTTGGTCTGTTTGGCGCTTGCTCGACTTCCATGGAAGGCTTAGCGCTGTCTTCTTTCGTGGTGAACTACCAGGGAGCTAAATACGTCCTTACAGGTGCATCAAGCCATAACGCAGCAGTAGAGAAACAGTTTCGGTATCCAACTGAATATGGTGGTCAAAAGCCGCCTACCGCGCAATGGACCATTACGGGTGCAGGAGTAGCACTTGTGCAGCCTAATGAACCTGATCGTTTCGAACCTGTGACAACTGCAGCAACCATCGGAAAAGTGATTGATATGGGCTTAACCGATCCATTTAACATGGGTGGGGCAATGGCGCCAGCTGCGGCAGATACCATCATGGCTCATTTTCGTGACTTAGAGTTGGACCCATCCTATTATGATTTAATTGTTACTGGCGACCTTGGAAGAATCGGACATGATACTGCCTTTGAATTATTAAACAAAAGCGGCCTTAAATTGGAGCGAAGACAATTCCAGGATTGTGGTTTATTAATTTACAAGGAAGACCAACCGGCGCAATCTGGGGGAAGCGGTGCAGGTTGCTCAGCAACCGTTTTATATGGTCACTTATTAAATCAAATGAAAAAAGGGCAATATAGAAGAATTTTAGTTGTTGCAACAGGGGCTTTGTTATCACCGTTAAGTTTCCAGCAGAATGAATCAATCCCGTGTATTGCACACGCTGTGGCGATAGAAATGAATGGAGAGATGGGGTGAGCCATTGTGTTAGCGATGTTTTTCTGGGCCTTTGTAGTGGGTGGAATAATCTGCGTCATCGGACAACTATTATTTGATGTAGCGAAACTGACTCCAGGCCATACTTTAAGCTTGCTCGTTGTTGCCGGTGCAGTTCTGGATGGTTTCGGATTGTATGAGCCATTGGTCGACTTCGCCGGGGCTGGGGCAACCATTCCCATTACCAGCTTTGGGAATGCCCTTGTCCATGGAGCCTTACAGGATGCCAAGGCACATGGAATTATTGGGGTATTAACGGGGATGTTCCAGGTGACAAGTTCTGGAATTTCGGCGGCCATTATATTTGGATTTATCGGCGCACTTATTTTTAAACCAAAAGGGTAAATAACCCAATTTGATTCGAATTTCTTGTTTAGTCTGTCATGCCTATACACTTTTTTATGTACTTTCATATGTTATTAGTGAGATTACAAAAGTGAGGTGACAGTCTATGTGGTGTGGATATGGAGGAGGCTACGGCTACGGATATGGTGGCGGTTCAACTTTTGTTTTAATCGTCGTATTATTCATCCTTTTAATCATTGTTGGTGCAAGCTTCTATTAAGAAATATTGAGCTTGAACTGAAGGAAGGGGTTGGCCCAATCAAATGGCCGACCCTTTCTTAACCTATGTTTATTATAGCTTTTCCCATTTTATTCACCATTTTATCACTCCTTCATACAATAAAGTAGTTTATGAAGGAGTGTGAATTTTCGATGGATAACGGTTTCTTTAAAAATATAGAAAACAAAACAGGCGTAAATATGAAGGATATTTTCGACCTTGCTAATTCCTTGCAAAATGCTAATTTTAAAGATGAAAAAACTGTACGTCATGTGATTCAAAGAGTATCCAAAATTGCCAATAAACCGGTAAGTAAGGACATGGAAGATCAAATTGTCAAATCAATTGTGAATGATGGTAAGCAGCTTGACTTCAATACAATCACCAAAATGATGAATAAAAAATAAAAAGAGAAGAGAGGCTGACTTACATCCAAAAGGTCAGCCTCTCTTCTTTTTGTTAAGCGGTGTTAAAAATCGTGATTGGTACGCTTTTTTACTCCTTCTATGCTGGGGGACGGAAATAAATAGCTGTTGCTGTGCGCGGGTCATGGCAACATAAAATAATCTTCGTTCTTCCTCCAAAGCAGAGAAATCACCATTTCTATATGTTTCAAGTGCATAATCATGCGGGAGACTGCCATCGACAGCCCCAAGCATATAGACAGTTTGATACTCCAGCCCTTTGGCACGGTGAATCGTGCTCAGACTAATGGCATCGGTAAAATGTTTACCTAAGTTTTTAATTTCCTTATTCATGGCCGACATGTGCTCCGCATGGACTAATAATGCTTCAATGGTATCGAAGCTTCTTGCAGCCACCTTCAGGTCCTTCAGGTCATCTGAACCCTTTTCCAGCTTACTCGATTCATTTCCACGTTTTTTAAGAAAATCTAGAAAACCAATGTCCTTTTCAATCTGTTCAAGTGCCTTAATTGGAGACAAGTGTTTTAATCCACGAATGAGTGTCACTGCTTTTTTTAATTTTTTCTCTTGAAAAGCATGTGCCGTTTTCAAGTGTGAAAGAGACTCAAGAAAACTACAGTCTTTTAAGATGCTTTGTGCTTTTATTTCTTTAAGTACAGACTGTTTTAAAAACAGAAAAGGTAAGATGTCAGCAATTGCTTGGGGATCATCTTCATTTAAACTCACTCTTAGAAAGGAAAGGGTGCTTCTTACTATATAGCGGTCGTAAAAAGAGTCTGCGTCCAAATCAATTTTAAACGGAAGGTTTGAGTTCGCTAAGCGCTCAAACACGGCTCTAGAGCCAGCATTGGTTCGATAAAGAATGGCAAAGTCAGAAGGGTTCGCTCCTGCAGCAATTTTCTCTTGAATGTCTGTAACAATCATGGTTGCTTCTTCTTCTTCATCATAGGGGAAAAATAACTTTGGAAGTATTCCCGCTGAGAATTGAGCCTTCATTTTCTTGGTTCTTCTTAATTTATTGGCAGAGATCATTTGATTGGCTGCCGAAACAATCTCATGAGAGGAACGATAATTTTGGTCTAGCGTGACCAATTTTGCATATGGAAAGTCTTTCTCAAACTCAAGTAAATAGCTAGGGTCACTGCCTCTGAAGCTATAAATCGCCTGGTCATCATCACCGACTGCGCAGACGTTCTTGTTTTTTCCTGATAAAAGCTTAACCAGCTCGTATTGCACCTTATTAATATCCTGAAACTCATCGATTAAGAAATAGTGAAAACGATCTTGATATTGTTGAAGAAGTGCTGGAGATGTTTTGAGAAGCTGATAACAGCCAATCAGCATGTCATCAAAGTCAAATAAACCTTCTCTTTGTTTGAACTCTTCATATTTTGTATATAAAAAGACAACTTTCTCTTCCCACTCTGTTGAAGGTTTAACTTCATTAGGCAGGAGAAGGGAGTTTTTCCAAAATCCAATTTGCTGAAGAGCCAAATCATAGGCAAATTCTTTCTCCGATAAATCCAGCTCTTTACCCGCTTCCTTCAGGATTTTGTCCCGCTGCCATTCTTTTTTTAATAGTTTATGAGCCGACCAATTCACTGAATCGTGATACATAAGTATACGGTAAAAGATGCTGTGAAAGGTTCCCGTAACCAGTAAGTTAATTTTTTCTCGGTTTATTTTGGGATACGAGAGCAAACGATGCTTCATTTCCGCAGCTGCTTTTGATGTAAAGGTAACAAGCATAATCGATCGGGGATCTGTTTGTTTTACTTCCATCATATAGGCTGTCCTGGCAGTTAACACCCGAGTTTTCCCACTACCGGCACCAGCTAAGACTAGTAAAGAGCCTTCCGTTTCCATAACAGCCGCCGCCTGGTTATCATCAAGGACTACTCCTTGTCCTTCGAGTTGCTGAAGGTATGACGGGCGCTCATTATTTGGTTTGGCCTCTGCTGCTATAAATGGAATTTGATACTCTATATGTTTTGCAGACTTGAACAGTTCAACATCTTTGGGGGTCTCTGTAATGGTTCTGCCTTGCGGTATTTTAAAGCCGTTCCGTTCAATATAGTTTTGTGTGTCATCTATTTGAGTTATTGGAGAACTTGGTTCCAAACAATCTTTTTTAGGAGCATGTGCATGGAAAAAATGTGGATGATCTTGAATCCCTAAAAACAGTTGCACCTTTTCCTTGCAAGCAGGACAAAGAAGTTCACCATTTTTACCAGCAAGGAATATCTTTTGATATTGTTCCCTGGCTAGTTGTTCAAGTTCTATGGTTTGATTTTGGTAGATAGCAGTTTTCATATAGTAAAACCTCAATTTCAATAAATACGACTGTTCTATCATAACAAAACCTGATAGGGACGGAAAGTGTTTCATTTATTAACCATTCATAAAGAAAAGCGGAAGCGCCTTGGTCAGCCCCGACAGGCAAATGTTCTTCGGCAAGAAAAGTCCGCATTTTGACTTTTATTGCCGAAGGTTATTTGACCCGAGGGGCTAGGCGCTGGAGCTGGACAATTCTCGAAGTCGAATTTTCTTATTATGTACAAAAACCACTTGCCGTTTTTCTCTGGCAAGTGGTTCGTATGTTACATTTCTTTCATCATGGTTTTATGAGGAATACCTGCATCGAGGAATTCTTCAGAGACAATCTCGTATCCTAGACGAGCATAAAAGGGGATGGCTTGTGTTTGGGCATTAAGTTTTAACTTATGAAGCCCTTGTTCAAGAGCATGCTCCTCAATGCCATTCATGATGGCATTTCCAGCACCCGTCTTTCTTGCTTCCTTTAATACACAAATTCGTTCTACTTTTCCATATCCATCAACCACACGGAATCGGCCTGCTCCGATTGGAAAATCATCGTTATATAAAACAAAATGAACAGCTTCATCTTCGAATTGATCAATTTCCTCTTCAAGAGGAACGTTTTGTTCTTCCACAAAAACAGTTTTTCGAATGGAAAATGCATCTTCCAGTTCTTTTTGATTTTCAACTACTTTAAGCTTCACTTTTCCTATTCCTTTCCAAGACGAAATGTTTCATAAACGGTCCAAGAACCATTTTCTAATTGATAGAGAAGGTGGAATCGGTCAATGGTTTCTTCGTGATTAATTTTTGTCATTCGGAGTGAACCAAAGACATCGGAGTGTTCGTCATTAGAGAGTTTTTGACCAATCGTAATATGTGGGACAAAGGCATACTCCAATGGTGAATCGCTAAAAGTTTGATTGATTTCGGAATGCAGATTTGTAAGTTCATCTGTCGGATCAACTTTAAAATAAATCACGTTATTTACAGGTTGAAAAGAGCTAATCTTTGAAGTTTTTAAAGAAAATGGATGGGTATTTTGAGCGATTTGCTGTAACTTATTCGCTACATCCAATGCATTCTCTTCAGTTGCTTCAAAGGCATTTTTTAATGTTAAGTGTGGAGGAATAAGTGAATAGTGTGGATCATAACGTTTACGGTAAGAATTCACTAAATCTTGAAGCTTTTTTGATGGAAAAATGACAACTCCAAATTTCATACGTATATACCTCCGTTTTTAAAAAATTATTTTAATAGAAAAATAATACTCATAACAGCCTTCTTACTATTATAGCAAATTTTCTAACTATATTAAATAATAGAAAATACTCAAACTTTTGTTAATATGTGTTAGAAAAACATGTTCAGTGCCCGTCTTAAATCTGGCTGCCAATAGGTCCATGTATGATCACCATTAAATTCTTCATAAAAGTATGTAAAGGGTTTATCTGAAATGATCTTTGATAGTTCCCTATTAGGGCGTAAAAAGTTCTTCACTTGTCCATCTGTCGTTGGTACTTCAGTTTCTTGGGTTCCGATTACATGATAAATCTCTAATAGCTGAGTATCTGTAAAATCTTCCACTAATTCTAAGATCTTTTGATTCACATAGGGTGATTGCAAAAGCACCTTTCCAAATGTGTGTGGGTATTGTATCGCTGTCATTAATGAGACGGTGGCCCCTAGAGAATCACCAATAAGTGCTCGGGTCGTACCCATTTGATAGGTTGGAAACTCCGTATCAAGAAATGGCACTAATTCATGTGCTAGGAAGCGAATGTATTGCTCGTTTTGATCACCATTTGGATGATACTTTCTGCGGCGATCGGCAACATCTTTATAGGGTACCCCAACAATAATTAAATTTTCAATTTCTCTGTTATAAAGAAACTCATCTGCTAATCGGCCAATTCTGCCGAGTTGAAAATAATCCCGGCCATCCTGGGCAATCAGCAGAGAGTATTTATAGAGTGGTGAGAAGTTTGCTGGCAGGTAAACGAGAAGTAGTATTTCCTCTCCCAGTTCTTTGCTATGAAAGGTAAGTTCTTTAATCATGCCTTTTGGAAATTCCATGTGATAAAACCCCCATATTCAGTAGATACATTAGAATTTTACCATAACTCGACTGGAAATGCTTTCACAACGGGGAATAAAGGGATTGGTTAGCTGCTGTTAAGAGGTAAAGAGGAATTAATGAAGATATCGATTTTTCGATTGTGATTCGGGCATTAGGGATAAGATGTTTTCACGTTTAAAAGTGCGCATCTGTTTCCGAAGCAAACAGTACCCGCGGATATAGTCATCATTAATTTCCTTCACAATCAGTTTCCGTTGTGAAATTTCTTGGTTGTCAGCAAGATAAATCATTTCCAAGGGCATGTTTTCTTCAATTGAACGAATAAATAGCCCATCCATGTAAATCTCTCCTTTCTTTTATAATATCATTATAACCGAACATTAGTTCTTTATTCAACAAAAACAAGAACTAATGTTCTTATCTTTGACGTTGTATATTGGAAATTAATTATTGACTTTTGCTAGAATATTACTATAATTAGAAATGTAGCTTAATAAGCGATCTGTTAGCTCAGTTGGGAGAGCGCAACCTTGACAGGGTTGAGGTCGGGGGTTCGAACCCCTCACAGGTCATACATAAAAAAGCCTTGGTAACCATAGTGTTATCAAGGCTTTTTATAAATTACATGAAATTTAGCATGAAATAAATCAGATGAATGATCCTAGAAGATCACTCAACGATTCCCGTTTGCTTAATTTCAACTTTAGCATGAACAAGTACTTTTACTTGAGGGTAAATTAAATTCCATGATTTCTCATTAAATTTTCGATAATGTTCTTTATATTTTGCTCCAAGACCTATCGGGTCCACTTGATGGTCCTTAAATCGAGAAACCATTTTCAAGGTACTCTTTTCTAAAATTTGTTCCACTCCCTTTTGAATTTTTTGTTTATTAATAGGCACCCTTTGTTTTTTTGGAGAAGAAAACTCTTGAAGTCTAGTCTTCATTTTTAAGTGGATCGTAAATACCGGTCTACCATTTACAATTTTCACTTTGTATTTTGCATTTGAATGAAGAATATCTAAAACGACCTTCTCGCCATTACTTAAAATAAATTGGTGTAGTCCATGCTTGTATGTATCAACCATTCCTTTAAATATGAACTGATCGTCCAATGATAAAGATGTGACAAATCGATCATCTTTAAAAATGGCCAATCCATTGATTTTGACCGAGTCTTTTTCCTTCTTTATTAATGGCAAATAGGGATCCTGTCCAACCTGAGAAAATTGAAATAGAAAGCTCTGTAAATTAGTTCGAGGAAGTTGGCCGGACACCATGTTTTGGTCAAGTAATTCTTGTATAAATATGGAAATGTTCTCTGTTTTAAATTTCTCTGTCATTAATAAATCAGATGAATCACCTTCTACAATGGCCATTTGAACAAGGCTTCCAATGGAGGGATCACGGTTTAGGGTGTCTACAAAATCGTTAATTCCTTTTTTAGATAAAGATTTCCCGTATAGAGCTAAACGAAGCTGCCCGCTTACTAACGGATATCTAGTTTCGTTATTTATGAGGGCACGAATCTCTTTGCTCGATTGCCCAATACCAGCTTTGATTTCAGTAGAGGAAGACTTGTCCTTTTTAAAGATAGGAAATACAATGGTCTCTTTTATTTTGTTACCCGAAGCCAAATCATACCCCACGCCCTGTGCCATATTTATTTCATTGACAATGGTAGGCGGGATAAGGGTACAACCAGTTAAAAATAGCGGTAGAAACCATCCAAGTACAAAGCGCTTAGCCATTTTTATGACTCCTTTTTAACAAGGTAAGGACAAGAAGTAGAATAGGGATATACGCATAAAATAACCATAGATTCATTTGCGTAATAAATTGATCAAACAGTTCTTTATATGATTCTTTAATGAATTGGCATAGTAGGACACTAGCAAAGCTAAGGACCATTAAAATATATTTTTGCTTTTTATTAAAAATTCTCTTAAGACCCCTGCTACAACACCAAAGTAAGAGTGCGAGTAAGGCAGTAACGATGATTAAATACATAGAAATATAAATGTACTCAAATCGTTCCAAGTAAGAAAACTTCATGATTTTAGTTAAAGAAAGCTCTGGCCAAATGGTTGATGCTAATTGTTTTTCACTATAAAAGGAAAACGAAACAATAGCTGAAAAAGTATAGAGCAGGGTAGTAAATAAGGCCCCCAGATGAGCATATTTTCTGGATGAGTGTCCATTTCTGATAAAAGGATAAAACATGAGCAACGTTTCCGTTCCCGCTAAGGTATACATGGAGCTTTTGACAGAATCCAATATATCCATAAAGGAATGATTCATAATCGGCAATAGATTAGAAAAATGAGCCATTTTTATAGGAAAAACATAAAGAATAATGAGATAGATTTGAGGATAAAGAAACGATAAAAATGAGATTCCAACGACGACTCGGAATCCCCCGGACACACAATAATAAACGAGTACCAAAATAATGACCGAAAGAATCCATGCGGACAAATTGGGAAACATCCAGACCTGAATGATTTCAATGTAGCCCAGTAAAACAGATACACTAGCTAACCAGTAATACAGCATGATAATCATGCTGAAACCTTTGCCAATGATTTTACCAAACACCATAGAATGAACATCCACGATATCTCCATCCGCTTTTGCTAAAAGCTTATACATCATCCAAATAAACAATTGAACAAAGCATCCAGCCAGTAAAACCCCGAACCAGGCATCAAACCCTGCCTTTTTAGCAATGATTCTTTGAAAACTTAAAATTCCCACACCAACTTGTGAACTATAGATCGTAAAAAAGACTAAATAGGGAGAAATTTGATGCCTTTTATCAATTTGCATAAAAAATATCTCCCTTCTTTATTCATAGAAATCATTCAGGGGCTCTGTTTTTTTTCCCGTTCCAGTAGACTTTCGCTTTTTTTGCGGCCTTAGGGATTGCGGATTTTCTTTTTGCATGGAAAAAGGAAGTCTAAACCATAGATCTTGGAAGGCCGTTTTCCTTAATGGATACATACTTACATATGGACGCCCAAGTGAGGTTAATCTGAGCGTATGTAAAACCGTAAATAATACTCCAACAAACACCCCAAATAATCCTAAAAATTGTGCAAGAAAAATGACAGGGAATTTAAAAAAACGAATGGTGTTGCTAAATTTATAGACAGGTGCAATATAGGATGCTAAGGTTCCAAGTCCTACTAAGATAAGCAACACATTGCTGGTTAATCCTGCTTCAACCACGGCTTGACCGATGACAATTCCACCAACGACACCAAGTGATTGTCCGATTTTCGTAGGTAAACGAATACCAGCTTCTTTCACCATTTCTATCATAATTTCTAAAAATAGTGCCTCTAAAAAAGGAGAGAATGGAACAGATACCCTTGAACCTACCAAATTTTCTAATAATTTTGAAGGGATCAATTCATAATGATAGGTCAGAGTCGCGACATATAAGGGACTGACAAGACCTGATATGAAAATAGAAAAAAATCGTAATAAGCGAAAAAAATTAGAAATAATCCAAGAAAAACTATAATCCTCCATGGCAATTAAAGATTCAATTAAAGTAACAGGTGCGATGACAAGATTCGGTGAACCGTCAGCCGCGATAATAATTTTCCCTTCAGGGAGTCCAGCGGCTACCCGATCTACTCTCTCAGTTGAGATGGATTGAGGAAACAAGGAGTGAGAATTATCCTCTATCATAGACGCAATATATGAACTGTCTAAAATTTGGTCATATTGAATATCCTCAATTCGTTGGATCACCGTGATTACGTTTTCTGGGTCAGCAATCCCATCCATATAAATGACCGCAACTCTAGTTCTCGACAGTTTCCCGACCGTCATTTCTTTTACAAGTAGTTCAGCAGCTGGTAATCTCTTTCGGATCAGATTGATGTTCGTGTCTAATTCTTCAATAAAACCAACTTGTGGTCCTAATGCCGAAGATTCCATGGTCGGAATGCCGACATCGCGAAACTTACTATTAGCAATATTGATTAATAAACATTCTTCATCCAATCGATGCCTTTGAATAGCCAAATATCCTTGCAATATGTTTTGAATGATTTTATGTGTATCGCTTGTAAAAATAATTTCTTGAACAGGGATTTTGCTTTTTAATTCTTCGAGTGAAAGCTTTTCCTGCAAATAAGGCAGAACTTCTTTATGTAAAATATCTGATGAAATTAGGGTACGATAATATGAAAGCCAAAAAGGCTCATCCTCTTTTAAGGAAGTATGCTCATGAACGAAATCATTCGATTGGGATAATCGTTTAATCCAATTTTGATCGTTTTTTCTCTGGGAGCACGCGCCATTGTCACTATCGTCATTTTTAAACTTCATCTAAATCCCTCTAATATGTTTTTACTAATTATGTGTAAGATAGGGGATTTTATTCAAATCTATAGAAAGCCCAAATTAGAGGAATATTACAAAAAAACTCCCTTCATTTTTTTGAAGGGAGTTTTCTTTAACAATAATCATTAAGATGAATACGTCAGCATTCGGGAATGGAAATTAAAATGCTCTAAAAATTTTTTTGTGTTAATTGAAAAATGATTATTCTCCGAGCGTACCCAGCCTACACCTATCTTTTCCTGTTCGTAATTGATGATTTCGATAGGAACGATTTCACCGCTTAATACATAAGGATCATTTTTGTTTGAAAAATCTGGCCCGAAGCTAATTCCTAACCCCTCTAAAATCGCTTTTTTTATTACTTCTGTATTATCCGTGGTAAATAAAATATTCATGGGTCCGAAATTACTAATCAAATTATTGGCAAAGCGTTTCACATAATCACCATTATATAAAATAACATTTTGAGTCATTAATTGTTCTGGTGTTATAAATTTTTGTGACGCTAAAGGAGAGGATTTGCTGGCGTACACCTTCATTTTTCCTTCAAGTATTACTTCAAAGATTAAATCTTCTCTTTTTTTTATTAAATCTTCGTAAACCGTGATTAGGCCAATATCAATCTGTTTATTTTGGACATTTTCTATAATATGCTGGACAGCTTTTTCTGAAATTTCTATATTCACATTTGGATAGGCGTTTTTAAAAGAAGATAAAGGTTTTAATAGGAACAGCATAAAGCCAGGTATAGCTGATAATTTTAAATTTCCAGAAAATACAGTGTTATAGGCTTGAGCTTCATCTTTAAATTCTTGAAGTTTTGTTAATACCTCATATGCCTTTTTAACTAAAGTTTTCCCTTCTTCTGTTGGAACGGCGCCAAGTCGTCTGTGGCGTTTAAATATTTTAACGCCCAACTCCTCTTCCAATCTAGAAATGGATTGACTAATTCCCGATTGAGAAACATGCAGGTTTTCTGCTGCTATAGAAATAGATCCTGTTTCGGCAACCTTTACAATGTATTCCAATTGTTCAATATGCATAGTTTTCTCCTTTAAATATAGAAGTCTAGCTTCTATATACTTAATTAACAGTTGATTTATTTCAGTGTAAATTATATATATAATAAATTCAAGCAATTACTAATTTTCTAAATAATATTTTAATAGAGGGAGGATGGGAAAAGGATGAATTTAAATGAGAATTTAAAGAATAGTGCAGCAAGATTTCCTAATCATATTGCTTACACGTTTCTGAATCAAAGTACAACGTATGCCGAACTTGAAAAATTAGTAGATTGTGCTGCATCCGGGATATCTGCCGCAGGCATCCGAAAAGGGGATAGAGTCGCTTTAATGCTTGGTAATTGTCCTGAGTTTGTAATTGCTTACCATGGTATCCTTCGGGCAGGTGCAGTAGTTGTTCCGATTAATCCTGCCTACACTTTGGGAGAAATTTCCTATATTTTATCGAATAGCCAAGCAAAAGCTTTGATTGCTCATTCATCTTTAGAAGCGACAATATCTCCATTAAGAGAGAAACTTGGAAATTTGAAGATGGTTATCTACACAGATTCAATCGAGTCCGAATGGTCTTGGGAGCGTCTAATTCATGATCAAATAGAAAAACTTGAAAGCCCTTCCATTGGAGAGGAAGATTTAGCGGTTATTCTTTATACTTCCGGCACAACTGGTAAGCCTAAAGGTGCCATGCTTTCCCATCGAAATTTGGCATCCAATACTGCTTCGATGTCCCAGCTTACAGAGTTTACTGAAGAAGATCGGATCATTGCGGTTCTTCCTATGTTCCATGTTTTTTGTATCGCGACTTGTATCAACATTCCGATTGCTTGCGGGGCATCCATTGTTATAGTTCCTAAATTTAGCCCAACTGAAGTGATTAACACAATTAGAAGAGAGAATGCGACCATTTTTGCCGGAGTTCCGACCATGTTTAGCTTTTTGTTACAGGTGCCAGGAGCGAAGGCCGAACATTTTTCATCGATACGGGCTTGTTTTTCAGGTGGTGCTTCGATTCCTGTTGAATTATTACATAGATTCGAAGAAAAGTATAAGGTTCACGTTTTAGAAGGGTATGGTCTTTCTGAAACGGCTCCCGTAACAGCCTTTAATCCGTTGCGGGGAACACGGAAAACAGGCTCTGTTGGTATTGATATACCTAATGTAAAGAACAAAGTGGTAGATTCGGATGGGATCGAAGTTCCAAGAGGAGAAATCGGAGAATTGATTGTAAAAGGTCCGAATGTAATGTTGGGGTATTTAGGAATGCCGGAAGCTACAGCTTCAGCATTGAAGGATGGATGGTTTTATACCGGTGATTTGGCCCGAATGGATGAAGAAGGGTACATCTATATCGTGGACCGTAAGAAAGATATGATCCTTGTTGGCGGATACAATGTCTATCCGAGAGAAGTCGAAGAGGTATTGTACCAACACCCAGCCATTGTCGAAACGGCCGTGGTCGGAATTCCGGATACAGAATACGGAGAAATCGTGAAGGCTTTTGTGGTCACTAATGATGAAGATATCACGATGGAAGAAATCCTGTATTTCTGCCAAGACAAACTTGCAAAGTACAAGCTGCCAAAACAAGTGGAATTTATGAAGGAATTACCTAAGAACAGCACAGGTAAGATTTTGAGAAGAGCTTTGCTTGTTGAACGAGTGGAAGTTAACTAATTTAATAGGGAACTAAGGAGGAATTGCTATGAAAGCAGCAGTGCAAACATTGGAATTTCCACTTTTTATAAACGGGGAGTGGAAGCCTGCGTTAAGCGGAGAAACGTTTGAGGTAGTAAACCCTGCAACTGGTGAAGTCGCAGCAAAGGTGGCGAAAGCCGGGAAAGAAGATGTAGAGGCGGCCGTTGTATCAGCTCGACAGGCTTTTGATTCGGGAGTATGGTCTAAAAAATCCCCACAAGAACGTGCTAACGTACTTGTCCAATTTGGCAACAAAATCATTGAACATGCAGAAGGATTGGGATACTTAGAATCTATTAGTTCAGGAGCAACGGTTCGACGCATTTCAAACATGGACATCCTATCCATTGTCGATCTCTTACAGCAAACAGCAAAGTTTACTGTAGAGTATCCCTATGTAGAATCCCTTCCTACTTTACCATTTCCTGGACCAAGCAATAACCAGGTTTGGAGGGAACCGATAGGTGTTGTAGCGGCCATTACCGCTTGGAATTTTCCAATGATTCTGGCTATGTGGAAATTGGCCCCTGCGTTGGCAATGGGGAACTCTATAGTAATCAAGCCAGCATCGAATACGCCGCTATCTACCTTGAAATTAGCGGAATTGGCAGCTGAAGCAGGAATCCCGGCAGGTGTATTCAATGTGGTATCTGGTCCTGGAGCCACCATTGGAGAAGCTCTTGTCACGCATCCAAGTGTAGACAAAGTGGCTTTTACTGGTTCTACAGAAGTAGGGAGCCGCATTATGCAGATGGCAGCCGGAACGGTAAAACGCGTCACCCTTGAGTTAGGCGGTAAATCACCAGCTATCGTAATGCCGGATGCCGACTTGAGTATTACCATTCCAGGCATTTTATTCGGATTCTTATCCCACTCTGGACAAATTTGTGAATCAGGCACTCGAGTTCTCGTACATGATTCCATTTATGATCAAGTAATTGAACAATTAGCTGAACTTGCAAGCACCATTACAATTGGAAATCCTTTAGATATGGCAACAGGAATGGGTCCGCTTGTTTCACAGCAGCAATTGGAAACGGTTCTCTCTTATATTGAATCCGGGATTCAAGAAGGGGCACGAATCGTTTGCGGTGGAAAACGCAGGATCGTAGAAGGATTTGAAAACGGATATTATGTCGAGCCTACCATTTTTGCCGATGTTCATAATGATATGAAGATTGCTAGAGAAGAAATCTTCGGGCCGGTTCTATCAGTCATCCGTTACTCCACAGTGGAAGAGGCAATTGAAATTGCGAATGATACGATTTATGGGTTAGCAGGCGGAGTTTGGTCGAAGGATGTGAATAAAGCCATGCAAATCGCCCGTGAATTAAAGGCAGGAACGATTTGGATCAATGATTGGCACATGCTCCGAAGTGATGCGCCATTTGGCGGTTACAAGCAAAGCGGTTTTGGGCGGGAATTAGGACGCCATGCATTGGATGAATATTCTCAAGTCAAGCATGTCCACTGCTCACTCGTTCCTGAAGTAAGCCAAAGACCTTGGTACCAAATTCTTTTGGGATAATCCTGGCCTCATTTATTAATAAAAATCTAAAAAAGCAGGTGATTGTATGTCGACATCATTTTTTCAATTTTCTGTTCGAACAGTTGTAAATAGCGGGGCGGGATCTAGAACTTTGCTTCCTGAGATGATTAAAGGGCTTGGCGGTAAACGGGCAGTGCTCTACACGGATAAAGGGTTAACACAGGCTGGAATTACTGAGCAAATTAAAGAATTATTTGCTTTCATGCCAGGAACTCCGGAGCTTGTTGGTGTGTTTGATGAAATCGAACAGGATGCAAAAGGTGGAATAATTAATCGCGGTGCACGTTTCTTTAAAGAGTGCAATGGTGATGCCTTAATTGCACTTGGCGGCGGCAGTGTCTTGGATACAGTAAAAGGGATCAAGTGGTTGCTCCATAAAGGTCTAGATGACATTCGTGATTCCCTACTTACTGGAAATGTGATGGAGTGGTGGCCGGAGGCTCAATATATCCCGATTCCGCACGTAGCCATTGCGACAACGGCGGGAACAGGAGCGGAAGTATCACCTGTAGCCGTTATCCTTAATGAAAGGCTCGGAATTAAATCAAACTTGCTTCATCCGTTTATCAATGCGGACATGGCGATTCTGGATCCGGATTTAACAGTAGGGCTACCTCCTAGAATCACTGCCTTTACAGGATTTGATGCCTTGACGCATGCAGTGGAAGCTTATTTTTCACCGAAAGCCAATCCTATGACAGACGCCTATGCCTTGCAATCGATACGTATGATTGTAGACAATCTGAAGACTGCGGTCCATAAAGGGGACGATCTTTCAGCAAGAGCGAATATGCTGATGGCAAGTTCGATGGCCATTTCTGCTTTCTGCTTATGCCTGAATGCCGTTCCGGTTCACAATATGGCACATGCAATCGGGGCAAAATTCAATATCCCACACGGACTGGCTAATGCTGTGCTTTTGCCAAATGTTATGGAATCTTTGCCTGAATATTATTTGACGCGAATCGCTGGGTTTGCCCAAGCATTAGGTATCGAGAACCCATCAGATAAACATGAGCAATGTTTAGAGGAAGTTATTCAATTCATAAGAGATCTCCGCAAAGCGGTGAATTTACCTGATACTTTTGCTGAATTTGAATGTAACGAAGATAAGCTACACCTTTTGGTGCCGGCTGTTCACCATGACCCTGCAGGAGTTTTCTTCAAGATCCCAGCGCCTATTATCACCAAAGTGATAAATGAAGTGTTCGAGTTAAAAGCAATAGAGGCTTAACACGACCATTGGCAATCTTGTAATCCGGAAAACACTTGAAAACCTCCTGTTAATGTAGGGTCGGAGACCTGACAGCCAGGAAGTCAAAAGTGTTTTCCTTTTTTGTAAATTCAAAAAACAACAATCCTTGGAGGTTTATATGATAAGCAAAGTTTTTAATCCATCTAAGTCCGCCACTTCTTTTACAAAAAAGGCAAATTTAGGAGTATATGAATCACTAAATTTCAAAGATCGACAGGATTTCGAAGATGCAAACCGCGGTTTTATTGCACCTTTACAATCTACAATTATTAAAGATCATTCCGGTGAAGTTGTTTGGGACATTGATAAGCTAGAATTTCTTAACAACATTGCTCCAGCCACAGTGAACCCAAGCCTTTGGAGAAATGCCCAATTACAGGCTATATCTGGTTTATTTGAAGTGGTAGAAGGAATTTATCAAGTGCGTGGGCAATCCATCGCCACCACTTTCTTTTTTGAAGGGAAACAAGGCGTCATTGTCTGTGATGCATTAGGAAGTACGGAATCCGCTGAAGCTGCCATGGAATTATATTATAAACATCGTCCAAGAAAGCCAGTTTCAGCCATTATTATTAGTCAAAGTCATGCGGACCATTTTGGCGGCATTCAGGCTGTTCTAAAGTATGCGGAAAATCCGGCCATTCCTATTATTGTTCCTCAACATTTTACAAAAGAAGCGTTAAGTGAAAATGTGCTTTTGGGTACCATTATGGCGCGTAGGGCCGAGTATCAGTTTGGTAAAAATATTCCAGATGGAAGTAAGGGCTCTGTATCAATAGGTATAGGTAATACAATGAGTTCTGGATCGATGAGTTTTGCGCTGCCTACAATTGAAATAGAAAATGAAATCCAAACGATGGAAATCGATGGCGTAACATTTCAATTTTTGTTAACCCCAAACACAGAAGCACCTGCTGAAATGCATTTTTATATCCGAGATTACAAAGCATTATTTGTCTCAGAGAACGCCAATCAATTGATGCATCAAATTTATACGGTTAGAGGGGCAAAAACTCGGGATGCTCTGCATTGGGCTAATTCACTCGATAAGACCATTGATTTATTTCAGAATGAAGATATCGATGCTTTGCTCATGATTCATGCATGGCCTGTTTGGGGCAAGGATCGTGCTTTAGGACATTTGAAATTGCAGCGAGATTTGTATAAATATATGCATGACCAGACAGTACGTTTAGCCAACCATGGATATACGATGGAGGAAATAGCTGAAACGATCAAACTTCCAAAATCATTAGATATGTATTGGGGGAATCGTGGGTATTACGGTACGTTAAAGCATAATTCAAAAGGAATTTACAATTATTATTTAGGTTATTATAGTGCACATCCTTCAGATTTAGATCCTTTACCACAAGTGGAAACAGGTCTTAAATATGTAGAATACATGGGCGGAGCAGTTGCTATTCTGGAAAAAGCAAAAGACGACTTTGAAAATGGGGAATACCGTTGGGTAGCTCAGGTATTAAAAAACGTTGTAATGGCTGACCCAAAAAATACGGAAGCAAAAAATTTATTAGCGGATGCATATGAACAATTGGGTTACCAAGCCGAATCAGCCAATTGGCGAAATATTTATCTTGTTGGTGCTTCCGAACTAAGAAATGGTTTAAATCAAGATCATACACCATTAGATGTTTCTGGAATTATTCACTATATGCCAGTGGAGGATTTCTTAAAGTTGATCGCTATTAAACTAAACGGACCCAAAGCTGATGGTAAAAAAATCACGTTGAATATAATCCTATCTGATTCAAACCAAAAATATGCAATATATATAGAAAATTCTGTTTTGATTTATAAAGAAGGTAAGGTTGACGCTAACCCAGATGTTACCGTAACTCTTGATCGAATAACATTCTATGGTATTGGGCTGGGTCTTCTTTCACCTGTTCAAGCTGTTGCTGCAGGTAAATCAATGATCTCTGGTGACCAAACAAAATTAGATGAATTTCTATCACTTTTGGATGAGTTCGACAGTCTTCCAAATATCGTAACGCCTTAATTAACAAACAAAACAATTTTTCCATGAGAGGCAGGAGTTTGAATGAAGCGTTGGACGAAATGGGTGATTTTACTTGCACTTTTTATTATGTCTATTGTTAATTTTGCCGATAAATCCATTACAGGTTTAGCCGGAATCCATATTATGAAGGATTTGAATCTAACTTTCTCTCAATTTGGAATGGTTGGAAGCAGTTTTTTTTGGTTGTTCTCATTAGCTGGAATAGTAGGGGCTTCTTTATCAGACCGTTATGGAACTGGAAAAATATTGGCTGTTATGGCGATTATTTGGACCATGGCGCAATCTATGGTGATGTTTATTTCAGGACTTCCACTACTATTATTTAGTAGAGTTTTACTAGGTGTAGGAGAAGGCCCTTTTCAAGCAACCGCAATCAGTCATATTAGTAAATGGTTTAAACCGGAATCACGTGGACTGGCCATATCAATCATAAATTTTGGAAATATTGTGGGCATAGCTGTTACAGCCCCGATAGTGGTTTTTTTGATGTCAAATTATGGTTGGAAACAAACGTTTTTTATTTCTGGCATTCTCAGCTTTGTCTGGTTAATTAGTTGGCTATGGCTCGGACGGCTGAAATCAGATAATTCGTTTGAGGAAGAGGGAAATAAACAGGAAAACAAACAAGAGACATATGGGAAGGATATATGGAAAGCGTTACGATCTCCAATTTTTATTTTTACATCCTTAGCCGCATGTATCGGCTTTTCTTATATTGTTTTTGGGCTTACCTTTAATCCTGCCTATCTAATGAAAGTTAAGGGATTCACTGAACAACAAGCTGGAAAAATTATTGCTATTTCCGGATTAATAGGGGCGATGTCTTCATTAGTGCTGGCAATCATTTCAGATCGAATATACAAAAAAACTCTAGATTTATGGAAGTCACGCATTCTTTTTTCTGCCAGTAGTCTGATTCTAGCAGGAATTTTATACGCTTTATATCCCCTTGTTAATGGAAAGGGTTCGATCATCACTATCCTTTCTTTGGTGTATACGGTCGTGGTTACTGCTGGCAACCTTAATCCTACAGTCATCATTAGTTTACTTCCAGAGCGGAGAGGTGTTATGACAGGTACTTATTATGGAATCATGACTTCCTCAGGTATTTTTGCTCCCATTATTTTTGGAAAGCTCATTCAAACTTCAGGTGCAAATCCTGCAGTTGGTTTTAGCTCATCCATATATGGAATCTCTGTTGCTATGGTGAGTACAGCTTTATTGATGTTCCTGTTCGGAAAGCCCAAAAAACGAGTCATAACAGAGAATAAAAATAAGATAGTGAACCTCTAATCTCACTGGACTCATTAATAACATAGATTTCGATTTAATCTAGAATCTTTACTATATTTTAAAAAGGATGTGCCTAATATGGCTGCAAAAAAAGATAATCTAAAAGAATCATTGAAAGAAACAATAACGCGAAAGAAGAAACAAGAAGTGGACGAAACGGTAGAAATTGTAGATGAACCATTACTAGAAGAAAAACAGGACGAAGAAACCATTGTCGATGGTGAAAATGAAGCATCGCTTTCTAGCCTAGACCTGCTCTGGCGATATGCATTTGCTGAATTAGATGAATGGGCAAAGTGTGTTGATCACCGCGACGAAGCCCTCTTAAAAGAGGTGAGACGATTCTCTGAAATTGTACAACGGAATCAGGGAAGTAAAAAAGCAATAGCTGAGCAATTTATAAAGGAATTTACTGAATGGGAAAAGACTGCACGTGATGAATTTTTAATGTCAACCACCACCTTGCAGCATTTCTTTCCGGTTCAGTCTTATGAGGAAATAAATGCGCAAATGGATCAAATTCAAAAGACAGTATTGTCACTCTTAAGTACACCGTGCCGAACTATTGCAAACTACCAATCGATTGAGAAAAATATAGAAATGATGGAGCATTATATTGATCTTAGGAAAAAAGGAAGAGTGCAATATATCAAAACTATTAAACAAGCTGGAAATCCGCTATATGAATATCAAAAAGGATTTGTCAATCTATTTGCAACAAAATTCAAAGAACTTATCTTCCCGCTAAATAAATATATGGAAAACACCGAAGAACCTACAAAGTCTTAATTTAAGGAGAGAAACAGTATGTCAAATGAAAAAATATATGATCTATTTTCTGGATTCAACCAATTGAGTGAAATGTGGGACAAACAAGTAACTGACCTATTATATAACCTAACAGACAACAAAGAATTTGTTCGCACAGCAAGTTCAGGCCTGAACACTTATTCATTTTACCTAGAGCGACTTAGAAAAAACCAAGAGCAAATTGCGGCACTAATGAATATCCCGACAAAGAAAGATGTCGCTAATGCCGCAAAGCTATCTATTCAGACAGAAGAAAAAATTGATTTGTTAGAAGAACAAATTTGGAAATTACAAAATAGTGTAAGCTCCATTACTAAAGAAAATTCAGGAATGTTCGAAGAAGTAGTCAATATTGTCATGCAAATGAAGAATGAATTCCAAAAGATGGCCCAAGAGCTGGCGGAAACGCAAAAAATGAATGCCGACCTTCAGGAATTGCGGAAAGAAATAGAGAGAGGCCTCATCGGAATAGAGCGGGAAAAGCATAAAAAAGTATCGGAAAAAAGGCAGGAGAAAGATCTAGTGCTTACCGGTATTAAATAACATTGAAGAGAGGAGTGATAATTTTGAAAGCAGTAGGAACAAACTTTTTTCCAACCTTAAACTTAGAAAAAGAAGCGAAACGGTGGAATCAGCTATATAAAATTATGACCGAGCCAAAGCCAGATATTGTACCTACACCGAGACAGACTGTCTGGAAGAAAAATAAAGCAACCTTATGGTATCATCCTGCAAAGGAAAAAAGACATGCGATTCCGTTATTTCTAGTATACTCCTTGTTAAATAAGGCGTACATTCTTGATATCGGTGAAGGAAGCAGCGTTGTAGGCGGACTAACCGAGCGCGGATATGATGTCTACCTATTGGACTGGGGGTCCCCTGGGCTTGAAGATTCTGATATCACCCTTGATAATTATATCATTGATTATTTGGAGAACGCCCTTAAACGAGCTTTAAGACATTCAGGTGCAAAGGAAATATCCCTTGCCGGCTATTGCCTGGGTGGAACCATTGCAGCCATCTTGGCTTCCATAACGGAACTGCCAATTAAGAATTTATCCCTTGCGGCCGTACCAATTGATTTTAGTATCGGCATCTTTCCTGATAAATTGTTGGAAGCACTACAAAAAGGGCAGCTAAGTCTTGACCGTTTTGCTGATGCACATGGGACCATTCCATCAGAAATTATGCATTTGATATATAGGATGGTATCACCTGGTTTTGCAAGTTCTACTATCAATCTCGTCACCCGTGCACATGATGAGAAATATGTAGAAAAGTGGCGCCGAATGGATAAGTGGACGAATGACTCTGCTTCGTTTGCAGGTGCTGCATTCAAACAGTTGTTTAGCGATCTCTATCAAGAGAACAAACTCTTAAAGGGAGAATTGGTGATTGGTGGCAGGAATGTGGATTTAAAGAATATAAACTGCCCGCTTTTTGTCTTCTCTTGCTCACGTGACACAATTATATTAGATAAGCAAAGTCTTCCGGTGATGGACCTTGTTTCAAGTAAGGATAAAACTTATGAGGTTTTTGAAGGTGGACATGTTTCACTAGCATTGACTGGGGTATTCGCTGAAGTTTGGGATAAGTGGCTTTCGGCTCGATCAGAGGAAACGAAGGGGATTTAATAATTAATGAAAGCTTTATATAGAATAGAAGAGTCATCAAGAGATAGTGTAAAGTATGCACAGCAACATTTAGCAAATGAAAGAACGTATCTTGCATGGATACGTACGGCTATATCGATAACAGGAGTAGGTTTCTTAACAACTTCATTACATTTTACCATTAAAATCAGTTCCAATCACTACATTAATACCTTAGTCATCATTCTTGGAATCTTTGCGTGTACTATCGGTTTTATAACTTGTGTATTGTCGACAATACAATACACTCGGAAAAGATTGGAAATTACAGGTGGTATCTACACACCTTCTAACCATTCCATAATCTTTGTTTCTAGTTTATTTTCTCTATTAATGTTCATGATTTTTATGTATTTATCTTTTTTATTATTAGTGAAGTCCTAAGTAATGCTTTAAAGAAGGTCATTGGGATACTTAAACTCAATGACCTTCTCTAATTTTGTACATAATTCTTGATTGTTACGAGCTAACCTCAACAACCTCTTGATCTGATAAAAACACTCGATGGGCTTCGAAAAATTTAGTCAAATCACGTTTACTTGTTTCCTGCATAATTCGAATAAAATCAGCCGTGGTAGAAACACCAAACTTCATTGCTTTGAAATAGGCTTTTATTGAAGCATAGAATTGGTCGTCACCTAGCTCCTTTCGAAGGTCATCCACCGTCTGGGCTCCGTACGCATATATCGTGTAATAGTAGTTTCTTTTACTTTCTGTTCCATTTTCATAGAACTGATCGATGGAATGGGTTAGGTGAGCGTCTGCTAATCGCGCTTCTTCCACTGGCATACTAGAATCTAAAGATTTGTCGAATAATGCAGCAGCATAACTTGCAAAGGATTCATCTAACCATGGTTCATCAAATTCATTATTCCCGATTATCCCATAAAACCATTGATGACCAATCTCATGTGCCGTAGTAGAATCAATTCTAGCTGCTTTCCCATCGGATGGTATGGATATCATGACGAGCTGTGGGTACTCCATCCCACCAAACCAGCCTTCCATTGCACAAATATCCAGCTCTGGCCATGGGTAGGCTCCAAACTTTTCACTGAATAATTGAAGACTCTTACTGCCGTATTCCATTAAATCTACATATTCTGTGTGTTCATCTTTATAGTAAACATTCACATTTACATTTCCGACCTTCGTTTGTTTTATCTTATAGGTAGGATCCATTTCCATCGCAAAATCCCGGACATTTTCAGCCTTATATTTATGAGTAGCTAATGCCCCGTTAATCTTCGGACTTCCAACCTCGGTTCCTGTTGTAGCGATGATTTGCTCTTTTTCAGTTGTAAGGGTTACATCATATTGTCCTGATAACGAATAAAAGGATTCACCACCATTGAAATAAGGGTCTGCGTTCCACCCCTCGTTATCATAAACGGCAAGAATAGGAAACCAGTTCCCTAATGAGGTGGTCGTTTTATTCCAGCCAAAGCGATCCAGTGCTTCTGGCACTGTAACTGTAAAATTCATTTCCACTTTGCCTTTTTCTTTCTTTTTAATACTCACCTCAGGTATATGTAGAGCGGTTCCGTCAAGGGAATAGGTCGCAGGTTGACCATTTACCTTTAATTGATCAACAGTTACATTGGACTCTTTTTTAGTTACCGCTAAATAGGTGTTTGCATTTGCCCAGACGTTGAAATATAAGTTCGTTAAATCTACATCTAAATTATTAATAAAATCAACAGTCATTTTCCCTGTTATTACATGTTTACTAGAGTCATAAGCGACATCCATTACATATTTTGGATCTGCTGGGCCTTTCACTTTACTCGCTGGCCCATGGACAATGTCTACTCGTTTATCAACAGGTTCTGCTTTGGGCTGTTCCTCTGTTGGCTTTTGTTCATTTGCTTTGTTTTGTTCTTCAGCTTTGGGCTTTTCTTCAGAAGTAGGTTTGGCTACTGTCTTTACCACTTTAGGTGGTTTTACTTCTTTAGTTGAGTCATTTTGAAAAGAGAAAAGTGCCCCAAAGGTTAAAAGAAGAAAGACACCAGTGCCAATCATTTGGACTTTAGTTTTATCTGTTTTGTTCTTAGAGGCAAAAATGGTCCAACCAAGAAAAATAAGAAAACCCACAAACGACGAAATGACTAACATCAATTTCATTAAAATCCCCCTTTTTCTACTTTTGTTAATATTAATTCTGAAAATTCTAATATCCATATTGTTAGACGTCACTTTTACAAGAAAGTTACCTATAAGGAATTGAAATAAATTTTTCATTGTACTAGTGTATAAGTAAATAGATTGTGATTTTTATTAAAGGAGATGTGAATGATGGAAGAAGTAGTTATACGAATAGCTGAAGAATTGGATCTTCCGTTCATACAATCTATTTACAATCAAGGTATTGAAGATAGAATTGCCACGCTTGAAACGGAAACAAAAGATGTCTCCTATATGAAGGAGTGGTTTGAGAAGCATCAGGGTCGATATAAGGTGATTGTAGCAGAATATGAAGATCAAATTGTTGGCTGGGCTTCTTTGAATCAATACAATAACCGATGCGCTTATGACGGGGTTGCCGATCTTTCTGTTTATATTTCAAGAGAATATAGAGGAAAGGGAATTGGCAAAAAGCTTTTATCTGAACTTGAATTCCTTGCTAAAGAAAATGGCTTTCATAAAATAGTTTTGTTTACATTTCCTTTTAATAAAATAGGACAGGGATTATATACAAAAATGGGTTTTAGGGAAGTAGGGGTATTTAAAAACCAAGGAATTTTAGATGGTAAATTTGTTGATGTCATGGCGATGGAGAAAATACTTTAGTCTAAAATCAATCTTATTTATTTACGAGAACTTTACATTTAAGTTCTTGAATTCATTTGTTCGTTGTTTTAATATATAAGCAAATAGTTATATATTAATTTCTATATAAAATGTATAAGTTGCTAAAGTCTAACAGATAATTAAAAAAGCTATATTTGACTTTCATATAAGTAAATTATTATTTGCTTATGTAACGGAGGAGGGGTTATTGATGCTGAAATCAAAGGTTGATTTGGATCGTGCGGCGAACGTCTTGAAATTATTAGGTGATAAAACACGTTTATCTATCATTGCTATCTTAAAACAACGTGAGTGCTGCGTCTGTGAATTCCTAGAAGTATTTGAGATGAGCCAGCCATCCATCAGTCAGCATCTTCGTAAATTAAAGGATGCAGGCATGGTTAAGGAAGAACGAAGAGGACAATGGATTTATTATTCCTTAAAACAGCAAAGTGAGCTATATGGACTTATTGAAGACATTTTAGAACATGTACCAGACCAGACAGAGAAAATTAAACAAATTGAAAAAAGCAACCCTACACTTCAATGTGGGTGTTAACAATAGGGAGTGAAAAAATTGAGTAATTTTGAGAAAAAACGCTTATCATTCCTTGATAGGTATCTAACACTATGGATTTTTCTAGCTATGGCTATAGGGATTGGATTAGGATTTGTCTTTCCAGGCTTTGTAGATAACATGAACAGTTTACAAGTAGGAACTACATCCATTCCACTTGCCATTGGTTTAATTTTAATGATGTACCCTCCGTTAGCAAAAGTTCGTTATGAGGAAATTGGGCGTGTTTTTAAAGATGTTAAGGTCCTCACTTTGTCCCTGGTACAAAACTGGATCATCGGGCCGATCCTTATGTTTTTATTAGCTATTATCTTTCTTCCAGATAAACCAGAGTACATGGTTGGCCTTATTATGATTGGTTTAGCCCGTTGTATTGCTATGGTTATTGTTTGGAATGACCTAGCAAAAGGAGATACCGAGTATGCAGCTGGATTAGTCGCATTCAATTCGATCTTCCAAATGCTGTTCTTCTCTGTGTATGCCTACGTGTTTGTGACCATTATTCCAGAATGGATCGGAATCCAAGGCGCAGTTGTCAATATTACAATGCTTGAAGTAGCGAAATCAGTTTTCATTTATTTAGGAATTCCTTTTATCGCTGGAATGATTACACGCTTTACAATGGTAAAAGCAAAAGGCAGACAGTGGTACGAGAAGGTATTTATTCCAAAAATCAGTCCTATTACTTTGATTGCATTGCTATTTACGATTATCCTTATGTTTTCATTAAAAGGGGACGCGATTGTTAGCTTGCCATTAGATGTTGTCCGTATCGCTATTCCGTTATTAATTTACTTTGTAATCATGTTCTTTGTTTCCTTTTTTATGGGGAAGAAAATTGGAGCAAACTATCCAGTAACAACAACCCTTGCATTTACTGCTGGAAGTAATAACTTTGAGTTAGCAATAGCTGTTGCTGTTGGTGTTTTTGGAATCCATTCGGGTGCTGCCTTTGCAGCAGTTATTGGACCACTAGTAGAAGTACCAGTCATGATAGCGTTAGTCAACGTGGCTTTATGGTTTAAGCGAAAATATTTCAAAGAAAATGCAGCATAAAAACTAACAATAAAGGTGGAGAACAACATGGAAAACAAAAAAACAATTTACTTCTTATGTACAGGAAATTCCTGCCGCAGCCAAATGGCTGAGGGCTGGGCTAAGAAACATTTGAGCAGTGAGTGGGAGGTCAAAAGTGCTGGTCTTGAGGCACATGGCTTAAACCCTAACGCAGTAAAAGCAATGAAGGAAGCTGGCATTGACATCTCTAAACAAACATCTGATGTAATTGATCCTACTATTTTAAATAATGCGGACTTAGTTGTTACATTGTGCGGTCATGCTGCAGACCACTGCCCTGTTACTCCTCCACATGTAAAACGGGTTCACTGGGGCTTTGATGACCCAGCTAAAGCAGAAGGAACGGAAGAAGAAAAATGGGCATTCTTCCAACGTGTCCGTGATGAAATCGGGGACCGTATTCATCGTTTTGCTGAAACTGGCGAGTAAGAAAGAATTTCATAGCCAAGAGTAAAAATACTCTTGGCTATATCTTTAAAATTCATATAAGTAAATGCTTATATAAAATACAATATGGAGGTTATTTTATGAGTAAAGTAGAAATCTTTGATCCAGCATTGTGCTGCCCCACAGGTGTGTGTGGGCCTAGCGTAGATCCTGAGTTAACAAGAGTAGCAACATCTATCTTTGTATTGGAGAAAAAAGGATTTGATATTAGACGCTATAACCTTGGAACGGAACCTGCCAAATTTGTTGAAAATAAAGAAGTAAATAAAGTCCTTCATGAAAAAGGACCTGACTCGCTGCCTGTGACTATCGTTGATGGAAGGATTGCTAAGATTGGCATGTATCCGACCAACCAAGAATTTTCTGAATGGTTCGGCCTTAAAGCGGAGGAGCTTACCGAAAAACCAAAAGTCCGTCTGAAAATTGATTTAAAATCCACCAAATAAGAAAGCAGTGAAAACCATGTTTCAATCTTTCAATCCGACAATGATCGTAAACACCAAGTTTATATTTTTTACAGGTAAAGGTGGTGTAGGAAAGACATCAACTGCTTGTGCAACCGCTGTGACATTAGCGGACGAAGGAAAAAAGGTTTTGCTAGTAAGTACGGATCCAGCTTCAAACTTACAAGATGTATTAGAAGTTGGTCTAACAAATACTCCGAAATCAATCCCAAACGTTCCTAATTTGTTTGCTTGTAACCTAGACCCTGAAGAGGCGGCAAGAGCTTACCGTGAAAAAACGATTGGACCCTATCGAGGCAAACTTCCTGATTCAGTAGTGGCAACGATGGAGGAACAATTATCGGGAGCGTGTACAGTAGAAATTGCGGCATTTGATGAATTTACTAATTTGCTCGCTGATCCTACAATCGTTGATGCCTATGAGCATATCATCTTTGATACAGCACCAACGGGTCATACACTTCGTCTTCTCCAGCTCCCAACTGCATGGAGTGGCTTTTTAGAAGAAAACACACATGGTGCTTCCTGTTTAGGTCCGTTAGCTGGACTAGCAGATAAGAAGCAAATGTATTCACTGACAATGAGTGCCCTTGCTGACGCGACAAAGACAACCCTTATTCTAGTTGCGAGACCGGATGAATCATCATTACTTGAAGCCAATCGTGCTTCCAATGAATTAAAGGAAATTGGGATTACAAACCAAGCGCTTATCATAAATGGCTTACTCAACTCTTATCTACCCGATGATATAATTTCGGCTTCTTTTTATGAACGTCAACGAAAGGTGATTAAACAAATGCCAAAGGATCTAAAACAAGTTGTCACCTATTCTTTGCCATTTGTTTCTTATTCATTAACGGGTGTTAAAAACCTTCGTTATTTATTTAAGCAATATACTCTGCCCGCTACACAATCAGAAGGTTTGAGCCAGCCAATAGTATTACCTAGCTTAAATAAACTGATTGACGATTTTTCGGAGAATAATACTAGAGTGATTTTTACAATGGGTAAAGGTGGTGTTGGTAAGACCACCTTGGCATCTGCCATTGCAGTTGGATTAGTAGAAAAAGGACACAAAGTGCATTTAACCACAACTGACCCAGCAGCCCATTTAGAGTTTGTTTTTCAGAATAGCAAATTGAATGATCAATTAACGATTAGCCGAATCAATCCAACAGCAGAAGTTGAGGCTTACAAAAAGGAAGTTTTATCGAATGTAAGCAATGAACTTGATGAAGAAGCAATTGCGTACATTGAAGAGGATTTAAACTCACCTTGTACGGAAGAAATAGCAGTGTTTCGTGCGTTTGCAGAGGTTGTGGCAAGAGCAAAGGAGGAAATCGTGGTCATTGATACCGCACCAACAGGACACACTTTACTCCTTTTAGACGCAGCACAGTCTTATCATAAAGAATTAGCTCGTTCTACAGGGGAAATTCCTGAAAGTGTGAAAACGTTATTGCCACGTTTGAGAAACCCTGAAGAAACAAGTGTAGTCATTGTCACACTGGCTGAAGCAACGCCTGTTCTAGAGGCTAGTCGATTACAGGATGATTTAAAGCGTGCAGACATCGTACCAAAATGGTGGGTAATTAACCAAAGTCTATACGCTACTGAAACCAATGACCCAGTTTTAAAAAGCAGAGCACAAGCGGAAGAGGGATGGATACAAAAGGTGACCACGGAATTGGCTGAAAAATGTGCGATTGTTTCACTAATGAGTGAAGAGAATAAAGGATATGAACAGCTAAAAAAGTTTATTTAAAATAAAAAATATAGAAAATACTAAAATAGCTTTTTTTGTTTTCTAAATAAGAAAAAACTAGTAAGATAAGAAAGTGAATTTTTTGAAAGGTGAGGAAATATATGATTATCACAGATCAAGCACGTGATGTTTTAAAGCAATTGTTCCAAGAACACGAGGCTAAAAACATTCGTGTCTATTTTGCAGGCTTTGGCTGAGGAGGTCCACAAGTGGGACTGGCTCTGGATGAGCCGGAAAAAAATGATATGGTAGTAACTATAAATGAAATTACAGTGGCAATAGAAGCCGAGATTGAGCCATATACAAATGACCTAACACTTGATTTCAATCAAGAAGTCAATGGACTTGTCCTTCTAGGAAATGAAAGTGATTGCTGTTAGGTGAGAATAAAAAGGGGATTTAGTCTAAAGACTAAATCCCCTTTTTGGTCCAATTACTACTATATTAAGTAAAAGATAAAACCAGAAATAGTGGACATGACAACCACTGATAAGACGAATGTAAAAACTAGCTGTTTTTTGAAGATTGATTTTAAAAGAATCACTTCTGGTAAACTAGCACCTGCGGAACTGATAATCATGGCCATCACTGGTCCTAATGCCATTCCTTTAGCAATAAGCATTTGTGAAATCGGAATCATACTGGAAAGACGGATATATAAAGGAATCCCTATAATGGCTGCGATAGGTATTAGCCACCAATGGTCTCGGCCAAACATACTTGAAATCCATTCTGTTGGAACTAACCCGTGGATCACGGCTCCAATTGCGGCACCGATTAATAAATAGGGGTAAACACTTTTCATTAAATGAAGGGTTTCCATTAAAGCCAATTTAATATTAAATTTTTGATGCTGTTCTTGATAACCGGTCATTACAACATTTTTCACTGACTTTTCAAATCCTAATTTCTCAAGAGTAAAGCCGATGATGATTGAAAAGACTGTGGTTAAAAGTGTATAGATAGCAGTCACTTTCCATCCAAGAGCCACACCCATTATAGTTAAAATCGTAGGGTCAAGGACAGGGGAGGCAAATAGAAAAATCATTACTATCCCAAATGGCATTTTCTTTTTTAACATATTTACAACGACTGGAATGGTGGAACAGGAACAAAAGGGTGTTATAAACGCAAAGACAATGGCAGCAAAGGCGGCGATCAGTTTGTTTTTTCCAGCTAACTTCTTTTCAATCTTCTCGTAAGGGATATATCCCTGAAGCAGACTAATGAAAAATGATATAACAATAAATAGAACCGTTAACTCAAGTGCAATAGATAGAAAACTTTTAAGCGTGTCTAACCACATGTTCAATTCCCCCTTAGCATTCTCTGCAAACACAATAATTTGCAGAGGTTTGTTCTATTTTGTTCTTTTTGGTAAATAATTTCCTAGCAATCTTTTGAAAAAAGGATTCATGTTTAATGCCAACAAACTTCCAAGCTTCCATTGATTTTTTCTCAATTTCTATTTGTTTTTCGTTAACTAATACTCCGTAGTTGTAATGATACATAATTAATTCCTCCCAATATATATTATTAATCAAATAAATTTGATGTTTTGTTCGAACAAAATCTATTGTTTAAGCACATGTACACGGGCAACATTGGTTTACTGATGGTTTTACTGGAAAGGTTCTTTCTTTAGTATTATTCTCCTTGCCCATTTCAACATAATTCTTCCATGCATCTTTTGCATTTCTTTCTGTTTCCTCTTGGCGTAATTTCATCATTTGAAATTCTGTATACTCATTAAACATATGAGTTCCTCCTATTAATCAAATTATATTGATATATTAATCAAAAAAAATTGATGAATAATTTAAAAAAATTTAACAGCAGGTCGGTTTGAAAAGGCAACAAAGCTCGGGGGACAACAAATGATTAAGTTCTTCTTGATTCAATTCGTAATAACTCCAGGTTCCCCGTGTCTCTTTTTTTATAATATTTGCATCTAATAAGATTTTTAAATGATAAGACAATTTTGATTGAGCCATGTCAATCAATGGAGCAAGATCGCACACGCACATCGCGCCTTTTTGAGTTAGAATATTCATGATTTGTAGTCTCTTTTTATCAGCAATCGCTTTGAATTTTAACTCGTATTCTTCAAATACTCTTTCCAATGATATGTCTTGTAATTGAATTTCTTCTGCCATTTTTTTCTCACCTACTCCTTAAATCAAATATTCTTGATGTCATTATATTATATCCAATATTTTCTTGTGTCAACAAATTTATCAAAAAAAATTGATTAAAGGGTTGTAATTGGAAATAATAGCTAATATACTGAGAGTATAAATCAAAAAAAATTGATTTAATTAACATTAAAATTAAGGAGATGGGTAAAATGAATTTTATTAAAAAGTTAATAGGTATGGGATCTTCAAAGCCTTCAGATTGCTGTGATGTTGAAATTAAAGAAGTTGAAAACACTCAAGAGGAATCTTGTTGTGGAACAACCAATGAACAACAATCTTCTTGCTGTTAAAAAATTATGGGTTTGGAGGGCTACTGATGAAAATGCATGTTGGAATAAACGTAACGAATTTAAATAGTTCGATTGAATTTTATACTAAAGTGTTTAATGCTAAACCGGTTAAAGTAAAGCCAGACTATGCTAAGTTTTTACTGGAAGACCCGGGTCTCAATTTCACACTAAATCTAAAAAAAGAAGTCTCTGGAAATCAAGTTGGACATTTTGGTTTTCAAGTAGAGAATCAGGAAGAAGTCTTGAAACATAAAGAACGGTTAGAAGGATTAGGCTTTTTTGCAAGGGAAGAGATGGATGTTACCTGTTGTTATGCAACCCAAGATAAATTCTGGGTATCAGATCCTGACGGAAACGAATGGGAGTTCTTTTATACCAAAGGTGATGTTGAATCAATGGTTTCTGAGTCCTCTTGTTGTGCACCTCAACCTACCATAGTAGAAATAAAAAAGTCTTCATCATGTTGTTAACTTTCTATCTTATAAAAATCTTTTATCCTAACAATATTGTTAGGATTTTTTGTTTTTATTAGTTGTCCTGCAATCCTATAATTACATTATATGCCTGTTTTTTATTGTAGAGGAGATGAAACATTTATGAAGGTGAGCTTTTTTGCAACATGCCTTGTAGATATGTTCCAAAGCAATGTAGGGAAAGCGACGGTTGAACTGCTTGAAAGACTTGGTTGTGAGATTGATTTCCCAGAAGCACAAGTATGCTGCGGTCAGCCTGCATATAACAGCGGTTGTACAAAAGAATCGTAAGAAGCGATGAAGCACATGATTGACACGTTTCAGGATACTGAATATGTGGTGTCTCCATCCGGTTCGTGTGCCTTTATGTTTCACGAATACCCCCATATTTTTAAAGGCGATTCTGTTTGGGAGCCTAAAGCGAAAAAACTAGCAGAAAAAACGTTTGAACTTACCCAGTTTATCGTCGATGTTTTAAAGGTGGAAGATGTCGGGGCTACTTTTGAAGGGACTGTTACTTACCACACATCCTGTCACATGACTAGATTACTGGGCGTAAAGAATGCTCCTATGACACTTTTAAAAAATGTAAAAGGGTTAAGATTTACCGAATTGCCAGGTAAAGAACAGTGCTGCGGATTCGGTGGTACTTTTTCCGTAAAAATGGCGCAAATTTCAGAGCAAATGGTCGATGAAAAGGTCTTTCATGTAGAGGAAACCGGGGCCTGAATACTTAGTTGGCGCGGATGCAGGTTGTTTGATGAATATTGGGGGGCGAATAGAGAGGAAAGGGAAACATATTAAAATTCTCCATATCGCTGAGGTATTAGTGTTGAAAGATGCAACATCGGATGAGTTTACTAGATGTATTAAGAGAACAATGTAAAAGAATTCATACTAGTTTTTACACTACCAATCGGATGGATTTACCAAAGACACTTAATGAAGTAGTCACAACTTTTGGCGGAGGTCCAATTGTTTCTTGGAAGGATGAACGGTTTTCGAACTGGGGACTTGACTCTCTATTTAAGCATGATTGGTCTAATCAAGGTATCAAAGTTTCTGAATGGGATTATTCAATAGGAGAAGAAAATATCGCAATCGCAGAAAAGGCGAATGTAGGGTTTACGATTAGTGAAATAACTTTGGCTGAATCAGGTACAGTTGTCCTTTTTATTGATGAGAATAAAGGTAGAACGGTTAGTTTTCTACCGGCTACGTATATTGCCATTGTCCCAAAAAGTACGTTAGTACCAAGAATGACACAAGCTGCACAAAAAATGCGGGAGATCTATCAAAATACGGGGCATGTTGCAAGCTGCATTAACTTCATCACCGGCCCAAGTAATTCAGCCGATATTGAGTTAAATCTTGTCGTAGGAGTCCATGGTCCAGTGAAAGCTGCCTATATTGTTGTAGATGATTTGTAAAATAAAGGCCTACATTTTTTGTAAAGGGGTCAGTTTTGAGGTGCTTTTCTTAAAATACTTGCCGAAAAGAAAGTCGTATTGGCATCGTTATTGGTTATAATACGGTTCACCGTAATGCATCAAAATGAGGTTCTCATGGATTTTTGATATATTTTCATTCACTCCCTTTTAATGTCTTGTCCTTAATCGATTAACAAGCAAGTAGCAAGTAGAATAAGCGGAGATTTTCCGGTTAAATGAAGAATGGAGCTTTTTTGGGGGGGAATAAGGGGAGAATTTCCGCTTATCCAAAGAAAAATCTCCTGTTTTTTAATTTTTCGAGTCAATAGGCGGAATTTCTCCGTCTATTCAAGCCTTTTTTAATAAAAATTACTAAATAAGCGGAATTTTTCCGCTTATTTATCAGTTCGGTTGCTTTACCTGATTCCCCAACCAATAAGTTCAGACCCACCCACTTTATTCTAGATGAGGAAATCAGCTATCGACCAGCATATAAAGATTAATAACTACAATAAAACAAATCAATTATCTTTCCAATCAAAATTCTCGATAAAATGAACGAAAGCTTTTACCACATTCCATTCCAGCGATTCCTTATGATAATACATCCAAGTTCTGCGCAAAATGGGCTTTCCTTCTTGATCTTTTATGTGAATTTTGTATAAGTCCTCTATCCCAGTTAGTACCCTGCTGGACAATATTCCATAACCTAAACCGTTTTTAACCATTTCCTTACATGGATCTACTTGGTCCACTTCTATACTGATAAAAGGGGCTTGCGCGAAATTTTCTGCCCACCAATGGTCAATGACAGATCTTAATAAGTAATCTCCTTTATATTCGATTCTAGGAAGACGAGGGAGGTCCTTCATTTCAAACTCACTTTTTGAAGCAATGCAGATGGTTTCCTCAAATAATTGATGTTTCGATAAACCCCGCCAGCCATAATCTCCACGGACAAAGCTGATATGTACATCCTTATTATGTATTAGTTGTGTTACGTCTCTGCTCCATCCCGTTGTTACTTTAAATTCCACATGAGGATATTGCTTTTTAAATAGTTTCAAAACATATGGAAGTTCATAATTCGCGAAAAAATTAGATACCCCCAATTTCAACGTACCTACTACTTCGTCACTTTCATTATTACTCATATTTTGGACATTTTCTTTTATCTTTTCATAATGGGCAAGGGCTTCTTCAGCACAATGGACAAGATATTCTCCTTGTGGGGTAAAATGCACTCCCCTGCTTTCACGCGTTACGATTTTAACACCTAATTCTTCCTGCATATGCTTTAAGCGAGTCGTTAATGCTGGCTGAGTAAGAAATAAGAGGCGAGCTGTTTTTGTAAGATTCTTTTGTTGATATAGTACCTTTAGTATTTCCCAGTCACGGTAATCCATTGTTCCACCTAATCTGATATAAATATTTTTTATAGATTAATATAATAAATTAGCATTTTATTTATTTCAATTATTACATTATCCTTAACCATAAGCAATTAATTATAAGTTCACTAAATAATCCGAAACGAGACATATAAAGTAATACAACAATGGGGGAATTGTGAATGGAAGTACAGAATAACCAAAAAAATCCGTGGAGAAAATTCAATGGCCCAAACCTTGGCTATGTAATCGAACAATATGAACGATATACGAACGGAGAAGACTCCATTGATCCAAAATTAAAAGAACTATTTATTAAATGGGGTTCACCTTTGTCTTATGATTTAAGAGACAATGAAAAGACCCTAAATAAAGAATCTATCGAATCTAATCAATCCGTAAATATACAAAAAGTACTAAAAGTGGTAAAACTACTTGATGAAATACGTTTCAATGGTCATTTAGCAGCGAACATGAACCCATTAGAGGAAAATCTACAACATCAAGAATTGTTTACTCCTGAAAAATATGGTGTAAGTGAACAGGATTTGAAAGCGATACCAGTTAAACTTGTTTGGGAAGAGTCACCGGAAGGCATTCAAACCGCATGGGAAGCTATGAACCATTTAAAAGATGTTTATACCTCCACACTAGCCTATGAATTTAACCATGTGCAACAAATGGATGAACGAGCATGGCTCACTCAAATGGTGGAGACCGGCTCTTTGCATCGATCCTTATCTAAAGAAGAACAAACGAACTTGTTACAGTCTTTGACTGAGGTTGAAGGTTTCGAACAATTTTTGCATAAAACATTTGTCGGTCAGAAGAGATTTTCCATTGAAGGCGTTGACATGCTTGTACCTATGCTGAATGAAGCGGTACACGAAGGGGTCGGAGATGGAGCACGTAATGTTGTGATTGGAATGGCGCATCGTGGCCGTTTAAGTGTCCTTGCACATGTATTGAACAAACCATACAGCAAGATGTTCTCAGAATTTCAACATTCATCTGCTAAACAACAGGGTCCGTCAGAAGATTTAGTTGACATTAGTGAGGGCTGGACTGGTGATGTGAAATACCATTTAGGACGCGATCGATTCATGGAAGGCTCCAGTAAGATGCGCACACGAATTACCTTAGCCAATAATCCGAGTCATCTGGAATTTGTCGATCCGGTCGTCGAAGGTTTTGCAAGAGCCGCCCAAGAAGAACGAAAGAATGCCGGTTACCCTAAGCAGGAGGTTAATAGGGCGTTTGCGATTTTAGTTCATGGCGATGCAGCCTTTCCAGGTCAGGGAATTGTAGCAGAGACCTTAAATTTAAGTGGGTTAAAAGGATATCGAACAGGTGGAACCATTCATATCATTGCCAACAACATGGTCGGCTTTACGACCGATAGCCACGATTCTCGTTCGACGAGATATTCAAGCGACTTGGCAAAAGGATTTGAGATTCCGATTGTCCATGTAAATGCAGATGATCCAGAAGCCTGTCTAGCGGCAGTTCGTCTTGCCTATCAATATCGTAATAGGTTCCAAAAAGACTTCATGATTGATTTAGTTGGATACCGTCGATTTGGCCACAATGAAATGGATGATCCAGCGGTCACCCAGCCACAGGTTTACAGAAAAATTATGAAGCATCCAACTGTAAGAGCGTTGTATTCTAATCAATTACAAAATAAAGGCATAATCAATCAAGAAGAAGTTGAACAAATCAATCGAAGCGTGCAAGAAAAATTGCAGGCTGAGTATGAGAAAGTTGAAGAGAAGAAGCAGAGTGAACCCTTTGCAGAAATCGAGGTTCCGAGAGTAATTTCCAAAGGAATTCCACCGCTTGAAACAAGCGTGCCACTTGATACGCTTCGTAAATTAAATAAGGATTTACTCAAATGGCCGGATGGTTTTCAGGTTTATCCAAAATTAAAGCGAATCCTTGAGCGACGTGATAATGCACTAGAAGAGAACGGAAAGGTAGAATGGGCAGTAGCGGAAGTGCTGGCATTTGCTTCGATGTTAAAAGACGGTACGCCAATTCGTCTCACTGGCCAAGATTCTGAGCGCGGAACCTTTGCCCAACGTCACATTGTGCTCCACGATTCTGAAACAAATGAAACCTATTCACCACTGCATCATCTTCCCGAAGCTCGAGCATCGTTTGCGGTTCATAATAGCCCGCTTTCGGAAGCGGCTGTTGTAGGTTTTGAATATGGTTACAATGTATTTGCTCCTGAAACCCTTGTCATGTGGGAAGCACAATATGGCGACTTTGCCAACACAGCACAGCCGCTTTATGATCAATTTGTTTCATCTGCAAGAGCAAAATGGGGGCAAAAATCAGGAATGATTCTCTTGTTGCCTCACGGCTATGAAGGGCAAGGTCCTGAGCATTCCAGTGCCCGTCCTGAACGTTTTTTGCAGTTAGCAGCTGAAAATAATTGGACGGTTGCCAATCTGACAAGTGCGGCGCAATATTTTCATATTTTACGTCGTCAAGCATCCATCTTAGGAACAGAGTTTGTTCGTCCATTGGTGATTATGACGCCAAAGAGTCTTCTGCGTCATCCGTTAGTCGCTTCTTCTGGGACTGACCTATGCGAAGGCCATTTCCAAACAGTAGTGGAACAGCCGAAGCTTGGAAAAGAGATTGACAAGGTAAAGCGTTTAGTGTTAACAACCGGTAAGATGGCGATTGATTTGGCTGTAGAAATCGACTCAAGGAAAGAAAATCAAAGCTTAGGAGAAATACACATCGTTCGAATCGAACAATTGTATCCATTTCCAATAGAAAAAGTAGAAGCGATCATTAAGCGTTACCCGAACCTGAAGGAAATCGTGTGGGTACAGGAAGAACCGAAAAATATGGGCGTGTGGCATTATATCGCCCCAACTCTTTTTGAACTTGCTTCTTCTGACAGCCTGATATTTGGTTACATCGGTCGTCAGGAACGTTCAAGTACAGCTGGTGGCGATTCAACCGTTCATAAGCAGGAACAAGAACGTATTATTCAACAGGCTTTGAATTACAGAAGTCTAGTAGATATTAAAGAATCAAACAAGCGATTTAACTTTTAATAATCCATCAACAAACCGCAAAATACTAGAGTTGAGTAGACTAACATAATCGAAGATTTAACATCATTTCTAGGAGGATACACACATGATTGAAATCAAAGTACCAGAACTGGCAGAATCCATTACAGAAGGAACAATAGCACAATGGCTCATTAATATTGGTGATAAAGTAACTAAAGGTGATAGTGTTGTTGAGCTAGAAACTGACAAAGTTAATATTGAATTAAATGCCGAATACTCAGGTGTAGTAACAAAGGTTTTAAAAGAACCTGGCGATATTGTTGAAGTAGGCGATGTAATTGCTATTATCGAAGAAAATACTAGTGCAGGAGCAACGCCATCTGCTCCAACTTCTACACCGGAAAAAACGGCAGAAGTAGAAACTTTAAATCAACAGAGTGTACAACCTGAGCCTGAACTTTCAAAAGCCGCAAGTCCAATCGCTTCACCAGCGGCAAGAAAATTGGCAAGAGAAATGGGCATCGATTTATCCCAAGTAAGCAGCCGGGATCCACTTGGCAGAATTAGACCTGAAGATGTAAAAGCACATACACCGACACCTCCTGTGGTAAAAGAAGAACCAAAAATGGAAAAATCAAGCCAAAAACCGGTGTTACAACAAATAGATGAAGAATTTGACAAACCAGTGGAACGTGTGAAAATGTCCCGCCGTCGTCAAACTATCGCTAAACGCTTAGTAGAAGTTCAACACACAGCAGCAATGTTGACCACATTTAACGAAGTCGATATGTCGGCTATTATGGACCTACGCAGTCAACGAAAAGATGCCTTTTATGAAAAACATGGTGTTCGTCTTGGGTTCATGTCGTTCTTTACTAAAGCCGTAGTTTCAGCTTTAAAGCAATTTCCTCTGTTAAATGCCGAAATTCAAGGTGATGAATTGATTCTCAAGAAGTTTTATGACATCGGAATTGCTGTTGCAGCACCTGAAGGCTTGGTCGTACCTGTTGTACGCGGTGCAAACCAGAAGAATTTTGCGGAAATCGAACAAGATATCAGCAATCTTGGTAAAAAAGCTCGTGATAATGCCCTTACTCTTAATGATTTGCAAGGAGGAACATTTACAATTACTAACGGCGGGGTTTTTGGTTCGTTGATGTCAACACCTATCTTGAATAGTCCTCAAGTGGGGATTCTTGGTATGCATAAAATACAGACAAGACCAATAGCGATTGATCGTGAACGAATGGAAAACCATCCAATGATGTATATTGCACTTTCATATGATCATCGAATTGTGGACGGAAAAGAGGCAGTTAGCTTCCTGGCGACTGTAAAAGAATTGTTAGAAGATCCACACTCATTATTATTAGAAGGATAAGAGCTTCATAGAATTTCAATAAACTTCATCTACAAACAGACCCTTTAGGTCTGTTTGTTTTTTTCGCTTTCTTTTTTATTTATTGATGCTCACTTTTGGAATTATAAGATAGTTAGAGTATAATGAATGATTAGGAAAAGGAGGGCTTTTACGTGAAATACATAAACATTGCCAATACCGATATAAAATCTTCCAATATCATAATGGGAAATATGCGCTTACCTCAGCTGTCTTTGTCTGAGGCTGAAAACTTAATTCGTACTGCAATGGACGAAGGGATTAATTTCTTCGATCATGCAGACATCTATGGTAAAGGAAAAAGTGAGGAGATCTTTTCAGAAGCGATTCAAATGAATCCAAGCATACGTGAAAAGATGATTATCCAAAGTAAATGCGGGATTCGTTCTGGTTTTTTTGATTTCTCAAAAGAGTATATTATTTCGTCTGTTGACGGGATTTTAAAAAGGTTAAACACCGAATACCTCGATATTTTACTACTTCATCGTCCAGATCCATTAATGGATCCTGCTGAGGTTGCTGAGGCCTTTGAAGAACTCCATACGAACGGAAAAGTAAAGTACTTTGGTGTATCGAACCATAATCCAGCCCAAATAGAACTGTTGCAGAAATACATTCCATATAAATTGGTGGTAAACCAGCTACAATTTAGCATTGCGCACACCCCAATGATTGATTCTGGAATTTCATTGAATATGAATATTGATCAATCGATTAATCGGGACAGCAGTGTTTTAGAATATTGCCGTCTACATGACATTACGATGCAAGCATGGTCACCGTACCAGCATGGCTTCTTTGAAGGCTCCTTTTTAGGTGATGTTGAAAAGTACCCTGAGTTAAACCAGGTAATTGATACGATTGCTGAAAAATATGGTGTGACAAATACGGCTATCGCAACAGCATGGATCACACGTCACCCAGCAAATATTCAAGTCGTGCTTGGAACAACAAAAGTAGAGCGGATAAAGGATGCATGTAAAGGATCCGATATCCGATTAACACGAGAAGAATGGTATTCCATCTACAAGGCAGCAGGGAATATCGTACCTTAATAAAAAAATAAAACGTAGGGCGAAGAAATCTTCGTCCTATTTTTTGTGCCCTCAATTTGTTGAAAAAAAGTGAAACTTTTTAACTAGGTTGCCGTATACCTACTAGGAATATTTTACATAAGTGGAAATAGGGGGTTAGAAAATGGAATTACAAAATGAGGTTAATGTACAAAAAGAGAAACCAAGTTTATTTGGAATGTTTACAAATCCTGTGCAACAGTTTGAGAGAATAAGAGAAAATCCAAAAATATTGGTACCATTAGTGATTGTTAGTATTCTATATGCAATAGGAACCGTCTTTATGGCTTTTAGCATTGATGCTTCAACGTTAATTGATCAGGGGCTCCCAGAAGATCAGGTAGAAATAGTATTAACCATTACTAAAATTACAGTAGCAATAACAGATCATTTCGCCTATTTTGGGTGTGTTGATTAGCAGTGCCATCCAATTGGCGATAGCTAAGATTTCGAGTTCATCAGTAACCTTTAAACAGTTATTTTCCATGAATACTTTTATTATGGTCATCGGAGCTGTTGGTCTTATTTTAAATATGGCAATTAGGTATGCGATAGGTGGGGACGTTGAAATATATGTTACTAGTTTAGCAGGATTATTTAATCAAGATAAGGCCGGGTTCCTAGGCTCAATCGAAGTATTCGGTATTTGGACATTAATTTTAACGGCTTTGGGACTTCACAAAACAGGTCAATTCTCAAAGGGGCTTGCTTGGACCATTGCAATTATTTTCTTCTTAATCGGGATTGGTTTTGGTTTAATCGGAACCTTGTTACAAGGCGCGCCAAAACTTTAAACTACAAAACTTGAAATATTGAAGGGAGAACAGGAGAAGGGAAGTTCCCCTCTTGAAGAGCGGGACTCTTCTTTTGTCCGCATAAAATGAAAAAGAAAATATGGATTACCATAGGTGTTGTCAGCTTAATCATTTTAATGATTGGAGTAAGCGTCTACCGTCAGGTTTTTGCAAAAGGACCTTCTGTAAAAACCGCACAAATGACACAAGAGGAAATATCCTCTTTATTAATGATTCCCGGCACAGTTAAATTGCAAGAGGAACAAGTGGTTTATACTTCACCAGAAAAAGGCGAATTGAAGGATTTACTCGTTAAAGAAGGGCAGACGGTTAAAAAAGGTACAGTGTTGGCCACATTTCAAAATCCTCAACTCGACCTGGAAAGGGAGCAAAATAAATTAGCCATTGAATCAGCTAATCTAAAAATTACCCAACTAGATAAAAAAATAAAACAGCTTAAGGAAAAAGAAACAACATTAGCTGAACAGGTTGGAAAAGAGGAAGCTAAAAAACAGCTTGCCCCTGAACGTGAGCAGCTTGAAATGGAAAAAAAATTAGCCAATATTGATCTTAAGCAAGCCTCCCTTCAAAAAGATTTGCTTAGTAAACGTCAAAGTGAATTAGAAATTAAGAGTACGATAGATGGAATGGTTTTATTAGCGAAAGACCCAAACGCATCTACAAGGGAAGCATCGAATCTTGAGCCCCTTATACATATCGGAAACCTTGAAGGATTAACTGCTGCTGGACTCTTATCTGAATACGATTCTATAAAGGTAAGCAGTGGACAAAAAGTTACTTTGCGTTCGGACGCAGTACCAGAACAAGAATGGCAGGGAGAAGTCACTACGATTAGTGTCCTTCCACAGCAAAATCAAGCTGGTCTTCAAAACGGCAGTCAGGCAGTGCAATATCCTGTAACGGTTAACATCTCGGGTGATACAAAAGCATTAAAACCAGGGTTCCAGGTCATTATGGAAATTGAAACAGACAAAAAGATGGCCATGGTTCTTCCAGTAGCTTCCTTACATGATGATGGAGATCAGCCATATGTGTATGTTGTCAAGGATGGAAAGGCGCGTAAACAAAAGGTGAAAACAGGTATCACGTCAGGAGATAAGATTGAAATCCTTGAAGGTGTTTCAAAGGATGACAAAGTCATCATAAATGGACCTGAACAACTTAAGGATGGGCTGGAAGTGAAGGTCAAATGATTCGCTTAGAAAATATCACACGATCGTTTATGCTAGGGAAAGAGAATGTACATGTATTAAACGGAATCAGTCTGACGATTGAGTCAGGTGAATTTGTTGCGATTATGGGTCCATCCGGTTCGGGAAAATCCACATTAATGAATATTATTGGCTGTTTGGATAAGCCCACAGAGGGTGAGTACTTTCTTGCTGGTGAAAATGTATCACACTATAACGATAAGGAGTTAGCTAGAGTAAGAAATCAGTCCATCGGCTTCGTTTTTCAACAGTTCCATCTCCTGCCTCGATTGTCCGCTTTAAAAAATGTCGAACTCCCGATGATCTATGCCGGAATTTCAAAAAAAGAACGGCAAGCTCGCGCGGAAGAGGCATTGATTAAAGTAGGCCTGTCAGACCGTATGAACCACCTTCCAAATGCACTATCTGGGGGACAAAAGCAACGCGTGGCGATTGCGAGAGCGATTGTTAACCAGCCAAAGCTAATTTTAGCAGATGAACCGACAGGGGCACTTGATTCAAAAACAAGCATTGACATCATGGATCAGTTTAGTAAGCTAAATGAGGAAGGCGTAACGGTAGTTGTGGTCACACATGAATCTGAAGTTGCTCAATATGCAAACAGGACTATCATGGTAAGGGATGGACTAATCCAATCCCCTACACTAATTGATAGGGGGATGTTGCAATGAGTTTTATGGAAAATCTAATCATGGCATTGAGCTCTCTTAAGGCCCATAAGATGCGAAGTATTCTTACTATGCTAGGAATTATTATCGGTGTAGCAGCTGTCATCATTGTAGTAGCGATTGGGCAGGGTGGGGAAGCCATGCTGAAAACACAGATTACTGGCTCAGGAAATACAATCGAAATGTTCTATCAACCGTCTGATGAAGAAATGAGGGCAAACCCTAATGTGTTCCTTCAAGCTCCATTTAAACAAGAAGATATTCGTGCGCTGGAACAAATCCCAGAGATTAAGAGAGTGGTAGCATCAAGCACAAAATTGTCGCTAGCAAGATTTCAAAAGGATACGGCCGATGTTTCTACAACTGGGATCAATCAGTCCTTTTTAAAGTTAAATAAACTAAAAGTAACAAAGGGGCGAAACTTCTCTGCTTCTGATTTTCTCGGTGGAAGGAGAGCCGGAGTGATTAGCTCCAAAATGCAGGAGGAACTCTTTAAAGGGGACAATCCTGTTGGCAAAATCATTATGGTCGCCAATCAGCCAATTGAAATCATCGGTGTACTAGAAAAGCCTACTGGACTTCTTTCTTTTGGGTCAATGGAGGTTTACCTTCCCTTCCAAACGTGGAGAAATATGTATGGCAGCAGTGATTATACCCAAGTAACACTCCAGGCGGCATCTGCTGAACAGCTGCAGATTGCTGGTAAAAAGGCTTCAAGACTGTTAAATAAGATGCATAATACAGAAAAATCCTATCAGGTCATTAACATGGAAGAAATCGCTCAAGGAATTGGGCAAGTGACGAAAATTATGACCTTAATCATCGGAAGTATTGCCGGGATTTCACTATTTGTTGGTGGTATCGGAGTTATGAATATTATGCTCGTATCCGTAACGGAAAGAACAAGAGAGATTGGTATTCGTATGGCTCTAGGTGCGACTCGAGGTCAGGTGTTAACACAGTTTTTAATTGAATCCATGACATTAACCTTTATTGGGGGGATTCTTGGAATCGTTCTTGGTTGGGGAACTGCCACAATTGTAAGCTTCATTGCAGGATGGCCATCCTTAGTTTCCTGGCAGGTAGTATTAGGTGGAGTGCTGTTTTCGATGGTAATAGGTATCATTTTTGGACTGCTTCCAGCAAACAAGGCCTCGAAGCTTGATCCGATTGAATCATTAAGATATGAATAATGTTATCCTCATCAAAGAAAGTCTGCACTTTTGTGTGCGGGCTTTTTTTAAAAGCTATAGATTTGCGGAATTATAGCTGTGTGTTAAAATGATTTCATGGAATATTCAGTAAATATTTCGGTATTCTTTCCCAAATTAATAGTTTAGAAGGAGTCGAGTTGAGAATGAAGAGTACGAGCGTAGAAAATAAAGGATACTTTGGAGAATTTGGTGGAAGTTTTATACCTGAGGATTTACAGCAGGTAATGAACGAATTAGAGGAGCAATTTTTACGGTATAAGGATGATCCTGAATTCATCGAGGAGTTCAACTATTACATTAAAGAGTATATTGGCAGAGAAAACCCGTTAACCTATGCAGAAAATCTAACAAAACAAATCGGTGGAGCGAAAATCTATCTCAAAAGAGAGGATTTAAACCACACAGGTGCTCATAAAATTAATAATGCCATCGGGCAAATTCTATTAGCCAAACGGATGGGTGCCAAGCGAATTATCGCGGAGACAGGTGCTGGACAGCACGGCGTAGCCACTGCTACTGCCTGTGCGATGTTTGGGATGGAATGTATCATATATATGGGGAAGCTGGACACGGAGCGGCAGGCTCTTAACGTGTTCCGCATGGAATTACTAGGCGCAAAAGTGGTTGCAGTTGAAAAAGGCCAGGGGCGCCTAAAGGATGCTGTCGATGAAGCATTAGGTGACTTAGTCCAAAATTATCAACATACTTTTTATTTATTGGGTTCGGCTGTTGGCCCTCACCCATACCCATCAATGGTGAAACACTTCCAATCTATTATTAGTGAAGAATCCAAACGTCAGATACTTGAAAAAGAAGGGAAACTGCCAACAGCGGTTGTTGCCTGTGCAGGTGGTGGCAGTAATGCAATCGGTGCATTTGCTCATTATATTGACGAACCCTCTGTTCGATTAATTGGAGTGGAACCAGCGGAAGCCCCTACCCTAACTGAAGGCGTTCCAGCTGTCATTCATGGCTTTAAATGTTTAACACTATTGGATGAAAAGGGAGAGCCGAAACAAACGTATTCAATCGCTGCTGGACTAGATTATCCTGGGGTCGGACCTGAACATAGCCATTTAAAAACTAGCGGAAGAGCAGAATATGTAACGGTTACGGGACAAGAGGCGTTAGAAGCGTTTCAACTGCTTAGTAAAACGGAAGGGATTATCCCAGCATTAGAAAGCTCCCATGCAGTGGCCTATGCAATTAAACTGGCAAAAAATTTATCTCCTGAAGACGTGTTGATTGTAAACTTATCTGGTCGCGGCGATAAAGATGTGGAACAGGTATTTAAGATGTTAAAAGATAAATAAACGGGAAAGGGCGGGGAGTAAAATGCCTCGCCCTTTTCTTTTGGGGGTATCATATGGAAGTCTTAAAATTTGAAAAGGGATATAAAGAGAATGAAGCGTTAAGGGGAAGCTTTAATGAGCTGGCCTTAGATACATTTGGAATTGAATTTGAAACGTGGTATCAACATGGATACTGGACAGAAAAATATCAGCCATACTCCTTTATTGATCAAGGTAAAGTAGTTGCGAATGTCTCGGTTAATCTTCTAAACTTGGTGATTGAAGGTGAGAGTAAGCGAGCCATACAAATCGGAACGGTTATGACACATCCAGATTATCGAAATCAAGGGTTATCGAGAAAACTTATGGAGATTGTATTAGAAGATTTTAAAAATGTCGACCTTGTCTATTTGTTTGCCAATCAGACGGTGTTGGATTTCTATCCTAAGTTTGGGTTCAAGGCTATGGATGAAATTCAGTTTTCAACGAACTACGATTTTGAACCTACGAACCCATCGAGAATAAAGAAATTAGATGGGAGCAACACAGAAGACTTATCTTTTATCTACACCTTAGCTGCAAATAGAAATTCAGTTTCAAAGATTTTTGGAACAGCAAGCAGTGAGGAACTTTTAATGTTTTATTGCATAATGGTGTTTAGTCAGGACATCTATTATCTTGAGGATGAAAAGGTACTGGTTATTTTTCAGAAAGAAGATGATACCATTCATCTTTATGATATAGTTTCAACTGAGGAAGTAGATATTCGATTAATCCTAAACACGATTGCCTCACCAGAGATTAGAAAAATCATTTTTCATTTTCATCTAGATAATTGTGAGTTCCTTATTACGAAGGAGATTCACCAATCTAGTAATGTTCTTTTTATAAAGAATCTTACAAACGTTACATTGCCTGAAAAATTCAAGCATCCGATTACATCTCAGGCGTAACTTTGTAAATTTTAATAGGAGGTGTAGGGTGTTGGTAAAAAGTTTAGTAGGCCATAAAATTATCATTACAGGAGCAAATAGCGGTATTGGCTATGAAACAGCGAAGGCATTAAGTAAGAGTGGTGCTGAAGTTATTTTAGCTGTAAGGAATGAAGAAAAAGGCAAGGCTGCGGCAGAGTCTATTGTGAAGGAAGTAGCTCAAGCAAAAGTTGCAGTTATTGGACTCGACTTAGCTGATTTAACTAGTGTTAGAGATTTTGTGAAAGAGTATAAGAAACGATATGATTCCTTACATATCTTGATCAACAATGCAGGAGTAATGCTGCCCCCATATGGTTTAACAAAAGACGGATTCGAATTGCAATTTGGAAGTAATCATTTAGGACACTTTGCATTAACAGGCCTATTACTACCATTGCTTAAGAACACGCCACAATCACGGGTGGTGTCACTCAGCAGTATTGCACATAGAGGAGCCTCCATTGATTTTGATAATCTTGATGGATCAAAAGGCTATAAGGGTATGAAGTTTTACGGGCAGAGCAAGCTTGCTAATTTATTATTTTCAAAGGAATTAGACAATAGGTTAAAGGAGAATGCTCTTCCAACAATTAGTCTTGCTTGCCATCCTGGTATTTCCTCAACGAATTTATTTAAATTAGGAAAAAGAGAGGCGCCGGGGTATTTCAAAGCTCTCATGAAAGTATTTTTTCAACCAGCGGAAATGGGAGCGTTGCCAGCAATATATGCAGCAACAGAACCAAGTTTGAAGGGCGGAGAATACATAGGTCCTGATGGCAGAGGAAATAGAAAAGGAAAACCAACGATAGAAACTCCAGCTCCTGGTGTGTACAAGACGGAAACCATGAAGAAGCTTTGGGAAGTATCCGAAAGATTAACTGGAGTAACGTACGATTTTTCTAAATAAAAACTTTTAAGCAACATGAAGTCCCCTATGACTGCTAAATAGGGGACTTTTTTGATTTAACAAAGAATATAATTAACTAAGCATGTACGCTATTTTTTATAAAAGGGGAGCACTATGTTCAGAAAAAGGATTAACTATTACATAGATAATAATCGATCGAGTAGCATTTCCTTTTATATACGAGGCTGTTCTATTTTTTGCGGGGCATCGCTAGTTGCCATTTCCTTGCAGCTATTTTTGGTCAAAAATTATGTAATTGATGGGGGCGTAATTGGAATCAGCATCATCCTTTCTCATATTACACGTCAAGAGGTAGGGTTGTTCCTTCTGTTATTGAATACTCCCTTTTTCATAATCGGCTATTCTTACCTGGGTAAAAGGTTTCTGGCTTTAAGCCTATTCGCTATTCTCGTGTTGTCAGTGGGAACCTATGTACTAGAGCCATATCCTGCTTTAACACATCAGCCTCTATTAGTGATTATTCTAGGTGGAATTATCTTAGGTTTAGGAGTGGGGATCACTATACGATTTGGTGGATGCTTAGATGGGACTGAGGTACTCGCCATTCTATTCAGCAAACGTTCCCGCTTTTCAATTGGACAATATATTCTATTTCTAAATTTTTTTATTTTCAGTAGTTCAATTTTTATTTTTGGATTAAAGGAGGCTATTTACTCATTAGCAACTTTTTTTGTCGCCTATAAAACGATTGATTTTTCGATTCAAAATGCATAAGTACACATTCTAGAACTTTGGTAAAGCTTAAAGCCAAAGTTCTTTTTTATTTAGAAGGTAGCCGAATTAGTTTGTCAAAAAAATTTCATGATTTCTTGTTAAGGTTTTGTGAACAACAGCTTGCTTTTTGACAATATTCGACGGCTTTCAAGTTTGATTCTCCTGAATCTCGTGTGGAAATGAAATGTTTACCTATTTTTTATGAAATATCAACAAGTACAAATGAGGAAAGGTGTCGAGATTCGTGCGTTTACAAATTTTCCATTCCTTACAATAATTTAGGTGTAATAAAAAATAATATGATGCATAAGGAGGCATGTATGTATGATCTATCAGGAGAAACCTTGGTTGAAGCTTTATGACCCTAGAGTGGATGAGCATGTAAGTGTAAAGCACGAATCACTTTACGATTTCTTAGAAAGTGCTGTCAATCGTTTTGGGGACAAACCTGCTTTCACCTTTTATGGAAAGGTATTCAGTTTCGATGAAACAAAAATGATGGTCGACCGGCTAGCTGCTACATTACATAAAGAAGGTCTAAAGAAAGGTGACAGGGTGGCCATTATGCTGCCGAACTGTCCGCAATACGTTTTCACATTATTTGCTATTTTCCGCTTAGGTGGAATTGCGGTCCAAGTCAATCCAATGTACGTAGAAAGGGAAATCGCCTACGTATTGGATGACTCAGGGGCCAAGTTTATGGTGGCGCTGGATGCCTTTTATCCAAAAGTGAAGAAGGTTCAATCTGACACCTTCTTGAAAAAAGTGATAGTGGTCAGCTTTGGTGGGGAACGGAAGGAACTAGCTGAAGGGGATTACTATTTTGAAGAATGCCTTCAAGCTGATGCAGAGATTCCATTAATTGAGATTGACCCACATGAGGATGTTGCTGTTTTACAGTACACAGGTGGAACAACAGGTGTGCCTAAGGGTGTCATGCTGACACACTATAACCTGCTAGCAAACTTTAATCAGGTCTGTGATTTTATTTATAACACATGTGAACAGATTCCTGATTCATTTAAAATGATTACGGTTCTTCCGATGTTTCATGTCTACGGCCTTTCTAGTGTGGCGCTATGTGGTATTAGAGAGGGTGCCAATCAAATCATCCTTCCTCGCTTTGAAGTGAAGGAGATTATAGAAACCATTAAGCGGGAGAAGCCATTTATCTTTGCAGGAGTTCCGACCATGTATTTTGCATTAAACAGTCAGCCTGAACTATTAAAAGACTGTGATTTAAAAGAATTATGGTATGTAGGCAGCGGGGGTGCACCACTACCGGTTGAACAAGCAAAAACCTTTGAAAAAATAACTGGAGCTACACTAAGGGATGGATATGGTCTCTCTGAAGCGGCTCCAACTATCGCGTTTAATCCTCCATTTGTACCTAGGAAATATGGCAGTATTGGTATTCCGGTTCAAAGTACTGTAGTGAGAATTGTTCGGGAGACGGAAGACGGGGCATTTGTAGATGTACCTGTCGGTGAAGCGGGAGAATTAATCGTTAAGGGTCCGCAGGTTATGAAGGGGTACTGGAACCGTCCAAAAGACACAGAAGATGTGTTGAAGGATGGCTGGCTGTTTACCGGAGATATTGCGAAAATGGATGAAGAAGGGTATCTTTATATCCTTGATCGAATGAAGGATATGATTATTGCAAGCGGTTACAATGTCTATCCACGAGAAATTGAAGAGGTTCTTTACCAAATGGAGGGCGTGGAGGAAGCGATTGTAATTGGTGTCCCTGATGATTATCGCGGGGAAACGGTTAAGGCATTCATTAAGCCAATTGAAGGATATACTCTATCAACAGAGGAAATCCTCCAGTATGCTAAGGATAACCTTGCACCATATAAGGCACCAAAAGAAGTGGAAATCCTTTCCGAACTGCCAAAATCCTCTGTTGGGAAATTACTCAGACGAGTCCTTCGAGACCAAGAGCTTGCGAAAGTGAAAGCTTAATAAAGGAAAGTTTAACAAAATGCCCGATTACTCTCCGTGTTCGGGCATTTTTTCATCATTATTTATTTATTTTTTAAAAAGTCAAGCACTCTATTATTTACAAAATCATTCGCTTCGGTAACATAAATGTGACCTGCCCCTTGGATCGTTAGGAATTCTGCATTTGGGATTTTTTCTGCTAACGTGACACCATTCTCATATGGTACTAGTTTATCTGCATCACCATGAATGACTAGGGTAGGAACTTGTATCTGGTCTATTTCATTGTAGGTATTATGGGTGAGACAGGCCTGGAGTTGTAACATGTACGCATATGGCAGGATAGGGATCTCAATGCGTTTTTGGATATCTTCAGCAACCAATTCACGGTGTTCTTCCAAGAAGGATTGGCTATAGAGAATCGGAGCGGTAGCCCAAGCCATTTCTTCTGGTGTTGCAATGGAGGAGCCTCTCGAAAGCATGAGCATACTGACATCTGCACCAGGTTGTACATGATTAACACCACCCGATGTGGTACAGCCAAGAATCAGTGACTGAATCCGTTCAGGGTACTTGATTGCTAATTTTTGGGCAATCATACCACCCATGGAAATGCCATATACATGGGCTGATTCTACCCCAGCAGCATCTAAGACGGCTCTAGCATCCTCTGCCATAAGCTCAATTGAATAAGGAGTATTTGGTTTATCACTTAATCCTACCCCGCGATTATCAAAAATAATCACTTGGTAGTGCTCACTAAGAGCAGGCAGTGTCCTAAACCAGGACTTGGAATTGAGTGATAACCCCATAATTAATAGTAAAGGTTCACCTTGACCATGAACCTCATAGTAAAGATTGATTCCGTTTGCATTTGTAGTAGGCATAGTATACTACTCCTCCTTGTTAGATAATGGTAAATTATATGAGAGATTATGGCAGCAAAGAACAAGAGTAAAGGAGGAAAAAATTCCTCCCTCTTAACTTACTATTCTATGTTTTTTCAAAAAGTTGCGAACGATTCTGTTAAAGGTCTCTTTTGACTCTAACTTGGCAATATGTCCTGTATTTTTAAAAATGATAAACTCCGAATGGCGAATTTTTTTATGCATGAATAACTGCATCCAAACAGGGATTACTGAATCGTACTGTCCTCCAATGATGAGTGTTGGGATGTTTATTTTCGGAAGTAGTTTTTGATTGTTCACTTGAAGACAGGCCTGAACGGATTTTAGAAAGACATCATGGTTGGGTTTATAGAATTGATGAAATTCTTCGAAGGTCTTGTTGTTCCAAGAGCTAAAAGAAATTCGAGCAGCGGTATCTTTTGACATGCTGGGGCGAGTAGAGAGCGATCGAGCCTTACGGTAGGTGATTAACAGTTTCGCGAGACGTTTTGGCATATAATGATATGTGCTGACAAGCAATAAGGAACGGCACATATGAGGGGCCAGACGATATATCTCTTGAGCAACCATGCCACCCATAGACAAACCACATATGTGAGCGTTTTCAATTCTAAGCTCTTTCAGTAAGGAAATAATATCACGGGCAAAGTGTGGGATAGATATATCTTTATTAGTAGTATGCTCACCGTGACCTCTTAAGTCAGGAATAATCAATTCGTACTGATCTGCAAACTCAAACTGATTGTTCCAGCCTTCTTTTACTTCACCAAGCCCATGAATCAATACTAAAGGTTCACCAACACCTAAGCGCAAGTAAGGAATACCAGAGAAACTAGTAAATACTTGATCCAATTTTTAATCCCTCCTATTGCTACTATAATAAATCCCTTTCCCATCATTTGTAAAGTGTGAAAATTTATAAAATTCAGAATAAAATGTCTGTCATATAAAAACAAATGTACTTTTGTGGTGCCTGACACCCTAGTAGTCTTATAGGAGAATACCAATCGGGTGATTTGGAAGGAAATGGTTCCCATCCGAAGTCTTGCATAAATCGAGAAATTTTACGACACATTTCGCTATTTTTTTCTTTATCCAAGTGAATCCAAGTTTATAAGAAAAGGGATTTATCAGGGATGAAGCAATTGTATAGTAGCCAATGTTTCATCGATAAAGGACAATTGCGGAAAAATGTCGAGAAGGAAAGGTTTACAAAATCAAATTTTACTACAATAATCATAATTATATTAATATTCTAATTAATAGATCAGTCAACTATGTTCGAAGATATGCACCAGATTTAGTAGGGATATTGATAAGAAAATTCCTGAGGAGGCATCTGATTTTATGGTTTACCAGCAAAAGCCATGGCTGAACATTTATGACCCAAGAATTAATGAACATGTTAGTATTGACCACGAATCACTTTACGATTTTTTACATGACGCAGTAAACCGTTATAATACCAAGCCTTCATTCACCTTTTTAGGAAGAGTGTGGAGTTACCATGAAACAAAAATACTAACCGATCGGCTGGCGGCAGCCCTCCATAAGGACGGCTTTCAAAAAGGCGACCGTTTAGCTATTATGCTTCCTAATTCCCCGCATTACATATTCACCTTATTCGGTACTTTTCGTCTAGGTGGAATCGCTGTTCAAGTGAATCCAATGTATGTTGAGAGAGAAATAGAACATGTATTACATGATTCCGGCTCAGAATACATAGTTGTACTCGATACACTTTATCCAAAAGTAAAAAAAGCTCAACCACAAACATCTATTAAAAAAGTTCTTGTCGTTAGTTTTGGCGGAACTAAATTGGAACTTGCTGACGGTGATTTCTATTTTGATGATTTCCTAGATTGTGAGGGAACCATTCCTCAAATTGAAATTAATCGGAACGAAGATGTTGCCCTTTTGCAATACACAGGTGGAACAACAGGGTTCTCCAAAGGAGTCATGCTTACTCATACGAACCTACTAGCAAACTTCAATCAAGTTTGCGATTTCTCCTATAAGGCATGCCTTAAGAGGCCTGAGAATTTTAAAATGATTACGGTTTTACCAATGTTTCATGTTTACGGACTTTCCAGTGTTGCACTTTGTGGAATCAGAGAGGGTGCGAATCAAATTCTGCTGCCGCGCTTTGATCCGAGAGAAGTAATGGAAACCGTAAAACGGGAAAAACCGTTCCAAATGTCTGGTGTTCCAACGATGTTCATAGCACTGAACAGTCAACCGGACCTAGAAGATTATGGGTTTAATGAACTTTATTATATTAGCTGTGGCGGTGCCCCACTCCCAGTAGAAACTGCAAAAACCTTCGAAGTCAGAACTGGAGCCAAGCTCTTAGATGGATATGGGCTTTCTGAAGCAGCACCAACCGTTATTTTTAGCCCACCATTTGTGCCAAGGAAATATGGAAGTATTGGTATTCCAGTTCAAAGTACTATTGCTAGAATTGTACAAGAAACAGATGAGGGATTTGTCGATGCGCCTGTTGGAGAAGCTGGGGAGTTAATCATTCAGGGGCCACAGGTAATGAAAGGTTATTGGAATCTTCCTGAAGAAACAGCTGCAGTGATCAAGGAGGGGTGGTTATTCACTGGTGATGTTGCCAAAATGGATGAAGATGGATATTTTTATATCCTCGATCGTAAAAAGGACATGATTATTGCTAGCGGTTACAATGTGTATCCTCGTGAAATTGAGGAAGTGCTTTATCAGCTTGAGGAGATTGAAGAAGCACTCGTAGTGGGTGTACCTGACCCGTACCGAGGGGAAACCGTAAAAGCATATGTCAAATTGAAAGCGAGTGCAATTATTTCAGCTGAAGAAATTAAACAGTTTGGCAGAGAAAACCTTGCTCCATATAAGGCGCCAAAAGAAGTAGAAATTCTTTCGGAACTACCAAAATCAACTGTTGGTAAATTACTAAGAAGAGTCTTAAGAGATCAAGAGAAAGCAAAAGTAAAAGCTTAATAAATGAGGTGGAGAAGATGAATATTCAAGAATTGTTTAGTTTAAAAGGAAAAACAGCAATTGTAACCGGCGGAGGAAGAGGCCTGGGTCAGCAAATTGCCGTAGCGTACGCAGAAGCTGGTGCCAACGTGGTAGTTTGTTCAAGGAACCTCGATGCCTGCCAGCAGTTTACGGAGGCATTAAAAGAAAAGGGTGTTCGTGCCCTAGCATTTAAATGTGATGTGTCCAATCCTGAAGATATTCAGCATGTAGTCGATGAAACAGTAAAGGAGTTTGGTCGAATTGATATCCTAGTGAATAACAGTGGGACAAGTTGGGGAGCGCCAGCATTAGAAATGCCTGCTGATAAATGGGATAAAGTCATGGATATTAACTTAAAAGCTGTATTCTTATTTTCACAGGCTGTTGGAAAAATTATGGTTGAACAACGTTCGGGAAAAATTATTAATATAGCTTCTATTGCTGGAATGGGTGGACAGGATCCATTGGTAATGGATGCGATTGGTTATTCTGCAAGTAAGGGGGCTGTCATTACCTTCACCAAGGACCTTGCAGTAAAATTAGCTCCATATAATGTTCATGTTAACGCAATTGCACCAGGTTTCTTCCCAACCAAAATGGCAAAGGCGATTTTGGACTATTCAGGTGAAAAGATACTTGAACGAACACCTGCGGGACGCTTTGGATCTGATGACGATATGAAAGGGCCGGCTCTATTCTTAGCCTCTGAAGCTTCTGACTATGTATTTGGTCATGTGTTAGTTGTAGATGGTGGAACGACGGCAGGCGTTCAATAAACTCGTTACTTTGGAAACAAGCCGAACTGTACGCTAAATTTCTAAAAGTTTTGTGAATTTCAAAGGAAACTACTTGAACACTTGTTAATTGTATGTTTTATTTAACATACCAACCGGTTAGTTAGAGGGAATGATATGGATTCTATGCAACGAGATAGGGAAGCTTATTATAAAAAAATAGAAGCACAAATGAATAAAAGAATCCATGCCACTACCAATAACCGAGCTTTTACATTGGCAGCTGGCAGAGCGCTTGAGGCACATCTGAAAAGGGTAAAGATTCACAGAAGGTTAACAACTAAATGGCTAAATCATATAGGCCTGGTGAATAAAGATGAACTAACGGCACTTTCTGTCAGAATCGTTGATTATGAGGGGAAAATTGATGGTCTTGATGACCAAATGTATACCCTTAACAAAAGCCAGCATAAGAATCAGCTCCTATTAAACTCCATTCATCATTCGTTGGAGGAATGGGTAACCTTTTTAAGAAATGAAATGAAAGATCTACATAGCAGTAAAATAAACAACTTAGAAAAAGAATTACTAGAATTAAAGCAATTATTTAAGGAAGAATCTGATTTGGAGGAGATCGACAATGACTGAAAAAAATGAACAAGTGTTGGATCAAAAATCTGAGGATGCGGTGGAAAAGGACTTAACTAGTTTAGATATGCTTTGGAGGCTTGGTTTTGATGAATTGGATGCATGGAAGGATCGCTTTAACAAGCGGGATGAGCGCTTCCTTGAGTCTGTAAGAAACTATGTGGAGAAGGTAAAAAAAGATCAAGAGAATGTTGTCACGATTGCAGCTCAATTTAGTATGGAACTGAAGGATTGGGAAAAAGCAGCCCGTGAAGAGCTATTAGCAACCACCACTACTTTACAGTATTTTTTCCCAGTTAAGTCATATGAAGAAATTAATAGGGTAGTAGATGATATTCAAAATAAAACCGCTCATCTATTATTAACCCCTGCACAAGCGATAACCACAGGTCAATTGCAAGCACTTGACAAATATGTGGAAACAGTCGAACAATATGTAGCTTTTAGAAAAAGTGCGCGAGAAAAATATATTGATAGCGTAAAGAAAACAACCAATGTGTTATATGAAAATCAAAAGATGTTTGTGAATCTATTCGCTAAGCAAGTTAAAAGCACGATGTTACCATTTCAAAAGTATATGAAAAATATGACAGAATATAGCAAATCATAATGAGGTGAATAACATGTCAGGCCAAAAACCTTACGATCCATATGAATATCTACACAAGTTCAGCCAAGCTTGGGAAAAGCAAATGAATGATTTTATCTACCTTTGGACAGATAACAAGGAATTTGTGAAAATGTCTCATCTAGGCACTGAAATTCATTCCCGGTACCTAGAAGCGTTTAAAAAGAATCAAGAGGCGTTGGCAGGTGCATTAAATTTACCAACAAAAAACGATGTATCCAATGTAGCTGCATTAACGTTACAAACGGAAGAAAAAATAGAAGCACTAGAAGAGCAAATATGGGATTTACAAGATAGTATGAAAACTCAAAGCAAGGAAATTGGAAGTGTCGTTGAGGTCTCCAAGGAGATTATTAAACTTACAAAACAACTAAAAACAGAACTGGTAAAAACGAAAAAAGAACTGGCAGATACAAAGGATTTACATGAAGAAATTCAGGAAATGAAATTTGAGTTGATGAAATTAAATCATTTTAAGGAAGAGTTTGAAACGCTTAAAAACCTTATTGAAAAAGACAAAAAAACTGAGCCTGTGTTAACAGGTGCTGGTACGACAATTTAATAGGAGGGAGTGAAGTACAATGGGGACTGAGGCACCATTCAAAGAAGTACTCCCAACTTTTGATTTTGATAAAGAAATGAAGCGCTGGGAGCATCTGTTCAAGGTATTTAGTCAACCTGAACCCAAAGTCGGTCATACTCCAAGAAACGAAGTATGGAGGAAAAATAAATCCGTATTATGGCATTACCCTGCCAAACAGAGAAAATATGAAATACCCTTGTTTTTTGTGTATTCTCTTTTTAACAAACCATATATTTTAGATATTGCTCCAAAAGCAAGTGTGATAGAAGGTTTAACGAACAAAGGGTATGAAGTTTATCTTTTAGACTGGGGCACACCAGGATATGAAGATAAGAAAATGGGGCTCGATACTTATATTGATAAGTACTTAAGAACAGCAGTTAAGCGGGCGATTCGTCATTCCGAAGCGGAAGAAATCACTCTTATTGGATACTGCTTAGGTGGAACAATTGCCTCCATTTATGCAGCAATCGCAGAAGAACCTATTAAAAATTTAATTGTTGCTACTGTTCCAATTGACTTCAAGCCATTTATTGGTCCTGAAAAATGGGCTGAAGGTATGCGAAACGGTGACATCAATATCGACCGCTTTATCGATGTGTACGGGCTTGTATCACCTGATTTAGTAACGGGGATGTTCCGAGCGATTGGGGCACCTGTTTATTTTACTAACTATACGATGCTTTTAAGTCGAGCATACGACAGCCGATATGTTGAAAAATGGCGTCGGATGAATAAATGGACACTTGATCAGGTTCCATTTGCCGGTGAAGCATACAGACAATTAGCCAATGATCTCTTTAAGGAGAACAAACTGGTTAAAGGGGAATTAGTTTTAGGAAATAAAAAGGTTGACCTAAAAAATATTAAGGCGAATTTATACGTGGTGTCAGGTTCTAGGGACAATTTAATTCTAGAAGAGCAAAGTAAACCGATTATGGATTTAGTATCCAGTGAAGACAAGACTTATATTAGTGTGGAGGCAGGACATGTTAGCCTTGCACTTTCTGGTTTGTTTGCTGGGATTGTGGACCAATGGGCTTCTAAGAGATCAAATACCTTGTAAAAAGAGTTAGTCATAAAATTAGGTACAAGAACATATAAACTATGTATAGGCAACGGGAGTGGGAAAGGAATTCTCCTTCCCACTAGCTTGCCTTTTTATGTTTAATTAAAAAGTTACGTAGCACTTGATTAAATTCATCCTTCGCCTCAAGTTTGGCAATATGACCCGTATTTCTGAAAATGACAAACTCTGAATGAGGAATTTGTTTATGCATGAATAATTGGACCCACACGGGGATGACCGAATCATACTGTCCGCCAATAATTAAGGTTGGAACCTTGATGGTTGGCAGCAGGCTTAAATTGTTCACAAGAAGGCATGCTTCCATCGATTTGAAGTAAAATTCTTTGTTAGGCTGATAAAATTGAAAAAAGGAATCAAAGTTTTCTTTTGTCCACGAATAGAGGCAGACCTTTGCGGCGGTTTCTCTAAGGACATCGGGAGATTTATTTTCAACTCGAGCCTGACGGAACTTTAAAAATAACTTTCCCAAGCGTCTAGGAGCATAATGAAAAGTACTTACAAGCATTAATGAGCGGCACATCTCAGGGGCTTGACGATATATTTCCTGAGCTACCATGCCACCCATCGATAACCCACATATGTGTGCGCTTTCAATTCCGAGTTCTTTTAGCAAAGAGATAATATCTTGAGCAAAGTTTGGAATGGTTATCTCACCTGGTGCTTGATATTCACCGTGTCCCCGTAAATCTGGAATAATTAACTCATACTGATCGGCAAATTCAAATTGGTTAGACCATCCCTCCTTTACCTCTCCAAGTCCATGAATAAATACTAAAGGCTCACCCATACCAAATCGCAAATAAGGAATTTTGGAACAATGGTTATTTACTTCTCCCAATTTTGATTCCTCCTAATGTTTTTATAAACATATGTTGCCAAGATTTGCTAGGTGTAAACATTTATAAAATTCTGACTAATTAAATATATAGAAGCAGTGGTTATATTATTACATATATATGTAAAATACATTTATTAAACGAGCTGTTGAGTTGTATACTTTTGAGTTATAATAAATGAAAAGAACTAGTGAAAATGAGGTCTGATGTATGATTAAAAGGTATATGACATTTCAAAAAAATAATGGGATTGCTCCGTATATTTGGACAGTTCTTGGCATATTACCTTTTTATTTTATATTTCAAGCACCATCCACTATTGAAATCGTTGTAGGAATTTTACTAACTCTGATATTTTTTATCCTTTACCGAATTGCCTTTATTTCAAAAGGGTGGCCCGTTTATCTTTGGACACTAATCCTAATTGCCATTTCTATTACTGCGACTAACCTGTTCAGCTACGTTTACTTTGCCTTTTTTCTTGCCTATTTTATTGGCAATATTAAAGACAGAGTTGCCTTCCTCACGTTATATTTTATTCATTTGATCAGTACATCGGCATCGATCAACTATAGCATTGTCATGCAAGAGAAACTATTTTTACAGCAGTTGCCCTTCGTTATCATCATTTGGATCAGTGTCATTCTACTCCCTTTTAGCATTTACAATCGGAAGGAGAGGGGGCAGCTTGAGGAAAAACTGGAAGATGCGAACAAAAGGATTTCTGAACTGGTTAAGTTGGAGGAGCGTCAACGCATTGCCCGGGACCTTCATGACACCCTTGGACAAAAGTTGTCACTAATTGGTTTGAAGACGGACTTGGCAAGGAAACTAATTTCAAAAGATCCGGAACAGGCGAAATCTGAATTAAAGGATGTTCAGCAAACCTCTAGAACAGCATTAAGTGAGGTAAGGAAAATGGTTTCTTCCATGCGGGGAATTCGTCTAAAGGATGAGATTCAACGAGTAAAACAAATCATTAAGGCTGCTCAAATCCATTTTATTATCGAAGGTGAGTTTACTTTATCGAATGTTTCCCTGTTAACCGAAAATATATTAAGTATGTGCTTGAAAGAGGCCGTGAACAATGTGGTCAAACACAGCGAGGCTAAAAACTGTATTATTTCCATCGAACAATCCTCGAAAGAAACGGTTCTAACAATCTGCGATGACGGTAGATTTAAAGGAGACACTGAAAAATTGGCTGAAGGACATGGTCTAATTGGCATGAAAGAACGATTGGAATTTATTAATGGCAGCCTAGAGCTTGTTACAAAGGAAGGTACAACATTAATTATCAGAGTACCGAATGATGTGAAACAAGCTATAGAGAAGGAGGACCGGAAATGATTAATATTGTTATCGCTGAAGATCAGCAAATGTTATTAGGAGCATTTGGTTCACTGCTTAATTTAGAGGATGATATGGAAGTAGTCGGAAAGGCTTCAAATGGGGAAGAAGCTGTCACGCTTGTAAAAAAATTAAAGCCGGACGTCTGTATTATGGACATTGAAATGCCTGGAAAGAGTGGGCTGGAAGCAGCAGAAGAATTAAAAGGCTCTGGCTGTAAAGTAATTATTTTAACCACTTTTGCCCGAACAGGTTATTTCCAACGTGCATTGAAGGCAGGGGTAAGCGGTTATTTATTGAAAGATAGTCCAAGTGAGGAGCTGGCAAACTCTATCCGCAGTGTGATGGCAGGAAGACGAATTTATGCGCCAGAATTAATGGATGATGTATATGGAGAGGAAAATCCTTTAACGGACCGAGAAAGAGAAGTGTTAGAGCTAGTTGCTGATGGAAAGAATACAAAAGAGATTGCAGAAGAACTCAGTATTAAAACGGGAACGGTTCGCAACTACATTTCAATTATCTTAGATAAGTTAGAAGTGAAAAATCGGATCGAAGCGATTACTCAATCGAAAGAAAAGGGTTGGTTTAAATAAGGTGTGATGACCGGTGCAGCCACCGGTTCATTACACCTTTTTTTTATTAAAAATCGGCTGCTGTTTGAAATTTTTCTAGAAAACTTTTGATATATTCGAATACTTCAAAAGGGCGTTCTTCTGGAAGGGCATGGCCTGTTTCTTTTAATACAACTAGCTCAGAGTTTTCTAAATCCTTGTTTAGCTTTTCACCAACTTTAAGTGGCATGGAATTGTCATGATCCCCCCAAAGTAATAAGCAGGGGGTTTTTATTTGTTTAAGAGCCTCAGGTGGAAGATCTCCTTCACGATCCCGAATCATCCTTGTAAGTGCAATGAAGATTTCATCTTGTAAAAAGGGCTGTAGGTAGCCATTAATCATTTCATCATTTATGATGGAGTGATTATAGAGAGCATCCTGTAGGTTCTTTCTCACACCAGTTCTTGCAAACCAGTACTTCACAAAAAGGTGGAAATAGGGAATGTAGCTTGTCAGGATTAATGGTAATTTAGAGCGTTTGAGATAAGCTGAACTGCAAAGAAGAATCGCCTTATCGGCAAGTTCAGGCATCATATGAAGAATATTCAACACAATTTGACCACCCATGGAATGGCCAATAAAGGTCATTTTTTTTAAACCTAATGACTCAGTTAGTTTAATAACGGTTTGGGCAAGGTTTTTATAAGAATATACATATCGATTGCATTTTGCACTTTTTCCGAAGGGGGGAAGATCAATCGATAACACTTGATATTCCTTTTTCAATAGTGTTATGAGATGGCGAAAGGTAAAGGTGGAAGAAAGAAAACCATGCAATAAAACAAATGTCTTATCTGATTTTGGATTCGGATAAAACTCATAATAAACTTCAATATTATTTACTGGTTGATAGCCAGTTAATGCAGCTTGTTCCATACATATTTTCCTCCTGTTCCCTCAAAATGATAGTTGAAGTTAATGTTCCCTAAATATTTACCCTTCACACCAAAAATTAGAGATAAAATCAAAATGAAATTTGAAAGCTCTATCCAAAATAAATTTTTTTTACAATTTTTAAAATAAAGTGTTTGAATTTTTAGAAAACTCCTTGTATAATGAAAAAAAGCTCAAGGAGTTGATTTCCATGGAAAAGAAATTATTAAATTCACCACAACATTCGGATGAGAACGCAGATGCTGTAGTTGCTGAGATGTTTCTAAACAATGTCCTGCTTGAATTCAAGAAGGAGAAAATCCGAAAGGAAATCGACCAAACATTACAAGACGGAAACAAGGACCTATTCTTGAAACTAACTGAAGAATTAAAGAAAATTTCTTAGGACATTTACTAATGAACGTACTCACTTAAAGGAAGCCCTATCCGAAATGGATAGGGCTTCTTGTCCGTATTAGTAGCATTTAGGGTGTCAGGCACCACACTTTATGTGGTGCCTGACACCCTTTTCAAGTATGATGAAAAAAGAGTAAAGATTAGGAGTGAATGGATTGAAGAAACTTCATTTATATAGTAAAAAAATTCCTTATACCTATTCTAGTTTTTTTAGACAATACCGTTCAATAGCGGCAAATCAGACCCATCATGTGCTATTAGAAAGTGGGCGCGGCGGGAAATACAGCATTGCTGCATTTCAACCTGAAACGATTATGAAAGGGAAAAATCATAAGTTGGAAATCCAAAATGAAAGCGGTACTCAAAAGTTGGAAGGGAATCCACTTCACCTACTCAAGGAATGGATGAGCCGTTTTCATGTTGATAAAATGGAAGGCCTTCCGAGCTTCCTTGGTGGAGCGATTGGGTACATAAGCTACGATTATGCTCGTTACATAGAAAAACTTCCTAACCTAGCAAAAGACGACATTGGCATTCCGGAAATCTACTTTTTTATTGTAAAGGAATGGTTTGTGTTTGATCATGAAGAGGAGCTTCTTTGGATCTTCATTTTGGCGGAAGGTGATGAAGGAATAGACCAGCAATTAGGAGATTGGGAAAAACGGTGGCTTGAAGAAATGCCTTCCATTCCACCTGTTAATACAAGTCTAAACGATCAGAATCAATTGCAGGTTTCGATGACAGAAGAGGAGTTCCAACAGGCTGTAAGGAAAGTTCAACATTATATTTCACAAGGTGATGTATTCCAGGTAAATCTAGCGGTCCGTCAATCAAAACCTATCGGGGTACAGGCGATTGAGGTTTATGAAAAATTAAGAGCCTTGAATCCATCTCCATATATGGGGTATCTACATACTCCAGAATTTCAACTGGTAAGTGGATCACCAGAGCTTCTTGTGAAAAAGGATGGAACAGAAGTTAGTACAAGGCCGATTGCAGGGACGCGTTCAAGAGGGAAGGACCACGAAGAAGATCTCGCCCTCGCTAATGAATTAATTGAAAATGAAAAGGAACGTGCAGAACATGTCATGCTCGTGGATCTAGAACGAAATGATCTTGGTAGAGTGTGTAAGTACGGAACGGTTGAGGTCAATGAATTCATGACGATTGAAAAATACTCTCATGTGATGCACATCGTTTCCAATGTTAGAGGGGAATTAGCAGAAGAGAAATCTTGCTTTGATATTATTGATGCCGTATTCCCTGGTGGAACGATAACAGGTGCCCCGAAAGTTCGAACGATGGAAATTATCGAAGAGCTGGAGCCGGTTCAACGGGGAGTGTATACGGGATCACTTGGCTGGATTGATTTTAAAGGTGACTTAGAATTAAATATTATCATCCGAACCATGCTTGTAAAGGATGGCATGGCACATGTCCAAGCAGGTGCTGGTATTGTCATCGATTCGAATCCTAAACATGAATACAAAGAATCTATGAAAAAAGCGGCAGCATTATGGAAAGCAAAAGAAATGGTAGAGGAGTAAAATGCGATGATTTTTATGATTGATAATTATGATTCCTTTACCTTTAACTTAGTACAATACCTAGGTGAGCTTGGAGAAGAATTGATCGTCAAACGTAACAACCAAACAACAATTGAGGAGATCGAAAATCTAAGCCCTGAATTCTTAATGGTTTCTCCTGGACCATGCAGTCCTAATGAGGCGGGAATTAGTTTAGATGCAATCAAATTTTTTGCTGGAAAAATTCCGATTTTTGGTGTGTGTCTCGGTCAACAAGCCATTGCTCAAGCTTTTGGTGGACAAGTAGTCCAGGCAGAGAGACTTATGCACGGAAAAACCTCAGAGATGTACCATGATGGAAAAACAATTTTTCAAGGGCTTCCTAACCCCTTTCCAGCCACACGCTATCATTCGTTAATTGTAAAAAGAGAAACGTTGCCGGATTGCTTTGAGATATCCTCTTGGACGAAAGAAGGGGAAATCATGGCGATTCGTCATAAGGACCTTCCAATCGAGGGAGTACAGTTTCATCCAGAATCCATTATGACGACCTGCGGGAAAGAGTTGTTGCAGAACTTCGTTAATTATTATAAACACGCTGCAATCCTAAAAGGAATTTAACATGTTGATTTACTTAAACGGTCAATTTATAAGTAAAGAAGACGCGCGAATTTCCCCGTTTGATCATGGATTCTTATATGGTATAGGTTTATTTGAAACATTCCGGGTGTATGACGGACATCCATTTTTATTAGATGACCACATGGAGCGGCTTAATCAGGGATTAGCAGAACTGTCGATACAGCAGCAATATACAAGGAAAGAAATCAAAAATATTTTGCAGGAATTATTAGAAAAAAACCAGCTGACAAATGCTTACATTCGCTTAAATGTTTCTGCCGGATTAGGCGAAGTGGGATTACAGGTAGAACCTTACCTCCAGCCGAATTTGATTATTTTTCCTAAGCCATTACCACCAGCAGGGGAATTAATTGAAAAAAAGGCAGTACTGTTGAAGGTAAAGCGGAACAGCCCTGAAGGGAATCAACGTTTAAAGTCCCATCATTATTTAAATAATGTATTGGCAAAAAGAGAAATAGGAGATTTTCCAGACGTAGAAGGGATTTTCCTAAATGAGCAAGGATTCTTAGCAGAAGGAGTGGTATCCAATCTTTTTTGGATAAAAGGAAATGTCTTATATACGCCTGCTGTACACACCGGTATTTTGAATGGAATTACCCGACAGTTTGCGATTCACCTAGGTAGAAAAAATAATTTGCAGGTGAAAGAAGGATTCTACTCAATAGAGCAAGCACTTGAGGCAGATGAAATGTTTGTCACTAATTCCATTCAAGAAATTGTCCCAATATCTCATTTTGAAGGACAAAATTTACCAGGTAAAAAGGGCCAACGGGTCCAACAGCTCCATAAGGATTATCGACATTATTCCACTAGTCTTTGGTCCAGACACTCGATAGGGAGGGAGTAGTTTGAAAGAGCGAATACTTGAAGAAATAAAAAGACTGGAAGAACAGCACGATATAAAAATTTGCTTCGTAGTAGAGTCAGGCAGCAGGGCCTGGGGATTTCCATCAAAGGATAGTGATTATGATGTCCGTTTTATCTATGTTCATAGAAAAGAGTGGTATTTGAGCATTGATCCAAAACGGGATGTGATTGAGCTGCCAATAAATGACCTTCTCGATATGAACGGCTGGGAATTGCGGAAAGCCCTCCAGCTTTTTAGAAAATCAAATCCACCGTTAATGGAGTGGCTTCATTCTGGAATAGTCTATTATCAAGCGTTTTCCCTCGTAGACAAAATGAAGGCGATTCAAGAGAAGGTATTCCAGCCCCATTCGGCGCTTTATCATTATCTAAACATGGCGAAGGGCAACTATCGTGACTATCTTCAAGGTGAGCAAGTAAAAATAAAGAAATACTTTTATGTCCTTCGGCCCATTTTGGCCTGTATGTGGATTGAAAAATATAATACTGTTCCCCCAATTCTGTTTCAAGATTTGGTCATGGATTTACTTGGAGAGGGTGAGCTTAAACAAGAGATTCTAACCTTGCTAGAAAGGAAAATAAGAGGGGATGAGCTGAAACTCGAGCCAAAGGTACCTGCAATAAACGAATTTCTAGAAAATGAATTGATACGACTAGAGGAATACACGAAGTCTTTAAAGATAAGAAAGGAGAATTTTACCCCATTACTCGATGAATTATTTAGAGAGGTTCTCGAGGAAGTGTGGTTATAAATTCAGTCATTTTCCGCTTGGAATCCAAGCGGTTTTTTTGTGCCGAAAAGTATTTCCCGGGACAAAAAAACAAAAAATGTGACAATTTTTTCACAATTCCTGTTTACATATAAGGAAACCACTGGTAAGATAAAAAATGTATTCAAAAATTGAATATATAAATTGATAATGAATTCATAAATTGAAGAAAGGGGTGATTGTGTGAGTACACCAGTAGCAAAACTAAATCAAAGCAAGAGTTTCATAGCAAAAAAGAAAAGGAAAAAAAACCTCTCCATAGCTCCCTTGTTGTTTATTCTACCAGCTATTGTTCCACTTCTAATCTTCTGGATTTATCCTATGGGAAGGTCCTTATTTATTAGTTTTACAGATTGGGACTATGTCAGCCCTGAATACCAATTTGTGGGTTTTAGCAATTATACGGATTTATTAACAGACCCTACATTTTACTCGGTCCTACTAAATACATTTGTGTTTTCAATGGGCGTTGTCATTCCCTGTGTAGCAGGAGGCTTGTTGCTAGCTTTGTTAGTAAGTGGCAATGGTAAGGGGATGGGAATTTATCGGACATTAATATTTTCACCGTGGGTTACTCCAACTGTCGCCATTTCCATTGTTTGGTCATGGATTTATGAACCGAAAGTAGGATTCGCCAATTGGGTACTGAACCTGATTCACCTTCCTGGTCTTGAATGGACCTCTAGTACTACTTGGGCTATGCCAGCAGTTATCATCGTGAGCATTTGGAAGGGTGTAGGTTGGTCGATGATATTTTACTTAAATGCGTTGAAAAAGGTTCCTGTAAGCCTTTACGAAGCAGCTTCTTTGGACGGGGCAAGCAAATGGCGTCAATTTGTACATATTACGGTTCCAATCATTTCACCAACGACATTGTTCTTGGTAGTGATTACTTCTATTGATGCCCTCCAGGCCTATGACCAAATTCAAGTGCTAACTCAGGGTGGTCCAGCAGGTAGCACGCGAACCATGCTTTATTTCTATTACCAAACCGCGTTTGAAGAATTTAACATGGGTAAGGCAACCGCAACGGCCATCCTACTGGTATTGATAACTGCTGTATTTTCATTCCTACAGTTTCTATTATCCAAACGATGGGTGCATTACCAATAAAAGAAAGGAGGCTGGTGAGTTGAAAAAAGTACCTATTTTACTAGCAAGGCACGTAGTTTTGATCTTCATTAGCATCATGATGGTATTTCCTTTCTTATGGATGGTGGTAAGTGCGCTTAAAACGAAGGATGAAATTTGGCAGTTTCCACCCACCTTGTGGCCGGAAAAACCAATGTGGAATCATTTTACTGAAGCATGGTCCATGGCGCCATTTGACCAATATATCTTTAATAGTGTCTTTACCGCATCGGCCATTGTCGTTATTCAGATCGTTAACTCCGCACTGATTGCCTATGCTTTTACACAATTGCGTTTTAAAGGAAGAAATCTTTTGTTTTCCATTATTTTGATCACCTATATGCTGCCGGTAGCGGCTACATATGTACCAAGCTACGTCATCTTAGCCGATTTTCATTTACTAGATACGTATAAAGGGCTCATTTTATCAAATGCCTGCAGTGTCTTTGGGATCTTTCTGTTTAGGCAGGCATTCCTTCAGGTGCCGAAAGAATTAATTGAGGCGGCAAGGGTAGATGGTGCAACACACTGGACCATCATTTGGAGGATTATTTTTCCAACGACAAAAGCCACCTTCATTACTTTTGCGTTAATTAGCTTTGTCCAAAACTATAATAATTATCTTTGGCCCACATTAATTACCACAAGTGAAAGTAAAATGTTAATCACTACTGGTCTAAGGCAATTCTTTATTCAAGAAGGTGCCTATGGAATCCAATGGCCACTCATCATGGCTGCAAGTGCGTTTGCTGTTTTACCATTATTAATTTTATTCATATTTGTTCAAAAGTGGATTATCTCTGGCATTAGTGACCAGGGGTTAAAAGGATAAAAAGGGGAGAAAAAGATGTTTACAAGAAAGATAGGTATATTTAGTTTGATTGTCTTATTACTAGTCTCGATGATTTCCGGCTGTTCTTCAGAGAAGTCATCTGCAAATGGACCAGTAGAAATTGAGTTTTGGTATGGTTTAGGTGGAAAACTTGGTGAGAATGTTGAAAAAAGAATCAAAGAATTTAATGCCAGCCAAAACGAAGTAAAGGTTAAGGGTGTAGCACAAGGATCATATGATGAAACCTTACAAAAGCTACAAGCCGCTATTGCAGCCAAAAAGGTTCCAGCTGCCGTTCTTTTGAAAAACGATCCAATGAATGCGTTTGCGAAAAAAGGGACACTAGCGCCTCTGACAAAATACATAAAAGAGGATGCTGACTTCCATCCAGAAGATTTTATTGATGCTTTTTATCAGCAGGGAAACATTAATGGAGAACAGTATGCACTTCCGCTTTATGGAACCACACAAGTTCTTTATTATCGTAAGGATATGTTTGAGAAAGCTGGCATTGCTCCTGAACAATTAAAAACATGGGAATCCTTTGCAGAAGCAACGAAACAATTAACAAAGAAAAGTGGAGATAAGACAGAGGTCTATGGTTGGGCTCCGATGTGGGGACCGGATAACATGATTGATGCAGCATTAAGTAATGGTGCGAAGTATTTAAGTGAAGACGGAAAAAAAGTGTTAATTGATTCTCCAGAATGGGTAAAAGCATGGGAATTTTTCAAAAAAGGAATCCATGAGGATAAGACGATGACGATTCATCACGATGGTCAGGGCTGGGAATATTGGTATAAGACGATTGATGATGCTATGCAGGGTCGTGCGGCAGGTTACACGGGTTCAAGTGGAGACCAGGGAGATTTAGATTTCTCTATCCTAGCGGCATATCCACAGCCTAGTTGGGAAGGTCATGAAGCGGCTCCACATGCAGGGGCACAGATGGGTGCGATTCCTGTTCTAGCATCTGAGAAAGAAAAGAAAGCTGCATTTAAATGGCTAACGTTCTTTACAAATGCTGAAAACACAGCTGATTGGTCAATTAATTCTGGTTATATTCCAGTTAGAAAATCGGCACAAGATGTTCCAGCATACAAGGAGTTTGCTGAGAAAAATCCTCAAATCAATGTGCCTTTACAGCAGGCACAAATCGCTACACCACCATTTGTCGATCCAACTGGTGGAAAAATTTACGATGCACTAGTAAAAGCTGCAGATAAAGTAGAAATTGAAGGGGTTTCTGCTGAAAAAGCATTGAAGGATGCCCAAAAAGAAGCACAAAGAGCACTAGATAAAGTAGTGAAAAAATAAAGAGGAGGATGGACGTTGACTGCTTCGTACTCAACAAAGATTGACGGTGTGTTACAGGCACCGTCTTTCTCTTTACCGTTTGATGTAGATACTGAATTTAACTGGATTGAATTAACCATCTCTTTTTCGGTTAAAGGATGGTACTCGATTTTAATATGGGATCCTGATCAAAATCTAAGGGCTCAATCCCTTGCCATTAATGAGCCCAAGACGATTATGATTTCTACCTTTTCGAAGGAAACAAGCTTTGGTGCGGTTACTGGAAAACTAGCGTCAGGAACCTGGTCGATAGAAATTTTGAGTAATCCTACAACTGATAATCGTCATTATACGATTGAATATATGGGTGGTTTTGGGCGGAAAAATGTAAATAGGGTGGAAGGTACCACATGGTCAAAGGACGGAATGGCAAAGGGCTTTCTTTTAAACGATTATCAAAAAGATCAAGTGTTTAATTCTGAGACACGATGGTATAAAGGGGATTTTCATACACATACAACGGAATCAGATGGTAAGATGACACCTTTTTATGGAATGGCACAGGCCAGAAAAATGAATCTGGATTTCTTTGTAGCTACAGACCATAATATACTTCCAACAAAGTGGCTAGAAGATGAAATAATGGTGATTCCTGGGGTGGAAATTACCTCTTCAAAAGGGCACTTCAATGCACTGGGTCTAACCCAATGGATTGATTGGCGTCCGTCTTGTGAGGATGGTGGGTTGGAGACAGAAGACGGCATGAACCGAATTATTCGTGAGGTAAAAACCGCCGATGCAATTGTCAGCATTAATCACCCTATGCTTCAGCCCTGGGAGTGGCAGTATCGTCAGACTCTGTTAGCTGATATTGATGTGATTGAAATTTGGAATGATCCAACCTACAAGGATAACCCGGAAGCGACAGAACAGGCACTTATTTTATGGAATACGTTGTGGAATGATGGGTATCGGATGTATGGAATTGGCGGATCCGATTCACATTTACTGCCTACTGAGTCGTATGAGGAAGGAGGACCTCCATCTGTCATTGGTGACCCTGCAACATTTGTTTATTGTGAAGGCCTGACAGCTAGGTCTCTATTAAATGGAGTAAAAAGGGGCAGAGCATATGTATCAAGAGGCCCTGAATTTATTATTAATATTTTCGTAGATGGAGAGTCCTATTTGCCGGGCAGTAATTTATCCGATTGTTTTGATGAGAAGGACGAGATCGAGGTATGGTACGAGATTATGCCTATGAGAACGCCATCGAATGCCACCCTACATTGGATTAAAGACGGTCAAATAGTAAAAGACATCCCAATGGTTGAGGGGAAAATTATTCAAAACCAATTTATTTTCAAGAAGGCAGAGGTAAGCTGGATTCGCTTTGAAATTCGCTCAGAAGACGGAGAATTACTCAGTTTCGTTAACCCCATATTTTCTGGCGAAAAAACACCTTCCCTAACTACATGGGGAGACTTGTTAGATATGGTTGATTTTGGTGAGTAAGAAATGATTTAAAAGCGGTTATCAATGTAGATAACTGCTTTTTATTTTAATAAGTTTTCTTTATGTTAAGTAATAAAATATTTGTAATTTTACTTATTAAGAATTGAATTTACAATAAGGGAGGTAGAAAAAGGGGGAATACAAATGACAAATAATAAATTACCATATTTACTAGGTTCGATGATTAGTAATTTCGGAGACGGAGTACAGCAAATTGCGATTATGTGGTACATTTACCATTTAACAGGTGAAGCCCTTTCGATTGGCGTTATGATAGCCATTTATTATCTACCAAGTATTTTGTTAACACCATTTGTTTCCGTATATGTGGATCACCATCAGTCAAAAAGGATTGTAGTGTTGACAGATATCTTTCGATTCATTATCGTTCTGACCATGTCTATTCTGATATTTTCACATTTCGAATCAACACTTTTCATCTACTTTTTACAGTTCCTATTAGCTGTCTGTTACACCATCTATAAACCAGCTGAGCAGTCTTTCATAAAAGAATCATTTATAGATAAAGATATTCCCTTTGTAATCTCCAAATCTTCTTCACTCAATGACGGTGCCTTAATTGTAGGTTCTGCGGTTTCTGGCGTGTTACTGATTAAATTGTCCTTATCCCTAAGTTTTTTTATTAACTCGCTGACCTTCCTGCTAGCTGCCATTCTCTATTATTTAGTTAAACAGATCAACGCAAAACAAAAGAAACAAAACAAAATACAATATTTTTCAGAGCTTCTTTCTGGATGGGAATTTATCAAAAATCGAGACGGAATGAGATATCTCCTATTTTTATCTATTTTGAATAGCATAAGCATTCAAATGACCACCACTATCCTATTACCGTTAGCGAAGGTGTTTAAAGGAGGCAGCGGACTATACTCGGTCTTTGATATTTCTTTTGCTGTAGGGGGAATACTCGCTGGAATCGTCGTCACATACTTTTTAAAAATGTATAAACAATGGTCGATTGTTTTTACAATGGTGGGAATGGCGTTAACAGCTGTCTTGTTACATTTTAATAGTTTCAAGACAACAGCATCTATTTTAGTTTTTGTCCTTGGATTATTTACGATGTCTCACTTAATTGTCACCCAAACCCTCATTCAACTAAATTCAACCAAAGAGTATATTGGAAGAGTTGTCGGTTTAAGAACCATCCTAGCTTCTATTGTAAAAATTACATCTGCCTTAACAACAGGTATATTAATCTCCAAAATTGGTGTAAGCCATATATTTCTTCTATTTTCACTCATCATCTTTGCCAGTTGTTTCACCTTAAAAGGATTAAAGAAAGTGAATGTACCAGATATGGTCTAAGTAGGTCCATCCTTTGGGTAGGTTTTTTTTTGTAACTTTTTTCCTGTAATTTCAGTCAGATAATGAAGAAGGTTTATACCTCTAGGAGGAGAAATAAATGGAAAAAAAGAGATTATTCTATTTAGACCATTTACGTGTCGTACTAACCGTTTTGGTCTTGGTTCATCACACAGCAATAACATATGGGGCAGATGGGTCATGGGTTTATGAAGATGTCGAACCAACCAATGGTTTAAGTGTGACCGCAATTATTTTGACTCTTTTTACGGCTATTAATCAATCATTCTTTATGGGGTTATTTTTCTTTCTATCTGGATACTTTACTCCGCCATCTCATAACCGGAAGGGCACAAGATTATTCTTAAAAGACCGTTTAATTCGCTTAGGGATACCATTAATTTTTTATACCTTTCTAATAGGACCATTTATCCAATATATAGTAGGATTTAAGAATGAATATTCCTTTAGTGAATTCTATCAAAATGAGATCCTTACCTTGCATAGCATTAACATTGGTCCATTATGGTTTGTAGAAGCTTTATTAATTTTTTCTATCTTCTATGTAGCTTGTTGTAAGCTCTTTATAAGAATCTCACAAGATTCAAAGGTTTTTCCTTCAAATAGAAAATTGTTTTTTACGGCAATTAGCTTAGGTGTAGCAGCATTTTTAATTCGCTTAGGTTGGCCAACAGGAGTGGGAATTCTAGGTTTACAGTTTGGTTATTTTCCTTCGTATATCTTACTATTTATCGCCGGTACAACAGCGTATCAGCATAATTGGTTAGATCAGATAAGTGTGAAAACAATAAAACTTTGGGCCATGATTTCAGTCATTACCATACCTATTTTACCAATTGCACTTATAGCGACAGGTGCTTTAGAGGGGAATATGCATGTTTCAGGGGGATGGGGATTTCAGTCTTTTGTTTATGCGATGTGGGAGCCATTAGTTTGCATAGGTATTTGTTTATGGCTGCTTTCAATGTTTAAAACAAGGCATAATGTAACAAAGAAGATGTGGAGAACGTTATCTGGATCAGCTTATACCCTGTATATCATCCATCCTCTTGTTCTAGTTAGTATTAGTTTATATTTACACCAATTTGATTTACCGGCCCTATTGAAGTTTTTAATCGTTGCAGTAACCGGACCCGTTATTGGATTTGTTTTATCAGCCTGGATATGCAAGATTCCAGGAATAAAAAGAATTCTATAGAAATAGCCCCACATTTAAAGTGGGGCTTTCTTATATTTACAAAACAACGCTTTCCTGGCTTTGTTCTTTTCTTTTTTTAAGGGATTCCACCAATGACTTAAACAGCTTTAAGGAACGTTGAAAAACAGGACTCTGAATAAATGTATAGACAAAAGTGGCGATAAATACGGGACCGCCTAATAAGAATCCAATAATTAAGACGAAGCTTTCTACTATTATTCTTGCTTGGCTAACTGATAGTCTTGTTTTATCGGAAATCGAAAGCATAAAGCCGTCACGAGGACCTGCCCCTATCCCTGCTGCCACATACATGCCGCCACCGATTCCAGAAATAACTATAGCAACTAATAAAATAACATAATCTACCCAGGTATGGGTTGCCTTCGGAAGAATATCTAACCAAAGAAAAAAATCCATAATGGGCCCAATGCACAAAGCGTTTAAAATGGTGCCAATATTAATATAGCTTCTGGCTACGAAGAATGAAATGAGGATAAGAATCAAACCACACACCACACCCCATGTACCAATGGTAAAACCAAAATGCTCATAAAGTGCTACATTCAGTACTTCCCATGGATGGAGTCCAACATATTTAACTTTAACCGCAATAGCGTTGCCTAAGCCAAAAAAGGTTAACCCCAAAAAGAATAAACAATACTGAAAGAATTTCAATTCAACTACCTCCATTAAACGAACTGACTATTCTGAAATTTTACCTATCTACAAATCTTAAATTATGAAGAGATAATAATCAATGGTTATTTAGAAATATAGAATCCAAATGGTAAGACTGGTATAATCTGAATTATGTAAAAACAAAAAATATTATTGTAGAAAAGATTTTGTGATACGGGGGAAGGTCTATGAATCTCATAGCATCGGAAAAACTGCAAAAAATGTCAGCAAGTATTTTTCAAGAAGTAGCGAATCGTAAAAAGGAAGCCATAAAAAGAGGAAAAGATGTCATTGATTTAAGTGTAGGGTCTCCCGATTTCCCTCCACCGTCTTTTGTGGTGGATTCATTAGTGGAAGCTGCAAAGGACACAAGTCGGTATGGATATACACTGACTGGGATACCTGAATTTCATGAAGCAGTTAGTTATTTTTATAAACAAAGGTATGAGGTTGAACTAAACCCAGAAAATGAAGTATTGCAGTTAATGGGGTCACAGGATGGATTGGCACACTTGGCGACAGCACTGATTAATCCCGGAGACTATGTTTTGGTTCCTGACCCTGGTTATCCCATTTATGAAGCAAGTGTAAATATTGCTGGTGGAATAATTTATCCATTACCGTTGTTAGCCGAAAATAAGTTTCAACCAAAGCTGGATGAAATCCCATTAGAAGTTCTTCAAAAAACAAAAATGATGATTATAAGTTATCCTGGGAATCCTGTTACTGCATTAGCAGATATTAGTTTTTTTGAAGAGGTAGTGGCTTTTGCTAAGAAGCATGAAATCTTGATTGTTCATGACTTTGCTTATTCTGAATTAATTTTTGACGATCATCCGCAGCTTAGTTTCATGTCAATACCAGGAGCAAAAGAGGTCGGAATTGAGTTCAATTCACTTTCCAAAACTTTTAATATGGCTGGTTGTCGAATCGGATACGTTGTCGGCAATAGACAAGCAATTGAGATTTTAGCTTCGTTTAAGTCTCATATTGATTACGGAATTTTTTATCCGATTCAAAAAGCAGCTGTAACGGCATTGACCTCCGACTTCCATTTCCTTCGAGAACAGGCGAAAGAATATGAGATTCGTCGGGATGCATTAATTTCTGGTCTAAAGAAAAGTGGATGGCAGGTGGAAAAGTCTCCTGCAACAATGTTTGTGTGGGCAAAAATCCCCGCTGGATGGACCTCTAGAGAATTTGCCTTTGAATTGATTGATCAAGCAGGTGTGGCTGTCATTCCAGGTGACGCATTTGGAAAGTTGGGGGAAGGATATGTACGAATAGCTATGGTACAGCCCCCAGAACAGTTATCGATAGCTGCAGAAAGAATCCATCAATTTCTAATGAAACAGGCAATAACATCCTAAAAAAGAAAGGCTGACTTCTGAATTATTGGAGTCAGCCTATTTTTTATCCAAAATTAAACAATTTATTGACATGTGAACGAACGTTAATTAATATATTAATAGTGGTAAAAAAATCCAAACTATTTTAATGAAAGGATGATCCATGTGAATAAATTTGTTTGTACAACGTGTGGAACACAATATCCAGACTCTTCTCGTCCTCCAAGCTCTTGCATGATTTGTGAGGAAGAAAGACAGTATGTAAACCCGAATGGGCAAGCCTGGACAACAATTGAGAAGTTAATTGAGTCACAAAAATATAAAAATAAAATTCTATTAGAAGAGGAAAATTTGTATAGTATCACCACGTCTCCTTCTTTTGGAATCGGTCAAACAGCTTACTTTATTAAAGGAAATGACTTTAATGTATTATGGGATTGTATAACCTATCTTGATGAAAGAACGATTGAGGAGATTCATCAAATGGGAGGAATTAACGCGATTGCTCTTTCCCACCCCCATTATTATTCAGCACAGATTGAGTGGGCAAAAGTATTTGATGTCCCTATATACATCCATGAGGATGACAAAGAATGGATTGTGAATCCAAGTGATCATATTATTCTATGGTCTGGAGAAAAACTAGTCTTACATGAGGGAATGACTATTTACAGATTAGGGGGACATTTTAAAGGTGGGGCAGTTTTACACTGGGAGGATGGAAACGAAGGGAACGGCGTACTTTTAACAGGAGATATCATCCAAGTAGTGGCCGATAGAAAGTGGGTAAGCTTTATGTATAGTTATCCTAACTTGATTCCATTACCTGCTAAAACAGTTAGAGAGATGGCAGAGAAGGTTAAGCCCTTATCATTTAATCGGATTTATAATGCCTTTCATAAGATCGTGAAGGAAGATGCCAACCAATCCGTTCAATTATCAGCTAATCGATATATTAGAGCCGTTCAAGGAGAATTGTTCCAAACCTAATTTTTTTTACGAAACTCGTGAACGAACGTTAATTCATTGGAGGTTTTAAAATTATCCCATGAGGTGTAATATGAAAAAGGAATTATTGAATTCGAATAGCGTCCAGGTGAGGATAGTAAATAATGAGAACAAAATTGGCAGGAGAATTGTCATCTCATTATTAATGAGAACTATATTATTCATATTATTTGGTGCCTTATTAGTTGGCTTTTTTGCCCTAGCAGGCGAAAGTTCGCCCCTACATGCAGCTGAGAAATGGTGGCCATTTCAAGCCGTATTTGCCAATATCGTCACTTTTCTCATCTTAAGGAGTTTCTTGAAAAAGGAAGGCCATTCGTATCTTTCCATTTTTAACTTTAAAAAAGGCCGCGCCAAAAAAGATACACTCGAGACGTTATGGCTGGTGATTGTGGGGATAGCTGCAGGTGCCATTCCGTTGTTTCTATTCTCATATCTTTTATTAGGAACATTCACACCACCTGAGGTGATGTTTCAGAAGCTTCCAATTTGGGCTGCTGCCATCGCTCTCATTTTGTTTCCCATCTCCAATGGTCTTGTGGAAACCCCAACATATATTGGGTACGCACTTCCAAGAATAAAAGCAAGAACAGGTAAACTCTGGTTAGCCATTGCCCTATCGGGATTGTTCCTTGCATTTCAACATGTTGCACTGCCATTAGTTTTTGATGGCCCGTACATGTTGTGGCGGTTCTTGTCATTCTTGCCATTAGCATTCATTTTAGGGTTCATTTTTAACAAAACCAATCGATTATTGCCGATTGCAATCGCCCACTTTTTAATGGACCTTCAGCTTGTGGTACAGCTTTTGTTAATGACCATGAAATAAGAAGGAGTTTTCCAGAATGAAACATCCAATAACTGATCTAGACGTAAACAGCACAAAATATAAAATCCTTGAAGCTTCTATTGACTTATTTTCTCATAAAGGATTTACTGCGGTATCAGTTCGTGAGCTAACAAAAGTGGTTGGAATAAAAGAAAGTGCTCTATATAATCACTTCAAATCTAAGGATGAAATTTTAGAATGGATTTATTCATTATTTCGTGAAAGCCATTCTAAAACAAGACCGAATCATGATACTTTAGAAGCAATTTGTAACAGGGTAACAATCAAGCCATTTTTAACTCAAGGGATCTTAAATTTTAAACAGGCAGTAGATGAACCATTGCACGAAAAAATGTGGAGAATACTAAATATCGAGCAATTCCGTGACCAAAGGGCAAGAGATATCATTATTAATGATGTATATAAGGGGACTGTTGATTTCTTGGAGGTTGCATTTCAGATTTTTATTGATAAAGGGGAACTTAAACAACAAAATGCAAAGATATTAGCAACAGAGTATCAGTACCCATTGTTTACGATGATGATGGAATACTTGCTCCTGAGGTATGACGGTATAGATACAGCAGAAGTAGAAATGAAAATGGAGAATCATTTAACCTTTTTTCTTGACGCAATTAGTTAGTTAGGGATATTTCTTCTATAAACTGGTTTATAAACATATATATTTATAAAGGCCTTCAGATACTTGAAGGCTTTTTACAATGATTATGAAAGAGGGATATAAATGCCAAGTGAAATTCAACATGTAGAATTAGATATCCCAATTGAAGTGATTTGGAAATTTATCCGCGATCCGGATAACTGGGCACCCTTGGTCCCAGGTTATATTCAACATGAAAAAGTAAATGAAAACCAAATTACATGGGAATTTAAAAGTGACCTCTTAGGCATTATGAAAAAAAAGGTCAGTTTAATCATTGATAATATCATATGGAATGAGCCTTTGAAGGTAAGTTTTGAATTAAAGCGCTCGAATGAAAAATACCTAGGGGAAGGATATTTCGAAGCTAAAGCAATGAATAGAAACAAAACAAAAGTAACAGGGTTTCTTGAAATTAATGCAACCGGTCCTATGGGCACTTTAGCTAATACACTTTTTAAAAAAGCCATTCAAAAGACTGATGAAGAAGTAGCCGTAGCCATCTCTTCTAAACTGGAAGAATTCAGTAGGAGATAGAAAAAAGTCGTAAATCTTGTAAAAGAGATTTACGGCTTTTTATTTTGAACATACTCCAAAAAAATTAAGGTTTTCTTAAGCATCCAGTGGTACCTTTAGTCTACATTATTGTTGCGGGAGGATAAGACATGTTTGTGAAGGTACCAAAAAGAGGAATAACTATTCTACTTGTTTCTTCCATGATTGGGATGGGGAACTATTTTTACACACCAATTGCATTTGCTGAAGATACAGTTCCTGTACTGGCAAATCAGTCTGAAAACACACTTTCAAAATTAGAAATTGAAGGGATTAAGCTCGATCGTGATTTTACGGCAGATGTTAAAGAATATTCTACCACTGTAGAAAATGAAACAAAGGAAATTAAATTACTTGTAGAAAGTGGTAATCCAGATGCTAGCATTACCATAAATGACACGTCTATCAAAAGTGGTGTAGTTGGCACATTGTCACTTCAAACAGGAGAAAACAAATTCCTCATTACTGTTTCTAACGGTACACACCAACAGAATACCTATACGCTTACCGTTACTAGAAAACAAAATGGGAATAACCTTTTGCAAAGTATAGAATTGTCTAGTGGAAAACTATCACCAAGCTTTTCATCTGAAATATACGAGTATAATGTGGGAGTAGCAAACGACGTACCGTCTCTTACAATAAAACTTATTGCAGCTGAAACAACATCAACTATTCAGGTAAATGGGACTAGCCTTAAAGAAGGAAGTGTTTCGGTGGACCTTCCCATTGGTAAATTAATCATCACTATTGTGGTTACGGCAGAGAATGGGGAAAAAAAGACCTATACAATAAATGCGGTTAGAGGTAATTCGGTTAATTCACAAACTACCATCCCAACACAAAACAATCGAACGAATACATTCCAACCAACCATGAACCAACAAATTAATACCACAACCACAGCACAAAAAGTCAGTAAAGCAACCCTTTCTTCACTAACAGTTAACAATGGAACATGGGATAGTGCATTTTCTACTGATGAATTTACTTACCATGTGTTTGTTGGTAATGATGTTGATTTCATAACATTAAGCCCAACTGCACGCTACAGCAGTTCAACCATCTTAATTGAAGGTGGCACAAGCAAAACGATCAAGTTAGACGAGGATAACAAAACCGTTATTTCAATTGTTGTAACTTATAGTGATGATGATCGAAAAACTTATGTCCTCGTCATCGATAGAAAAGAATAAAATCCTATAGATCAGAACCTGCAATTTGCAGGTTTTTTTCTATTTTTAAAAAAAGTAAGTTATTTCTTTCACATGATGGGTAAAGTTATGTTATATTTATAAATAAAAATTTAGCGAATTTTTTGATTATAGGAAGGTGAATGGTATGGCAACAGAATTAAAAGTAAATGACAGCAGTCTTCCGTTGCGACGCGATGTGAAATTACTTGGAAAAATGCTTGGGGAAATTCTTGTCAATCATGGTGGTTCCGAACTGTTCGAAAAAGTGGAAAAGATTAGACATATGACTAAAACACTAAGAACTCACTTTGATCAGGAAATTTATACTGACTTAAAAGATGAAATTGCAAATTTAAGCTCACCGATGAGGAGACAAATCATCCGTGCTTTTTCAATGTATTTTCATTTAATAAATGCTGCTGAACAAAATCACCGTATTAGAAGAAGAAGAGAGTATCAGCTTCAAGATGATACTATTGTACAACCTGCTTCGATAGAGAGTGCGGTTCTCTCTCTTAAAGAGAATAATATTAATGAAGATGTAATTCGAAATGTATTACATACACTCTCATTGGAATTGGTGATAACGGCCCATCCAACGGAGGCGACGAAACGCTCGATTCTTGAAATTCAACAACGAATTGCCGATATCTTAAAAAGCTTAGATCATCCGTTATTAACAAGCAGAGAAAGAAAAAAGCTTGAGGAGAGCTTGTTTAATGAGGTGACTATCCTTTGGCAAACCGATGAATTACGTGAGCATAAGCCGACTGTTTTAGATGAAGTAAGGAATGGCCTTTATTATTTTGACCAAACACTTTTTGAAGTCCTACCAGAAATACACCAGGAATTGACTAATTGCTTAGGAAGTTACTATTCTACGACTACGTGGGAAGTCCCTAATTTTCTACGTTTCGGTTCTTGGATTGGTGGTGACCGAGATGGTAATCCAAATGTTACTCATGAGGTCACATGGGAAACTTTAAACAGGCAAAGAAGATTGGTGTTAAAGAAGTATAAGACTGTTTTAGTTGACCTAATGAAGAGGTACAGCCACTCTACTACACGTGTAGAGGTAAGTGAGGAGCTCCTTACGTTTATTAATGAGAAGGAAGATACTTACTTAAGGGAAGAAAAAAAATGGCCAATTAAATCGGAAGTGTACCGCCGTGCATTTGCGATTATTATTGAACGGGTTAAACAAGTGGGGAACTCAGAACTAGGTTATAGTTCTGCAGAGGAATTATTAGAAGACCTATTTATTATAAAAAGAAGTTTAAAAAAGCATCATCCCACTGCGCATGAACTAAAAATTATTCAAAAGCTGATCCGTCAAGTGCAATTGTTTGGTTTCCATTTAGCTACTCTTGATATTCGTAACCATAGTGGGGAACATGAAGCAGCTATTTCAGAGATTTTACGTAAGGTCCGTATTACTGAGGATTATTCAGTGCTTCCTGAAGAAGAAAAATTAAAAATTTTACAGAACATCCTTATGGATCCACGCCCACTCTTATTATTAAATGAAGATTATTCTGCGGAAACGCAGGAGATGATTAAAGTGTTCCAAATGATCAAAGAGGCACATGAAGAGTTTGGGAAGCGAGCTATAACTGTCTATCTTGTAAGTATGACTAAATCACCAAGTGATTTGCTTGAAGTCCTTGTTTTAGCAAAAGAGGCGGGACTTTATCGACTCCATGCAGACGGTACTTTAGAAAGTAATTTAAATGTTGCCCCACTCCTAGAAACGATTGATGACCTTGTGGCTGGTCCTAAAATCATGCAAACGCTTTTTGAAATGCCGATTTATCGCAATCACTTGCAAATTTTAGGGGATCAACAGGAAATTATGCTGGGCTATTCTGACGGCAGCAAGGACGGCGGGACATTAACTGCCAACTGGAAGCTATACAGAGCGCAGATTGAAATTCATAAAATGGCTAAAGAGTATGAAATCGGTCTTAAGTTCTTCCACGGACGTGGTGGTTCGTTAGGACGTGGCGGCGGTCCATTAAATAAGAGTATCTTATCTCAACCAGCAGAAACCATTGGAGATGGCGTTAAAATTACCGAACAGGGAGAGGTTTTATCATCAAGGTATTTGCTTGAGGATATTGCTTACCGCAGTTTGGAGCAAGCGACGTCTACATTGCTCCTGGCGGCAACACATGTATCAAAAGAGGCAGGATATCACCGCGATCCAATTTGGGAAGAAACCATTGAGGAAATCGCAGGTATTTCTTTGGGGAAATATCAATCACTTGTATTTGGCGATCCAGACTTTTTAACTTACTTTAATGAAGCTACTCCTCTAAGGGAACTTGGGGACTTAAATATTGGATCAAGACCGATGAGTAGAAAAAATCGAGGGCGATTTGAGGATTTAAGGGCCATCCCATGGGTGTTTGCTTGGACTCAAAGCAGGCAGTTACTCCCTGCATGGTATGCGGCAGGAACTGGATTAGATACTTTCGCTTCTAAAAGTACAGACAACCTTAAGCTCTTGCAACAAATGTATGAGAAGTGGCCATTTTTCCGATCAACGATTGATAATTTGCACATGGCATTGATGAAAGCTGATATTACGACAGCGAAGGAATATTTAACTCTTGTTGAAGATAAGGCGATTGCAGACAGAATTTTCAATAATATCTTAGAGGAATATGAAAGAACAAAAGCTATTTTGTTGAAAATAACAGGGGATAAGGAATTGCTGGATCATACTCCAAATATTCAAGAGTCGGTACACAGACGTAATCCTTATGTTGATCCATTAAACTTCCTACAGGTTGAGTTAATAAAAGAATTAAGGACGCAAGAAGATCCAAATGATGAATTAATAACACAAGTTCTACTTACAATAAGCGGAATTTCTGCTGGTTTAAGGAATACTGGTTGATATTAAGAGAGGCTGACAAACAAAAGTCAGTCTCTTTTTTTTTCTAAAAGAGTGAGTCTGTAATTTTGAATTTTTTATGAATTATCCTGAAATGAATGAGTACTCATTCGTTTTTTAACACAATTCGACATTTTTCGGAATTTCTAAATGATATATTTTAGCCAGCAGGAGTAAGGGAGTGAATAAAAGCGATTTTGTGAGAAACCAAACATACCTAATTTCTAAAATCTTGTATTCCGGAGGGGACAAAAATGTCTGTTAAAGAAAGAGTGGTACTAGAAACTCAAACGGTTGCTGCGATGATCGACTCGTTAGCAAACAATGCCTTGAAGGCACTTAGTGCTTTCCGTTGTTACAACCAGGAAATGGTTGATGAAATTGTAAAGCAAATGGCACTGACCGCCATTGAAAACCATAGGGAACTAGCAAAGCTTGCTGTAAATGAGACACGCCGCGGAGTATATGAGGATAAAGTTTTTAAAAATATGTTTGCAACAGAATTTATTTATAACAATATACGGAACATGAAAACTGTTGGAGTCATTAGTGAAAACGAAAATGAGGGAATGGTAGAGATGGCAGAGCCAGTAGGCGTCATCGCAGGTGTCATTCCAATTACAAATCCAACCTCAACTGTGATTTTCAAATCATTAATTTCACTTAAAACAAGGAATCCTATTATATTTGCCTTTCCAAAATATGCACAACAATGCTGCAAAGAGACTGCCGAATTGTTAAAGAAAGCTGCCATCAGAGCAGGCGCTCCAGAGAACTGCATCCAATGGATTGAAGAGCCTTCCCATGAAGCTTTCCAGGCTCTAATGATGCATCCAAATATTTCGCTCATTTTAGCAACAGGTGGACCTAATTTGGTAAAAGCGGCTTATAGCTCAGGTAAACCGGCACTTGGAGTGGGAGCAGGGAATGTACCTTGTTATATTGAGAAAACAGCTCATATTAAGCGTGCTGTAAACGATGTAATCTTATCCAAAACCTTTGACAACGGTATGATTTGCGCTTCGGAACAAGCATTGATTATCGATCAAGAAATTTATGATGAAGTGAAACAAGAAATGATAGATAATCATTGCTATTTTCTTAATGAAGAAGAACGCAAGATGCTAGAAAAAGTGGCTATATTTGAAAAAACTAATTCTATTAATCAGTTAATTGTTGGATTACCAGCGTATGTGATTGCGAAAATGGCTGGAATAAACGTTCCAGTAAATACGAAGATTCTTATTGCTGAGTTAGAGGGCGTAGGTCCTAACTACCCACTTTCCTGTGAAAAGCTAAGTCCAATCTTAGCATGCTATAAAGTTACTCATTTTACGGAAGGCTTAAAAATTGCAGAAGAAACACTTGAGTATGGAGGACTAGGACATTCAGCAGCCATTCATACTGCAGATCAAAGCCTTATTGATATGTTTGCAGCACGCATGAAGGCTGGTCGAATCATCGTTAATACTCCTTCCACACATGGTGCAATCGGGGATATTTATAACACTTCACTTCCGTCCTTAACAATTGGATGTGGAACATATGGGGGGAATTCAGTGTCACAGAATGTTGGAGCCGCTAATCTCATCAACATTAAAAAAGTCGCAAAAAGAAGAACGTTTACACAATGGTTTAAAGTTCCATCACAGATTTTCTTTGAGAAAAATTCCATCCAAATGCTTGCTTCAATCCCAAATATCTCAAGAGCATTTATTGTAACAAGTGGAAGTCCTGTGAAAAATGGCTTTGTCGACAAGGTTTTATATTATCTTGAAAAACATCAAAACAAGGTTCAATGGGAGACATTTTCTGAAATTGAGCCTGAGCCTAGTATTGAAACGGTCATGAATGGCGCTGAGAGAATGAGAAGGTTTCAGCCCGATTTCATTATTGCCCTCGGTGGTGGTTCGGTCATGGATGCGGCAAAAGCAATGTGGTTATTTTACGAGCACCCAGAAACGGATTTTCATAGTTTAACTCAAAAATTCTTTGATCCGAATAAGCGAGTCGTTAAATTCCCGATTCTTCGCCAAAAGGCTAAGTTTATCGCGATTCCAACGACATCAGGTACAGGTTCAGAAGTGACAGCCTTCTCAGTTATTACTGATAAAAAGGCTAACATTAAATACCCGCTTGCAGATCTTCAGCTAACACCTGATGTGGCCATTATTGATCCGCAGTTTGTAATGACTGTTCCAAAGCATGTTACCGCTGATACAGGGATGGACGTTTTAACCCATGCGATTGAAGCATATGTTTCGGTATTGGCAAATGATTACACGGACGGGCTGGCACTAAAAGCCATTCAGTTGGTTTTTGAGTATTTACCAAGAGCGTATCGGGATGGCAGTGATGAATTAGCACGAGAAAAAATGCACAATGCTTCAACTATAGCTGGGATGGCCTTTGCCAATTCCTTTTTAGGAATCAACCATAGCTTAGCGCATGTACTTGGTGCCGAATTTCACATTCCACATGGACGTGCAAATGCATTACTTTTACCACATGTGATTCGTTACAATTCAGCCAAACCAAATAAGTTTATGACCTATCCGAAATATGAATACTTTATTGCGGATAAGCGATATTGTGAAATTGCCAAAATGCTTGGACTACCTGCCAGTACGACAGAAGAAGGAATTGAGAGCTTAATTACGGCCATTATAAAGCTTGCTGAAGAACTAGATATTTCCATGAGTATTCAAGCTAACGGGGTGACAAAGTCAGAATTTGAAAGTAAGGTTGCTGGACTTGCCGAACTTGCTTTTGATGATCAAGACACCATTGCCAATCCAAAACAGCCATTTGTAAGTGAACTTGCTGAAATTTACAGACAAGCGTATACAGGTGTATAGGCCTTTGTGAATAAAGAAGAAGGATTATAGGAGGGGAAAAATGTGGTATACCAAAAAAAACCATGGTTGAAATTTTACGATCCAAGGGTAAGTGAAAATGTATCCATTGAGTACGATTCATTATTTGACCTTTTGAAGCAGGCAGCCAATATTCATGATGAAAGACCGGCCCTTACCTTTTATGGGAGGTCTTGGAGCTATAAAGACACAAAAATGATATCTGAATGGTTTGCTGCTTCATTGTATCGAATTGGTCTCAAAAAGGGAGATCGTTTAGCGATTATGCTGCCCAATTGTCCTCACTATATTTTTAGTCTATTTGCAGGGTTTAGACTAGGTGGAATTGCTGTTCAAGTGAACCCTATGTATGTCGAACGAGAAATTGAATACGTGTTAAATGACTCTGAGGCAGAATATATGGTTGTATTTGAAGACTTTTATTCAAGAGTCAAGCTGGTTCAGCCAAAAACATCATTAAAGAGGATTATTGTCGTGGGCTTCGGCGGAAACCGAATTCAGCTTTCTGCCGGTGATATATACTTTGAGGATTTTTTAACACATGACAATGTTATTCCTGATATTCCAATTGACATACATGAAGATGTTGCCATCTTACAATACACAGGCGGCACAACTGGAGTATCTAAAGGGGTAATGCTAACCCACCATAATCTTTTAGCAAATATTATTCAGGTATGTGATTTCACCTATAATGCAGTAGATGAGAAACCAGAGAACTTCAAAATCGTAAGTGTCCTTCCTATGTTCCATGTTTATGGCCTATCATGCAATGCACTTTCGGCAATCAGAATTGGTTGTAATCAGTTAATATTACCAAGGTTTGACGTCAATGAGGTATTAGATCTTGTAAAAAGGGAAAAGCCATTTCAAATGACAGCAGTCCCAACAATGATCTTCGCTTTCAATAGTCACCCAGACTTAGAAGCAAGTAATCTAGGGGATATATATTATCTAAGCAGTGGAGGTGCACCCCTCCCTGTCGAGCAGGTAAGGTCTTTTGAGAAAAGAGTGGGTGTAAGATTAGCAGACGGGTATGGTTTATCAGAAACAGCACCTTCTGCAATCTCTACCCCTCCCTTCTTACCAAGAAAATTAGGTAGTGTTGGTATTCCTTTACCAGGTACTGAAGCAAGAATTATTATACAAACCCCAGAAGGAATTGAAGACGTCCCAATTGGGGAGGCAGGTGAACTCATTCTCCGCGGTCCACAGGTAATGAAGGGTTATTGGAAACGGCCTGGGGATACGGAAATGGTATTGAAGGACGGTTGGCTCTTTACAGGGGATATCGCCAAAATGGATGAAGATGGCTATTTTTATATCTTGGACCGGAAAAAAGATATTATTATTGCGAGCGGGTATAATGTGTATCCCCGAGAAATTGAGGAAGTACTATACAAGCACGAGGCAGTTGAGGAAGCCATTGTTATTGGTGTTCCGGACAGCTATAGAGGGGAAACAGTTAAGGCATTTGTTAAGTTAAAGACAGGTGCTGTAGAAACACCGGTGAACCTAATAGAATTTGCAAAGATTAACCTAGCACCTTATAAAGTTCCAAAAGAGATTGAAATTCTTAATGAACTTCCTAAATCATCTGTCGGTAAGCTGTTAAGACGAATGTTACGTAAAGAGGAAGAAAAACTACAAGTTTAACCACTATAATCAAACTTCCACATGAACTACTTCAAAGATCATTTTTAATAAACCACCTAAGAAAAATCCAAAACGATGTACTAGTTTCTGATCGTAAGTTGAATAAGAAATTATAGAAGGGATGAGATAAAAATGCCTGACAAAAAGGAAGTTGAAAAAGAATCAATGGAAGAAAAAACACCAAATAAGATTCTACAGACAAACTCGGTAGAAGAAGAGCAACCAGTTGGAAATGAGGATATGGAGCAGCTTTCTAGTTTAGACGTTCTATGGCAACATGCCTTCGGAGAGATAGATGAATGGGCTAAACACGCTGAATTTCGCGATGAGGTCTTTTTAAAAGAAGCAAAGCATTTCGCCGAGAGTATAAAAAGGAATCAGGGAAATGTAAAAGACATTGCTGAGAGATTTAATAAAGAATTTGCTGAATGGGAAAGAACGGCGAGAGAAGAATTTTTAATGTCAACGACTAGTCTGCAGCATTTTTTCCCGATTCGATCCTATGAGGATATTAATGCTCAAATTGATCAAATTCAGAAAAAAACGATGTCTATTCTTTCTGCCCCATGTCAAACATTAAATAATTACTTAACCATGGAAAGATATCTCGAAATGATAGACCAATATATCGCACTGCGGAAAAAAGGGAGAATGCAATATATTAAAACGGTTAAACAAGCTGGAAATATAATTTATGAGAGTCAGAGGGGCTTTGTTAATCTTTTTGCCAGACAGATTAAATCAGTTATTTTTCCTCTCAATAAATATTTGGAAAAAACAGAAGAACTTTCAAAATCATAGATTTAAAGGGGAGAAGCAGGATGACTAAAGATAAAACATATGATCCTTTTGAAGGATTCAAGCGAATAAGTGGAATGTGGGAAAAACAATTAAATGGTCTATTGTATATGATGACTGACAACAATGAGTTCGTGCGGTTAATGAAGGTTGGTACTGAGAGTCATGCGCGATACATGGAACTTTTAAGGAAGAACCAAGAGCTAATGGCAGGATTAATGAATATACCGACCAAAAAAGATGTAGCGAATGTAGCAAAACTTTCTGTTCAAGCTGAGGAGAAAATGGATATTCTAGAAGAACAAATTTGGAATGTACAGGATAGCTTAAGTGCATTAAATAAAGAGCATGTGGAGATGTTTCAGGAACTGGTCAGTCTAGTTAAACAAATGAAAGTTGAATATCATCAAATCGCCCATAAGATAGAGGATACTAGAACATTAAAAGCAGAGATTGAGAGTTTAAAACAGGAGATGTTACAGTTAACAGATATTAAAGCGGAACTAGCGTCCATAAAGAATTTGATGCAAAAAGGTAAAGGAAAAGATAAAGAGCCAGTGCTCACAGGCTCCGTAGCATCTAAATCATAGTGAAAGGAGAGAAAAAGATGAGTGGAAATTCAGCGCGTTTCAATTTTATTCCTCAGCTTGATCTTGAAAAGGAAGCATCAAGGTGGAATCAAGTTTATAAGGTTCTCACAGAACCTAAACCAGATATTAAACCAACACAAAGAGAAGTTATTTGGAAAAAGAATAAATCAACCTTATATTTTCACCCGGCAAAAGATAAAAAATATCAAATTCCTTTATTCCTAGTTTATTCGCTAATAAATAAATCCTATATTTTAGACGTGGGTGAAGGTAGCAGTGTTGTGGGGGAGCTTACAGAGCGCGGATATGATGTATACTTCTTAGACTGGGGCTCACCAGAGTATGAAGATAGTGATATTACCCTGGATGATTACATCTTAAATTATCTTGAAAATGGCGTGAAGCGTGCACTTAGGCATTCTGGTGCAGAGGGTATATCTTTGGTGGGCTATTGCCTGGGTGGTACCATTTCAGCTATCTTTACCTCTATTACAAAACTACCAATAGTGAACTTGCTTCTTGCGACAGTTCCCATTGATTTTAGTGTGGGAATTGTGCCGGATAAATGGTTAAAAGGACTACAAAAGGGAACCATCGACTTTAACCGCTTCTCAGATGTATATGGGGTCATTCCATCTGAATTTATGTACCTCATGTTTAGGGGACTTTCACCCGTCTATACTAGTCCATGGATTAACCTAATCACCCGCGCACATGATCCACACTATGTGGAAAAATGGCGAAGGATGGATAAATGGACAAAAGATACAGCCTCTTTTGCAGGCTCAGCCTTTAAGCAGTTATTTAATGATTTTTATAAAGATAACAAGCTCCTAAAGGGGGAGTTGGAAATTGGCGGTAGGAAGGTAGATTTAAAGAATATTAAGTGTCCAACGTTTGTGTTCTCGACCTCTAGAGATACACTTGTATTAGAAAAGCAAAGTCTACCTATTATGGATATGATTTCAAGTGAAGATAAAACATATCAAGTGTTTGAGGGCGGGCACGTTGCACTTGCCTTAACTGGTATGTTTGCTAAATTTGCTGATCAGTGGCTTTCTACTCATTCAAAAAAAATTCAAGAAGTAGCTGAATAATTTAAGAGGAATGAAATAAATTAGTAACGGGAAGGACAATGCACTTCCCGTTATTCTTATGCAATTAGTTTTTGTTGATTAAGGAACCTACGCAGTAGGTTATTAAAACGGGCTTTAGCTTCAAGTTTAGCAATGTGACCAGTATTTCTCATGATGATAAACTCGGAATGTGGAATTAGCTTGTGCATGCATGCTTGAATCCAGACAGGTAGAACAGAGTCATACTGACCGCCAATAATTAGTGTTGGAACGCTAATTTTTGGCAGTAAAGATAAGTTATTCACATCTAGACATGTGTTTAAGGATTGTAGAAAAATTTGGTGTTTTGGGTGAAAAGAGTGTCCAAATATTTCTTTCATTTCCTTATTCCATGAATAAAGTGCCATTTTGGATATAAACTCTGTTTGTTTACCTGCAGCGGTAACGGATTCAAATTTAGCTTTTCGATTATTAAATAACAACTTTTTTAGTTTTTTCGGGAAAAAGTGAAAGGTGCTAATCAACAAGAGAGAACGGCAGAGGTTGGGTGCTTGGCGGTAAATTTCTTGTGCAACAGCTCCACCCATTGATAAACCAAGAATGTGAGCGTTTTCAATTTCTAGCTCCTTTAATAAACCAATGATATCCAAAGCGAAATTCTGAATAGAAATACCATCCGTTTTTGTACACTCTCCATGACCTCTCAGATCTGGAATAATAAGCTCGAACTGATCAGCTAACTCAAACTGATTTTGCCACCCTTCTTTCACTTCGCCTAAACCATGGATAAGGACCAAAGGTTCACCTCTACCTAAGTGCAAGTATGGTACACCGGATTTACTCCATTTGGCTTTTTCCATTTTACACCACCTTTTCATTTTTATTAAGTTTATAACCAAGTTTAGTATATTGTAAACCGATAAAATTTGCTTTTATCCATATTTATTTACAGCATTGACAATTTATTACTCATAGGTGTAAAATACATATAGGTGAGGTGATAAAGATATGGTGAATCAAGACAATCCAACCGTTAATCCATCCAAAAATTTTGTGTTGCCATTTATTTTATTACTTCTTAGTAAAGTTTCTTTGCACGGTTATGAACTTAGCCAAAGGTTGGAAGCATTCGGGTTCAAAACGCTTGACCAGGGAAATCTATACAGACTACTAAGACAACTGGAGAAAGATGAGCTTGTATCCTCTGAATGGGATACTACTGGAAGTGGTCCGGCAAAAAGAAGATATTCTATTACAAAAGCTGGGGTTACATATTTAAAAGGCTATGCCAATCAACTAGAAACATATCAATCCCTCTTAGATCAATTTTTTAAGATGTATACCAGTTTCCTTGAGCTCTATATTCCTTCATTTCAAAAGAAGGATCCCATAGAGAAAGTAAATAATAGAAAAAGGAGGAGGAAGGACGATGGCACAGAAGAAGAATGAAACGGTTCCATCTGTTGATGAAAAAGTGATGCCGCTTGCAGAGGAATCGATACCTGCCGGTTCGTTTGTAAACACATTTTGGGATCAGTTTGAACAGTCACGTGAGCGTGCGCTGCAACTTAGGGAAAATCGTGAGGATGCATATATTAATGCATTAAAAGAGGTAATTAAGTTCAATAAGCAGTACAGAAATTCAATTGCAAAACTGTATAATCAAACTAAAAAAACCAATAAAGAAATGGTTTCAGAATTAATGCATCAATTTAATGCAGGTAAAGAGGAACAGAAAGAAGAAGTGATTTTCTCTAACGATCGTGAAGAGCTTAAAAATCAGTTGAAAGAAGTATCTGGACAATTAGAAAAATTGGCTCTGACTCCAATTAAATCTGTCTTCCATATGGTTGAACGTTTGGAGGATAACTTTGAAAGAAATGCTGAATCTAGTATCAATTATGCCCGCGAACGCAGAAATGCATGGCTTGAAGTAAGAAAAGAATATATTAAATTTGCTCGAAACACACATTTAAACCTTGTTGAACGGGGAAAAAACAGTTTAAAAGAACTGGTCAAAACACCGTAACTATTATAGATAAATAAGGAGTTAATACAACATTGAATAACATAAAAATCCATCATAAAAGCTAGGACCACAATCGCTATTTAATAGTGAAGATTGTGGTTTTTTTATGTTCTATATAATGGAAGAAGTTGGTAACAGATAAACTTAAATTTTCAAAAAGAATCTTATCGTTAGATGTCATTCTAGTTGTAATTATACCCTTTGAAGTTTTAACCATTTTTTTAATGACTAAATCCTTACAAGTAAGGTTTTCAAAAGTTAAATTCAGCATAGACCGACTTTTTTCGATTGAGGTATTCCCGACAGACATTTCTGGAGTTTGTAGGGTTCCTTCCATTTGACTGGCTTCAATAATAAAACCAACCACGGATGGATTACTTGCATAACTATCTTTTGTCACAAAGAGAAGTGCGCTTAATGTAGTAATCAATATAATTATTATCTTATAAGTACTATTTCTATGTTTCAAAGCCATCACCATTTCTGCGAATGCTACAAATTTTAATCTGGTAAAATGTCTTTTCCTGATGCCACTTCTTTTTCAGTAATAGGGTCTAGGTGTGATTGTGTTTTTGAATCATGATCTGCCATTTCAGGTTTCCATGCAATTAACATAGCTCCACCAATGATTCCGAGAATGGTTCCAATTAGAAAGCCGCCTAATGCTCCCATGATCGACAAGACAGAAGCAAAAATAGCCAAAACACCAAGAAGAGTGGAGAGTCTTTGCATGATATAGGATAAAATTCCCATTAACAGCGTAAGGCCACCTAAAAAGAAGCCGACAAATAAAATACTTCCAGGGGCTGCAGCTACTTCATATAGCTTTGCAGGTACCCATAATATGATTAGTCCAGAAAGAATTTATCCTACTGCATTACAAAGAGGGGAAAATTATTGGTGGAGTCGTATTAGATAAAGGACCTGGGGAGCAATTCACAGTGGATACAAGTCTATTCCCAGCATTAATGAAATTCGGCCAAAGCTCTGGAGAACTTTTATCAAAATTTATTGAAGCGGATATTAAAAAGCCGGAATTACCAGAAGGTGATGTAATCTCCTTATCTCCAAGAGAAATTGAAATTATCAAGCTTCTCGCAGACGGAGCATCTACTGCTGAGGCGGCATTAAAGCTTTATTTAAGTGAATTTACCGTAAGAGACTATATTTCCAATATCATGAAAAGGCTGAATGCACAAAACAGGACTGAAGTAGCAGTAAAGGCAATAAGAATGGGAATTATACAATAGAAAGAAAAACAACCTGTTGAATTTGGGAAAAAATACCTGAAACTATTATAGAACAAACCACGTTATACTAGAGTAGAGCAAAAAACTATATACGAAAAAATTATTGCTATTCACTTAATAAGTGAGTAAAATGGTGGAGTTATTTGTCATAACTAAACATTCTAAAGCAATAAAAGTAAGGAGAAGTTAACAACATGGATTTACTTTTGTTTATTAAGGCAATTATCTTGGGACTTGTAGAGGGTGCAACCGAATTTGCACCAGTTTCTTCAACTGGGCACATGATTATTGTTGATGATTTGTGGCTTCAATCTGAAAAGTTTTTAACACAGCACGGGGCTAATACCTTTAAAGTGGTAATCCAGCTTGGTTCTATTCTCGCAGTTGTCGTCACTTTTTGGGAACGATTTTTTGACTTGTTAGGCTTAGGACGATTCAGAAAGGGACACGTGGAGAAACAAAGCCGTCTTAAATTAACCCAAGTTATTGTCGGCTTAATTCCTGCAGGTGTATTAGGTGTCCTTTTTAATGATTATATTGACGATCATTTATTTTCCACAGCGACCGTTTTGATTGGGTTAGTCATTGGGGCTGTGTTTATGATTCTTGCTGATTTAATTGGACCAAAAAATCCAAAAGTACAAACAGTTGACGAAATTTCATATGGACAAGCGTTAGCAATAGGACTTTTTCAATGTTTCTCACTTTGGCCAGGATTCTCCCGTTCAGGTTCAACGATATCCGGTGGTGTTTTAATGGGGATGAGTCACCGCGCCGCAGCTGACTTTACTTTTATTATGGCTGTACCGATTATGGCTGGAGCAAGTTTGCTATCATTGTTAAAAAACTGGCAGTATATGACAATGGATGCTCTTCCGTTTTTTATTGCTGGATTTATTAGTGCATTTATTTTTGCGTTATTATCTATTCGCTTTTTCTTAAAGTTGATTAATAAAATTAAGCTTTTACCATTTGCTATATATCGAATTGTACTAGCTATAGTTATTTATCTAATTTTCTTTTAGTGAAAAAAGACAGCTAATACCCAAATGGGGAAGCTGTCTTTTTTATTAAAGTAAATCTGGATAGTCACTTATCATACCATCTACAGAATAATACTTTAACAAATTCTTCTCACTTCTTTTATTCACTGTCCAAACCATCGTTTTAAACCCATGTTGATGAATTCGCCTAATGAGTCTCTTGTTAACCATAGTAACCTTAGGATTGACATAGGTAGCAAAGTGTACGTAGGATTCTAATTCTTTATTTGACAGTCCGTTAATCTTTGTTTTCTTTATTAATATTCCAATTGGAATCTTGGGAAGAAGGTGATGGAACCGTTTCATTGAGATTTGATCAAAGGATTGAACAATAATTTGATTATTGTCCCCAGAAGCAAGGCCCCTTTTCAATAGTTCATTAGCTACTTTCTCTTCTATACCAGGATATAAGTTTGGCTTTTTTAACTCAATTAATAATCCAACCTTTCCAGCATACGTATTTAGAAATTCGTTAAATGAAGGAATCCGTTCCATAGAAAATTCCGAATGAAACCAGCTTCCTGCATCGAGTGACTTAAGTTCCTCTAAGGTAAAATCCCTTACTCTTCCTTTCCCGTTGGTTGTTCGGTTAACTGTTGGGTCATGGATAATAACTAATTCGCCATCCCTTGTCATCTGAATATCGATTTCAAGGTAATTAGCTCCTAGCTCTAATGCCTTGTTAAAGGATGCAAAAGTATTCTCCGGACAATATCCAGCTGCTCCTCGATGACCTATCTTTATAAAAGAATGACCTCTCCGTTCTTTAATTAACCCGCTTACCATACGATAAGCCACCATAAATAAGAAGAGTATAATTGTTGCAATTGACCTCAAACCATTGGCTCCTAACTATTATGATTTGTGAACATGGTAAGAAAAATGATTATAAATGTCAACTTTCTAATGGTTTTCTTCGATGAACAGGAATAATGGACAGACATACTACCGTTATATCTGCCTTGTACATAAATAATGGGCTTATTCTTTTTATTTAAAATGTACGAATAGGGATATATGTCTATCGCACATTTTTATCTAGGTGAATATAGATATATGGAATTAAGAAAAGGAGGTAATGTAAATGTCTGGTGCAGTAGGTGGCTATGGCGGCGGATTTGCCCTTCTAGTCGTTTTATTTATTTTGTTAATCATTATTGGTGCTTCTTGGTGTACCCCATTCTATTGATATTATAAAAGGAGGAATTTAAATGTTTGGATATGGCTATGGTGGCGGATTTGGCGGTTGTGGAGTAGGTTATGGTGGTGGATGTGGTTTTGGCGGCGGATTTGCATTAATCGTCGTTTTATTCATCCTTTTAATCATTGTAGGTGCAGCTTGCTTTAGATGGTAGGAGAAAATGAATAGAGGCATTAATATTTGCCTAATCGAAAAGCAAGGATATTTCCTTGCTTTTCCTTTTTTTCCATGGAAAGTTTTTGAGGTTGGACAAGCTGTAGATTCATGTTACGGTTAATGGGTCGAAAAAATTAAAGGATAAAGGGGGACATAATAATGATGAAGCGTATTGTTTCTTTTTTATTATCTGTCATCGTATTCTTCATCCTGCTGAATAATCTTAATTTACCTTTAAACGTTAATGCTAAAAATCTCGATAAAACGAAAGCTCATAAAGTGACCAAACGTGAAACGTTAAGGGAAATATCTAATCAATACGGTAATTCAAAAGATGAATTAATAAATATGAAAATTACTGAGAAAGAAAAAGACTTGTTAGCAAGGTTAGTGACAGCTGAAGCGAATGGAGAACCCTATCAAGGTAAGGTTGCTGTCGCAGCTGTTGTGCTTAACCGTTTAGAAAGTGAACAATTTCCAGATTCAATTCAGCAGGTTATTTATCAAGATAGACAGTTTCAACCCGTTGATAATGGGATGATTAATAAACCAGCAGGGGAAGAAGCAAAAAAAGCAGTAGATGAAGCAATTCATAAAGATGGACAAGTAACGGATGCACTTTATTTTTTCAATCCTGATGAGACTGACAGTAAATGGCTGCGTACAAGACCTGTTACAGAAGAAATAGGAAACCATCGCTTTGCCAGTTAACGAAAACCCGCTATAAATCGAGCGGGTTTTTGTCTATTACTGAGGGGTTTTTCCATCTTTGGAACCCTTCTAACTCTTTGCTAATCTTTTTTAATGTATAGCCAATGACGGCTGCATCGTCTATAATTCCTAAACCAATGATAAAATCAGGAACAAAATCAAGTGGAGATACAAAATACAGAATGGCTCCTATAACCGTAACAATAGTACCTTTTGAAACATCTTTATATTCACCTTTAGAGTAGGCTTTGATTAGATCGAAAAATAACTGAAGCTTTTCTCGTGCTTCCCCTAAAATTTCTTTCCTCTCATTTGCCATTCTTATTGCTTTATTAAGCAATCCAAGTGTTTTTTTCGGGTTGTCAATGTAGCTCCGTGCTTCCTTGTTGTAAACTTGTTGTTCTTTTTCGAAAAAGAAGTTTTTACCGAACATGCCCTTCACTTCCCTTATTCCGGATTTTCACTATAGTTTACCACGGAAATCATAAATCAAAACTTCCTAAAGAGAAAAGAGACTGATTTAAAGTCAGTCTCTTTTAAGCTAATACGAGGTTATCAACATTTGATTTCGTGGAATTCCATACGATGGCTTCCACTTCTGAACCTTCTAGTGTTTCGTTCTTTAATAAAGCATCAACTAATTGCTGATACTGATATTGATGACCTTTAAGAAGATTTTCTGCTTTTTCTAAGCCTTTTGCAAAAAGTTCCTGCATTTTAGCCTCTTTATCTGAATTAATAAAAGTCAAAGTGAAACCATCTTCAAGCAAGCCTGTATCAACCATTTGTTCAATGAGTTGTTTTGCTTGCTGTACGTCTCCGCTCACACCAATACTATGTTCACCCAGGATTAATCGTTCGGCAACACCCCCGGCTAACACCATGGCAACACGGTCAAGTAAATCAGAGTATGTTGATAAGTGAAGTTCTTGTGGAATCGGTGCCACATATCCAAGTGCTTCTCCACGTGGAATAATCGTGGCCTTTCTGACAGAACCGGGCTTTGTTAACGAAGCAACAATTGCATGACCAGCTTCGTGGATGGCAACCCTCCGTTTTGTTTCATGGTCCTTTAATGAACGAGAGGTACTTCCAAGGATGGTTCGGTCTAAGGCGAAGTCAAGATCTTGTTTTTGGATCCTATCTTGACCGTTTCGAACAGCTCGTCTACTTGCTGTTTCAAATAGTGACTGTAACTCGGCGCCAGAAAAACCAGATGTACTCTCTGCTAAATCATCTAAAGAAGAATAAACATCTTCTCCTAGAGCTTTTCCCCGTGTATGAATATTAATGATTTCTCTTCTTCCTTTTGTGTCTGGCAGTGTTACATGGAAAGAGAAGTCAATTCTGCCTGGGCGAAGAAAGGCTTCATCCAGCATGTCTTTTCTGTTAGTAGCAGCGATAAATAAAATACCATCATTTACATGACCACCGTCAAGTTGAACAAGGAGTTCAGTTAAGGTTTTTTCGGCTTCCTCGCCGCCATGTGCTTTCCGTCTCCCTGCTAGTGCATCTACTTCATCAATAAAAATAACTGCAGGAGCATGTTTTCTTGCTGTTTGGAATAATGAACGGACGCGACTTGCACCTACACCTACAAATAGTTCATTAAAAGCTGAACCACTCGATGAGAAGAAAGAAGCATTTAGTTCACGAGCAATAGCCTGTGCTAACAATGTTTTACCAGTCCCAGGAGGGCCATACAACAAAATTCCTTTTGGTGGTTTAATTCCTAATTTTAATGCACGATCTGGCTCTTTCAACGTAGAAAGAGTTTGTAGTATTTCTTCTTTCATTTCTTCGCCAAGTCCACCAACGTCTTTTAGATTAATTGTTGGTAAAGGGCGGGATTTAGCCACACTGTTTTTCATTGAGTTAGTCAGGCCGAAGCCGCCTTTTAATTTTTGAAGGGTAATAGCAGCACCAGTTAGTAACAAAATCACACCGAGCAGTACCCATTTTGCGTAAGGGCTACTTGTGGTATAGGAATATTCTATATTATATTTTTCAACTAGTTTTTCTACCATGTGACTGTTAGGTGGAATATGTGAAGTGTATTCCTCTTTACCAGCTTTTAAATAAAGACTACCATCAGGTTGTTCTATGAGGGTAACGGACTTTCCCTTTTGTGCTTTAATTGTTTCTTCTACTGAAGAGAAAGGGATCGCAATCTCATTACTAGTCGATTGAACAAACCAAACGATACCGCCAATAATTATGAGTAACGCTGTGAACAGCGGTATAAGCTTTGAAACTATTTTTTTACTTTTGTTCATATTTTTCATCTCCTATAACAGAGTCATACTCTATTATAGAATCATTTCCAATAAAATGGATGTGGGAATCAGTGGAAGAGTTAACACTGTAGCTATAAAAAAGAGGCTAACATATTAGTCAGCCTCAATATTAATTAGGATAATAAGCGAAGATGAGGAATAATTGGCATTAATACACTTTGAGCAAGTACACCAATACTTACACCTGCACTAGATGCTTTACTCCATTTAAAAACATGAACTTTTTCGTCCTTTCCTTCATACAAAAATAATAGTTGCTCTCCTTCTTCGGCGATACCAATTTTATTAAAGGACACGTTATTCTGCACTAGGACAGCTTCAAATGCTTTGCGTAATAAATCTAAGTCGATTGTTGTAGTATCCATAGTTCCTCCCAAATACGAACATTAACGGCATTAAATAACCGCTTACCTACATTATATTCTTTTCCTTAACTGGATAAAAGAAATAATGAAAGCAGGTGAATTGAAATATTGCAAAGTTCACGTTTGAGAGATAAGATTGAACTTATGGACAAAAAATTTATTTATTGTCAAAAGAGAGGAAGAAAAGATGGGTAACAATTTTAAAGAAGAAGTATTGTCGCGCCGAACATTTGCGATTATTTCCCACCCGGATGCCGGAAAAACGACACTAACGGAGAAATTATTATTATTTGGTGGAGCCATTCGTGATGCAGGGACAGTAAAAGCCAAAAAGACAGGTAAGTTTGCTACCAGTGACTGGATGGAAATTGAAAAGCAACGTGGGATTTCCGTCACTTCCAGTGTAATGCAATTTGATTATAACGGTTTCCGAGTCAATATTCTGGATACCCCTGGACACCAGGATTTCAGTGAAGATACGTATAGAACGTTGATGGCTGTTGATAGTGCAGTGATGATTGTTGACTCTGCAAAAGGGATTGAAGAACAAACGCTTAAACTATTTAAAGTATGTCGCATGCGTGGTATTCCAATTTTTACGTTTATTAATAAGCTTGACCGTCAAGGGAAATCACCTCTTGAGCTTCTTGCGGAATTAGAAGAGGTCTTGGGTATCGAATCGTATCCAATGAATTGGCCAATTGGAATGGGAAAAGAATTCCTTGGTATCTATGATCGATTTAATAATCGTGTAGAACAATTTCGTGTAAATGATGACGAACGATTTATTCCATTAACTAATGAAGGTGAAATAGCGGGCGATCATCCGTTAAAATCATCAGGGCTTTATGACCAGACATTAGATGAAATTATGCTTCTTAATGAAGCGGGTAATGAATTTTCAGCAGAGAAAATTGCAGCTGGAACCCTGACGCCAGTGTTCTTTGGAAGTGCATTAACAAACTTTGGTGTACAGACGTTTCTAGAGTCTTACTTGCAATTTGCGCCACCACCAAAAGCACGTAATTCCTCAGTAGGACAAATTGACCCGCTAGGAGAACAATTTTCAGGTTTTGTTTTCAAAATCCAAGCAAACATGAATCCAGCACATCGGGATAGGATTGCCTTTATCCGCGTTTGTTCTGGTAAATTTGAACGGGGAATGACCGTTAATATCCCGCGCTTAGGAAAACAAATCAAGCTTTCTCAATCTACCTCATTTATGGCTGAAGAAAGAAATACAGTTGATGAGGCAGTTAGTGGTGATATTATTGGACTGTATGACACAGGAACCTACCAGATTGGTGACACCATTACAACAGGTAAGGACAATTTCCAATATGAAAGACTGCCTCAATTTACACCAGAATTGTATGTTAGGGTTTCAGCCAAAAACGTAATGAAGCAAAAATCCTTTTATAAAGGTATTCAACAACTTGTTCAAGAAGGTGCGATCCAGCTATTTAAAACGGTTAGGATGGAAGAGTACCTTCTAGGTGCAGTTGGACAGTTACAATTTGAGGTTTTTGAACATCGGATGAGAAATGAATATAATGCCGAGGTATTGATGGAACGAGTGGGTTCAAAGATTGCCCGTTGGGTAGAGGGTGATGTAGTGGATGAAAATTTATCAAGCTCAAGGAGTATGTTGGTAAAAGATCGCTTTGATCATTATGTATTCTTATTTGAAAATGACTTTGCCCTTAGATGGTTCCAAGAGAAAAATCCTACGGTTAAATTATATAATCCTATGGATCAACACGAATAGAATAAACTCAAAAAACAGCGGGAAAATAATTCTCGCTGTTTTTTCCATAAAGTTGGGAAAATTTATGTTCAATCCTGTTAATTTGGCATCAGACTGGATAAGCTATATTGAACAGTTATTTACTTAAAAAAAAGCCTAAAGAAGCGGGATATCACTATGAAAAAGATGAGCAGATTAGAGGCCGTTTTATGGAATATAGCGTTTCCAGGTTTCAGCCAATTAATCATTGGTCAATATTTTAAAGGCGTGTTATTTGTCATATTAGAAATAGTTGTGAATGTTATGAGCAGATTTAACCGAGCGATTATGTACAGCTTCCTAGGTGAAATCAAAAAGGCTGAAGCTGCTATAGATTATCAATGGCTTATGTTCTATCCATGTCTTTATATGTTTTCTATGTGGGATGGCTACCGTTCTGCGATGCCTGATAATGAAAGATATTCTTTTTTGCCATTTGTATCTTGTGCTTATTTTGTCACGGTTGGTTTAATGGTGTCACCTAAAGTATCTATTTTTCAAATTCATCCCGGTCCAGTTTTTTTACCAATGCTGTTTGTCATTCCTGGGTTACTAGTTGGATTCCTTTTTAAATACTTATTGACTTTTTTTAACAAAAAACAAATGGGTTAATGGAGAGCTTTAGATCAGCATAATCTGGTTTAAAGCTTTTTATTTGGGAAAATTTTTTCATAAACCCCCAAAACTGTCTAAGCTGTCACGTAATAATGTAGTGAAAAGGCGATCGCAATAAACGAAAGAATGAGGGATGTCTAAATCGTATTTAACATAATAACTTTTTTTCAAGCCTAAACAATAAGTGAGGAAAAGATAGCCATTCTTGGAGTTATCTTTTTAAAATTGCTTTACCCCCATAAAGTCCAAGGTAACGTTCGTATGTTATAATTGGTCGAATAGAGGTGAGCAAATGCTAAGTTTATTGTTTATGGCCAAGAAGAAAAAAAGAACCTTGGAGGAAACCGTCCTTCAAATTCAACAGGGCGATCAGTATCTACTGGACGAAATTATTGATGCCTACAAGCCTTTTATTGCAAAGACTGTATCTTCCGTATGTAGACGATATATTTATGAAACTGATGATGAATTTAGCATAGGGCTTATTGCATTCAATGAAGCAATTGAAAAATATTCCCCAGAACGTGGAAGCTCTTTGTTGAGTTTCTCTGAAGTAATCATTAAAAGAAGAGTCATTGACTATATACGTAAACAAACTAAAAATCAACATATTAGTATAGATTTAACTAATTCAGCCCAAGATGAGGAAACAGCAGGAACCATTATTGTTAATGAGCTTTCTCTTGATGATTATCATAAAAAGAATGATGAACAATTAAGAAAAGATGAGATTATCCATTTTCAAAACCTATTAACTACTTTTGATTTAAGTTTTAGTGATTTAGTTGAAAATTCTCCGAAGCATGTGGATGCAAGAAGGAATGCCATCCTCGCTGCTAAATTGTTAGTAGCTGACCCGGAATTAAAGAATTTTTTACTTGAAAAGAAACGGCTTCCTATTAAGCAGCTTGAAACAATGGTTAATGTGAGCAGAAAGACAATCGAGCGGAATAGGAAATATATTATAGCTATTGCTCTTATCTTATCGAGTGATTATGTTTACATGAAGGATTATATTAAGGGGGTGTTAGAGACATGAAAAAGGGAATTATAATGGAAATAAATGAAGGTTTTTTAACGCTTTTAACCCCCGAAGGTGAGTTTTTACAATCAAGAAAACAAAATCAGCCCTATTCACTGGGAGAAGAAATTTATTTTTTTCCGATAGAAAGCGTGAATGGCTTTAGAACAAAACGTTCGATAAAAAATATGTTTAAGTTAAAAACTGCATGGGCCGTTATCGCAGCACTTATCCTTTTTATAGGGTCATTTATTCCCATGTATCAAAATAATAAGGCCTATGCCTATATGTCTATTGATGTAAATCCAAGTGTTGAACTTGGCGTGAACAAACAAATGAAGGTTGTGGAACTTACTGGCTACAACAAAGAAGGAAAAGAGATTATTTCACATCTAAAGAATTGGAAGAAAGAAGATGTTTCTGAATTAACAAAGATTATTCTTTCTGAAATGAAAAAGGGTGGATATTTAAAAGATAATCACCAAGTCCTTATTTCTACTGTTCGTTTAGAACAACCTGAACAAAAAGTAGAAGATCAACTTCAGAGGAAATTAGATAAGATTGAAGCATCTGTTAATAAAGAAAAGTTAGAAGTAATAGTTTTAACGGCCACTAAAAAGCAATTACAAAAAGCGCATAAGCAAGGTATTACTGCTGGGAAGTACCAAGAAGAAAAACTTCAGACCTCTAGAGATAATTCCAAGCAAGATAACGTAAAGACTAAAGAAGGTACAAAAGAAAAAAGTAATATACCGGCTCACTCTCCAACTGTTAATTCTATGCCTCCAGGACAACAAAAGAAGCAACCAGAAAATAGCGTTGACGAGTCTTTTAATGGTAATGTAAGTGAAAAAAGTAATTTGGGCAAAAATGCGATTTCTCCTGGATATCTGAAAAGGGTAGAAGAGGAAAAATTAAAGCAAAATCAAGGTCAAAACAAGAAACAAACGAATACACAGGATAAGAATAAAGAGCAAAAGGAAACAAATCAGGTGGAAAAAAGTAATTACCATAGTAATAATCATGGTAATAATGACAGCAATAATAATAAAAATAAAAATAAGTAAAGTCCGGTGTTAAAACCGGACTTTTTCCATTTGTATGAAATTATTCTTTCGTAAATTGTCCAGAAAGTTGGGCTTGAGCTTGTTGTACCAGCCTTTTAGTAATTTCTCCGCCAACTGAACCATTTGCTCTTGAAACTGTATCTGAACCCAATTGAACGCCAAATTCTTGAGCTATTTCATATTTAACCTGATCTAGGTACTGTTCAATTCCAGGTACTAATAGTTTATTGCTGCTGTTAGCCATTCCAATTCAACTCCTTCTTTTATCCAGAGGATTCTTTCCTCTGTAAAAGTATTATTTATTTTTTTTATCGGTTTCATGAGTGGAAATGTTTTTCGTAATTGGATTTTATATTCTAGTCCGTCCCTTTACTTACATCCTTTGTAGGGTGCATAAATGGAACAGCTTGTGGCTTTCGTTTGCTTTCCAGTAATTCCCGATTTTCGGTTGTATTCCATCCAATATCATTCGTTGGGTGAACCCATTCATCACCAGCCATAATTGATGGGTCTGTATCCTTGGACCAATTCTCTAATGGTGAGTTTTTAGAAGCGTATAAACTGTCTCCGATCGTAATGCCATGTGTGTTGACAAAGGGGTCCTCCATCTTTATTCCAGTTCCTTCAAAGCTTGGAGCATTTATTTGATGTGGCATGGTTTCGTTTATTGCAACGTCTTCAATTGACGGTTTAGTATCTTTAGAATGTTTCATCACTCATCACTCCTTTTTACTATTATTTTCTGCCTGTAGTTGTTTTTTATTTATGAAAAATAAGGAAGGAAAAGAATGAACGTATTTTGTTAAAACTAAAGTTGTAGTAATTAACTTTTAGGAGGGTTTCTGTATGGCAAAACGTAAAGCAGAATTTGATGCTGTAAGCAAATATTCTAAAACACCTCATAAAAATGTTCAGGAAAGTGAATTCTCAGCAGAATTTACCGACAACAACAACGCAATTAGGGGAGCAAATCGCAATTCCAAGCAAGGTAAGAAGGGTAGAAGTGAATGAAAAGTCGTAGAAAAACTCCTCCGCGTATCCCAGTTGAGGAATTTAGTGTGGAATATGGTGATGTAAATGGGAAGTCGCTTTACGAAACAAAAAAGTCCAATAAAAAAAATAAATAAGCCGGGTTCTCCCGGCTTATCGTTAGGTTGTAAATATAAGCGTTCGATTGTTTGTAGGATCGAAATAAGCCAATAAACAGGAAGGCTGTTTTTGGATTTCGCCCGTTGCTAAATAACCTTTTAAATCGAAAGAAATTTCTTCTAGCATCGTGTGTTTAAATAATTCCTTTTCCTCAAGGTTTAAATCAATAAATTCGTTTCCTAAGAGGTTAGGGTTCTCAATAAACCTTTTATATAATTCTGTTCGACTATTTTTATCATAGCTTGCTTCCCACCAAGGTTTTCTTGGTTTGTATTTATGATTGATTAAATAATCATATTTCATTAAATCTGCAACTACGTCAAGGTTTTTCACTTCTTTTTGTTCAAGGAAAGAATATAACCTACGGAATAAGTCCTCTAGCTGATGACCAATTCTTGACCAGCCGCGTTCATCCCAATAGCTACCAAACTCTTGAAAGAAATCAAATGGAGAAGGAAAAACATGTTTGACCAAGTATTCAACTGTATGATCCATCCTATGGTCATTCCAATATTTTTCTAGTACATCTTCAACTTGTTTAATCCTTACAATATCGTCAAAGGAAAGGACGTTGTTGCTTAGAATTTCATATGGAGAATGGTCCATGTATACATATTGATGTTGTTCAGCACGCAATCGAACTCCAGTGCCGCGAAGCATTTTTAAGAATCCTAATTGTAATTCCTCGGGCCTCATCTCAAAAACATCGTTAAAGGTTTTTCGGAAAGATGCATAGTCCTCTTCAGGTAATCCTGCAATTAAATCCAGATGCTGATCGATTTTGTTGCCTTCCTTTACCATTGTCACCGTTCTTGTAAGCTTGGCAAAGTTTTGTTTCCGCATGACTAATTCATTCGTATAGTCATTTGTAGACTGAACCCCGATTTCAAATCGGAAGAGACCTTTTGGTGCCTCTTGGTTAAGGAATTCAATTACTTCCGGCCTCATAATATCGGCAGTTATTTCAAATTGAAAAACTGTTCCAGGTAGATGCTCATCAATTAAGAAACGGAACATTTCCATGGCATAGCTACGGCTTATATTAAAGGTACGGTCAACAAATTTAATCGTTTTTGCTCCGTTTTCCATTAGATACCTTATATCAGATTTAATTTTTTCTCTATCAAAATACCTTACCCCTACCTCAATGGATGAGAGGCAAAACTGGCAGCTAAATGGACATCCTCTACTAGTTTCTATATAAGTTACCCGCTTACCTAAGTAAGGGATATCTTCAGGAAGTCGGTAGGGAGACGGAAGCTCTTTAAGATCTAGCTTATTCATTTGTGGTGTTATGATAACCCTATCCCGAGAACGATAAGCAATACCGGGAACGTTACGATAATCATTATTCGTTTCGATTTCTGTGAGTAACTGTTTAAAGGTTTGTTCACCTTCACCGATTACAATAAAATCGACCTCTGAGTGTTTTTCCATCCATTCCATCGTATCGTAGGTAACTTCAGGTCCCCCTAAGACGATTAAAATAGAGGGGTCAATTTTTTTAAGCATATTGACTACTTTGAGTGTTTCTTCAATGTTCCAAATATAACAACTAAATCCAATAACGGCCGGTTTGGATTGATAAAGGTCTGACACAATGTTCATAACCGGGTCCTTAATCGTATATTCTTTGAGCTGTATGGTAAATTCGGGAGCGGCATAAGCCTTTAAATAGCGAATAGCAAGGTTGGTATGGATGAACTTTGCATTCAATGTAGAACAAATTACATTCATAAACTGGCTCCTTTTCAATGATAAAACAAAAAATAATTATATCTTATTTTCAACCAAAAAGATAGCAGACAAACAGGCTGTAAGATTATGGATCCATATTATCTTCTTATTATCCACTAGGTTAGAGCTGTTATATCACAAATGTAATGCTGTTATATAATTGAATAATACTAATTAATCCAGTCATATTAATGTTTCTTCGGAAAAATATAAATGTGTTTCAAAAAAATTCTCTTATGTTTGACTTTTGTCACAGCTTAATATATTTGAATGTCTTACAATGATCGTGGGGAAGTTAATTTTTTATGACATTTTCAAGGTATTTTTATGAACGAATAAGAGTAGCGCAAAAGGCTCAAAAGCCATGTGTATACTTTTTTAACAATGGGGAGGGACATTATGTCTATTTTACCGAAAAAAAATGAACTTGGATTTTTTGAAATTCGCCTTGAATCAATCGGAGGCTTAGGTGCAAACCTAGCTGGAAAAATGTTGGCGGAAGCTGGTGTTCTAAGTCTTGGGTTGAAGGGTTCCAACTTTTCATCATATGGCTCAGAAAAAAAGGGTTCTCCTGTAAAGAGCTTTATCCGTTTTTGTGAACCAGATGTAGAAATTAGAGATCATAGTCCAATTGAACAGCCACATATCGTTGGTGTTTTCCACGAAGCCCTATATAAGACAGTTAATGTTGTCAGTGGCTTAGGTGCTGAGGGAATCGTACTAGTAAATACAGAAAGAGAATTTGATGAAGTAAAAAGGGATTTACAACTAGAAAATGGAACTTTGGCCATTATTGATGCCTTAAGTATTGCGGTTGAAGAAAAAACAAAAGTAAATACAGCGATGCTCGGTGCTTTATACCGAATACTAGACTTTTTAGATCCAGAATCAATGAGAGATGTTATACGTAAAACATTTACAAAGAAATATCCTCATCTTGTTGAACCAAATATTCGTACGTTTGATCGTGGATATAATGAAGTGAAATTTAAAACCTATGAAGTTCCAGAAGGGGCGGAGGGTAAAGCCTTCACTCGTCCACTTCCGATGCTAGGGTTTACAACCCAGGAAATCGGAGGGGTTTTAGTTTCACAAGCAAATAGTATTTTTAAAGATTTAAGTGGTTCCCGTCAAGGTTTCCTTCCAGAATTCCAGCAAGAAAAATGCATACATTGTGCTGCTTGCGACAACGTATGTCCTGATTTCTGTTTCGTTTGGGAAGAAGGAGAAGATAAGCGCGGCAGAAAGCAAATGTTCCTTAAGGGAATTGATTATCAATATTGCAAGGGCTGTTTAAAATGCGTAGAGGCATGTCCAACAGATGCGCTCGGAGATCTTCGTGAAATGATTGGGTATGCAGACGCTAACCGCGTGAAGCAAAACTTTCCTTATGTTACAGGAGGTAGTTTCTAATGGCAACTTTAGAAGATAAATTAACAACTCAAGCGATGGCTGAACAAATTTCAACTTTTGAATCAGGTAATGAAATGGCTGCAATGGCTGCTGCTCAAATCAACTATCATATCATGGGGTATTTCCCAATTACACCTTCTACTGAGGTAGCGCAATTCCTAGACCAAATGAAGACTCGTGGCGAGCATGATATCAAATTAATCCCTGCAGATGGTGAGCATGGTTCAGCGGGTATTTGCTACGGTGCTGCTGCTACAGGCGCTCGCGTATTTAATGCAACGAGTGCTAATGGATTATTATATATGATTGAACAGCTTCCTGTTCAGTCAGGAACTCGTTTCCCGATGGTAATGAATTTAGTTACACGCTCCGTCAGCGGTCCACTTGATATTCGTGGGGATCACTCTGACCTTTATTATGCATTAAACACGGGCTGGGTTATTTTAACAGCCAAAACACCGCAAGCTGTTTATGATATGAATATTATGGCACTAAAAATTGCCGAGCATTCGAAGGTACGCTTACCAGTTATTGTAGCGTATGATGGATTCTTCACTTCACATCAAAAGCGGAGGGTGGAATTCTTCAAAGATCGCCGCGTAGTACAACAGTTTGTTGGGGAATGCCCAACAGATTACAATTTTGCTAGAGACCCTAAAAAACCAGTTACCATTGGTGCACATATGAGCGGTGATGATTTTATTAATAATCACTTCCAACAATCCGAAGCCATGTATAATGCTGGTGAGGTATTTAAAGAAGTAGCTGCTGAATATGCGAAACTATCCGGTAGAGAATACCCAGTTCTTGACTTATATAAAATGGAAGATGCAGAAGTGGCGTTATTTTTATTAAATTCCGCAGCTGAATCAGCTAAGGATGTCGTTGATCAGCTTCGTGCAAAGGGAATTAAGGCAGGAGTCATTAGTCCGAATATTATTCGCCCATTCCCTGCGAAGGAAATTCGCGAAGCACTTAAAAACGTGAAATCGTTATTAATTGGGGAACGTGCCGATTCTTATGGTGCAAATGGCCCTAATTTAACACATGAAGTGAAATCTGCTCTTCAAGATGACCGTAATAATCAAACAATCGTTTTAAGTCGTGTTTTCGGTCTTGGAGGAAAAGATTTCTATGCAAGTGATGCTGAGAAATTCTTTGAAATGGCTATCGATACGATGGAGAAAGGCTATGCCGAAAAACCATTTGATTACTATGGTCATATTCCAGGTAACCCTGAAAAGATCCTTAAGCCGGTTATTTTACCGCAACATGGCGATGTATATAAATCCGGTCTAATCGATGTGAAAATGGATGAGGAAACCAATAAGTTAAAAGTGAAAATCCCACCGCTTCGGGCTCTTACTGGTAAACCAAAGAGAATCGCTTCTGGTCATGGAGCTTGTCCAGGATGTGGAATTTTTGCCGGCCTTGAGCTATTCTTCAAAGGGATAGAAGGAGATATTGTTACTCTATTCCAAACAGGTTGTGCATATGTTACAACAACCGCTTATCCGCATACATCTCATAAGCAAACGATGATGCACAACTTGTTCCAAAATGGTGCTGCAACCTTATCAGGTACAGTGGAGGCTTTCATGGAATTAAAACGCCGTGGTGAGATTCAAGTTTCTGATGATGCTACGTTTGTAATGATAACCGGAGATGGCGGTATGGACATTGGTATGGGTTCTGCCATCGGTACTGCTCTTCGTGGACATAAACTAATCATGCTTGAATATGATAATGAAGGTTACATGAATACGGGCTCTCAAATGTCCTATTCTACACCAATTGGCCATATGACAAGTACTTCTGGTGTTGGTAAGACACAGAGAGGAAAAGCCTTCCATCATAAGGACACGGCTCAAATTATGGCTTCAACTAATATTCCTTACGTATTTACAGGTTCAGAAGCGTTCCCACAAGACCTTATCAAGAAGGGTGCAAAAGCACAGTGGTATGCGCAAAATGTCGGAACGGTGTATGGAAAACTTCTAATCACTTGTCCACTTAACTGGAAATCTGATGACCGTTACGGTGCAACAATCATTGAAGCGGCTGTAAATTCCTGCTTCTTCCCACTTTATGAAGTAGAGCAAGGAGTTACAACGATTACGTATAACCCAGAAGAAAAGAACAAACGAATTCCACTGGCTGATTGGTTAAAATATATGGGTAAAACCAAACATTTGCTTAAAGATGAAAACAAGCCAATCTTAGAAGATTTTGAAGCAGAAGTAGAAAAAAGATGGCAGCGTTTAAAAGCTAAACACGAAAGTCCAATGCTATAAGTTAGATCGAAAAAGCAAAGTGTCATGTGCACTTTGCTTTTTCTTTTGATTTTCTTATTGACAGAAAAATTAAAGTTTGATATATATCTAATTAGATGAATATCGAAATTAAGAGGTGTATACGATGATGCAGCTAAACCGTTTAGTAGCGTTTTATAAAACAATGGGTGATCCAACGAGGGTCAGGATCGTTGCTCTTTTAGCTAAGGGTCCTCTTCATGGTCAGGCGATCGCAGGTAAACTAGGATTAACGCCACCAACCATCACACATCACTTGAAAAAACTGAGGGAAATTCATGTGGTATATGAAAGAAGAGATAAAAATACGATTTACTTCTATTTAAATGAATCTATGATTAAACAACAAGCACAGGTATTAACGCAGTTACTTGAGAAAAAAGGAGAGGAGCTGGGGAACATGGTGGAATCTAGTTTAGAAAGACAAAAAGTTCTAGAGAATTTCTTTACTAAAGATGGGAAGTTAAAAAGCATTCCTGCTCAGAGGAAGAAGAAATTAATCGTCTTTGAACATATCGTAAAAGGGTTAAAAGCGGGTAAAAAATACGAAGAAAAAGAATTAAACGAGTATATCAAACAATTCCATGATGATTATGCAACCATACGACGGGAATTCATAATCAATCATTACATGTATCGGGAAAATAGTATATACGAACTAAACCCAGAAGAAATGTGGGCAAAACCACAATAAACAAGGAGGTTGACCTTCTATAAGTCAACCTCTTTGTTCCTAGAGTGCTTCTCTGACTGTACGAATGAACGCAGTGAGGTCTTTTATTTCTTTTCTCTGTTTGACAAGGATTTTTCCAAGTTCTAAAGAATGACGCTTCGCTGCTAATCTTGTTTGCTCATCCTCAATTCCATCCAAATCCGCTACATGGGCGAGTCCGATGGTTCTTCTGATCAACTCACATCCAGCAAAGCCGATTGTATCCTCAAAGAATTTAGCAAGCTGAAAGCGTAAGAACGAAGGGGTCTTAGCTAATGGTTCTTTGTTTTCCGTATTCCATAATTGTGAATATTGCTCTTCAAAGACATTCCAAACAGTTTCAATATGAGTGATAAACAGTTCACATTTTGGCACATTCACAATGACTTGGAAGAGTAAATTAGCAAAAACTTGACCAATGTCAAAACCAGCAGGTCCGTAAAAGGCAAATTCAGGATCAATTACTTTTGTTTCGGAATCGTCAGCAAAGACACTTCCTGTATGCAGGTCTCCATGAAGAAGTGATTCCGCTTCTGTTAAGAAACTTCTTTTTAAAACATTAACATGAAACTTTAGCTCCTCGTCCTGCCAAAGAGCTTCCACCACTGGACGCAGGTCAGATTCAAATTCATTTGTTTCTGCGTCTAAAAATGGATCTGTAAAAATTAAATCCTCAGTAATCTTGCATAGCTCTGGATTAATAAATTGCTGAACTTTTGCCTTTTTCTCCGCTGGAGTTAGCGCATAATCTGAGGTGAAAAATAAAGTTCTAGCCAAGTACTCACCTAAATGTTTAGAAATGAGGGGATAGGTCGCACCTTTTATAAATCCTGTTCTAGCAATTAAGAGATGGGATAAGTCCTCCATTACAGTAACAGCTAAAACATCATCTGTGTAATATACCTGTGGTACGAAATTTGGAGCAATCTGACCAAAAGTTTTTAAGGCTTCTGCTTCAATTTTCGCCCTTTTAAGTGTTAATGGCCAACTTTCACCCACGACTTTTGCATAAGGGAGAGCTTGTTTGATAATGATACTTTTTCCAGAATCTTGATCGACCAAGTGGAATACAAGGTTAAGATTGCCATCACCAATTTCCTTACAAGATAGGTTTGCTTTTTCAGAGAAAATATTTAAATTAATTGATAACTCGATAGCAGCTGCTTCAGTTAAAGGTTTGTACGTTGTCTGTTTTAGTAGACTCAAAATAAATTCCTCCTTATTTTGGAGGCTCTGTTGTACTTTACGCACAAAAAAGCCTCTTTCTTGTCTGAAAGAGGCTAGAAGATGTATGTTTCTTCGCACCTCTTATCTCTCAGAAAGAACATCCTTCTGTTGGAATTAGCACCGTGCCTTTTAGGGAGTCCCCCTGTACCTATCTCATGATAAGCGCCCCGCTTTTCAGTGGGGTAAGGTCGGTTGCTGGGCTTCAAAGGGCCAAATCCCTCAGCCAGCTCGTGATAAGAGTAAATCTAATATTCTATTTTTTCAGTATGATAAAAACTATAACAGGATAAAAAGATAGGTGTCAACAAAATTTTGAAAATATTATTAATTTTTAAATTTGGAACTTCTAACGATAATATTCTGGCTTTCTATCTGCGAAGATAGGGATTTGTTTGCGTATATCTTTAACAAGGTCCATGTTTAATTCTGCAGATAAAATTTCCTCTTCATCCCCAGCTTCTGCAATCACTTCTCCCCAAGGGTCAATAATCATACTGTGACCAGCAAATTTGTTATTTGGATCACTTCCTGACCGGTTGCAGGCAACAACATAACATTGATTTTCGATTGCTCGAGAAATTAGTAAGGCACGCCAATGTGCTAACCGAGGTTCAGGCCATTCTGCGACCACAAATAGTGCTTCCGCACCATGGGAAGTATGGGTGCGTATCCATTCAGGAAAACGGATGTCATAACAAATGACTCCCGCAAAATGGCGATTTTCTAATTGGAATAAGCCTTTTTCTGTACCGGCCTCTAAATATAAGTGCTCATCCATAAGCTTAAACAAATGTAACTTACTATATTGGTGAACCAATTGGCCTTCTTTGTTAATGATAATCAAAGTGTTTTTTACTCCACTATCATTGCGGTTTGCAACGGAACCTCCAACGAAATGAACTTGGTATTTTTTTGCTGCCTCCTGTAGAAACTGAATCGTTTGTTTCGCTTGGTCATCTGCAATTTCATCAAGTCGTGTTAAGTCATATCCGGTGGTCCAAAGTTCAGGTAAGACGAGAATGTCAGGCTTCGTTTCCATTGCTTTTTCAATCAGTCTTTCAGCAGAATGATAGTTTTCATATGGATTACCAAAGGCGATATCCATTTGTATACAAGATATGTTTAATTTCAAAGAATTTTCCCTCCGGTTCGAAATATCAGAATTTTTTCTTTACAAGCTGTTATAAAAGTTATATCATTTGTGACTAGAATTTCAACAAAAATTTGTAATGAATAAGCAGGTGAGAGAGTGATGAAACAATTTCCACCATCAGAGCTTTTAAATAGTCTGCCAAAACAATTTTTTGCAGGCCTTGTAAAGAAGGTTGGAGAGTATATTGCCGAAGGGCATGACGTAATAAATTTAGGACAAGGGAATCCAGATCAGCCAACGCCTGAGCATATCGTGTCAAAATTACAGGAGGCGGCAGCTAATCCGATCAATCACAAATATTCTCCGTTTCAGGGGCATAGATATTTAAAACAGGCTGCAGCTGATTTTTACTTGAGAGAGTATGGAGTAACGCTCAATCCTGATAAGGAAGTGGCTATTCTTTTTGGCGGCAAAGCAGGGCTCGTAGAGATTCCACAGTGCTTGTTGAATCCAGGGGATACCATCCTTGTGCCAGATCCCGGCTATCCAGATTATTGGTCAGGTGTGGCTCTAGCAAAAGCGGAAATGGTTACAATGCCATTGAGGGAGGAAAATGCATTTTTACCTGACTACAACGAACTTTCTTCCGAATCGTTAGTAAAAGCAAAGGTCATGTTTTTGAATTACCCAAATAATCCTACCGGTGCTGTTGCCACTGAAGAATTTTTCAAAGAAACAGTGAAGCTGGCAAACGATCAAAATATTTGCGTTGTTCACGATTTTGCTTACGGTGCCATTGGTTTCGACGGTCAGAGACCTATAAGCTTCCTAGAAACCGAAGGGGCTAAAGAAGTAGGAATTGAAATTTATACTTTATCTAAAACCTATAATATGGCTGGCTGGCGTGTAGGATTTGCTGTAGGGAATGAAAGTGTCATTTCAGCAATTGAACTCCTACAGGATCATCTGTATGTAAGTTTGTTCGGAGCTGTTCAAGAAGCGGCAGCTACAGCTTTAACTGCATCACAAGAATGTGTTAGAGAATTGAATGAACTATATGAGCGAAGACGAAATGTATTAATTAACGGACTTCGGTCGATAGGTTGGGATGTAACCGCACCAAAGGGATCCTTTTTTGCATGGCTTAAGGTACCAGAAGGGTACACATCTGGACAATTTGCTGAAATTCTACTTGATCAAGCACATATTATGGTCGCACCAGGTATTGGTTTTGGTGAATATGGAGAAGGCTTTGTTCGAGTAGGCTTATTATCATCCGAAGAACGGTTAGTTGAAGCTGTCAGAAGAATTAGTCGTTTAGAAATGTTCAAAAAATAAGTTGACAAATGTTTTTTTTCTTGCGATAATCCAAAATAAAGTTTAACAACTTATAAATGTGAATAAATACGAATCGTTTTCTTATCAAGAGCAGGTGGAGGGAAAAGCCCTATGAAGCCCGGCAACCGACTTAACCAAAAGTTAAGCACGGTGCTAAATCTTGCAGCAATCTGGCTGAAAGATGAGAAGATGTTAGTTTGTGATGCTAACCTCTTCTTTTCGAAGAGGTTTTTTATGTTTTTTGGAAAGGAAGTTGAAAATAATGTCTGAAATAATTGCTACATATCTTGTACATGATGAAAAAAATCCGGAGAAAAAAGCAGAGGAAATTGCTCTTGGCTTAACTGTAGGTTCTTGGACGAATCTTCCTGAGCTCGAGCAGAACCAACTGCGCAAGCATAAGGGCCGAGTCGTTTCAGTTGAAGGGAAAGACTCTGAAAAAGAAGGTCTAGCAATCATTCGAATTGCTTATCCAACCATTAATTTCTCTACTGACTTGCCAGCGATCTTAACCACTGTTTTCGGAAAACTGTCCTTGGATGGAAAAATAAAATTACTAGATTTGCAGTTTGATGATTGTTTAAAGAGTCATTTTCCTGGACCTAGATTCGGTATCGATGGAATTCGAGAGAAAATAAACGTACATGATAGACCATTAGTGATGAGTATCTTTAAAGGCGTACTTGGTAAGGACATACACTTTTTGGTAGAGCAGTTAAAGCAGCAAGCTCTTGGTGGTGTTGATTTAGTCAAGGATGATGAGATTCTTTTTGAAAATGAATTAACACCTTTTGAAAAAAGAATTACCGCGGGAAAACAAGTGTTAAATGAAGTTTTAGAAGAGACTGGTCATAGAACGCTGTACGCAGTAAACCTGACTGGGAGAACCTCACAACTTAAGGAGAAAGCAAAAAAAGCAGCTGAGCTGGGAGCAGATTTACTATTATTTAATGTCTTCTCATATGGATTAGATGTCCTGCAAGAATTAAGAGAGGACAATGAAATTGGGTTGCCTTTAATGGCACATCCAGCAGTAAGCGGCGCATTAACTTCTTCATCCCAATATGGCTTTTCCCATTCTTTGCTCCTTGGAAAGCTTTTACGTTATGCAGGTGCTGATTTATCACTGTTCCCATCTCCATATGGAACGGTGGCATTAGAAAAAACATCTGCACTTTCAATTGCAGCTGAACTGACCAAAGAGGATGTTTATAAAAAAGCTTTTCCAGTGCCATCAGCGGGAATACATCCAGGGTTGGTATCCTTGTTAATTCGTGACTTTGGAATTGACTCCGTAATAAATGCAGGTGGTGGCGTTCATGGGCATCCAAACGGTGCTCGTGGAGGTGGCCTTGCCTTCCGACAAGCAGTGGATTCCATTCTTCAGGGAAACACACTCTCAGTAGGAGCGGAGCAGTATCCTGAACTTAAAAAGGCACTTCAGCTTTGGGGAAATGCCGAGGTGACGGTCTAAATGACAAAGCCGGTTATTTATTGTGATTTTGATGGAACGATTACAGAAAGTGATAACATCATTGCTATTATGAAACAATTTGCTCCTCCTGAATGGGTGGGAATTAAGGATTTAATTCTTTCTCGTCAGATTTCAGTGAGTGAGGGTGTGGGGAAATTATTTTCCTTATTGCCTAGTAGTAAGAAGAAAGAAATAACTGAATTTGCAATTGAAAATGCAAAAATTCGACCAGGCTTTAAAGAGTTTGTAGGGTATGCTCGTGAAAAGGGAATACCCCTCTATATTGTTAGTGGCGGTATAGATTTTTTTGTCCTTCCGATCCTAGCAGAATACGCTCCATTTGATGGAGTCTATTGTAATCATTCTGATTTTTCTGGAGAAACAATTAATATTCTTTGGCCACATGAATGTGATTCCTCTTGTAACAATGATTGTGGTTGCTGCAAGCCTAGTATTATGCGTAAACTGAACAATCCAAAGGAGAGTTTTAAAATCGTAATAGGCGACTCTGTAACCGACCTAGAGGCTGCTAAACATGCTGACTTTGTGTTAGCGAGGGATTTACTTCAGGAAAAATGTGTGGAATGGGGTATTAACCATCAAGGGTTTCAAACTTTCTTCGATTGTATCGAGGAAATAAATAAAAGAATTGAGGTGGGTGAGCTAACATGTTAAAGGAAAGATGGGCAGAATTAGCCGATATTAAGGATGAATTGGCAGAGAGAGATTGGTTTATGGGGACAAGTGGAAATCTTGCCATTAAAGTGAGTGATCATCCGCTTCAATTTTTGGTGACAGCAAGCGGAAAAGATAAACGTAAGCGGACTTCAGAAGATTTTTTATTAGTGGATGAATTTGGCCGTCCGGTAAAAGAGACTCATTTAAAACCGTCAGCAGAGACACTACTTCATGTGGAGATTTATCGCAAGACAAATGCTGGTTGTAGTCTTCATGTTCATACCATTGATAATAATGTGATTTCAGAGGTCTATGGTGATCATGGAGAGGTTACCTTTAAGGGTCAAGAGTTAATAAAGGCTTTTGATAAATGGGAAGAGGATGCTGTTTTAAAGGTACCTATTATAAGAAATTATGCACACATTCCTACACTTGCAAATAAATTTTCAGAACATGTTTCCGAAGACAGTGGTGCTGTACTAATTCGAAACCATGGAATCACAGTGTGGGGACGAAATGCATTTGAGGCAAAAAAAATCCTAGAAGCATCAGAATTTCTATTCCGCTACCAACTGCGGTTACTAGAACATAAACCATACCAATTATTTAAAGTAGTTTAAAAAAATACAGGAGAGGTTGATACGATATGGCATATATTACATTTCAAAAGAAAGAAGATCAAATTCACGAGCAGGAGGCAGTTGCAAGCTTCCTAGAAAGTCAGGAAGTTATTTATGAAAACTGGGATATTAGCAAACTCCCAGCAACGTTAGTAGAAAAATACCTTTTAAGCGATGAAGAAAAAGAAGAAATATTAAATACATTCGCAGCTGAGATTGAAGATATTTCTGAGAGACGTGGGTATAAAGCACAAGATGTGATCTCATTATCCGAAAACACACCGAATCTTGACGTATTACTTACTAATTTTAAAAACGAGCACCATCATACAGATGATGAAGTTCGTTTTATTGTAAGTGGTCACGGGGTATTTGTTATTCAAGGTAAAGATGGAGAGTTTTTTGAAGTTCATTTAAATCCTGGTGATTTGATCTCTGTACCAGAAAATACAAGACATTATTTTACCCTTGAAGAAGACAGAAAGGTTGTTGCAGTAAGAATTTTTGTTACAACCGAAGGCTGGGTTCCTATTTACGAAAAAGAAGAAGTAAACCAATAAAAAAGGAAAACTGGCTGCAACTGTTGCAGTCAGTTTTTTTATCTGTTTTGGATTCATTTTTGGATTTGGAAGTATTTTGGAAAAATTTTATCAGTAGCTTAATAATCCAATCAAAAAAAAGAAACTTGTTCAATCATTTTCCTTCCTATTTGCGTAAGGTAAATTTTGTCATGATGCAATCGAAGGGAGTCGGAGACAATTGTCGTAAAAGCTTGAAAAAAACGAAGGAATTTGTCGAAAAACGAAAGAAATAGAATGTTTTGTCTACTTTTGCGAATGTATTTACTTTTAAAGAAATTCTTGTCATAATTCTTCAAGTAGTCAACTTTTTTAGCGAATTACAGTAACAGGGTAATGAGTAGGAGGATAACATTGTACAAGGATAGTAATAATCAAAATGATATGATTGAACAGATAAGGGCCAAAAGGGAATTAATGATAAATTGCGCAAACACGTTGGGCTATACAAGTGAGGAAACAATTAAATACAGCCAGGAGCTAGATGAATTAATTAATGATTACCATAGGGTAATGGGACAAGCATCCAGGCCAAATGAAGAAGTTAAAATTGCTTTTAAACAAATGATTATGATTTGGCCTAAAGTATTAGTCTAAATGGAAATTGAGAGGTATAAAGCAGCTTGAAAATATATTGATAAGTTACTTGTCCAATTAAAAAATATTAATAATTAACACCATAATTAACAGCCCCATGATAAACGCATAGGTTGATACCCGCTCATTTCCGTCTCCGTGACTTTCGGGAATTAATTCTTTATAAATGATATATAACATCGCACCTGCCGCAAAAGATAGGCCGTATGGAACAAGGCCTTGAACAAATGAAGTTAAAAAATACCCTAATAATGAAGTTACAATTTCAATAGCACCTGTTAAGGTCGCTATGAAGAAGGCCTTCCATTTACTAATTTGCTGGTTAATTAAAAAGAGAGCGACAAGAAGGCCTTCTGGAGCATTTTGGAAACCAATTGCTAATGCGATTAAATTTCCAGTATCTCCTTCTGCAGATGCATAGCTAACACCAACAGATAGACCCTCAGGGATATTATGTAAAGTAATGGCAGCGATAATTAACAAAGCTTTTTCATCGAAATGAATTCCCTTTTTACTATGTTGTAAGTCAATATGGGGAATATTTTTTTCCAAGAGAGTTAGTACACCTACCCCTAACCAAACACCGACAAAAAGTGATATATATCCTCCGTATTTGAGGGCCTCCGGAATCAAACCAATAGTAGACGCTGCCATCATAATGCCTGCACTAAAGGCTAACAATACGTCCTTCCATCGATGTGTAATAGAATGATGAATAAATAAGATCAGTAACGCTCCAACTCCTGTTGATAAAGCAGAGAGTACACTCCCGAAGATTACCTCATTCATTGCTTTCCTCCTTCCTTATAATCATAAAATCTACAATTTTAGACAGTACTGTGATTTTTATCATTGTTTATATCCCAATATTTCATATAGTTATAGTAGTGCTATATTTATACATTCTCACATCATGATTAACTACATATCTTACCACAATTTGTTATTACTTCAACTTTTTTATTAGTTATATCCTACTCCCTAGAATCTACCCAAGTTTGTCATGCTTATTTAGTTTATCCGAAATTTCATTGATCTTTGTAAGAAAAAAAAGAAAACCATCATTGTTTGGTACTATGCTTGTGTTACGGTTCATATATCGTTAATAAAAGCATTTTTTATAACCAAAGGAAGCAAACGCTTTCACCAATCTTAGACTATATGGAGGAGGGAAAGTCCTACATGCACATTGTCGTATGTGTCAAACAAGTACCTGATACAAAAATCATTAAAATCAATCCTAAAACAAACACACTCGACCGCCGAAGTGCTCCAGCTATTTTGAATCCTTACGATGCACATGCGGTTCAAGAGGCTGTGAAAATTAAGGAAAAAACGGGAGGAACCATATCGGTATTGTCAATGGGACCACCGCAGGCAACGGCAGTTATTAAAAAGAGTATTGAAATAGGTGCAGATAGAGGCTATTTGATTTCTGACCGTGCTTTTGCGGGTGCAGATACACTTGCAACAAGTTATGCCTTATCTAAAGCATTGGAAAGAATCGGTAAGGATCTCCCAGTAGATTTAGTAATTTGTGGGAAACACGCTATCGACGGAGATACAGGACAGGTTGGACCAGGAATCGCAAGAAGGATGGATATTCCACCAGTCACGAATGTAATTGAAGTTACGGAAGTCAATCAAGCGGAGAAGACCATTTTAATCAAACGAAAATTAACCAGCGGATATGAACTCATTCAGTCTGAGCTACCTTGTTTATTAACAGTTGAAAAAGAAATAAATGCAATCGACTATTCACCAATGCCGAACATGATTAGTGCAGCTAGATATGAACCTATTATCTGGGCAGTAAGTGATCTAGAGAATGTTGAACGTGCTCAATTAGGACTTAAGGGTTCACCGACCATTGTAGGTAAGATGTTTACACCTCCACGACCAGAGGGTGGTAAAAGACTTGAGGGTACTGCTGATGAGCAAGTGAAGCAGCTTATGGAATTGTTAATAGAGAAAAAAGACCTGTTAACAATCCAGTCATCTAAATAACAAAGATTTATCAGTTGCCGCAGGGAGGGGTTTACATGAATCTAGACGATTATCGTGGAGTCTGGGTCTTTATTGAACAAAACGAAGGTAAAATAGAAGGCGTTTCACTCGAATTGCTTGGAGCCGGCAGAAAGCTGGCAGATAAACTGCAAGTTCCCTTAGCAGGATTCTTATTAGGAAGTGAAATTAAACCATTAGCTAATCAGGTAATAGCCTATGGTGCTGATGAGGTGTATGTCATTGATCATCCGGTATTGAAAGATTATCGGACTGAATCTTATATGAAGGGTGTTATGCTGCTCGCTCAAAAATATATGCCAGAGATTATCCTTTACGGAGCAACACCAAATGGAAAGGATTTAGCAAGTGCGGTAGCAACTGATTTATCTACGGGCTTAACAGCGGATACTACGATGTTGGATGTGGATACCGATAATAGATTGCTAGAAGCAAGCAGACCAGCATTTGGTGGAAATATTATGGCCACCATCCTATGTAAAAAGCATCGACCACAAATGGCCACTGTTAGACCAAAAGTAATGAAGGCATTAGAGCCAGATGCAGGCCGTCTTGGTAAAGTCATTGAAGAAAAAATTTCACTTCAAGAAGAAGATATGCGGACAAAAGTACTCCAAATTGTGAATGACGTAACAAAAAAAGCTAATTTAGCAGAGGCACATGTCATAGTATGTGGTGGAAAAGGCATGGGAGATTTTCAAAATTTCCAACTTATCCATGAGTTGGCAGAAACAATAGGGGCAAGTGTCGGCGGTACTCGTGATGTTGTAGAAGCTGGATGGCTACCGCACGAACAGCAAGTTGGTCAAACGGGAGAAACGGTGACTCCGAAGATTTATTTTGCGATTGGTATTTCAGGAGCGATTCAACATGTAGTTGGTATGAAGAACTCCGAGTTCATCATCGCTATCAACAAAGATCCAAATGCACCAATTTTTGATGTTGCAACATATGGAATTGTAGGAGATGCAATGGAAATTGTACCTAAACTAATCGAGCAATTTAAGCAGCTCAGATCAGAAAAAGGCGGTGTTGTAAGCTATGCCTGAGAAATTTGATGTGATTATCGTTGGTGCGGGTCCTGCAGGAACTTCCTGTGCTCTGACTTGTGCGAGAAATGGATTAAACGTTTTGCTTATCGAAAGAGGAGAATATCCTGGTGCCAAAAACGTAATGGGCGGAGTGTTATATCGAAAGCAAATGGAAGAGTTAATTCCTGAATTTTGGAAGGAAGCACCTCTTGAGAGACCCGTGATTGAACAGCGCTTTTGGATGATGGATAAAGAATCTGTTGTTTCCTTCGGCTATAAAGGTCTTGAATGGGCCGTGGAACCTTATAATAACTTCACTGTTCTCCGAGCACAGTTTGACCAATGGTTTGCGCAAAAAGCAGTCGAGGCGGGAGCGCTCCTAATCAACGAAACTGTTGTTACCGAATGTATTGTTGAAAATGGCAAGGTAGTAGGTGTGCGAACGGATCGCCCAGATGGAGAGGTATATGCCGACGTCGTTGTACTTGCGGACGGAGTAAACTCACTCTTATCTAAACAGCTAGGCTTCCATAAAGAATTTCGACCAGATGAAGTGGCATTAACTGTTATGGAAGTGGTTAATTTATCCAAGGAAAAGATCAATGATCGTTTTAATCTGGAAGATAACCAAGGCTGTACCATAGAGGTCTTTGGGGATTCAACAAAAGGTAACCTCGGAACAGCTTTTATTTACACAAATAAAGAAAGTATTAACATTGGAGTAGGTACTACTCTATCCAGTATGATTAAAGCCAAATTAAAGCCGTATGAGCTGCTTGATTACTTGAAAACACATCCAATGGTAAAACCATTAATTGCGGGTGGAGAATCTGCAGAGTATCTTGCCCATCTTATTCCAGAAGGCGGCTATCGTTCGGTTCCTAAGGTGGCTGGAAATGGAGTAGTTGTGATTGGTGATGCTGCGCAACTAGTTAATGCCATCCACCGTGAAGGTTCGAATATGGCTATGCATTCAGGCATGTTAGCGGCTGAAACGGTAATAGAGGCGAAACATCGTGGCGATTATTCAGAGTCCAGTTTAAATCTCTACCGTGAGAAGTTATATGATAGCTTTATCATAAAAGACTTAGAGAAATATAAAGATGCTGCACATACATTTGAAAAGTATCCACAATACTTCAATGAATATGTTCCAATGATGAATAAAGCCATGAGCAAATTCTTTACGGTAGATGGAACACCAAAACGCGAAAAGCAAAAGCAGATTATGAAGAGTGTCACTTCTGAAAGAGGAACGATTCGAGTATTGCAAGATATTTATCGTGCTTGGAAGGCGGTGAAATAATGTCAACGAAGAATATCGAAGAAAAACAGTATCTTCTCCGTTTTAAGTGTGATACGAAGTCTCATTTGACTGTGCTTGATCATGATGTATGCATGACACAATGTCCCGATAAAATTTGTACAGTATTTTGCCCAGCAGAGGTGTATAAGTGGGAAGGAACAAGGATGCAGGTGGGCTACGAAGGCTGTCATGAATGTGGAAGCTGCCGTATAGGCTGTCCGTACCAAAACATCAAATGGGAGTATCCAAAGGGTGGACATGGAATAGTATTTAGACTTGCATAAAATAATAGACAAAAGTGTTGTTTACGGCCAGCCGTGAACAACACTTTTTTTATGTAAAAATATTAAATATCACTATATGTAGGTTTTTTCACAAGTGGGGGTAAAAAAGAGGTAAAGCAGAAGGTTGATATGTTAGAGGCCTAGCTAATTTTCTCTAGTAGGGTTGAGGAGGATAGCTCATCTTTCTTGCCTGAGGCAACGAATGAAGAAGCTAGTTTGTTTGCGTGATCCATTAACTCCATATTTTCTGAACAATAATAAGGCTTTCTCCAATTGAAATCACCGTCACAATCAGCGGGATATATGCTAACTTTCCAATTATAGTAAATGGTAGGTTGTGGGAGTTGTACCCCTTCTACAGCAATAAGCCAATGTGTATAAGGAGAATTAGGGATGGTAGCATCAGATTCCTTTAGAGCCCTTAAATCGTTAAAACCGATTGGGATTAATGCCTTTTGATAAAAATCATGATAATTTGGGGTTTTCATGTATTTTTGACCTCCATTTCATGTTCTATCTTCATTATATGAAACTTTCAAACAATTTTTGTGTGATAAATGTTAAATTTTCAAAAAAATTAGAGCGGTTTCATAAAAATGACAAAAATACGACAACCATCCGCTTCTTTTTCAGAGATGTGACCTCTGTCACTACATTAATTCATAGTTAATTTTATACTTAGGACACAAATTACAATAGAGGTGAAATGAATAATGAGTGGTTGCATGAGTGGGTTTGGCGGTATGCCCCAAGCTGAATTAAGTGAAGGATTAAAACAACTTAAAAGTGAACATCCTCCATTATTAGAACAATTAGAGAAGCTATACACTTTAACACAAAACATTGACCAAGAGTTGAATGTTGAAGAAGATTTTATTGAATTAATTGAGCAAGTGAAAGCCTTTAAGGCAGCTTTAGACCCACATTCTGAAAGAGAAGAAGGCGTTCTTTTCCCAATGATGGGAACCTATATTGGAACAACCTCAGGACCTATTGCGGTAATGGAGTATGAACATGATCAAGCGAAAACTAATATCGGTTCTTTTTTAACAAATGCAGAAGTTACTGAAGCATCTACTGAAGAAAAGAAAAGGTTAGCTGAGTTAATCCAAAATGCTTATTTCATCTTAACCGAGCATTTCTCTAAAGAAGAAAATGTACTATTTCCAATGGCAGAAAGAATGCTAACAGATGAAGAAAAAGCTGAATTGTACAAAAGAATTCAAGAAATAAAGTAAGGATAGGCATTAGCCTATCCTTACTTTATTTGATTCCATTCCCACACCTTCTGATCAGATGGAAGTAAAAAAGCGATTAAACCGAGTAAGGGGAGTACCCCCAGCCATGTAATCATTGATTGTAAACCAATCCAGTCAGCAATGTATCCTAACCCCACAGAACCAATTGCCCCCATACCGAATGCAAGTCCTACAGTTAAACCAGACATTGTCCCAATCTTTCCAGGAACTAATTCTTGTGCATAGACAACTGTCACAGAAAAACTAGTCATTAAAATAAATCCGGTAAAAATCAAAAAGATAAAGGCAATTGTTGGCGGTACATAAGGAATGAGAAACGAAAAAGGAACAGTCGCCAGCATGGAAAAGGAAATAATCTGTTTCTTTCCAAAACGGTCAGAAAGCGGACCTCCAAAGAATGTTCCAATTGCCCCCGATACGAGAAAGGCAAATAAGAAAAGTTGAGACTGTTTAATTGTAAGTCCATATTCCTTAATCGCATAAAATGTATAGAAATTGGTCATTCCGGATGTGTACCAAGTCCTAGCAAAGATAAGTAACAGGATTAAGACGATTGTATTTTTAACTTCTTTGGACAACCCGACTTTTTGATCCATACTTGTTCTTTTACCTTTTGCTGTTTTAGGAGATTGGTTTAGTCTCTGATTATACCAACCTGCAATATAAATCAATAAAATCACAGCAAGAGCAGCAACAATGGTAAACCAAGATGCACCTATCTGACCCAGTGGAACTAAAATAAGTGCTGTAATAAGTGGGGCCAATGCCTGACCAGTATTTCCGCCGACTTGATAAATTGATTGAGCAAGACCTCGGCGATTCCCTGCAGCCATATAGGCAACCCTAGAGCCTTCAGGGTGAAACACGGCTGAACCGAGACCAATCAAGACAACAGCTAAGACAATCCAAGCAAAATTTGAAGCAAATCCTAATCCAAGTATTCCAACTAAAGTAAAAGTAAGTCCTATTGGCAAGGCATATGGCATAGGCTTTTTGTCAGTTACGAACCCGACTAGTGGCTGCATGACAGAGGAGACCATATTTAATGAAAAAGCAATGACCCCTAGCTGGGTGAAGCTTAACCCCATCGACTTCTCTAATATCGGAAACATAGCTGGTACAACAGCCTGAATCGCATCATTCAATAAATGACATAGCCCGATGATAAAGAGAATTTTAAACATGGTAGACTCTGAGGCTTTTGGCGTTTTAACGGGTAAAGCAGCTTGCTGACTCATTGACATCCCTTCTTTGTAAAAAGTGCAAATAGTTTTCTATCCATATCTTACTACCGATTGCCAAAAATAAGAAATATTTATTTCTGATTTTTGAATTTTTAAACTATAATGAAAGAATAATTGTTTCATAGGGGGATTTATGGAAAAGTCTGTTGAAGTATTGTTTACTCAAGAAGTTTTAAATCAATTTTTAACAAGGTTTGAATTAGAATTAAGAGTAAAGAAATTGGGAGACTTTGAGAATTATGTATTTGAAGTGTATCGCAATGACCAACCATTTGTCTTGAGGATTACCCATAGTTCACACCGCTCTTTAGGTGAAATAGAAGCAGAGCTAGATTGGATGAACTATTTAAACGAAAATGGTGTAAACTGCCCAAAGGTATTTCTTTCTTCTAATGGACATTTAATAGAAAGATTTGAGGCTTTGGATGAGTCCTGTTTTTTTGCCTGTCTTTATACAAAGGCCGAAGGATTTCCCGTTAAGACCGACTCTGAGTATTTTAGTAACGATTTGTTCCATGCCTGGGGGAGGGTGACGGGACATATGCATGCAGTGACAAAGCATTATCAACCGAAAAAAGGATTGAAATTACGCCCTTTTTGGCATGAAGAAGAACTCATTGATGTAAAAGCGTATTTTCCAGACGAACCGGAAATTATTAAGAATACTAATGACCTAATGAAAGAGCTAAGGGAACTTCCTCAAACGAAAGATAACTTTGGTTTAATCCATACAGATATCCATTCAGGTAATTTCTTTTATGATGGCAAGAATGTCCATGTGTTTGATTTTGATGATTGCAGCTACCATTGGTTTACATCAGATATTGCCATCCCGCTTTATTATTCCATTTTTAATGGACTACGTAATTCGAATAAACAGGAAAAAACCGAATTTGCTCATCGATTTCTAACTCACTTTACTGAAGGATATAAGGAATGTAATCCCTTACCGGAAAGTTGGGAGGAACATGTACCCCTCTTTCTTCAATTAAGAGATATTACTCTTTATTCAGTTTTCCAAAAAAAGATCGCACCCGAAGACAGGGATGAGCGGTTAAATAAACTTATTAATGAAATACAATATAGGATTATCAAGAAAGAAACAATTGCATAAACGATGTAGACGAGACCAAGTTGTGTCTCGTTTTTCATTGGTTAGGAAATTATAAAAAGGTCCGAGTGTGGATAACAGAACTAGAAGTCTGAGTCTAGCTCCAGCGCCTAGCCCCTCGGGTCAAATAACCTTCGGCAAGAAAAGTCAAAAGGCGGACTTTTCCCGCCGAAGAACATTTGCCTGTCGGGGCTGGACGAGGCGCTTCCGCCTTTTGTTCTTTACATGCAAATTGACATAAGTAAAAAATTTTTTTATAATAATTTTGAAATCAAGATAATTTTTAAAACAAATCTAAAGGATGAGTTCTTATGGAGAATGATTCAGTAGCAAAATCATTAAAGTTATTTATTGTCCTTTCACGAGCATATAAAGCGATTAATGAACATGTAAATAAAGTGATTCAAGCAAGCGGTTTAAACCCTACTGAGTTTGCTGTTTTAGAGCTTCTTTATCATAAGGGAGACCAGCCAATGCAGCAAATTGGCGGAAAAATTTTGCTAGCTAGCGGGAGTATTACTTACGTAGTGGATAAGCTAGAGCAAAAAGGAATGTTAAAAAGAATTGCTTGTCCAAAGGATCGAAGGGTCACTTATGCTCAAATTACTGAAGAGGGAAGAGCTTTTATTCAAGGCATATTCCCCGAGCACGCCGAACAAATTGACCAACTTATGTCGAGTCTAACTGATTCGGAAAAGTCGGAAGCGATTGATCTATTAAAAAAATTAGGTATACCTGCAGGTAAATTTTAATACGGCCAAAAGGTCGTATTTTTTTTGTAAAAGGAATATGATGGTAGAGTGTCGAAGAAATATATGCAGAAAACAAGATAAGGGGGATGTTTAATGAGCTTTGAAAACTATACATATGTACGTCCGAATTTAGAAGAAGTAACTGTTACATTCGATGCTTTACTGGAGCGTTTTAAAAGTGCCGTTTCAGTTGAGGAACAGAGTGAGGCTATGCATGAAATTAATGCGCTTAGAAATGACATTGGAACCATGTTCAACTTATGTTACATTCGTCATTCCATTGATACAAACGATGAGTTTTATAAGCAAGAACAAGACTATATGGATGAAATTCAGCCAAAGGTTGAAGGTCTAGCTACAAAGTATTATCAAGCATTGGTAGAATCAACATTTCGCCGTGAATTAGAGGAAAAGTGGGGCAAACAGCTTTTTTCTCTTGCAGAAGGTCAGCTTAAGACATTTAAGCCAGAGATTGTCCCATTACTTCAAAAGGAAAATCGCCTATCAACAGAATATACAAAGCTAATTGCAGCAGCAAAGATTGATTTTGAAGGTGAAGAGAGGACTTTAACACAATTACAACCATTTACTGAGTCGACAGATAGAGATATGAGGAAACGGGCGAATGAGGCAAGGTTTGGGTTCTTAGCTGAACATCAGTCAGAGCTTGATCGAATTTTCGATGACCTTGTAAAAGTAAGAACAGAGATTGCTCAGAAGCTTGGATACAATAACTTTGTAGAGTTAGCTTATTATCGAATGATGAGAACAGACTACAATGCAGAAATGGTAGCGAATTTCCGTCAGCAGGTGAAGGATTTTATTGTTCCAATAGCTACAAAACTAAAAGCTCGTCAACAAGAGAGAATTGGTCTTGATCAATTGAAATATTATGATGAGGGCTTTATTTTTAAAACAGGAAATGCTGTTCCAAAAGGCAGTCCTGAATGGATCATTGAAAACGGACAGAAAATGTACGAAGAACTTTCAGAGGAAACGGGATTGTTCTTCCGTTTCATGCAGGACAATAACCTTATGGATCTAGTAGCCAAAAAAGGAAAAGCTGCTGGCGGTTACTGTACATTTATTGAAAATAATAAAGCACCATTTATTTTTTCTAATTTCAATGGCACATCAGGTGATATTGATGTCTTAACCCATGAAGCTGGGCATGCCTTCCAAGTATACTCTAGCCGTCACTTTGAAATTCCAGAATACTATTGGCCAACTTATGAAGCATGTGAAATCCATTCCATGAGTATGGAATTCTTTACATGGCCATGGATGGAGCTGTTCTTCAAGGAAGATACAGATAAATATAAGTTCTCCCATTTAAGCGAAGCACTATTATTCCTCCCATATGGTGTATCTGTTGATGAATTCCAGCATTGGGTATATGAAAACCCAACCGCAACACCAAAGGAACGTAATCTTCAGTGGCGTGAGATTGAGAAAAAATACTTACCTCATAAGGATTATGACGGGAATGAATACCTAGAAAACGGGGGCTTCTGGCAACGTCAAAGCCATATCTACAATTCTCCATTTTATTATATTGATTACACGCTTGCACAAATTTGTGCCTTCCAATTTTGGAAACGCGGAAGGGAGAATCAAGAAGAGGCTTGGAACGATTATGTAAATCTATGTAAGCTTGGTGGAAGTATGTCATTTACCAAGTTAGTGGAAGCAGCAAACCTCATTTCTCCATTTGAAAACGGCTGTGTGGAATCAGTAGTTGGTGAGATTGAGAAATGGCTAAGTTCTATTGAGGATAAAAAACTATAAGAAATAAATGAAAGAGGTTGACTCAGTCAACCTCTTTCACCTTTTTATTGAACTGAAACCACTTCAGAAACGACTTTTAATTGACCATCTTCTAAAATGGCTTGTAACTTATTAGCATCTGGCTGTTCAAGGATAAAGTCAGCGATGGTATCTTCGAGTTGTTCCTGAATGACCCTGCGGAGTGGGCGTGCACCGAAGGCAGGATGGTAACCAAGCTCAGCTAACTTTTCTTTAGCTTCTGACGTAATGTGTAACTCAATATTTTGTTCAGCTAAAGTTTCTTGTAATTCAATCATCATTAAATCAACAATATATAAGATGTTTTCTTTATCCAGTGCATTAAATTCAATGATGCTATCAAAGCGATTCAAAAATTCTGGTTTAAAGAAACTGCCTAGTGAGTCAAGAATCGTAGCTTCTTCCACGGCTTCATTTGTACTAAAGCCGACATGCACAGATTTATGACCGATACCCGCATTACTTGTCATAATGATGACTGTATCCTTAAAGCTAACAATTCTTCCCTGACTATCTGTAAGACGGCCATCTTCAAGGATTTGCAGGAACATATGTTGAACATCAGGATGTGCCTTTTCAATTTCATCTAACAAAATAATGCTGTAAGGATTTCTGCGTACTTTTTCTGTAAGCTGACCTGCCTCGTCATGACCCACATAACCAGGAGGTGAACCAATTAATTTTGATACACTGTGTTTTTCCATGTACTCACTCATATCCAGACGAATCATGGCATCTTTCGTACCAAATAGTTCTTCAGCAAGTGTTTTAGATAGTTCCGTTTTTCCTACACCAGTAGGACCGACGAAAAGAAAAGATCCAATCGGACGATTCTTTGATTTTAAGCCAGCACGACTGCGTCTAATTGCTTTTGCTACTTTTTTTACAGCCTTTTCCTGCCCAATGACTTTATGATTTAAATTTGCTTCTAGATCCTTCATCTTACACTGTTCTTCTTGTTGCAATTTTCCTACTGGAATTCCTGTTTTCTGTTCAATAATTTCTTGAATATGTGAAACCTGAACAACAGGTCTTTCAGAGCTTGTATCCGTATTTAATGATTTCTCAAGCTGTAATTCTTCGTCACGGAGTTTAGCTGCAGCTTCATATAGTTCCTTTTTAAGTGCTTCTTCCTTGGCAGCTGCAATCTCTTTTAAGCGGGCCTCAATTTGTTCAGTGTTTTTATAATCAGAGTTTAAATTTAATTTTGAACCGGCTTCATCAAGTAAATCGATGGCCTTATCTGGTAAGAAGCGGTCTTGGATATAGCGCTGTGACAATTGGACACATGCATGAATGGCTTCATCAGAATAAACCACTTCATGATAATCCTCGTATTTCTTTTGAATTCCTTTTAAAATTTCAACAGCAGCCTCCGTCGTTGGTTCAAGAACATGAACCGGCTGGAAGCGGCGTTCTAGGGCTGAATCCTTTTCAATCTGGCGATATTCTTTGAGGGTTGTTGCACCCACTACTTGTAATTCCCCACGTGCTAATGCAGGTTTCAAAATATTTCCTGCATCCATTGATCCTTCTGCAGAACCTGCACCGACAAGCAAATGAATTTCATCGATAAAAAGAATAATATTTTTACGTTCTTGTAATTCAGTAATCAATTTTTTCATTCGTTCTTCAAACTGTCCACGAATTCCAGTATTAGAAACAAGGGAGGCAACATCTAAAAGATAGACCTCTTTATTCTTCAGTTTTCCTGGTACATCTCCTTCTGCAATCTTAAGGGCAAGACCTTCAGCAATAGCTGTCTTACCTACACCAGGTTCACCGATTAATACTGGATTGTTTTTGTTTCTTCTATTGAGAATTTCAATGACACGTTTCACTTCATCATTTCGACCGATAACTGGGTCTATAAGACCTACTTTCGCCATGTTACTTAGATTACGACCGAATTGATCGATAAATCCACCATGAGATGCTTTTTGATGTGTAGTATATGATTCGGTTGCATTTGGATCTTGTGCAAAGTGATTATTCATGAATAGATTTTCAAAAGGAAAGTTCGAGAATGAGTTCATAGGTGAACTAAAATTAGCACCTAATGCATTTTTTTCTTTAACGTAGCATTCGTGACAGAGTTTGATTTCCTTACGTTGGCCATTGATATTCATATTTAACTGTACATTTGCATGGTTTACATTACATTTTTGACAAAGCATAAGCAAATAACCTCCTAAAAATATTTATAAGTTGTTTAACATCATCGTTTGACTTTGACTATCTTTGACTTTATGACCATAGTATACTCTGACCTTTTTTGACTTTCAAGAGATTTGTTTATAGAAATGGTTACCAATTAAGGAAAAAAGCTCGTCTTTGTTTGTCCCTTAACTCATATATTGATGATAAGGGGGAGATGATGTGAGGAAAAATTGGCCAGCAGCCTTTCAAATTGCGGCAGTCTATGTTGGAACAGTGATTGGAGCAGGGTTCGCCACAGGAAAGGAAATCGTTGAGTTTTTTTCACGGTTTGGATTCTTTGGCTTTATTAGTATATTAATGAGCGGGTATCTCTTTATTGCATTAGGGTCAAAGTTAATGAGAATAGCTGCACAAATAAACGCAAAATCATATCAAGAGTTAAATGAGTACTTGTTTGGGAAATGGCCGGGTAGGGTTATTAATATATTTATGCTTTTTATGCTTCTAGGGGTAAGCGCAGTAATGCTTGCAGGTGCAGGGGCTGTTTTTGAAGAGCAGCTAGGTCTTCCTAAAAACCTGGGTGTGTTTCTGACAATCGCATTATCTATTATTGTTATGTTAATTGGAACTAAGGGACTTTTTGCAGTGAATAGTTTTGTGGTTCCACTGATGATTTGTTTTAGTCTTATATTGATGTCTTATTCCATTCAAATGCCTAATTTTTTAAATAAATTATTATTTATACCCCATGCAGAAGATGGGTGGAAAAGTGTCGTGGCACCGTTTTCGTATACAGCCTTGAATCTTGGCTTAGCTCAGGCAGTTCTAGTACCGATTGCATCAGAAATAAAAGATGATTGGACAATTAAATGGGGGGGGATTCTTGGGGGAATGGCCTTAACTCTTATATTAATTGCTAGTCATTCAACATTGATTATGCTTCCAAATCTTGAACTATATGAAATTCCAATGGCCATTATTATGAAAAATTTAGCACCCTTTCTCTATGGCGTTTTTGTCCTTGTCATTTACGGCGAAATCTTCACTTCTGTCATTGGGAATGTTTTCGGCCTTGATCGACAGCTGAAACAATATATGGCCATCCCAACAATGGTATCGGTTTCGTCTATTTTTGTCGTTTCCTATCTTATCAGCCTTGTGAATTATGGAACTCTTTTATCTTATTTATATCCTTTATTCGGGTATATTTGTATGACCTTTTTTGTTTTACTTTGGATGAAACCTTTTAAACCAGCTGAGAAAAAATAAAGAGGCTGACTTCAGAGTCAGCCTCTACTTTCTGCAATTAACTATTTAAGCGGTAAAATAATAAAAATCATGATGTCAAAGACAAGATGTGAAACAATGATAAGCGGCATGCTTTTTTTCCAGTAATAGAGGAATCCCCAGGTAAGACCTGATAGAAAAGCAGCTAAAACTAACAAAAAAGAACCAGAATAGATGTGTACAGAAGCATAAAGTAATGCAGCTATTACAATACTTACCAATGGACGAAAATATTTCATTAAATTTTTCTGAATAAATCCACGCCAGAAAAGCTCTTCTCCAGGTGCAGCAACTAATATTAAAGCAATGTACTGCCAAAATAACGAAGGTGCATACAACTTGTACAATTTATTTAGGCTATTTTCAAATGGAAGGTGAAGCAACTCCATTGCTTGAATTCCCAGCCAAAAAACTAAGTAGAGTACAAATCCACTTACTACCCCAAAAAAGAAATACTTGATAAACGGGACTTCATCGTCTACATCACCTTGGAGGGTAGCATAGGCAATTAACACCAGTAAAGAGCCAGAAAAAATATACCAAAATATAGCTTTATCATGAAATGAAAAGTTGATGAGGATATGGGCAACAAGTAACCCGACAATAAGCCTTATGTCTAGGTTGTGTTTTTTCATTAGTGGCATCTCCTTTAAGAGTCAATAAAGGTTATTGTAGCAAAAATGATTTTCAAAGGAAATGTTTACATGAATGAATTCACAAAAATGACTGATAAGAAGAGAAAAAAAAGAAAAAAATAACCTAGAAAGGAGTGATAGGGATGAGTAAGTCAAAAAGTGAGCAAGAGAGGGAATGGACAGTTAGAAAACAGGATCAAAACCCCCATGGGAAAGTAAAGTCATTAAAAGACCTTGCCAACGAAACAGGGAAGGGAAAAGAATAAGAGATAGTGTAAATAAAAAAGAAAAGGCAGGATAAACTGCCTTTTCTTACGAATTTTTTCCATTAATAAGCGCTTTCTTTTACTACCTTATAGTTTTTATGGTTGACAACCGTACGTTGATCTAATTCCAAATCACGATAATTATCCATATATGTTAGGTCGACTATTACAGAATTTTCATTTACCTTTTCAACAATCCCTTGCAAACCACCACGGAATTCTATGATATTCCCAACTTCTGCTTTTTTCATTTAGTCTCTCTCCTTTACTACAAAACTATAATAAAACCAGTTAAATACCAGTTTGCACTACTTTTCGGCATTCGTAAAGCCTTTTATTTGACAATTTTGTTAATTATCACTGAATATTTCAGGTATATGTGAAGAAAATAGTAAAAAGTATAGAAAACGCTACCATAAGTAGAATAGAAGAAAGCGATAATTTGACTTTAAGAAATGAATATACGATAAAATAATTATAGAAAAGGTGGTGCTAAGAAATGAACGAAGAGTATGTAACCGACATTCTAAATAGACTTATGACAGGTGAACTATCAGAGTATTACGTGAAGAACGAGGATTTTATGGAATTTCGCGAGGTTCTTGTAAAAAGAAAAGATTTTAAACATTTCCGTGGAATTGGTCAGCGAGGGGGAGATGTACTATACCAGTATCTTAAAGAACCAAGAAGTTAATAGTAGACAAAACCGCTTTATTAGAGCGGTTTTTTGTTTATATTTGGAAATATTTAAAAATTTGATAAAATATATAAGACTATAAAATTAATACACGTCTAAGGGGATGAGAGAGTGGTTCTTATAGAAAAAATCACAGAATTAAAAAGGGAAATTGGTAAAGTGATTGTCGGAAAGGATACAGAAGTAGAATTAATGGCAATTTCTTTATTATTTAATGGACATATATTACTTGAAAGTGTTCCCGGAACAGGGAAAACCATGCTCGCGAAAAGCTTTGCAACTGCAATTGGAGGGGGGAATTTTCGCGCATTCAATTTACCCCAGATGTCCTTCCAAGTGATGTTACGGGGATCCAGTTTTTTAATCCAAAGCTGCAGGAATTTGAATTACGACCAGGACCTATTATGGCCAACATAGTTTTAGCTGATGAAATTAACAGGGCCACACCGAGAACACAGTCCAGTTTATTAGAAGTAATGGAAGAAAGACAGGTAACAATTGATGGAGAAACGGTTAGATTAATGGAACCCTTCATGGTAATTGCCACACAGAATCCCGTTGAATCACAGCAAGGGACCTTTTCACTGCCTGTTGCTCAGATGGATCGATTTTTTATTAAAATTAATGTAGATTATCCGATGTATGAGGAAGAAAAGAGAATCATGCAAATTCATCGCGGGGATAAAAAAGTGAGCACGATTGGCCAAGTCTTTACTGCGCAAGAAATAGAACAATTAAAGCAATCCATCAACAACATTTACATTTCAGACGAGATGGAGGATTACCTGCTGACTGTTGTAAGGAGAACGCGGGAGCATAATAGTATTGAATTAGGAGTGAGCCCAAGAGGAACGTTAGCCTTAATGAGAGCATCGCAAGGAAAAGCATTTTTGAATGGCCGTACATATGTTACCCCAGATGATGTTAAAACAGTAGCTCCGTTTGTTCTAGGACATAGAATCTTTTTATCAATTGAGAGCTCCTTAACTAAAACTCCTGAAGCTATTATTGAAGAAATCATACACACAGTACCTGTACCAGTAGAAGTGGGGGCAAATGAATGACTTGGAGTAAAGATTCGGTAGAAGACCGAAAGATTCCGGGTATTAGTATTTTTGCCATACTCCTTATCTTTGTCAGCTTGTATATGGAGTCAAAATTAGTCCTTTTCTTAGCCATATTTTTTCTAGTCATTGTGGTTGCTAATAAATATTATCTAAAAAAAGCAGGTGATAAGCTTTATTTAGATAATATTTATGAAAAAAACCATTTTTTTGTCGAGGATAATGGACAATGGTCATTCATTTTTAGGAATGAGGGGTTCCCCATCTTAAAGGGTGACCTAAGAGTGTACTTTGATCATTTTGTGGTTCCAGAGGGTGAAGAAATGGAATCCAATTCTTCCATGTATGATATTTCAATACCGTTTTCTATTTTTAGCAAACAAACAAAACAGGTAGTCATTCCTTTCGAAGCTAGAAGAAGGGGAATTGCCAGAATTCGTAAGCTTGAATTTCATGTGCCAAGTCTTTTAGGATTCGGAGAAATCATTTTGGAATCAAAAACGTTTTTAAAGCAACAAGCCGTGGTCTATCCCCAACCTATTCCAGTAAAAGGGCTAATAGAGAAATTGTCTGTTCTACAAGGTGTAAACGCCGTTCCTTATTCAGTTTATGAAGATCGCCTTGGTCCTTTAGGAACAAGGGATTATATATTTTCGGATAGCTTTAATCGTATCCATTGGAAAGCGAGTGCAAAAAAACAAACGCTGCAAACAAAAGTTTTTGAAAAAATTTCCGAAAAGGGCTGGACTATTTTCTTAAATGTTTCGAACGGTCACTCCATGACAGCTCAAATCGAGAAATTGATTAGTGGAATTACTGAGATTGCTTATTATGCATGTAACAAACAGATTCCTTATTCCTTATGTATTAATGTACGGACAGCAGGGAGTACCCCTTTTTTATTTCTTCCAAAAGGAGAAGGAAAAGAACAACTCCAAAAGGCATTGGAAACTCTGGCCTCCATTAGTACTCAAAATACAAGTATTCCATATGAATATATGCTTTCTTTTTATAATAGACATCTAACGTCACAACCCTTTTTTATCCACACAGGTATCAGGACAGAAGAAACTAACCGGATGCTCTTAAAGGTCGGACAAAGAGGAGCTAAGATGCTTGAGCTTACTATTGAACAGGAGCATGGTGTTCTAAGTGAATTAGACATTCAAAATGATAGAAGGGTACGCCAATGATGAAACGTGTTGCTTCCATAACCTATCGATTTGTCTTGGAATGTAATGTAGGGATTCTTTTCCTTTCTTTATTTTACATAAATAAAAAAGAATTCCCGCCTATTTCCTTTTTGTTGCTTACTTGTATGGGCGGTATGATTTTTTTAGCAAGCCTTCTTGTAAAAATACGTGAGAAGGGAAAATGGGTTTATATTGTAACGATTTTCCCATTGCTGTTATATATTTATCACCAAGCAGAGCATTCTCTATTTTTTGGATTAATTATTGGTTTATTTATATTTTGGCGGGGAATTTCATTGTATGATAATGGATCGCTACAATCTGAGGCGGTAATATTACTGTTATCTTTTATGGTAGGTTTGATTGCAATCATCTATTCCGCGCTGAGTCACTATCCATTTCAAGACGTATTGATTTATCTACTAATATCTCAAATAATACTAGCCCTATTGGGCAGTTTTTATGGCAAATGGTATTCTATTCAAACAGACAAAACTAAATTTGCTTTTTATTTTATGAAAATCCTTGCTGGATTCTTTATTATAGGAATAGGACTAACATTTTTACTGAAATATGTTCAACTCGCTTTTTTCAGCATCTTACATGTGATTGTCATGCTTTTAAGTAATCTAATTGCAAATCCACTCTTAAGTGGCCTTGAATTCATTATGGGTCTTTTTGGGCAGGAGGAATATGTGCCAAAAGCCTTCGAAAGTGATATGGAGAATGAAGCGGGTAAATATCAAGATCGGTCCTTCTCGATGGATTACTTACTCATAATTCTTATTGTGGTAGTTGTAGGGATTATTGGCTACTTAATCTATAAGAAAAGACTTAAGCAACAGGCAATAGAAAGTAACTCCACGCCAAGGATAGAGGTTTTCGATGCTTTCTTTAGCACAAACTCGATGGTGGGATTACGAAAAAGGGGTAGACCACCGGAGGAGTATATAAGAAGGGAAATATATAATCTAGAGAAATACGCCCATAAATTAAAATTAGGTCGTCTTTCATCTGAATCGCTTGAAGAATGGTGGAATAGAATTGGATTAGAGGGAGGAGATGAAATAATAGGCATATATGAAAAAGTACGTTATGGTCATGTACAGTCCTCTACTCAAGAACAGTCGTATATAAAGGCAGAAATTCATCAGATAAAGCAGCAATTAAATGAAATTCATAAAAAGGGAAAGCACTAAACCTTCGGGAGAGCATGAGGAGGGGTTTGATTGGAACAATATATTTTATCCCTGGACCAAGGGACAACTAGCTCGAGAGCAATTCTTTTTAATAAAAAAGGTGAAATCATCCACTCAGCGCAAAAGGAATTTACTCAGTATTTTCCACAACCAGGATGGGTAGAACATAGTCCTAACGAGATTTGGGGTTCCATTCTCTCAGTTATTGCAGGTGTATTATCTGAATCAGGAATTAAAGCCAATCAAATAGCCGGCATAGGGATCACTAACCAGCGTGAAACCACTGTGGTGTGGGATAAAGAAACAGGTGAGCCGATTTACAATGCGATTGTTTGGCAGTCAAGGCAGACAAGCGGGATTTGTGATGAACTAAGAGAAAAAGGCTACAATCAATTGTTCCGTGAAAAAACGGGCTTGCTTATTGATGCTTATTTTTCAGGTACAAAGGTAAAGTGGATTCTAGACAATGTAAAGGATGCTCGTGAAAAAGCGAATGATGGAAAATTACTACTTGGAACCATTGATACATGGTTAATTTGGAAGCTTTCGGGTGGACGAGCGCATGTTACAGATTATTCTAATGCTTCCCGTACGTTAATGTTTAATATTTTTGAACTAAAATGGGATGAAGAACTATTAGAAATTTTAGGTGTACCAAAAATCATGCTGCCAGAGGTCCGACCATCGTCTGAAGTATATGCTAATACAGTCGATTATCATTTTTTTGGGAAAGAAATCCCCATTGCTGGCGTTGCTGGGGATCAACAAGCAGCTCTCTTCGGGCAGGCGTGTTTTGAAAAAGGAATGGCTAAGAATACCTACGGTACAGGTTGCTTTATGTTAATGAATACCGGGGAGAAAGCCGTTCAATCAGAACATGGACTACTAACAACTATTGCTTGGGGATTAAATGGGAAAGTTCACTACGCCCTTGAAGGCAGTATCTTTGTTGCTGGGTCAGCCATTCAATGGCTGCGGGATGGGCTAAGAATATTGAAGAACGCAAAGGATAGCGAGGATTATGCAGCAAAGGTAGATTCAACAGCAGGTGTCTATGTTGTTCCAGCATTTGTTGGCTTGGGTACTCCATACTGGGATAGTGATGTCCGGGGTGCAGTTTTTGGATTAACACGAGGAACTTCGAAAGAGCATTTTGTCCGGGCCACACTAGAATCCTTAGCCTATCAGACAAAAGACGTTTTATCAGCGATGGAAGCTGATTCACTTATTGAATTAAAAACGCTTCGTGTGGATGGAGGAGCAGTTAAAAATAACTTTTTAATGTCCTTCCAAAGTGACATCTTAAATGTTCCTGTTGAGCGGCCAATCATCAATGAAACTACCGCACTTGGAGCAGCCTATTTGGCAGGGCTCGCAGTTGGTTATTGGGATAATCAAGAGGAGATTTCTAAGCAATGGGCAATTGAACAGCAATTTAATCCCAAGATGACAGATGAAAATCGGAAGACTTTATATGAAGGCTGGAAAAAGGCTGTTAACGCTGCCATGGTCTTTAAATAAATGGAATCCTTAAAAAGTTGTCCTAAAAGACAACTTTTTGTGCTGTTATAATTAAAGTGTTTTGGGGGTTTTTGAGAGTTATTGACAGTTTTGTGAACAATAATGTTTTTTGAGTTTTTCAGTTGTTTACTATGAATTAAAATGATATTCTAGCACTTGTATACAAATAAACATCATGACGAGGTTAAAATCAATACATGAATGGTTAGTTTTTTGGAAAAATTAAGCTGAAAAGGATTGATTTTAATTCTTTAGTCTTTTATTGATTTAGTTGACTAAATAAGAAGAAATGTTTATTTTTATTAAGTCAGAATAAATACATTTACTTATTAAAGGAGTTTGATTAATCATGGCAGAAAAGCAATTTAAGGTAATAGCAGAAACAGGAATTCACGCAAGACCAGCAACTTTATTAGTTCAAACAGCTAGCAGATTCGATTCTGAAATTACATTAGAATATAAAGGCAAAAAAGTTAACTTAAAATCTATTATGGGTGTTATGTCTCTAGGTGTGGGCCAAGGAGCTGACATTGTGATCACTGCTGAAGGCAACGATGCAGACGAGGCATTAAACAGCTTAGCAGAAACTTTGAAAAAAGAAGGTTTGGCAGAATAATGACGTTCTTAAATGGAATTGCTGCATCAAATGGTATTGCCATTGCGAAGGCATACCGTTTGGTTGAGCCAGATTTATCTTTCGAAAAAGTAACAGTTGAAGATTCTGCTGCTGAAATAGATCGTTTCCGTCAAGCTATGGCGCAATCAAAAAGTGAATTAGAAGCTATTCGCGATCGTGCCAAAATTGACCTTGGTGCAGATAAAGCAGCCATCTTCGAAGCACATCTTCTTGTATTAAGTGATCCAGAGTTAAATGCACCTATTGAAGATAAAATAAAGTCTGAAAATGTGAATGCTGAGACTGCTCTAAAGGAAACAGCAGACATGTTCATTATGATGTTTGAACAAATGGATAATGAATATATGAAAGAACGTGCTGCAGATATTCGAGATGTAACGAAACGTGTTCTTTCACATTTATTAGGTGTTCATATTGTCAATCCAAGCATGATTGCTGAGGAAGTAATTATTGTTGCTGAGGACTTAACTCCTTCAGATACAGCACAATTAAACAGACAGTTTGTGAAAGGTTTTACAACTAATATTGGTGGACGTACCTCTCATTCAGCTATTATGGCTCGGTCGATGGAAATTCCTGCAGTTGTCGGTACAAAGACGGCAACAGAGGAAATTAACAATGGTGACTTAGTTGTTGTAGACGGCTTAAAGGGTGAAGTTCACATTAACCCAACACCAGAACTTGTTGAACAATACCGTAAGACACATGAAGATTATGAGTTACAAAAGGCAGAATGGGCGAAATTAGTAAATGAACCTACTGTTTCTGCTGATGACCATCATGTGGAATTGGCTGCCAACATCGGAACTCCTAAAGATTTAAAGGGAGTTACAGAAAATGGTGGTGAAGGGGTAGGCCTTTACAGAACAGAATTCCTTTACATGGGTAGAGACCAACTTCCTACAGAAGAAGAGCAATTCGAAGCGTATAAGGCAGTATTAGAAGGAATGAGTGGAAAACCTGTTGTAGTAAGGACGCTTGATATCGGGGGAGATAAGGAACTTCCATATCTTGAGCTGCCTAAGGAATTAAACCCATTCTTAGGTTTCCGTGCAATCCGTTTATGTCTTGAAGAGCAGGATATTTTCCGTACCCAGCTTCGTGCATTATTACGTGCCAGCAGCTATGGTAACTTAAAAATTATGTTCCCTATGATTGCAACCTTAGATGAATTTAGAGAGGCTAAAGCGATTCTTGAAGAAGAAAAGCAAAAGCTTATTTCAGAAAATCAGAAAGTTGCGGAACATATTGAATTAGGTATTATGGTTGAGATCCCTTCTACTGCTGTTTTAGCTGATCAATTTGCTAAAGAAGTAGACTTTTTCAGTATTGGAACCAATGATTTGATTCAATACACAATGGCCGCTGACCGTATGAACCAACGTGTGTCGTATCTCTATCAGCCATACAGCCCATCTATTTTAAGATTGGTAAAAATGGTAATCGATGCTGCGCATGCGGAAGGCAAATGGGCAGGTATGTGCGGAGAAATGGCTGGGGACGAAACAGCTATTCCTGTTCTTTTAGGATTAGGACTTGATGAATTCTCTATGAGTGCAACATCCATACTAAAGGCTCGCTCCTTAATTCGGAACTTAAAAAAGTCTGACATGGAGAAGCTAGCTCAAGAAGTTCTCAACATGCAAACAACTGACCAAGTAATTGCAGCAGTTAATTCTGCTATTAAGTAAAATAAGAATCTATAAAGAGACTGACTTTAGTCAGTCTCTTTTTTTATATACATGATGAAATAATATTATTATTTTTTATAAAATTATGTCTTTTTTGTGACAAAAGGAGTATAATAATGGTTAGAAAGACCTGTATTACTGTTAATTTTAACTAGTTATTATGGGTATTATGAGTTAGAGAAATAAGCGGTAAATGGGTACAAATATACATATGATAACTGTAAGAGTCTGTGGAGGTGAAAAGGAAAATGGAACAAAAGCCTGTACATTATGATGGAAGTTCTCAACTTGGCCAAGCAACAAACGAGGCAGTAGTAACTGAACCATTCCAGATGACTGATGAAATGAGAATTACCATCGGTCGTAATCCTTATTCACTTGATACAAATGAATAATGTTCTTTGCTAGGGTTTGTCACATGACAAATCCTTTTTTATTTTTTACAAAGCAGATTGTTTGAAAGGTAACCTCTTCTCCTATATAATTACCTTGAATTAAAGATGTCTTAAATTAAAATAAATTTCATTGTTTATTTTATAAGATTTTGATTCAAACTATATTAGATTATACACAACAAGAAAGGTGATTAGAATGGCACAAGTATTATACATTACTGCGCATCCCCATGATGAATCACAATCATATAGTATGGCAGTGGGTAAAGCATTTATCGATAGCTATAAAGAAAAAAACCCGAATGATGAAGTAGTTCACGTAGATTTATACAGTGAAAATATTCCTCATATCGATGCAGATGTTTTCAGTGGATGGGGAAAGCTCCGTTCTGGACAAGCATTTGACGAACTTTCATCTGAAGAAAAAGCAAAAGTCAGCCGTCTAAATGAATTAAGTGACCAATTTATCGCTGCTGATAAATATGTATTTGTCACACCATTATGGAACTTCTCATTCCCACCTGTAATGAAAGCGTATTTAGATTCTGTTGCTGTAGCAGGTAAAACGTTTAAATATACAGAACAAGGGCCGGTAGGACTTTTACCAGGCAAAAAAGCTTTACACATCCAAGCGCGCGGTGGAATCTATTCTGAAGGACCAGCGGCACAGATGGAAATGGGTCACCGTTATATAAGTGTCATGATGAGCTTCTTTGGTATCAATGAGCTTGAAGGTCTTTTCGTCGAAGGTCATAATGCGATGCCGGATAAAGCACAAGAAATTAAAGAGAATGCTATTGCACGTGCAAAGGATCTTGGCCATACATTCTAAATATAAGTTGACAAAAAAAAGGCGGATCAAATATTCCGCCTTTTTTTTGAGTTTTCTACCACTACCTTTCTTTGGTAATCTTGTATACTGAAGATAGAATAATAAGGAGGCATGAATAAAATATGGAACTAAATTTATCTGGTAAATCAGCTTTGGTTGTAGCATCCAGTCAAGGACTAGGATATGCGATTGCAGAAAGGCTTGTAAAAGAAGGTGTCAACGTCATGATTTCAGGCCGTGAAGAAGAAAAATTAAAACAAAAAGCATTAGAACTTCAGTCAATCGGTACAGGGCGAGTAGCGTTTCAAAAAGCGGATATTACAAACATAAATGATATTAACCAGTTAGTTGCTGTCACTAATGAGACGTTCGGAGGTCTACACTTACTAGTAAATAATGCAGGTGGTCCACGAGCAGGAGCGTTCGAAGACTTAACGGACGAAGATTGGCAAACTTCATTTGAACTGAATTTGTTATCCTATGTACGTGTCATTCGTGCTGCATTGCCTTTTTTAAAGCAACAGGGGGGGAAAATACTAAATATAGCTTCCTCATCAATAAAAGAACCTATTCCTGGTCTCATCCTTTCCAATACATTCCGAACAGGAATCGTAGGTTTATCAAAGACGTTGGCAACAGAATTAGCGCCTTATAATATTTTAATAAACACTATTGCTCCTGGCAGAATTGCGACTGATCGTGTTAAACATTTAGATCAAGTGAATGCCGATAAGCTGGGTGTAGAGAGGGAAGCGGTTGAACTTCAAGTAAAAGCAGGTATTCCATTGAAAAGGTACGGAACTCCTGAGGAGTTTGCCAATGTTGCTGCATTTCTCCTTTCAGATGCAAATTCCTATATGACTGGAAGTTCTTTCCTAGTAGATGGGGGCATGGTAAAGGCTATTTAGTTTATGTTGTTTTTTTTCCTTTATTAACCTTTCTTTACGTTTATTACCGTTCAATTATGGCTATGGTAAAAATAAAGGGGAGTGTTATGAATGCGAAGAAAAATTCATCGAATGTTTGCCTTACTTATTGGAGTTTTTTGTATTTCTTTTTTAAGTGGCTGTGGGCTATTTTTCTCAAATGAGTTAATTGTGAATCGGTATGCAGATGCATTATTAACGAAAAACAATGAGCTGCAATTTCGCTTTCGAATAAACAATGAGATTTTAGAAGGCCATCAGATGTATAAAGTAAAGGTTACGATCCATGATGATCAATTAGCTGAGGCCATTGGAAAAAGAGAAATTATTTATGGAGAAGAGCAAGTCCTTAACGGTGAGTATTTAGAGGTAAGTGAAAAAGGCGAGAAGTATATCTTTATGGACCCACTTCCATTAAAAAAGGATTTACATATTTATGAGCTAAAAAATATGATTGAAAGAGATCAAGCAGTCTCTATAGAAGTATTTAATGATAAGGAAGTATTTGGACGAACCTATTTAACAAACTTTTCTTCTGAATTATAATGGTTTATTTTTTATTGAGTAAGGACATCATTAATATGTGCATAAATTTGGAGATGGAGCACGGAGACCGGACGACTGGACGTTTCGGTCTTTTTTTATGCAAATTTTAACTAATAACAAAATGATAGTGCTAAAATAGAGAAAAAATCAATTGAGAGGAAGATTAATTTGCATAATCCAGATAACACCGTAATTGGCTTTATTGGAACTGGCGTAATGGGAAAGAGTATGGCCGGTCATTTATTAGACGCTGGTTATCCTTTAGTGATTTATTCTAGAACAAAGGAAAAGGCAAATGAGTTAGTAGAGAAAGGGGCAGAGTGGGTCGAAACTCCAAAAGAAGTGGCAATAAAGGCAAATGTGATTTTCACCATTGTCGGTTATCCAGTGGATGTAGAGGAAGTGTATTTTGGTGAAAATGGATTAATTCCTCATGGAAGGGAAGGAAGTTACCTTATTGATATGACGACTTCTGCTCCTTCTCTAGCTGTGAAAATATATGAAGAAGCCAAAAGAAGAGGGATTCAAAGCATAGACGCCCCTGTTTCTGGAGGAGATGTAGGTGCAAAGGAAGCGAAGCTATCCATTATGGTGGGTGGTGAAAAGGAAGCATTTGAAGCAATATCTCCTCTTCTGCAGCATTTGGGTACAAATATTGTGTATCAAGGAAAACCAGGCGCAGGCCAGCATACAAAAATGTGCAATCAAATTGCCATTGCATCAAACATGATTGGTGTCTGTGAGGCAGTTATCTATGCCGAAAACGCAGGGCTTGACCCTGAAACCGTATTAAAAAGCATTACAACAGGAGCAGCTGGGAGCTGGTCATTAAGCAATCTTGCACCGAGGATGCTGAAAGGGAATTTTGAACCTGGTTTTTACATAAAACATTTTATTAAGGATATGAAAATTGCTTTAGACGAGGCTGAGCGAATGGATATGCCCGTGCCTGGACTCGCATTGGCGAAGTCGCTTTATGAACAATTAGCTGAAAATGGGGAGGAAGACAGCGGTACTCAAGCTCTTTATAAATATTGGAAGAACTAATACAAGGTGGCCACAATCTCCCAAGCATAAATTTTTCTTGTCTTCAAGAAACTAGTATAGAACCTTAAGAAGACAGGAGGAATCAATATGGCAAAACGGACAAAAAAGAATGACCCACAGCAAAAAAACAAAAAGGGTTTTGATTCTGCAGTATTAAATGAAGAATTTGCACATGAAATGGGTTCAGCTGCCACCAATAAAATTCATAAAGATAAAGCTAAAAAAGAAAAAGCACCAAAGAATAACGGAAAATATAAAGGATAACAGACTTTAAACAAAAACCCCCTCATTTTTAGATGAGGGGGTTTTAGCTATTTCAAATTATTCATAAATTGTTCCATTCGATTGAGCCCATTTTCTAGCGTTTCCATGGAGCAGGCAAAGGATAAACGGAAATAGCCTTCTCCGAATTCAGAAAATGCACTGCCGGGAACTACGGCAACTTTTGTTTCATTCACTAATTTGATGGCAAAATCAAAGCTATTTAAAGGAATTGTCTCAGGGATTTTAACAAAGAAATAAAATGCTCCATCAGGCTTAACTGTATCAAGTCCCATGGATGTTAATCGATGAAACACATAATCCCTTCTTATCACATATTCTTCTTTCATAGCTGAAGCATCATTTATTCCTACTGTTAAAGCCTCTAATGCGGCTTTCTGAGCAATGGAATTAGCACATGAGACATTATACTGATGCACCTTTAAAATGTGCTTTGTAATGTTTTCTGGAGCAAATAGAAAGCCTATTCTCCAGCCAGTCATTGAGTGGGATTTCGAAAGGCCATTAATCACAATAGTCTTTTCTTTTAAGAAACGCGCAATAGACGTGTGTTTCTGGTCATAGGAAAGTTCACTGTAGATTTCATCTGCAAGAACAAAGATATCTTTATCTTTTAAAAAATTTGCGATATCTTTGAGCTCAGCCTCTGATAGACTGACACCAGTAGGGTTGGATGGATAGGGAAGCACTATACATCGTGTCTTTTCAGTGATAAATGGTTTTATCGTTTCTAAAGTGAAACGAAATTGATTTTCTCTAAGATCTACGTGTATTGGTACAGCACCCATCATTCGGATAATGGGTTCATATCCAGGATAAATAGGACCAGGTAAAATAACTTCCGTCCCTTCCACCAATATGGTTCGAAAAGCAATATCTATTGCCTCACTTGCTCCGACAGTTACAATTATTTCGGAATCTGCTTTATATTCCAATTCATATTTTTTTTCAACAAACTCACAAGCAGCCTTCCGTAATTCGATTGTTCCTGCATTGTGAGTATAGGAAGTAAAGTCTTTTTCAATCGCATCAATCCCAGCTTTTTTCACATGTTCTGGCGTAGGAAAATCAGGCTGGCCTATGGTAAACGAGATCAGGTCATCCATGTGAGAAACCATATTAAAGAATTTTCTAATTCCTGATATTTCGATATTTTTAACTCTGTTATTTACTAAGTGTTCCAATTTTTGTCCATCCTTCCAGTTAAGGAGTAATCTTCGTTTAGAATATCATGAATTTAGACATTTTGTAAGCAAGCAACCTACAATTAAATTAAAAACGGCCTGAGTTATCTCAGACCGTTTTTTAGGGGGAGGGGAATTTTATATCGAAATTATTGAGTTTGATTAATAACCGTAATCCCAGTCGATTTCATCTTCATGCCAGAATACAGGTGACACAGAACCGAAATCGATGATCTTCTCATCAAGCTTGCAGCTGCATTGTTCACAACCACATTGCTCTTTTATTTCTTCGTAAAAGGAATGTTCAACATCTTCAATAAATGTAATGTTCTGCTCCTGAAATAAAATGGCAGTTCCTTTCATAATTAAAAGCACCTCTTTTAAAGTTTATACTAATGTTTTGGAATAACTTCTTATGACTGTATTGTAATGCGGTTTTTAATTTGAGTCTATTGCTTTGTGATTTTGTTCACAAAACTATCAAGAAGTTGTAGCGAATATAAGAATTCTTTACATCAATAAAAAAAGTGACCAGTTTAGTATTTGGTCACCCTTGTTCTTAGTTATTAAGAATATCTTTCTCCTAATTTTTTGAATATAGGTTTTTGGTATGGTCGTTGATTTTTCTTTGATATGGATACTGGATTCTCTATTTCAGTTATCCCTGTGTAGGTTTGCAATAAAGCTTTAGCGAAACTTAGTGAAAGGGTCGCCTTGGGATTTCTAACACGTCCATCAAGTTTACCAAGATGGGGAAGTTCATGGAAATCAGATTTAATGGGAGGAATATGGAAGGTATATCTGCCACATTCAACGAGCACATCGGATTGCTGTTGGCTGTTTCTAGGATTTTCTGAAAAGTGGAGTCCTACTTTTTTTGCCTTGCCTTCTTGGATTAATTTTTTTAGTGATTCCTGTTTTAATTTGTACAAGAATTTGGGATTAGTTGCTGTTTTTGCATGGCGATTCACAATAAAGACTGCTTGAGCGAGGTTTTCGATGGTTAGATTTAGTTTGGATAGGGGATATTTCTGGTCGTGATTCAAGGTATGTTCTCCTTTCATTTTGTTAAAGCAACTTTATTATACCTCTTTTTTAAAAAAATAGAAACATAGCAATATATATGTCTAAAAAATTTTGGCGAAATAATCATTATTTTCAATAAATTACTTTCATTCAATTAAATTCATTGTAAAATAGATATACTAGAATGTAAAAACATTATTGTAAGAAATCAGAATTTTTCAGCTGAAGGATGATTTAATGGAGCATTTAAATAATTTATTAACGAATGAATTAGCTTCTGGCAAAGCCAGCGGAAAAATACAGAAAATTATTTTTGATATTATTTTTCAGCACATTCAAGATATGGTCTTTGTAATGAAGGTAGAAGAAGGACCACAATTTCGATATATATTTGTCAATGAATCTGGCATGAAAAAAGCTAACCTTTCTGTAGAATCCATTGGAAAGACATTTCAAGAAGTGCTGCCCCTTTCATTCGCAAATTCCCTTCAGCGAAAATATGAGAAATTAGTAAAAAGAAAAACAGTCATAACCTTTGACGACCAATTTGAATTAATTGATGGAAGAAAAATATATGGTGAAACTCTCTTAACTCCAGTTTTGGATCAAGACAGTTCCATTAGTTATATTGTAGCAGTCACAAGAGATGTGACTGAATGGTTACAGGAGAAAAATAAAATAATTGAAAGTGAGCAGAGATATCGATCCATTATTGAACATAACCTTGATTCAATCTTTACCATTAACCTGAATGGGAAAATACTAGAGGCCAATCCTGCGGCTTCCCTTTTAACAGGCTACTCAGAAAAGCAAATAATCAATCGATCGATTTACGACTTGATAAATGACAGGGATATTGAGAAATTTAAAGTGCTCTTACAGAAATCTTGTACTGGCATAGCACTTGAGGCACATGATTGTAAGGTTATTCATTCGAAAGGCTATTTACTTATTGTCCATATTAAAACTGTTCCAATTGTCATTCATAACGAAATCAAAGGGCTATATGTGATATTAAAGGACCTATCAGAAAAAGTTAAAAATATGGAAATGATAAAGTTTATGGCTTTTCACGATCAATTAACGGGATTATTAAATCGAAGAGCCTTACTGGAACAATTAAATGATCAAATTCATTTGCCTGAAAATAAATTAAAAGGATTTGCTTTATTTTCAATTGATCTTGACAGGTTTAAGTTCCTTAATGATACTCTCGGTCATTTGGCAGGAGATGAGATTTTAAAAAAGGTTGCTGATCGATTATCTCAATTTCAAAGTGATACATGCTATATTTATCGTCTAGGTGGTGATGAGTTTACTGTTCTTTTGCTCGCGGCTAATCGAGAAAGGGCAAGTTCTTTTGTCAGAAAAGTTTTTTCTGTGTTCTCACAATCCTTTTATTTAAATACCCAGGAGTATTATATTTCAACCAGCATAGGAATAAGCTTATATCCCGATGACGGAAATGATGCGGAGATGCTAATCAAAAACGCTGACGAGGCACTTTATCGTGTAAAGGAAAGAGGAAAGGCACATTTTCAATTTTATCGTACTGAAATGAATTCTGATTTTACAAATGTGGTTACGTTAGAGACACACCTGCGAAAGGCTATTGAAAAAGATGAGCTGTCTTTGTTTTATCAGCCACAGATTAATATCACCACAGGAGAAGTAAAAAGTTTTGAAGCCTTGCTGCGTTGGAAAGATAGTGAATTTGGGTTTATTTCACCTAATGTATTTATTCCATTGGCAGAAGATACGGGACTAATCATCCCAATAGGTTATTGGGTAATTGAAAAAGCTTGTCAACAAATTCATACCTGGAATTCCCTAGGATATATGGATATTCGTGTTGCGATAAACATATCACCTAAACAATTCCTGCATCTAAATCTTGTTCCTTTCATTCAATCAATGATTCAAACCTATGGAATACAAGCATCTTCTCTAGGGATTGAAATTACTGAAGGGGCTATGCAGGATACAAAAGAAACAATTCCTATTTTAAAAAGAATGAAGGAGCTTGGGATATCCATCTCGGTTGATGACTTTGGGACTGGGTATTCGTCCTTAAGTTATTTAAAACAATTTCCTATTGATGGCTTAAAAATTGATCAATCATTTATTAAGGATATTCTTGTAGATCAAAAAGATGCTGCTATTATTAGGTCGATTATTCACTTAGGCCAAAGTTTAGGTTTGGAAGTGATTGCTGAGGGTGTGGAGGTTCAACAACAAGTAGAATTTTTAGCTAAGGCAAAGTGTGATAAAATTCAAGGATATTTTTATTCTAACCCACTTCCTGTTGAAGAGCTTGAAAAGAAATTTTTGAAAAAAAAAGCTGGAAACTAAACGCAAGAAAATCCTTATCATTTATTTTTGATAAGGATTTTTTATTTGTCTTCTGCTGAGAGTAATGTAAAAATGGTTAGCTCTGGTTTAGACATAAACCGAAAAGGTAATCTAGTAGTTCCAATGCCTCTGTTGACATATAGAGTTAACTTGTGATTATTTCCTATGGTATAAAGTCCCTCTGGATAGTTTTTGGCATAAGGCGGTATAACAAGCGGACCAATGAAAGGAAGTTTAACTTGTCCACCGTGGCTGTGGCCACTTATTTGCCAGTTAATCGGGTATTGTGCAGCTGTTTCGGCAAGGTCTGGGGCATGTGAAAGTAAGATTTTAAAACCATCGTTAGGAACATTTTTTAAGGCAAGAGGTAAATTGGGCCTTCCTAACATGGCATCATCAATTCCTAATAAAAAGATAGCACTTCCATCCTTTACTTTTATTTCTTTAGCTTCATTTAGTAAGACGCTGAAATTTGTGGTTTCCATAATATTACGGTAAATGTCTGAACCGTAGCCACCATGATCATGATTACCAAATATGCAATACTTTCCAAGGGGGGCATGTAATTTTTCTAAAAGACCTACAAGTTTATTGATTTCCGTGTATTTATTTGGCTCGTCCATTAAATCTCCAGTAAAGATTATAATATCTGGCTGTATAGAATTTATTTTATCGACTAACCGCTTAAATTGGGTAAGGGTGTATTGAAATCCAAGGTGGGTATCGCTAAATTGGACCATCTTTATTCCATTAAAGCCTTTTGGGATTAACGGATGTTTTATTTGTTTTTCTTGGATATCGAGTAATGAAGGTTCAATGCGGTTTGCATAAAGATAGCCCCCTGAACTTACTCCGAGAACGGCAAGAAATGAACCGAATGATCGTTTTAGAAATGTTCTCCTCGTTTGCTTTTTAGCCATTATTCTACCAGCCTTCTGTTATTGGACTTAAGGGGTCCTTTAATATTGTCTTTAAAATTACCCCATATTGCAAGTGAAAAAGGTACTTGGTAGTTTTTATGCATATACGGTTCAAAAGATACTAATAAACACTAAAAAAAGGCAGTCAATTTGACTGCCTTATATTATTTATAACTTACTGCTCGACTTTGTAGAGCCTTCCAGGAGGAGATAAACTGTGTTTTACCGACTCTAACCTGTTTTCTACCTGATAGTGGATCATTTAAATATACGTAATTGGCATCAAACCCAACTAACACTACTGCATGCAAATCAAGTGGTGTCTTGATGTACTGTTTTCCATGGTACCAGCCTTCCCACCGGTCAGGCAGTCGGTAATCTCCAGTCGTCCAGACTACAACTGGAAAACCCGCAGCTAGGTGCTCTAATACTTTGTCAAAGGGTTGGTTAGTTAAATTAACCGCTCTTCCCGGTAGTTTTTGATTGATTAATGCAATCATCGGTTTGTCAAACACAGCATACCCTGCTCGTCGGCCAGTCATATCCCCAACAAATCCATCAGCAGGATTTCCCCAGCGTAGAATGTCTCCTTTGGTTGAACGAATAATGGGATCTGGGTCTTTCTGGATGGAGCGGTAAAGCTCCATTTTATTTGTTTTCACGCCTGCATAATTCAAAACCATCGCTAAACTTGTAACCTCACACCCATAACGCAACTCGGGGTTTTGCTTAATTAAAACTACATTAAGCATGGCAGAATTTTTTTTTGGTGGAGTACTAACAGAATTACTCTTTATTGGTTTGTTTTTTACATTTATTAATTGTTCTTTAACGTCAGTTATGGTATTTGATTTATTACTAATAGGGACGGTCAGTGATTTGTTCTCGGAACTCTTACGTATCGGAACTCTAGACTCTGTCCTTTCTATGTTAGAGACAGATTCTGTATTCGCGTTAAAATGGCTGCAACCAAACATTGGAAGGAGAAATGCTACCAAGCAAAGCCTTTTCAAAAATAATCCTCCTTTAACGCTCATTCAGAGCGTTGATCTTTTGGTATCACCATCTGCCCTTTTTTTTAAGGGCTTATATGTAGGATGTGATTGTATCTATGTTGCTATAATGGTATCCTTTTGGAAAAGAACGAGAAACGGCACGTACGCGTATGGTATAATGAAAATATTTTTTTGGAGGTACTTAGATGGATGCTTTGGATATCCTATCGGATGTTGAAAATTGCTTTCCCTATTTTCAGCCGATTTTTAGTGCCGATGAACAGCGGGTAATAGCCTATGAGGTCTTAGGGAGATACCAATCTGAAGGCAATATAATAAGCTTGGGTCCATTTTTTCAAGATGAAGAAATCCCTGATGAATATAAATACGAAGTGGATTTATTAATTGTTAAAAAGGCGCTTGAAAAAGCAATGGAACTAGATCCTGATATTCGCTTGTTTTTAAATCGGAATGCCGGTTTATTAATGTATAAACATGGTGAGCCATTTCTACAGGAGCTTTTAGCTTTTGAGAAAAGAGGGTTAAACCTTCAGCGAATAGTTCTGGAAATCTCTGATCGAAATTACACTGGGGATGTGGATCAATTTGACCATCTTCTGCAGTATTACAGGACATATGGTATTAAAATTGCCATTGCTAGTGTTGACAGTGAAAGTCATTATTTTGAACGTCTAGGTCAGCTTAATCCAGACATATTAAAGATTAATTTACATCCGCTCAAATCGACGTCAACAGGGATGAACTTTAATGATGTTTTGTTCTCCTTGTCGCTTTTTGCAAGGAAAATAGGTGCTACTCTTTTGTTTGAAAATATTGAAATGAGTTATCAGCTGCAATTTGCTTGGAAAAATGGCGGCCATTATTATCAGGGATATTACTTACACCCACCATCTGCTGAGTTCATTGAACGGGACTTATTAAAGCATCGGTTGAAAGAAAAATTTCATGATTTTATTTCCTATGAAAAGAAAAAGTTAGAGGCTGTTTTTACTACAGCAGAAAACTTGCAAGTAAAGGTTCAGGAGTTAGTGATAAAAAACAGAAAAGCAAATTATGAAGAACTTTTTCAGGCTTTGATAAAGGAAATGGATCATGTGGCATTTAGGATGTATATATGTGACGAAGATGGGTTTCAAAAGTCAGCAAATATTTTTAAAGATAAAGATCGCTGGATCAGCCAATCTGAGTACTTAAATAAAAACTGGAGTTGGCGTCCCTATTTTTTAGAAAACATAATAAAAATGCGTCATGATCAAAAAGGTATTCTGTCTGATTTATATTGTGACATTGAAACAGGTGAAACCATTCGAACTTTTTCCTTTCCAATGAACGGGAATGATTATCTATTTATTGATATCTCGTACCAATATTTATTTGAGCACGATCAACTTCTTTAAACACACAGTTGAATAGAAAGATTCCTGTAGTGGCATTTTAATGAAGAGGGTACTACAGCCGGTCAATACGGAACACTTCATTAAAAAGGGGTTTTGTTAATGGGTTTTATCAATATTCTTGGAATTCTAATCATTGCAATTCTTGGCATTTCGGCTATTTATACGCTGGTTTTAGGTAGACAGCAGAAAGTGGTTGAAGGGAATATGGATACTCAAATAGAAAAACATGTTCAGAAGCATGCATATATTAAAAATCCAATTTTTTTAGCCTACGGAATTTTCTTTGCTTTACTACTTTTCATCGTTTTCTTTGTAGCCATTACTTTTTATTGATGGGTCTCAATAAGAGATCCATTTTTTTATGCGTTTTCTAAAAAAAATAGCTAATTCTTTATTTTTACTTGGACAAATGGAGTTTGTTATTTTATTCTTTTAATATTGGCATATAAATTCACTCGATTGTAAAATTCTGAAAAAATCTTCAATCAGGATAGAAATAGGCCAAATGAGAAACATATCTGTATACAGTTATGTTTGTGTTTGAAAGGAGAAGAAGCAAATGTCACAGCTTCAAGGTATATTAACAAGATTAAAAAACCTACAGGAACAATCAAATAGTGGTGAACCAGCGCAACGCTATTTTGAGGTAAATGGTGAAAGAAAATGTCAGGTAACATTTCATCCGAAAACAGAAACATTTGAATTAGAAATATATAACGAGAAGGAAAAGCCAAAAAGATATCAATTTGATAATATTGACATGATTACAATTGAAATTTTTGATTTGATTCAATAGGAACCCTCGGGTTCCTTTCTTTTTCGAATATGATTTAAATTTTTCACAGACCCCCGAAAACTATGATAAAATAAGTCTGTAGAAAAACAAATATTGAGGAGTTTTCGGCGATGATCAGTCTTCCAAGCGGGGAATTTTTAGAGTATACGATAGAAGAATTAATGATACCATCAGAGCGCGTTGCACATGTGCAAATCGGAAACAGTCTCGAACATGCATTGTTGGTCTTAACAAAAAGTGGTTATACAGCTATACCTGTTTTAGACCCGCATTATAAACTACATGGGTTAATCAGTACCCCCATCATAATGGATTCTATTCTTGGACTTGAACGAATTGAATTTGAAACGCTTGAAAATAAACGGGTAGAAGAGGTCATGAAGAGTTCTTTACCTCGAGTAAAAGTGACTGATTCAATCTATTTGTGCTTAGATTTATTGGTTAACCATCCATTCCTTTGTGTAGAAACAGAGGAAGGCTTCTTTGAGGGCATACTCCCAAGAAGCACGGTATTAAACCAACTAAACAAGGTAGTAAAAAGGTTTAAAAAATAAGATAGTAAAAGCTCCCAATTAGGGAGCTGTATTTATTTAAAGATATGAGGTGTTAGGATGAGTAATACCACCACTAAGAATGCCGCAGCAGGCAGTGCTCGAAAAAAGCAAACGAAAAAGCCACTTGTATTAGCGTCTGTAATGCTAGCCATGTTTATGGGGGCGATTGAGGCAACAATTGTTTCAACCGCCATGCCGGCAATAGTAGCAGATTTGGGTGGTTTCACACTTTATAGTTGGGTTTTTTCTGCCTATCTTTTAATGAATTCAATAACGGTACTTATCTATGGGAAATTATCAGATTTATTCGGTCGAAAGCCGATTCTCACGTTTGGGATTATTATTTTCTTATTAGGTTCTATTCTTTGTGGGTTTGCGACATCTATGAAAACACTCATCATCTTTCGATTGATTCAAGGGTTCGGTGCGGGTGCTGTCATGCCGATTGCGACAACTATTGTCGGAGATATTTATACAGCTGAAGAAAGAGCAAAGATTCAGGGATATCTATCAAGTGTGTGGGGGATATCCGCCATTACAGGTCCTGCAGTTGGTGGATTACTTGTTCAATATGTCAGCTGGCATTATGTATTCTGGATAAACATTCCTCTTGGTATACTCTCCTTAGTAGGACTATGGATGTATCTTCATGAAAATGTTGAAAAGAAAAAACATGACATTGATTATATTGGGGCGGTTTTATTAACTGTTACAATATCCTCACTTATGTTTGTCCTCGTAGAAGCAGGAAGCCATTGGGCATGGGGATCTTGGCAAATTGTTAGTCTTTTAGTTTTATCAGTACTCGCCTTGATTGCATTCGTTTTTCAGGAAAGTCGTGCGATTGAGCCGGTTATGCCATTTTCGATATGGAAAGAGCGTTCCATATTTATAGCTAATATAACTTCATTGACTACTGGAATTATGTTAATTGGAATATCAAGCTTCCTACCTACTTTTGTTCAAGGCGTTATGGAACAAACACCAATTGTAGCCGGTTTTACATTAACTACGATGTCTATTGGATGGCCAATTGCCTCTACACTTGCAGGGAGAATGCTTATCTCAATAGGTTATCGTAAAACTTCTATAATTGGTGGCGTGTTCTTAATCCTAGGGAGCTTTGTTTTTATCACGATGTCATCTTCTTCTGGTCCAATATGGGCAGCAGTGGGTTCCTTTTTTGTAGGTGTAGGTATGGGTCTAACATCAACGGCATTTATTGTTTCTATTCAAAGTACTGTTAGCTGGCAGCAAAGAGGAATAGCAACAGCGGCAAACATGTTCATGCGAAATCTGGGCAATACAATAGGGGCAGCATTACTGGGAGGAATACTGAATAACAGATTGAATGCTTACTTTAGCCAAAAAGATCCTTCTTTATCAGTAGACGATACAAATATTCTCTTAAAGGCAAGTGAGCGTGAAGAACTCGCGGGAGGGGTTCGCCGGATTTTACAGGATGGACTAACTTTATCATTACATACGGTTTATTATGTGGTCTTTACATTTGCTATAATTAGTCTAGTTTTAATCTTTTTTATTCCGAAAAAAAAGGATGAAGGGTCTGTGTAAAGTTCACAGGGCTTTTTTTAGGAGGGATTACGTTGTCCTCATTATCAGAATTTCACTTATTATCTGTACTTGCACAGGAAATGAATATGCGAAAAGCTTCTGAACGGCTGTTTGTTTCGCAACCCGCTCTTTCTCAGCGTTTACAAACAATTGAAAAAGATTGGGGTACGAAATTATTTATTCGGTCGCAAAAGGGGTTAGCCCTAACACCATCTGGAGAACATGTGATTGATTTTGTGAATGATGTACTAAAGAAACAGGAGAAAGTTCGTGAGACAATTCACTCCCTTCAATCAGGCGTTTCAGGGACATTAAAAATTGCTGTTGCATCAATTGTAGGACAAAATTGGCTGCCACAAGTTTTAAAAAAGTTTATTGATAAATATCCACAAGCGAAAATTTCATTAGTAACTGGGTGGAGCAGTGAGATTTTAAAATGCCTATACGATGATCAGGTTCATATTGGGATTATACGTGGTACACCGGACTGGAAAGGGGTAAAGGTACACCTATTTAATGATCCTCTGTATTTAGTTGACAGAGAAATTACCAGACCAGAGCAGGTCTTGGCGACCGATCGTCCTTTTATTCAGTTTAAAAGTGATTCCAATTACTATCAGGAAATTCAGGATTGGTGGATGCGAAATTTTAAAATGTCCCCAAAGAGAACAGTTGTGGTTGACCAAATTGAAACGTGTAAACAGATGGCTTTTAATGGTATTGGCTATGCTATTTTGCCAGGAATTACCTTAACTAAGGCGGAGAGGGACATTTTCAAAATTCCACTTGTAAATGAGAATAATGAAGCATTAAAACGGGATACTTGGCTGCTTGGTTATGAATCTTCTTTCCAGTTAAAACAGGTTCAAGCATTTGTCGAACTAATTAAGGAACATATCGCCGAATCTTCAGAAGATTGATGTTGTTTTTCTTGTTTTCAACTCTTTTGTTTGTTAAAGTATTTTCTATAATAACTGAAGCGACAAGTCGCTTCTACTTTATTAGATCAACTACATAGGGGGCAACAATATGAAAATGATGGATGCAAATGAAATTATCTCTTTTATTCAAAATAGTAAAAAATCGACTCCAGTTAAAGTGTATTTGAAGGGTGAGTTAGAAGGATTAGATTTTGGCAGCGATACAAAAGTGTTTATTAACGGAAATACTGGTGTAGTTTTTGGTGAGTGGTCAGAAATTAATGCAGTATTAGAAGAAAATCAAGCAAAAATAGAAGATTATGTACTAGAAAATGACCGCAGAAATTCTGCAATTCCACTTCTAGACACTAAAAACATCAATGCCCGTATCGAACCAGGTGTAATCATCCGTGATCAGGTGGAAATTGGTGATAATGCAGTTATAATGATGGGTGCAGTCATCAATATTGGTGCAGTTATTGGTGAGAAGACTATGATTGATATGGGTGTTGTCCTAGGTGGTCGAGCGACTGTTGGTAAAAATTGCCATATTGGTGCTGGAACTGTATTAGCAGGGGTAATTGAGCCACCATCAGCAAAGCCAGTTGTCATTGAGGATGATGTATTGATCGGTGCGAATGCAGTAGTCCTTGAAGGTGTTACAGTTGGTACAGGCTCTGTGGTTGCTGCAGGAGCAGTTGTGACAAAAGACGTTCCACCGTACACAGTAGTTGCAGGCACACCTGCAAAGAAAATTAAGGATATTGACGAAAAAACAAAATCAAAGACTGAGATTATGCAAGAGCTTCGTCAATTATAAGAACAAAACAAGGCGTGGAGCTTCTCCACGCTTGTTTTATAGGAGAGAAGAGGGTGAAGGTAGTGAATGAATTAATTAAAATCCGACGTGATTTACATCAAATTCCTGAACTTGGTTTCCAGGAGTTCAAGACACAGGCGTATTTGTTGTCTTATCTAAAATCTCTACCACAGGAAAGGCTAACTATTAAGGAGTGGAAGACGGGTTTATTTGTCATGCTCAAGGGGTTAAATCCTCAAAAAACGATTGGATACCGATCGGACATTGATGGTCTTCCAATAAGTGAGGAAACAGGATTATCTTTTTCCTCAAAACACGATTCAAATATGCATGCCTGCGGTCATGATTTCCACATGAGCATTGCTCTCGGAGTGTTGACTCACTTTATCCGGAAGCCAATTAATGATAATCTTTTATTTGTTTTTCAACCAGCCGAGGAAGGTCCTGGAGGGGCAGAACCAATGTTGAAATCGGACATTATGCAGGAATGGAAACCGGATATGATTTTTGCTCTTCATATAGCACCAGAGTATCCTGTAGGAACGATTGCATTAAAGTCTGGGTTGTTATTTGCCAATACTTCAGAATTGTTCATTGACCTCATTGGAAAGGGAGGTCATGCCGCGTATCCCCACCAAACAAATGATATGGTTGTTGCTGCGTGCATGCTGGTTAATCAGTTGCAAACAATTATCTCAAGAAATGTGGACCCATTAGATAGTGCTGTAGTGACAGTAGGAAAGATTACAGGAGGAACAGTTCAAAATATTATTGCAGAGAAAGCTAGGCTTGAAGGGACTATTCGGACGTTGTCACCAGAATCGATGCGAAAGGTGAAACAACGTATAGAAGCGTTGGTAAAAGGGATCGAAACAGGCTTTGACTGTAAAGCGGTAATTGATTATGGTTCCATGTATTATCAGGTAAATAATAATGAGTCAATTACAACAGAATTCATTGAAATCATCGGGGAAGAGACTGATATCCGTGTGGTTGAATGTAAGGAAGCGATGACTGGCGAAGACTTTGGATATATGCTCAAAGAAATTCCAGGGCTGATGTTTTGGCTTGGTGTAGATTCACCATTCGGTTTACATCATTCCAAATTAAATCCAAATGAAAGTGCAATTGATGTTGCAGTAAAAGCCATGACGACATATATCGAGTTTAAAGGAAACGAAAGTTACCTGTAGTACAAGCCTTATCATTTCAACTTATCGTTTAGAAATGATAAAATCAAATAGAATAAAAAGAATATTGTTACATATCGTCGTTTATTCTGTTGCGAATAGGGCAAAACTTAATAAGGGAGATTTAGGTTATAGTTAATAATTAATATTTATTTAAATTAATTATAATTTAATATTGACTCAAAATAGTCTTTATCCTATAATGAAAATGTCAAAGAGATAGCAATTAAGACTTGCTATAAACTCATTTTATTTAATTATTGGAGGGATTCGGTATGCCAGAACGTATGGTAGGTAAACAAGCTCCACGATTTGAAATGGATGCGGTTATGCCAAACAAAGAATTTAAAAAAGTAAGTCTTGAAGAAAACATGAAAAATGATAAATGGACAGTATTGTTCTTCTATCCAATGGACTTCACATTTGTATGTCCAACTGAAATCACAGCGTTGTCTGATCGTTATGATGAGTTCGAAGATCTTGATGCGGAAGTTATCGGTGTTTCAACTGATACTATTCATACTCACCTTGCTTGGATTAAAACAGATCGCAAAGAAAATGGTCTTGGCGACTTGAACTATCCTCTAGCTGCTGACACTAACCATGTTGTAGCACGTGACTATGGAGTGTTAATTGAAGAAGAAGGTATTGCATTACGTGGATTATTCATCATCAGTCCTGAAGGCGAATTAATGTACGCTGTTGTTAACCACAACAACATTGGCCGTGACGTGGATGAGACACTACGTGTTCTTCAAGCATTACAAACTGGTGGTCTTTGCCCAGCTAACTGGAAGCCTGGACAAGCTACACTTAATGTTTAATTTTTAACAAACAAAAGATAGACCTAACCTTTTTAAAGTGTTAGGTCTTTTTAATAGGAGGATTTTCAAATGAAATTACGTGAACCAATGCCGGAGTTAGCGGGTGCAACAGAATGGTTAAACGGACAAGTGACAAGAGAGGATTTAATTGGTGAGAAACCAACATTAATCCATTTCTGGTCTATTAGCTGTCATTTATGTAAGGAAGCGATGCCGCAGGTAAATCAATTCCGTGATGATTTTAAGGACAAGCTAAATGTTGTGGCCGTTCATATGCCCCGTTCTGAAAATGACCTGAACCTGGAAGAAATAAAGCAAGTAGCAGCTGAACACGGTATCACTCAACCGATTTTTGTTGATAGTGAGCATAAGCTTACTGAAGCGCTTGAAAATCAATATGTTCCTGCCTACTATGTATTCGATCGTGAAGGGAAACTTCGACATTTCCAAGCAGGCGGAAGCGGAATGAAAATGCTTGAAAAGCGCGTAAATCGAGTATTAGATGAGTTAGAAAAAACAGAATAAATGAAAAAGAAGACTGTCCGTTTCATCAAACGGACGGTTTTTTGTTTATTTTTAATAATAAGTAGATGTGTTGTAACCTTGTGTCCTTTTTATCGTCCGTATTAATAATACCGGAACTGGTGTATTTATTCTGCCTGGCAAAGACGATATATAAAAGGGGTGTCAAGGTTATGAAAAGATTAATTAAATGGGTACCAATTTATTTACTGATTATGTGCATGATTTTAGCAGGATGTAGTTCTAGCAGTAAAAGTGAATCGGCTAAGATGAACGAAGAAAAAGCGGTAATGGATTCTGCTCCATCTGGAAGCCAAGAGGAAACATTGAATGCTTCAGGTGAAAAAGATAAGGGGCCACAACCAAAAGAGTCTGGTAAACTAGAGGTAACCAGTCAGATGGTTATTTATCAAGCGGATTTGCAGCTCCGGGTAAAGCAATTTGAGAAGACAGTCCAAAGTTTAGAAGAAAAAGCAGTAAAATATGGAGGCTATATTTCAGAATCCAACGTGGCAAAAGAGGGGAACGAACAATTAAGCGGAAGAATTGTTATACGAATACCGCAAAAATATTTTCAGACCTTTCTACATGATGCGGAGGGGGAAGCTGTAGAAGTACTACAAAGAAACATTTCTGGGCAAGATGTAACGGAAGAATATGTTGACCTTGAATCCAGATTAAAATCAAAAAGAGTAGTGGAAGAACGGCTCCTATCTTTTATGAAGAATGCAGCTAAAACAGAGGATCTATTAAAAATCTCTTCTGATTTAGCTGTTGTTCAAGAGGAAATAGAAACCATTGAAGGTAGAATGAAATATCTAGAAAATCAAACATCACTTTCTACAGTGACAATTACCCTTTACGAGAATAAGGTGAGCGTTCCTGACCTTAATAAAGACCAGTTAAATACATGGGAAAAAACAAAAAAACAATTTATGAAGAGTACGAACATGCTCTTAGCTTTCTTGTCAGGAGTTGTTGTTTTTATTATTGGAAACCTACCTATCCTTATAGTATTGGGTGCAATCGGATTCATAGGTTTACTAGTATTTAAACAGAGACGAAAACGAAATAGACAAGATTAGTGGCGCTCTCAAGCACCAGAATGCTATGATAGTACCAACATGATTAATGAGTTAGCGGGGGAGTCTATTATGAAGAAGAGTTATGCGGTAATTGGGTTAGGACGTTTTGGAGGTAGTATTTGCCGGACGCTAACTGATGAAGGAATGGAAGTATTAGCTATTGATGTAAATGAAGAGCGAGTAAATGAATATGCGATGATTGCTTCCCATGCGGTGGTTGGTGATACAACAGATGAAAATGTATTAAAAAGCCTCGGGATTCGGAATTTTGATCATGTAATTGTAGCCATCGGCGATAATATTCAATCGAGTATTTTAACTACCCTAATCTTAAAGGAATTAGGAGTTGCACGTATTACAGTTAAAGCACAAAATGATTATCATGAAAAAGTCCTTAGGAAAATTGGAGCGGATCATGTTGTACACCCGGAAAGGGATATGGGGAAACGAATTGCAACTAATATGGCCTCGAGCAATGTGGTTGATTATCTACAACTCTCTGATGAGCATAGCATAGTAGAGATCGTTGCTAACGGTAAGCTTAGTGGTCACACAATAATTGATTTGGATATCCGTAAGAAATATGGACTAAATATAGTTGCAATTAAAAGAGGAGAAGAAATTATTGTTTCTCCACAAGCAAAGGAAACGATTTACCTTAATGATGTATTAATCGTAATAGGAAATGATACCGACATTGACCGATTTGAAAAGAAGGTCCTTGAATAACACAAAAGCTCCAGCCTCGAGGCTGGAGCTTTTTTAGTACCTTACACTTCCATAATGATTGGAAGAATCATTGGTCTACGTTTTGTTTTCTCATAAAGGAATGGTGCTAACGTGTCTGTAATTTCATTTTTAATTTCAGACCATTGGCTTGTTTTTCGTTCCATAACCTTATTTAAGTGTTTAGTAATTAAGTTTTGTGCATCATTAATTAGATCACCAGATTCTCTCATGTAAACAAATCCACGAGAAATAAGGTCTGGTCCTGAAGCAATTTTAAATTCCTTCATATTAATACTCACTACGACAACAACTAAACCTTCTTCTGAAAGAATTCTTCTATCGCGGAGAACGATATTTCCGATATCACCTACGCCGCTACCATCAATATAGACAGAGCCGGAAGGGATTTTCCCTGCAACCTGTGCCGTATTTTCAGAGAGGGCTAATACTTCACCGTTGTCCATGATAAAGCAATTTTCTTCTTCTACGCCACAATCAACTGCAAGCTTTGCATGCATTTTTTGCATCCGGTATTCACCGTGGATCGGCATGAAGAATTTTGGCTTAATTAAACGAAGCATAAGCTTTTGCTCTTCTTGACCACCGTGACCAGAAGTATGGATATTACTTAGTTTACCGTGGATAACCTCTGCCCCGGCTCTGTAAAGCATATTAATCGTTCTGCTAACACTGATTGTATTCCCTGGAATTGGTGATGAAGAAAATACAACAGTATCCCCAGGAATAATTTGAATTTGACGGTGTGTCCCATTAGCAATTCTTGAAAGTGCCGCCATCGGTTCACCCTGACTGCCTGTACAAAGGATCGTCACTTTATCTGCAGGTAGTCGATTAATTTGATTGGACTCAATAAACGTTTCCTTAGGCGCAATAATATAACCTAATTCTATGCCAATGTTTATTGCTGCTTCCATACTCCGTCCAAAAACAGCCACTTTTCTGCCATTTACTACAGCAGCTTCTACTACTTGTTGCAGCCTGTGAATATTAGACGCAAATGTAGCAAAAATGATTCGGCCATCTACTTTCCTAAAAATATCATGAATACTTTCACCGACACGACGCTCCGACATCGTGAAATCAGGTATTTCGCTGTTAGTACTATCAGAAAGTAAGCACAATACGCCCTCTTTGCCGATTTCAGCCATTTTGGTCAAATTTGCTGGTTCTCCAACAGGGGTAAAATCAAATTTAAAATCACCTGTATGAACGACTTGACCAGGAGGTGTTTTTACAACAATACCATAGGAGTCAGGGATACTGTGGGTCGTACGGAAAAAAGTAACCGATGTTTTGCGGAATTTAATGATATCGTCTTCTTTAATTTCAATCAGTTTAGCATTTCTTAATAAGCCATGCTCTTCTAATTTATTTTTAATTAAACCCAATGCCAATTTTCCACCGTAAATAGGAATATTAATCTCACGAAGTAAGTAAGGAATTCCACCAATGTGATCCTCGTGTCCGTGTGTTACAAATAAGCCTTTTATTTTATCTTCATTTTTAACAAGGTAGGTGTAATCAGGTATTACATAATCGATACCTAATAACTCATCTTCAGGAAACTTAATTCCAGCATCAATTAAGATGATTTCATCCTGGAACTGAACTGCATACGTATTTTTGCCTATTTCACCTAAACCACCTAAGGCAAAAACAGCAGTTTGATCATTTTTTACAAATTTCATAAATTATCCAATCTCCAATACTTTAAAGTCTTCATTTTGTTTTTCATATTCTAAAAATGCTCCTGTTACTTCCTGTACTAATTCTACATTAAACCCACGATCAGCAATTTTTGTACGGACATCTCTAACCGATTCGCCTTCAACAAAGATTGTTTTTGTGTTTTCTCTTACAGGTACTTCATTAATACTTTTTTGGTAATATACTTTAAATATCATTACAATATCGCTCCTAACTTAGGTCATAACTTTTTCTATTATATAAAACATTTTCATCTTTTTCATTTTTTTTCTTTGGCAGTCCTTGGACTAAATATGAAAAGTATGTAAAAGAATCGCTGTCTTTACAATGTACAATAACGAAGGAGCCCTCCGCAAGTATGAAGGGCTCGAAAAATTCAGGCAATGGATTTCTTTCTAAGTAAATCATTCCACTGTTTTAAGAGCTTTTTCCGGAGCTTCTTTAACATAGTGGATCATCTCCTTACTTCTTATTTTATACGATCCTTGTCCAATGTAAAGCAATCAATGGTAGAATATTGAAGGTTTTTAAAAAGAAACGGCTTTTTTACTATTATGATATGATAAAAACGCATATTTTCTCATGGATAAACATGGAAGATTCATGACGAATTACAAATTGACAATTATTAATAGAAGGTTTAGTGTTTTAAAGGGATAAATTAAATAGAAGGAAGAATGGGTGAAATGGGAAAATTATTTAGTGCTTTAGCTGTATTGAGCCTTATTTGGGGAACTTCATTTTTATTTATAAAATTACTTTTAACCTCTATGGATCCAGTCTTGGTGGTTTTTGGCAGATGTCTATTTGGATCAATGATCCTGCTACTAATTGTGGTATTGAAAAAGAAAAAATTTCAACTAAATACACTTCCGTGGTTCCAATTATTGCTCGTAGCGTTAGCTAATAATGCCCTACCATGGCTGCTCATTAGTTCAAGTGAAACAAAACTGACTTCGGGTATGGCTTCTATTATTAATGCAACAACACCGATTTGGACCTTAATTATTGGAGCATTCTTTTTTTCTTCATCACTAAGAAAAAATCAATGGATTGGCATAATAATTGGCTTCCTTGGCATTTTTATTTTATCTGATTTTAGATTAGGGGATATTTATTCAGGAAATGTAATAGGCATTCTTTTAATGACAGGTGCAACTCTATGCTATGGAATTGGTTCTCATCTGTCTAAAAAATATTTAGCTCATTTATCTGTGCTAGAAACCTCGTTCTTTACTTTACTTTTCTCTACTGGGATCAGCTTAATCATGGTGTTATTTAAGACACCGCATTCACTCTCAACTTTTGTCAATATGAATACCTTAGGTCCTTTTGTTGGGCTTGGAGTGTTAGGATCGGGAATCGCCTATTTACTGTACTACTATTTGGTGAAAGAAGGTAGTGCAGAATTTGCTTCTCTTGTAACCTATCTTGTACCAGTTTCAGCAATAATCTGGGGTACTTTTTTATTACAAGAGCAAATCCACCTCTCCATGATGGTAGGGTTACTTATCATTTTTTCTGGTGTATATATTTCAACCATCAAACCAAAGGAAAAATCAAACGCAACCTTCACAGCATAGTTCGAGCAAAAAGGAGTTATTTTTAAATGGAAAAAATTGTATTTTTTGATATAGATGGAACACTGCTTGATCATGAAAAAAATCTTCCTGCCAGTACAAAAAAAGCTCTCCAACTGTTAAAGGATAATGGAGTTTTCGTGGCCATTGCTACGGGCAGAGCTCCGTTTATGTTCAAAGGTTTACGGGAGGAGTTAGAGATAGACTCCTTTGTAAGTTTTAATGGGCAATTTGTTGTCTTTGAGAACGAGATAATTTATGAGAACACCTTAAATGAAAAAGAATTAGAAAAACTATTCCAGCAGGCAAAAACAAACGAACATCCATTAGTTTTTATGAATGATAAGACAATGAAATCAAGTGTGCAGCATCATCCTTATATTGAAGAAAGTTTGGGAAGTTTGAATTTTACACATCCAGACGAAGATGCTTATTTTTATGTTAATCGTAAAATGTATCAGTCACTCCTTTTTTGTAAGGAACAGGAGGAACAGAAATACGCGGTCGACTATCCGAATTTTAATTTTATCCGATGGCACCCTTATTCCGTTGATATTTTACCAAAGGGAGGATCAAAGGCAGAAGGCATTAAAAAAATGATTGAACGGTTAGGTTTTGAATTAAAGGATGTATACGCATTTGGCGACGGGATGAATGATTTAGAAATGTTAAAAGCCGTTGGAACAGGTGTGGCGATGGGGAATGGGGTAGCAGAAGCTAAGGACCATGCAGACCTAATTACGACTGATGTATCTGAGAATGGTATATGGAACGGACTAAAGGAACTTCAGTTAATATAAAATAAAAAGATGGCTGACTCTACCTGAGTCAGCCATCTTTTAACGTTCAATTGCTGTTGCCCCATCAATTGGTCTTAATGGTTCTTGCTTATCAATAAGGTCGTAAAACATCACACCATTTAAGTGGTCGATTTCATGTTGAAAACAAATAGCAGGTAATCCCTTTAGACGAATTTTAACCTCTTCGCCATTAAGATTAATACCTTTCACTGTAATTCTTGCATATCTAGGAACAAAGCCTGGAATGGCTTCGTCTACAGAGAGACAACCTTCACCTGTTTGTAGATATGCCTTTTCAATGGAATGACTAACAATCTTTGGATTAAAAAGAGCGTAGCTATAGAGCACACCTTTTTCATCTGTTACATGCACTGCAATCATTCGCTTGGAAACATTAATTTGTGGAGCAGCTAAACCTATTCCGGGACGCAAACCATATTTGGAAGCAATTTCGTTATTCTGGCTGTTTATAACGTATTCCAGCAAACTGGATAATGTTTGTTTATCTTCTTCTGATGGCGGCATAACAACTTCCGCAGCCACTTTTCTAAGAGTTGGATGGCCATCTCGAATAATATCCTCCATCGTTAACATAACTTTCACTCCTGTGTTCAAAAAATTAATTAGTATCCATAGTCTATCAAACAATAGATAAAATGTTAATCATTGATTCATGATATAGATATGCAACTCTATATGGTGCTCAATATTGTCAAATATTCCAAGTATCGATATAGTAGGAGTTGAATGAGATTAGGAGGGTGTATAGTGTTATTTAAAAGCAAATGGCGTTTTTTTATTTCTGTAATAGCTGTCATTTTTATTATATCTGGATGCCAGGCTGAAGAAACACCTGAAGAAAAGATGTATGATGTGTTGGAGAAGGTTGTTGACAAGGAAAAGGTTTTTGAGGAACAGCAGGACCCCCTAGTTAAATTAGAGGAAGAAGAGAAAGTTCTTTATGATCAGATAATCAAACTAGGTATGAAAGAATATGCCCAAATTGTCAAGCTCTCCGACAAAGCACTGACTTTGACTGAGAAAAGAAAAACACTTATGGAAAAAGAAACAAACAGCATAAAGGATTCTGAAAAGGAATTTAAGAAAGTGGCTATAATTAAAGATGATTTGGATAATCAAGAGTTAAAAAAACTAGCTAATGACCTTTACGATACCATGACTAAAAGATATGAAGCACATGAGGTATTGTATAAAGAATATACTGATGCTTTAAAAAATGATAAAGAACTATATGAGATGTTTAAGAATAAAGACCTTCCCTTACAAGATTTAGAAGCAAAGGTTGTTCAGCTTAATGATAATTACAAAAAAGTCTTTGAAGCAAATGAAAACTTTAACCAGTTAACAGAACAATACAATGATAAGAAGCTGGCTTTTTATAAAAAAGCGGGTCTAAATCCGGATAAATAGGTATACATCAAAGAAATCGGCTCGTAAAAAGCCGATTTTTTCTATATTATAACAAATGTGATTCTGTGTTAATTGTATATAACAGAAGTTATTGTTTATTGGTACAGATAATTAATTAACCTGAAAAATTAATAATACATAGATGGTGAAAAATTATAAAACATAGTATTTGACGAAGGAAAATGAATGAGGTAAACTCATATATGAGTTAAAAAATTGTATCAATTTAGTTACAAAAAATAATGATACAGAATAAAATGTTGGCAGAAGGAAGATTTTTCGTTTTTTCTTCTCTTTTCTGTGAAAAACTATCAATTAGTAATTTCAAGAACTAGGCCAACATGACCCGTGCGTTTTTGGGGTAATCTAACTTAGTGGATTTATTTAAAAATTTTTTCTTTGAATAGAAAGGAAGAGGTGACCCAAATGGCTTCTAAAACTCAGAATGCCCAGCTTAATGCTAAAAAAGCACTCGAAGCTGTAGAGGATCAATTTCAAACACTTCAAATTCTTAATGAAGAAGGTGAAGTTGTAAACGAAGCAGCAATGCCTGAGCTATCAGATGAGCAGCTTCAGGAATTAATGCGTCGTATGGTATATACACGAATTCTTGACCAAAGATCCATTTCTTTAAATCGTCAAGGAAGACTAGGTTTCTATGCGCCAACTGCTGGCCAGGAAGCATCTCAATTAGCATCACAGTTTGCATTAGAAAAAGAAGACTTTATCTTACCAGGTTATCGTGATGTTCCGCAAATGATTTGGCATGGTCTTCCATTATACCAAGCTTTCTTATTCTCTCGTGGACACTTCCAAGGAAATCAAATTCCAGAAGGTGTTAACGTTATTTCTCCACAAATCATTATTGGTGCTCAAATTATCCAAGCTGCAGGTGTTGCTCTTGGAATGAAAAAGAATGGTGCAAAATCTGTAGCGATTACGTATACAGGTGATGGTGGAGCTTCTCAAGGTGACTTCTATGAAGGTATGAACTTTGCGGGTGCGTTCAAGGCTCCGGCTATTTTCATTGTTCAAAATAATCGTTTTGCTATTTCTACTCCAGTTGAAAAACAATCAGCAGCTAAAACTGTTGCTCAAAAAGCTGTTGCTGCAGGTATTCCTGGAATTCAAGTTGATGGTATGGACCCACTAGCTGTTTATGCTGCTACTCGTGATGCTCGTGAACGTGCGATTAATGGAGAAGGACCTACTTTGATTGAGACTTTAACATACCGTTATGGCCCACACACAATGGCAGGTGATGACCCAACTCGTTACCGTACGTCTGACCTAGATAATGAGTGGGAAAAGAAGGATCCTTTAGTACGTTTCCGTAAGTTCCTAGAAAAGAAAGGAATTTGGAACGAAGAAAAAGAGAACGAAGTAATCGAAAAAGCAAAAGAAGATATTAAAGAGGCGATTAAACAAGCGGACGCTGCTCCTAAGCAAAAGGTAACCGACCTAATGTCCATTATGTACGAAGAAATGCCTCATAACCTTAAAGAACAATATGAAATTTATCAAGCAAAGGAGTCGAAGTAAGTCATGGCTCAAATGACAATGATTCAAGCAATCACTGATGCATTAAGAACTGAGTTGCGCAACGATCCTAAAACACTCGTTTTTGGGGAAGACGTTGGTGTAAACGGCGGAGTATTCCGTGCAACTGAAGGACTTCATAAAGAGTTTGGGGAAGATCGTGTGTTTGATACACCACTTGCTGAATCTGGTATTGGTGGGTTATCAATTGGTCTTGCTTTAACAGGTTTCCGTCCAATCCCTGAAATCCAATTCTTCGGATTTGTTTTTGAAGTAATGGATTCTATTGCTGGACAAATGTCACGTATGCGTTACCGTTCTGGTGGCCGTTACAATATGCCGATAACAGTTCGTTCTCCGTTTGGTGGAGGGGTACATACACCTGAACTTCACTCAGACAGCTTAGAGGGATTAATGGCCCAAACACCTGGTTTGAAGGTTGTTGTTCCTTCAACACCTTATGATGCAAAAGGATTATTATTGTCAGCGATTCGTGACAATGACCCAGTTGTATTCTTAGAGCATTTAAAATTATATCGTGCATTCCGTCAGGAAGTTCCTGAAGAAGAATACACAATTCCACTTGGAAAAGCGGATGTAAAACGTGAAGGTACAGATTTATCTATCATTACTTACGGCGCAATGGTACATGAGTCATTAAAAGCTGCAGATGAATTAGCTAAAGAAGGACACTCTGTAGAAGTTGTTGATTTACGTACAATTAGCCCGCTTGATATCGATACAATTATTGCTTCTGTTGAAAAAACAGGCCGTGCTATTGTTGTTCAAGAAGCACAAAAACAAGCAGGGGTCGCAGCTAACGTGGTAGCTGAGATTAACGATCGTGCCATCCTGAGCTTAGAAGCACCAGTATTACGTGTTACTGCTGCAGATACAATTTATCCTTTCTCACAAGCTGAATCTGTATGGCTTCCAAACTATAAAGACGTAATCGAAACAGCTAAAAAAGTATTAACTTTCTAAAAGAGGTTCTACTGAAATCTATATATTATAGGAGATGAATCCCAGTGAGCGCAACCGCAACCACATTCCAATTTAAAATGCCTGACATCGGTGAAGGTATTCATGAAGGGGAAATCGTAAAATGGTTCATCAAACCAGGCGATAAAGTCCAAGAAGACGACGTACTTTGTGAAATACAAAATGATAAAGCAGTAGTTGAAATTCCTTCTCCAGTAGAGGGAACAGTTTTGGAAGTTTTAGTTGGCGAAGGAACTGTAGCGACTGTTGGACAGGTACTCGTAACATTTGATGCTCCAGGATATGAAAATCTACAATTCAAAGGTGACCATGGTGATGAGGAGCCTAAACAAGAAGCACCAGCAGCGCCTGCACCAGAAGCTAAGCAAGAAGCTACACCTGCAGCAGCACCTGCGCCAGCAGTAGCAGCCCAACCTGCAGTGGAAGTAGATCCAAATCGTCGTATTATCGCTATGCCATCTGTTCGTAAATATGCACGTGAAAAAGGTGTTCAGATTGCCTTAGTTGCAGGAACAGGTAACAATGGACGTATTTTGAAGAATGATATTGATGCCTTCTTAAGTGGAGGAGCAGCAGCGCCACAGGCGGCACCACAAGCAACAGAAGCAGTGGAGGAAGCTCCTAAGGCAGCAGCAGCTGCACCAACTCCAATTCCACAAGGTGAATATCCAGAAACACGTGAGAAGATGAGCGGTATCCGTAAGGCAATTGCAAAAGCAATGGTTAATTCTAAGCATACTGCTCCACACGTAACTCTTATGGATGAAATCGATGTAACAAAACTTGTTGCACACCGTAAGAAATTTAAAGAAGTAGCTGCGGCAAAAGGCATCAAGCTTACTTTCTTACCATATATCGTAAAAGCATTAACAAGTGCATTAAGAGAGTTCCCTGCATTAAATACATCTCTTGATGATGCAACAAATGAAATTATCCACAAGCACTACTACAACATCGGAATTGCAGCAGATACTGAAAAAGGTCTATTAGTTCCAGTTGTAAAAGATGCTGATCGTAAGTCAGTTTTCACAATTTCGAATGAAATTAATGAATTGGCTGGAAAAGCTCGTGATGGAAAACTAGCTCCAAATGAAATGAAGGGTGCATCTTGCACAATTTCCAACATCGGTTCTGCTGGCGGTCAATGGTTTACACCAGTTATTAACCACCCAGAAGTAGCTATCCTTGGTGTAGGTCGTATTGCAGAAAAACCAATCGTTCGAAATGGCGAAATTGTTGCGGCTCCTGTGTTAGCATTATCGTTAAGCTTTGACCACCGAATGATTGATGGTGCCACAGCGCAAAACGCAATGAATCATATTAAACGTTTATTGAACGATCCAGAACTATTGTTAATGGAGGCGTAAGAAAAATGGTAGTTGGAGATTTCCCAATTGAAACAGATACTATAGTCATCGGTTCCGGTCCTGGAGGATATGTTGCAGCAATCCGCGCTGCTCAGCTTGGACAAAAAGTGACCATTGTTGAAAAGGAATATATTGGTGGAGTATGTCTAAATGTTGGATGTATCCCTTCAAAAGCCTTAATTTCTGCGGGTCACCGTTATGAAACAGCTGTACATTCTGAATCTTTCGGAATTACAGCTGAAAATGTTAAGGTTGATTTTTCAAAGGTACAAGAATTCAAAGCTGGTGTTGTTAAGAAATTAACTGGTGGCGTTGAAGGATTACTAAAAGGCAATAAAGTGAATGTTGTTCGTGGTGAAGCGTACTTTGTAGATGCCAATACACTTCGTGTAATGGATGAAACATCTGCACAAACATATACGTTTAAAAATGCTATCGTTGCAACTGGATCACGTCCAATTGAACTACCAGCATTTAAATATTCAAAGCGTGTTCTAAATTCTACAGGTGCTCTTAATCTAAATGAAATTCCTGAAAAAATCGTTGTTATTGGCGGCGGTGTTATTGGGATTGAACTTGGTGGCGCCTATGCAAACTTTGGGACGCAAGTAACTGTTTTAGAGGGTGCCGATGAAATTTTAGGCATGGGAGTATTTGATAAGCAAATGGCTGCTCTTGTTAAGAAAACGATGAAGAAAAAAGGTGCGGAATTCTATACAAAAGCATTTGCCAAGGGTGTCGAAGAAACTGAAAACGGCGTAGTGGTAACATTTGAAACAAAAGGCGAAGAAAAGAAAATCGAAGCTGATTATGTTTTTGTCATGGTTGGCCGTCGTCCAAACACTGATGAAATGGGCTTAGAGGAAGCTGGAGTGAAGTTAAGCGACCGTGGCTTAATTGAAATTGACAAGCAATGCCGCACAAGCTTAAGCAATATTTATGCAATTGGTGATGTTGTTGCTGGTCCTCAACTAGCACATAAGGCATCATATGAAGCTAAAATTGCTGCTGAAGCGATTGCTGGTCATCCGTCTGAAATTGATTATTTAGGAATTCCAGCAGTTGTTTTCTCAGATCCTGAGTTAGCACAGGTAGGATATACTGAAAGTCAAGCAAAAGAAGAAGGCATCGAAGTGGTTGCTGCTAAATTCCCATTTGCAGCAAACGGCCGTGCTCTTTCTCTAGACAGTGCAGACGGTTTCTTAAAGCTTATTACACGTAAAGAAGATGGTCTTGTAATTGGTGCTCAAATTGCTGGTGCAAGTGCGTCTGATATGATTGCTGAACTTGGTCTTGCCATTGAAGCAGGAATGACAGCGGAAGACTTAGCAATGACAATTCATGCTCACCCAACACTTGGAGAAATTACAATGGAAGCTGCTGAAGTTGCTCTAGGCAGCCCAATCCATATCATTAAATAATTAAAAATAAAGTCCTTTCCGGAAACGGAGAGGACTTTTATTTTTTGCAGCGAATTTTAATTTATATATAGAATTAAGAGCTAGAGGTGAGAAAAGAAGCGTACGATACGTTTTTATTCATATACTTAAAACACGAGAGGTTTGAAGATTGTAATTTGAGTGGTGATAAAAATGAGAGTATATATTGTCTTGCTTTTACAGTTTATTATTTGGAGTGGATTTACGTTTATTGAATGGCTCTCAAAGCATGATCAACTCATCTATAAAGTCATTATGTTTTTTGTGTTTTTTTACTTAGCTTTTTTAATCGGAAATTATGTCACAAAATCTGTTCGCAAAACCCTCTTTATTACCGCACTTAGTTTAGTTATATATACTTCATTTCATTATACAATGGCACAATTTATGCATTAAAAAAAGCTCCTATAGGAGCCTTTCGTTGCTTTTTATTTTCTTGGGTAATAATACATGACTCTTTCATTAAAAAGATGAAGCTCGCCTTGCAGCTTTTTAGCAAGAAATTTACAGAATTCATTCGCTTTTCCTTTATCTCCATATGTGGATTGTTCAGGAAGAGTGACTTGTATGTATGTTTGTTCCCTAATAACACCATCATCATTTTGAACCGATTCCGTATCAACACCTATTAGTATGGCATAGTAACGTTCTAGATTGGCTTGTAGGTAGAACCATTTCCCTTTACCGTCTTCCGTTTCTTTGATGTCATAAGGAAAGGCTGATTCTCCAAATTGCCAGCTTACCTGATCGCCTGTCTTGGATGTAATATCTTTATAATAATAAAATAATTCCTTAACCTCATCAATGGTTATCGTTTGTTTTGCAGATGAAGGCACCAGCTTAATAAATGCATTTACAGCCATCATCATTCCCCCCTATTAGTCCGTAGTATATGCACTTCTATTCTAGCATTGAATAAAAAGTGATGACAACAATTAGAAGAATTAAATTGTCGTGATTTCTTGTTATTTTTTTAAAAATGAATTATAATAATATTCTAAATATTTAATTAAAAGGAGGAGTCTTATGGAACTATTTGATAAGCTCTATGATGAGCATGAAAATGCAAAAGTGAGGTTCATTGGCTTCACTACTGAAGATACTCGTTATGACTTTGGAATTATTTATACCCATATGTTTTTTGGAAAGCCACTTGTGATTTGCATGCAAACCGGACGCTCCACACTCCTCGACCCCAAAGATATTGAAGATATTGATTACCTTCAAACTGTATTCCGTATCCCTGATAAAGAACAGGCCGTTGATCTAGCTGAATTTTTTAGAGAAACACTACCGTCCATTCCTTTTGTTACCCAATATGAGTAATTATAATGAAAAATAGGCCTTAAGTGGTCTTTTTTTTATGAAATTTTTTAAATGTGACATACAAATTAGGCTTGAAATTATTAATGTGATATATTATTATCTAATTAAGGATATTTAAACGCTTTCATAGCATGACATTCAATTATGAAAAGGGGATAGGACAAATGGGTACACTCGTATGTCAAACTTGTAACTCTACTATTGATCATTTTGAAGATGAAAAAGTAACGGTACTATACTCTAAATGCAATTGCTGTGATAACCACCATATCGAAGAAGAAGTATAAATATTGCTACCAAATATAAACAGGCTGACTCGTTTACTTTGAGTCAGCCTTTATTTTTTTACTTTTATTTAATTGCTTTATACTCTTTTATTACATGGATGGTTTTCATTTCATCATCCTCTGGCCCTTGTACAGGTAGGCCAGCTTCTAGATTTTCCTTAATGTAATGAAGATTTTCCTTAGTGATAATCTCACCTGGGATAAAAATAGGAATACCTGGAGGATACACCATAACAAATTCCGCGATAATTCTTCCTTCAGATTCCTCGAATGGAATCACTTCAGTCTCTGCATAAAAAGCATCTCTAGGGGTTAATGCCAGCACAGGAATTTCAGGTAACAGAACCTCCACTGGTTCAATCTTTGTTGAACGGTGTTCACATTCCTCAGCAAGCTCTTTCAGGGCTTTTACTAAGAGATTTGTTTCTACTTCTGTGTCACCAAGTGTGATGATACAAAGGATGTTATACAGGTCAGAAAGCTCTACTTCAATGTTGTGCTTTTCTCTCAACCATTTCTCAACATCATAACCTGTTAACCCTAAATCTTTCACTGAGATGATTAGTTTGGTCGGATCGTAATCAAATGTGGCATTAGAGCCTAGAATTTCTTCACCGATGCAGCGAATATTATCAATTTCATTAATTTTTTTACGAGTGGATTGCGCTAATTTAATCGTACGATCAATTAACTCCTTCCCTTTTGTTGCTAATTGCTTTCGGGCAGTATCAAGTGATGCTAATAACAAATAGGATGTTGAAGTCGTTGTAAGCATGCTTAAAATCGATTGTACATGCTTAGCAGAGACCAAGCCCTCACGTACATTTAAAATGGAACTCTGAGTCATAGAGCCACCCAGTTTGTGGACGCTAGTTGCTGCTATATCAGCACCAGCCTGCATGGCTGAAAGAGGAAGTTCGTCATGAAAATGAATGTGAACACCATGTGCTTCATCTACTAAAACAGGAATATTGTAGGAATGGGTAATTTCCACGATTTTCTTTAGGTCCCCAGAAATTCCGAAGTAGGTGGGATTGATGACTAATACCCCTTTTGCATCTGGGTGTTGCTGTAATGCCCGTTCCACTGATTCAGGAGTAATTCCGTGAGAAATTCCTAATTCTCTATCGATTTCAGGGTGAATAAACACAGGAATAGATCCAGAAAAAACAATAGCTGACATAATAGATTTATGAACATTTCTTGGAACAATGATTTTCTCACCAGGTCCACAAACAGCCATCACCATCGCGATAATGGCCCCGCTAGTACCTTGAACAGAAAAGAAGGTATGATCGGCACCAAATGCTTCTGCTGCTAGTTCCTGTGCTTTTTTAATCATTCCCTTAGGTGAATGTAAGTCATCAAGGGGACCAATGTTAATAAGGTCAATAGATAGGGCGTTATCGCCAATAAATTGGCGAAACTCTGGGTCCATTCCAGCCCCTTTTTTATGTCCAGGAATATGAAACTGTGTGGGATTTTTTTTTGCATGTTCCAGTAAACCGCTAAATAACGGTGTTTGATTTTGTGACAATCTAACTACACCTCTTTATAAAGAAATACTCTTAAGATCAAGTCTTTAAAATACATAAAACAAAGGAATTATAGCACTATTCTTTTATATTGCAAAGGATTTATTTTGCTCTAACGCTTTTATTTGTTTCAAGTTAGTTTCCCATAAAGAGAGGAAAATTAACCTTTTAAGACGAAATAACAAGTAATGAACAATTAGGAGGGAATTTATTTGAAATGGCGAACACGGGTTACCGAGATTTTAAACATTCAATATCCAATCATACAAGGCGGATTAGCCTATTTAGCGTATTCTGAATTAGCTGCAGCTGTCTCCAATGCTGGGGGGCTTGGTCAAATTACTGCAATGTCCTTGAGTCATCCCGAACAATTGCGTGAGGAAATCCGAAAAGTGAAACAATTAACGAACAATCCATTTGGGGTTAATTTTGCCATTGGTCAACATGGTAGACCGTTTTCCGATTTTTTACAGGTCGCTATTGATGAAAAAGTTCCCGTCGTTTCCATGACAGGGGGAAATCCGGCTCCAATTTTTGAACAGTTAAAAGGAACCCAAATCAAAACATTAGTCCTTGTTGCTGCAAGAAGGCAGGCAGTTAAAGCAGAAGAACTTGGTGCAGATGCAGTAATGGTTGTTGGTCAGGAAGGTGGTGGACACCTTGGTAGGGATGATATTGGGACCATGGTATTAATTCCTCAAGTCGTAGATGCTGTTACCATTCCTGTTATCGCATCGGGTGGAATTGGAGATGGAAGAGGATTAATGGCAGCGCTTAGTTTAGGTGCAGAGGGAATAGAAATGGGAACAAGATTTATTGCCACAAAGGAATGTGTTCATGCAAATGAACTTTATAAGAATAGGTTAGTAGAAGGCTCAGAATCAGATACCGTTGTGATCAAGAGAACGTTAGGAACACCAGCAAGAGCGATAGCGAATAGTTGGACTGATAAAATACTTGAAATCGAGAAAAGCAAGGGTGACTATACTGAGCTAAAGGATTTAATTAGTGGAATAGCGAACAAACGCTATATCTATGAAGGAGCTGAAGATGAAGGGTTTGCTTGGGCTGGCCAAGTAATGGGTTTAATAAAGGATGTGCCTTCTGTAGAAGAGCTATTTGAGCGGATGATAAAAGAAGCGGAAGAAATTCGTGCAAAGTGGGGAAAATAAAGGTATCATACTCTTTATTGAAAAAAGTTAGAAGGTGAAACAATGGAGTACCAATACCCAATTGATTACAGCTGGTCCACCGATGAGATTGTTGATGTAATTAAATTCTTTGAGGCCATCGAAAAAGCATATGAAAAAGGAATTGAACGCGATGAGTTAATGAAGGTCTATCGTCGTTTTAAGGAAATAGTTCCTAGCATCGCTGAAGAAAAGACTGTTTGTGGCGAGTTTGAAGAGATAAGTGGTTATTCTTCGTATCGAACAATTAAAAAAGCCAAAGAAGCCTCATCAGGTGACAGAATAAAAATGTAAAATAAAAGCTCCCTAGACATTTTTCTTGTCTTTGGGAGCTTTTTCATTTTATTTTATCCCTTGAGCCAGTTTATATAACGGGGCAACTGTATGAAAAACATGTTCAATCTGCTGGATTAATCCATCAGCACCTAACTCAATAGCCTTTTCTTTATCGATGGTTAAACCACAGAGTAATTCCGCTTTTTTTACACTCTTCAGTCTTTCGAAAATAGCTATTAATTCTTTTTTTGAAAGCTCTTCTTGCTTTACTGTATCTGGTTTCGTGTGGTCAAGTGACCATACAAATTCAGAGGGAACATCTTTATATATTGTGTTTGCTTTTTTTAAAAATCTTTCAGCAATTGTCGTTTTTAGTGGTGCTTCATATATTACAGCAAACCAAATGAATAAATGGGTATTCCACAACCCAATTTGAAAGTGAGGCAGCATTTTATATCCTCTAGAATTATTAGCAAATGCTACCCATGTATCCTTTGGTGGATTGATTGTTCTTCTAGCATGTTTAGCTACATGCACAAACATTTCATCACCAGTAAGTGTAGATAAGGTAGGTGCAAAATATTGCCCGAGCTCTTCAAGTTTTGGACGAATAGTACTTTTTAATGCTTCCATTCTTGCCTCTAAGCCATCTATTAAAAAAACATCAAAATCCTTATGTGTAAAACCCTTGAAATCCATCATAAAACCTCCAACGAGCCATTTGTCATTTATTGTAGCATAGGAAAGAAAATTGAAGAAGTTTGTTGCTCTTCTAGGTTAAAGCACATATTTGTTGCAACATATCAAGCAGCCTCATATTATACAGTAAAAAATAATCTGAAAAATAAGTCAATAATATGAAAGGGGAGAAGAAAGATGAAACAACTAATGAATACTTCTTTAAAAAAAGCAGGGGAAAAGGAAAGAACAGCTGTATTAAGATTAGAAATGGATTATGAATTAGCTACCTTATTTGAAGCAATTGAAGAAAAGAATGAGAAGAAAATGAAGGAATGTAAACAAAAGTTAGAGAGAATTCGTCAGGAATTATTACGATTAAAGGCTCTTTAATAGCACTTTTAATGAACCCTAATTACGTACTTATTTATCTAAAGAGAAACAAATAAGAAGGGACAGAAAAAGAATAGTGAAGGGATTTACCTAAACGAACTCCGAAATTTTAGTAAGGGGAGTTCGTTTATTATTGTGCTTTTGTGTGATTAATTTAACGTAAAACAAATTATGTCAAAAAGTTGATGTGGTCCTTTAATTTGATTAAGCTATAAGTACATCAATGGAATGGTCATGTTCCATACTACATACATTGGAAAATAAGATCATTGGAGGTAAATAATGAATTGGGAAGAAGTTTATACACATGCCAAGCAATGGGTAAAGGAAGCAGGAGAGACTATTCGGTTATCCTTTGATAAGACATTGAATATCCAGACGAAAACAAACCGTAATGATCTCGTAACGAATATGGATAAAGAAATAGAGCAGTTTTTTATAAAGAAAATTAGGGAGGTTTATCCCAGTCATCATATTATGGGGGAAGAAGGATTTGGTGACGAATTTACTACCCTTGAGGGGGTTGTGTGGTTAATTGATCCGATAGATGGAACAATGAATTTTATCCATCAACAAAGAAATTTTGCCATTTCTCTTGGAGTGTACGAAAACGGAATAGGCAAAGTAGGACTTATTTATGATGTAGTTCATGATGAGTTATACCATGCCAAACGTGGGGATGGTGCCTTTTTAAATGATAAGCCTATCCCACCCTTAAAAGAAGCAAAAGTCGAAGATTCCATCATTGCCCTTAATGCAACCTGGGTGATGGAGAATCGTCGCATTGATCATCATTTAATGATACCTCTAGTTAGAGCGGCAAGGGGGACTCGTTCATATGGAACGGCCGCACTTGAAATGGTATTTGTGGCAACAGGCCGGGTTGATGCATACTTGTCGATGAGGTTATCTCCATGGGATGTTGCTGCAGGGGCCGTTATTATTGAAGAACTTGGTGGAATTGTTACGAATTTAAGAGGAGAAAAGCTGGATTTCATTTCCCAGGACTCTCTGTTCACTGCAAAACCAGGTTTACATCAAACCATTTTAAAAGAATATCTAAAAGATGGTAAATGGTAAAAAAAGAAGCCTCGATGGCTTCTTTTTTATCTAAATTATTTACAGCTCCCCATTTTCTCTCATTTTCTTTTTTGTTTTAAACCCTAATCCCATAATGACAAAACATCCTAGGACGCAGAAAGCTGCTCCTATCACGCTCTGTTCTCCAATTGCAATACCAATTCCCATGATACAAACTGCTGCAAGAATAGAATAAACAAGCATTGGCCACTTAATCTTATTCATTTTATTACCCCTTTTATAGCAAGTCCTACATTTAAAAAAAACGGTTTGACTTGTGTTTTTTAGCTTTATTTTATATTCTACATAAAATGCTTATAGGTTTCCACTTTAATTATGGTATAATGTTTTAGTTGTATATGGGAAACTATAAATAGTTTTATTTTTAGAATATAGGTAGGAGTGGAATTTTTTGAAAATAAGAGAAGATATTCGTAATATAGCCATCATTGCTCACGTTGACCACGGGAAAACAACGTTGGTTGACCAATTGTTAAAACAATCGGGAACGTTTCGTAGCAATGAGCATGTGGAAGAACGTGCAATGGACTCCAATGATTTGGAAAGAGAACGTGGAATTACCATTTTGGCGAAAAATACCGCCATTCAGTACAAAGATAAAAGAATCAATATTTTAGATACACCAGGACACGCAGATTTTGGCGGTGAAGTTGAACGAATCATGAAAATGGTTGACGGTGTATTGCTTGTCGTTGATGCCTATGAAGGCTGTATGCCACAAACACGTTTTGTTCTTAAAAAGGCTTTGGAGCAGAAATTAACTCCAATTGTTGTTGTTAATAAAATTGACCGTGACTTCGCTCGACCAGCAGAGGTAATCGATGAAGTGATTGATTTGTTTATCGAACTTGAAGCAACTGAAGACCAGTTGGAATTCCCGGTTATATACGCTTCGGCAATTAATGGTACAGCAAGTACTGACCCAGAAAAGCAAGATGAAAATATGCAATCTTTGTATGATGCTATCGTTGAATATATCCCTGCCCCAGTTGACAATCGTGAAGATCCATTACAATTTCAAGTTGCCCTTCTCGATTACAATGATTATGTTGGCAGAATCGGAATCGGTCGCGTTTTCCGCGGTACGATGAAAGTCGGTCAACAAGTAGCACTGATGAAATTAGATGGTTCAGTTAAGCAATTCCGTGTGACCAAAATATTTGGTTTCTTTGGATTAAAACGACAAGAAATACAAGAAGCAGTAGCCGGCGATTTAATCGCTGTTTCAGGGATGGAAGATATTAATGTTGGTGAAACGGTATGTCCAATTGAACATCAGGAAGCACTACCAATTCTACGAATCGATGAGCCTACATTACAGATGACTTTTGTTGTAAATAACAGTCCATTTGCTGGTAGAGAAGGTAAGTATCTAACTTCAAGAAAGATTGAAGAAAGATTACGCGCACAATTACAAACAGACGTAAGCTTACGTGTTGAAAACACAGATTCACCAGATGCATGGATCGTTTCTGGCCGTGGTGAACTTCACTTATCAATTTTAATTGAAAACATGCGTCGTGAAGGCTATGAGCTCCAAGTTTCAAAACCAGAAGTTATCGTTAAGGTTATTGATGGTGTACGCTGTGAACCAGTTGAAAGAGTTCAAATTGATGTACCAGAAGAACATACTGGTTCAGTAATGGAATCAATTGGTGCCCGTAAAGGCGAAATGATAGACATGGTTAACAATGGTTCAGGTCAGGTGCGCTTAATCTTTAACGTACCAGCACGAGGATTAATTGGTTACACAACCGAGTTCTTAACTATGACTCGAGGTTATGGAATTATTAATCATACCTTTGATAGCTACCAGCCAATGTTGTCAGGTCAGGTTGGTGGAAGACACCAAGGTGTACTTGTATCAATGGAATCAGGAAAAGCATCAACATATGGTATCATGCAAATAGAAGACCGCGGAACTATTTTCGTTGAACCAGGTACGGAAATCTACGAGGGGATGATCGTTGGCGAAAACACTCGTGAAAATGACATCACCGTTAATATTACAAAAATGAAACAAGCGACAAATGTTCGTTCAGCTAACAAAGACCAAACATCTGTTATAAAAAAACCGCGTATCATGACATTAGAAGAGTCATTAGAATATTTAAATGATGACGAATATTGTGAGGTTACTCCAGAATCAATTCGTCTTCGTAAGAAAATTCTTGATAAAAACGAACGTGAAAAAGCTGCTAAAAGGAAAAAGGTTGCTGAATTAAGTTAATTAAAGAGGTGCACGCTGTGGAAGATTTAAAATCCTTCTCCCCAAGTCTTAGATTTTTTATTGAGCTAACGAACGATGTAGAAACAGGTGTGTTACTACAATATGTATTTATTGTCATCCTGTCTGTAATTGTCTATCGGTTAGGCTTTGCAAAAAAACTGCCTCTTTTGAAGAACATAGTGATTTATATTAGCCTCTGTGTTGGATGCGTATTTATGTTGTTTTTTTCATATGCCCTGCCAATAGCAGAAGGTTTGGGTGCAGCTGCATTGCTGTTAATTATTTATAAAATTCGCCTGCACCAATCAAAAAAGCATCAGGCTGAAGCGAAATAACGGGGGTTTAAAGAATGAAATCCTTACAAGATGCACTGTATAATTGGCTTACGATTAAAGTTGTTTGTGATGCCCGCCCTGATGACACAGCAGCACAAGAAACTCGTGCTTTTTTTGACGATATGCTAACTAATCAGCATCACGTCTCAAATCTGAGCATCACAACAGATGCTGTCATGTATTATGTCACCTATCAACAAGGTGAAGAGACAAAGAAGGTTCGTTATCCTCGTGAATTGATTGAGATCATGTTAAATCAAATCAATCAAGAACCTGAAAAGTATGAGAATTATCCGATTGAAGATTAAAAAAACCGCTTGCTCTATCTAATTAGAGCAAGCGGTTTTTATTTTTACTGCTGACCAAGGCGTTTCCACTTTTCTAGTTACCACTCATCTTTCTCGGATTTGGTACGAAATAATTTAAAGTTTCCTGTTTCTATTCGGGCATTCGTTTTCTCTGTAATTCTTTCACTGCATTCATTACACATGTATGTATGGATGGGGCGATTGCGAAGCCTCTTAGCTATCAACGATTCATTTTCAATCGATTCAATTTTATCGCAAATTACACATTTTACTCGCATTAAGGCACCTCTTCAACTCTTTCTAAAAACAGAATGTTTGTATTATTATAGGAAAGTACAAAATTCGACTTCGAGAATTGTCCAGCTCCAGCGCCTAGCCCCTCGGGTCAAATAACCTTCTGCAATAAAAGTAGAAGAGCGACTTTTCTTGCAGAAGAACATTTGCCTGTCGGGGCTGACCAAGGCGCTTCCGCTTTTCTTATAGTATACCATGTTAGAAAGCAGACAGGTAATCAATTGGTTAAAGTTGAACCAAAAAAGGGATAGTAGTAATATGAGGTTATCTGTTTATTACAGAACAAGGACAAGTTAAAGGGGTTGTAGGAATGCCAAATCAAGTAGAACAAAAACTAATTAAGCCGTTATATGATGAGTTACAAAAAGAACGATTTGTAACGTTAGCAACAGTCGACCATGAAACTGGGGGACCCAATGTAAGTGCAATTTCCTGGGTGTTAGCGAAGGATGAAAATACCCTTTATTTTTCTGTAGATAACCGTTCTCGAATATTAGAAAATATTAATAAAAATAATATGGTAGTTATTAACCTCATTGCAAATGAATCTACCTACTCCATTCAAGGGGAAGCACAGATTAAAGTAGAGCGACTAGAAGAGGTGCCATTAAAGCTGGCATTGGTTGAAGTTGCTATTAAAGAAGTTAGGGATGTTATGTTTTACGGCTCAAAAATAGTAACAGAAGTACAATATGATAAGACATATGATAAAAATGCAGCTCAAAAATTAGATAATCAGGTTATGGATGCAATGAAAAAAGCTTAGGAGAAATCCTAAGCTTTTTTATTCTTTATGGTGATTAGATTGATCATTTTGTTCTTTTCTTAATTGTTTTTCCTTATTCTCTGGAAGTTTATGTTTTTGCTTTTCTGTGGAATTCTTAGGGCTTGGTGTGATTAAGTCTCCAGGAATTTCTGGCATTAATCTACCAGCTACATCTGCCAGTTCTTCCATAATTCCCTGAACCGGTCTTCCTTTATTAATATCAGCTTGTATTTCTTTTAATCGGGTAGTTGTGTCAGCATCGGCTACAACTACAGCCTTGGCGCCGTAAGGGTCTTTTCGCAAGCTTTCAGCTACAGAATATTTAATTGAACCAACTTGAGAACGATCAATTTTAGCATTCACATCAATGCCTACAATTGCATAATTTCCTATCACTACTGCTGTTGCATCATTTACATTCGGAATACTTGTTGCTAATTTAACTAAACGCTTTGAAATTTGCTGTCCAGTTTTTCGATCAACATTTTCAATATAACTGTTCTTTACCTTTACTAAGGACTGATTAGCATTTTTTGCTGTTTCTTTATTGTTATTAGTGTTGCATCCCGCTAAAAGCAAGCCTATTACAATTATCATTCCAATATTCTTCATTGCCCCATACCTCCAAGTTGCAAAATATAAGTTAAATTAAGCAACAGTAGCTAAATTTATTTAGACAAACAAAGTGTCCCATTAACAATTATTGTGCGGAACTTCTTCTATCTTTATTCCAATAAACATATATTTTACCAAAGTCCAATCTAGCAAAAGGGTTGTTGATATGCTTTAACAGACCCGACAACAAGTAAAGCAGGAGGCGTTGCTTTGAGTAAAATATACGTGTTAGATACAAATGTCTTGTTACAAGACCCGTATTCCATTTTTTCCTTTGAAGATAATGAAGTTGTTATTCCCGCAGTTGTTCTTGAAGAGGTGGACTCAAAGAAAAGATACATGGATGAAATTGGTAGAAACGCAAGGCATGTATCTAGATTAATTGATGGCCTGAGGGCCTCAGGGAAGTTGCATGAAAAAATTCCGCTTGAAAACGGAGGAACAATTAGAATTGAATTAAATCACCGAACATTTCATGAACTTCAAGATATTTTTATTGAAAAGACCAATGATAATCGAATACTAGCGGTTGCAAAGAACTTATTCCTTGAGGAACAAACAAAGGAAGATGGCAAACCTGTTATTCTTGTGAGTAAGGATGCCTTAGTGCGGGTAAAAGCAGATGCTATCGGTTTAGCTGCAGAAGATTTTTTAAACGACCGCGTTGTAGAAATTGATCACATATATACAGGATTTTTTGAACTATTTCTTCCAATTGAATTATTGGGCCGATTCTATGAGAAAGGTGAATTAAACCTTTCTGAGTTGGCAAACCACCCTTTTTATCCTAACCAGTTCCTTGTTATGAAAGACGCTTTAGGAGGTTCTGCCTCTGCCATTGGGATGGTTGACAAAACTGGAAAAAAGGTAAAAAAATTAACTTTAAATCAGGAGCATGTTTGGGGTATTCACTCACGAAATGTACAACAGACAATGGCTATCGAATTATTATTGCGCAAGGATATCCCGCTAGTTACATTAACTGGAAAAGCAGGTACAGGTAAAACATTATTAGCCCTTGCATCAGGTTTAATGCAGACAGAAGACTTTAGAGAGTATAAAAAGTTATTAGTGGCACGTCCGATTGTACCCGTGGGTAAGGACTTAGGGTTCTTACCGGGGGAAAAACAGGAAAAGCTAAGACCGTGGATGCAGCCAATCTATGATAATCTGGAGTATCTCTTTAACACGAAAAAGCCGGGTGAACTCGATGCTATATTGGCAGGAATGGGATCGATTGAGGTAGAGGCCCTTACTTACATTCGTGGTAGAAGTTTGCCAAAGCAATTTATCATAATTGATGAAGCACAAAACTTAACGAAGCATGAGGTGAAAACGATCCTAACACGGGTAGGGGAGGGCAGTAAGATTGTGTTAATGGGAGACCCGGAACAAATTGACCATCCATATTTAGATGCCTATAACAATGGGTTAACTTATGTGGTTGAAAGATTCAAGGACCAAGTTATTTCAGGGCATGTAAAATTACTAAAAGGAGAACGTTCAGGATTGGCTCGACTTGCAGCTGATTTATTATAAGTAAAAAAAGGAAAAGAAAACGGGCGCCATATGGCTCCCGTCTTATTTTATTGTAAAGCCAGTTACATGTTTAATAGGATTATCTTGGTTAGACCCATCGTTTAAATAAATATGAATTGGTCCGTCAGATGATAAGGGTTTGCCTTCATATGAGAATCCCACTATTAAATCATAAGCATCCTCAAGAGAAAATTCATATTTTTCATCCTTGCTATGAATGACTAATGTTTTTGCGTCACTGTTAGGCTCAGCATTTAATAAGAAGGGCTTTAAAGGAATGCCGAACGTACCTGTTAGTACTTTTTCTTTTTCAAATTTTTTCTCCGATTTTAGTGTGGGTGGGTAAATAGCCCCTTCCATAATTTCACGATCCCAATGCTTTGAAACTGCCTTCGTGTACTCTTCTAGTGAATCGGAATTCTTGGTGTTTGTTAAAAAGTAAGTTGTTAAATCAATACGTCGGTCATCAAAAATCCATACACCTGGATCAAGTGTAATTGTATATTTAACTTTACCCGTAATCATTATGATATTTTCCAATATATATACCCCCTAAAGTCTACATTATTAAGTATAGCTTTTTTTTATATGAATGTCATAAACAGAACTCGAATTTGTAATAGCCTTCATTGTTCTTGCAATTTTCTATTGTAAACGGTAAAATTTATAGATAAGTTGAATTATCGCTCTGAAATGGGGGGATTAATGTTGGCGTCTGAAATGATCGTGAATCACCAGGAAAAAGCCTTAGCATTATTGCAGGCTGACGCTGAAAAGATATTGAAGCTTATCAAAGTGCAAATGGACAATCTCACGATGCCTCAATGCCCACTTTATGAAGAGGTATTGGATACGCAAATGTTTGGCCTATCAAGAGAAATAGACTTTGCTGTTCGATTAGGCTTAATAGATGTCAAGGATGGAAAAGCGATTTTAGATAAATTAGAAAGAGAACTATCAGCGCTTCATGATGCATCCTTAAGAAAATAATCGTAGAGAACTCAAACAATGAAAAACAAATTGTTTGGGTTTTTTTGTTCTATTAATATTAGGCTGTGTTAGAGAACAGTGTTGATTTTTATACCCTGTTGATTGGAGCGGAAGGCGCGAAGACTCCTGTGGGAGTATGGTTCAGGGGAGACCCCGCAGGCGCTAGCGCCGAGGAGGCTCGCCGAAACACCTGGAGCGGAAATCAACAGACAATAATATTAAAAAGATGTAACAATTTTTCTTTTCTTCAAGTAATCATATCCATTTTCTATTATAATAGAGTGCATAATCAATACTTAAAAAATGAGGACGTCTTACATGGTAAAAAAAATACTGAAATCCTATGATTACACCTTAATCATTGCCATCATTCTTTTGTGTGCATTTGGACTTGTGATGATCTACAGTGCAAGTATGGCTTACGCAGTTCAACGATATCAAGTTAGCAGTGATTTTTTCTACCAAAGGCAAAAAATATTTTTGTTAGGGTTTGCTGCCATCTTCTTGGTTACAGCCATTGTTCCTTATAAAATTATGAAATTTACAAAATGGTTTCAGCTTCCGATGGTATTAGGGTCTATTATCTCGCTTCTTGGGTTATTTGCTTTTGGAGAGGTAAAGAACAATGCCCAAAGTTGGTATGCAATAGGAACTTTTCTTTTCCAGCCTTCAGAATTTGTGAAGTTGGCCGTTATCATTTATTTGGCTGCTGTTTATGCCAAAAAACAAGCATATATCAATCAATTTAATAAGGGGGTTCTTCCTCCACTGGGCTATCTTTTCATAGTATGTGTATTAATTGGAGTTCAACCTGATTTTGGTACGGCTGCCATCATTGCAGCCATTTCTGCGACCATCATTCTAGCATCTGGAATGAGCCCAAAGACAATATTGAAATTACTTCTAATGGTTCTCATTCTTCTTCTACCGGTTATACTTGTTTCCTGGGGGAAAGTCTTTTCAGATGAACAAATGAGTCGATTAGAAGTTCTGGATAACCCGTTTGCTAAGGAATATGTTAAGGATGCGGGATTCCATCTAGCGAATTCTTATATTGCAATTGGATCCGGTGGTGTTAATGGATTAGGCCTGGGTAAAAGTATTCAAAAGCTTGGTTACCTCCCAGAATCACATACTGACTTTATCATGGCTGTTATTGCAGAAGAATTAGGGGTTTGGGGCGTAGGCTTTGTTATTTTTTTATTAGGATATGTTGTATTAAGGGGAATTTATATAGGCTTACAATGTAAGGATCCTTTTGGGAGCCTGCTCGCCATTGGAATTTCGAGCATGATTGGAATTCAATCCTTTATTAATCTCGCCGGTGTATCCGGGTTAATACCGCTTACAGGAGTTCCATTACCGTACATCAGTTATGGAGGATCTTCCCTTTTAATGCTTGCGGCAGCAACTGGAATTCTAGTGAATGTCTCCATGTTTGTTAAATTTGAGAAAAAATATAAGAATAAGCAAACGATAGAACCACAACAGCGCAGTCAGGATGGAAAGGTTTTCTATATGCAATAAAAGAGGTTGACCCCTAGGGAGTCAACCTCTTTTATTATATTATAGGAAAGTATAAAATTCGGCTTTGAGAATTGTCCAGCTCCAGCGCCTAGCCCCTCGGGTCAAATAACCTTCTGCAAGTAAAGTCAAAGAGCGACTTTTCTTGCAGAAGAACATTTGCCTGTCGGGGCTGACCAAGGCGCTTCCGCTTTTCTTATTGATTCTTTCTAGAGCGTGAATATAGAAGAAGAAAATAACTTAACATTCCAAATAAACATGTAATAAAGAAAGCATGAAGAAGTGCAATATATAAATTAAGTCTACTAAAAATGATAAATGCCCCTGCAATCACTTGTAAGGAAACGAGGATGAATGAAATAAGCCAACCCCAATATAAAACTTTTTGATGCTTGTAGTGACGAATAACAATAAATAGAACATATGCAATCCATAGGAAAATGAGCCCTGCGGCTGCTCGGTGCCCCATTTGAACCCATTCCCACATATCAGAAGGAAATGCCGGGCTTTCATTTTTACATAAAGGCCAATCAAGACAAACTAAGCTTGACTTTGTATGTCTTACCAAGGCTCCTGTATAAATGACAAAATAACTATAAATAGAAATTCCAACGATATGGAAGCTCATTCTTTTATCAATCAATAGTTTATCGGCCTGGAATTTCTTATCTACTTCAAATATAAGAAGTGTTAACAAAAACACAGATGCGAATGAAATAAGTGAAATTCCAAAGTGTAATGCTAAAACAAAACTTGATTGCCCCCATTTTACTGCTGCCGCCCCAATTAAAGCTTGTAACAGTAAAAAGAAGAAAGAGAGAAAGGAAAGGAACTTGGTTTCTCTAATGTGGCCAATAGCCTTCCAAGACCAAACGGAAAGAACAAGCACCATAACTCCACCAACACCTGAAACAAGTCGATGTGCAAGCTCTATTGCTAATTCTGGAGTTATTTCCAATGGAAGGAATTTACCATTACATAAAGGCCATGATCTTCCACACCCCATTCCAGAGCCAGTCTTTGTTACTAAAGCTCCACCAATTAATATTAGTATCATTGCAATTGTGGTTGCAACCGCCAACCACTTTAAAGAGCGTCGCAAAAAATCACCTCATAAATAGTTCAATAATTTGTCATTGGATATTCCTGACAGTATAATAAATGAAAAGTAACTAGATTAAAAAGTCCTTATTTATCATAACGAATAAAGTGGAAAATGAACAGGATTTAAGCATAGATTTTTATAGAAGTTTACTAACAGAAAAAGGTAATTGGATAATATATATTTTCCACTATTATTATAGTGAAAACTATTGAAACTTTGAAAAGTGCGTGTTAGAACTATATATAGTGGTTTTTTGTTGATAATAAAGGCGTGTCACAATTTGGTCAAAAATTATTCGAAAAAAATTCACAAAAATATCAAAAAGTGTGATTTAATATACAGAGAAAGTGTTTTTTGAATCACTGCTTCTCTGGTTTATTTATGATTGAAATGGTTTAATTAAATAAACTTATTATCCCTAATTTTTTGTAAAAAAAAATAGACGGTAAAATTAGTAAGTATTGATAGCTGTTAATTGGTGAATATTTGTTATGAAGGATTAGGAGGAGAAAGTATGTCCAACTCAAAGGCTTATGGAGAACCATCCATAGATAATGGTACTGCAAGCCTGCATTCTAACATAGAAAAAACCTCAGTATGGAAAGACTTTATGGCTTTGATAAAGATAGGAATCGTCAATTCCAATCTTATTACAACCTTTACTGGACTTTGGCTGGCCTTGCATTTTTCAGGTCAAAGCTTTTTAGGGAACTTAGACATTGTATTTTATACAGTGGCAGGTTCTTCACTAATCATTGCGGGTTCATGTGCTATAAACAATTACGTTGACCGTGATATCGATCATCTAATGGAGAGAACAAAAGGAAGACCCACTGTAACAGGAAAGGTATTGCCGGGTAGAGTTCTTACCTTAGGTATTTTACTTATTGGACTGGGAACACTGTTCTTATTCTTAACAACCATGACTGCAACAGTTATTGGACTGCTTGGAGTTTTTAGTTATGTAGTTCTCTATACTTTATGGTCTAAACGACAGCTGGTTTCTAATACGATCATTGGAAGTATCTCAGGTGCCGTTCCACCGTTAATCGGTTGGGCTGCAGTAGATGCAAATCTTGATGTTATGGCCTGGTCGTTATTTGTACTAATGTTTGTTTGGCAGCCTCCGCACTTTTATGCTCTAGCAATGAGGAGAGTAAAAGAATATAAAGCTGCAGGAATCCCAATGCTTCCTGTAGTTAAGGGCTTTAAAACAACAAAAATTCATATTGTACTTTGGGTGGCCGCACTCTTGCCAATCCCATTTTTTCTTACCAAGTTAGGAATCCCATTTCTAATCCTTGCAACTCTGTTAAATATAGGGTGGCTAGTATTGGGGATTTATGGATATAGGATCAAAGATGACATAAAGTGGGCAAAACTAATGTTTGTTTACTCCTTGCAATATTTAACTATTATTTTTGTGGCGATGGTCATTGTTACATTAATTTAGTTTTGCTTGCTTTGGCTGACTTATAGGTTATAAATTCTCCTTGAGTCAGCCACCTACATACTTCTTTGACCAAGCATTATATATTTAGAATTTTATTAGTGAAAGAGGGGTTTGATTAAGCTATGAAAAGGCTTGCAAAATGGCGTTTAGTCTCGTTGTTTGCGATGATAGCGCTTGTACTCTCCGGATGTGGCAAACCATTCGTTTCCACTTTGATGCCAGCCGGTGAAGTTGCAGACATGCAATATGATTTAATGAAGTTAAGTACATTAATCATGGTTGGGGTAATTATTGTCGTCATGGTTATATTTGTTTTGGTATTTGTTCGTTACCGTAGAAAAGACGACAAAGCCATTCCAAAGCAAGTGGAAGGAAGTCATAAACTAGAAATTATTTGGACTGTTGTACCGATCCTTTTACTTCTTATCCTTGCAGTCCCAACTGTAGCATCTACTTTCAAACTTGCTGATGTTGATCAGATGGACAAGAAAAACACAAAAGCATTAGTAATTAATGTTCGATCACATTTATATTGGTGGGACTTTGAATATCCGGGCCAAAAGATTGTGACGAGTCAGGAATTAGTTGTTCCGACAAATGAAAAAGTCTACTTCAGCTTAAAATCTATGGATGTTAAGCACTCATTTTGGATTCCAGCAGTGGGTGGGAAATTAGATACCAATACCGATAATATCAACAAATTCTGGTTAGAATTTGACGACAAGCGCGCTAATGAAGCAGGAAATTTATTCTACGGAAAATGTGCTGAGCTTTGCGGCCCAGGACACGCTCTAATGGACTTTAAAGTTAAGGCAATTAGCCGCGGCAAGTTTGATGCTTGGGTTAATTCAATGCAGGATATGAAAGAACCACAAAAAGCAACAGGTGCTTTAGCATCACAAGGTCAAGAAATCTTTAATAAGAGCTGTATCGGCTGTCATGCTGTAACTCCAGCTAATAAAATGCCAGAAACTGCACGTATTGCACCAAACCTATCAAACTTTGGTGAAAGATCGCGTGTAGCCGGTGTATTAGACCATAATAAAAAAGAAGTAAAAAACTGGATTAAAAATCCTGAAGCATACAAGCCTGGGAACTTAATGTCTGGAAAATATCCAGAAATGTCAGATGAACAGCTTGATGCGTTAGCCGAATATTTAATGAGCTTAAAAGTTCAGGAATAAATGGGGAATTGGTTGAAAGGGAGGTAAAATTGTGAGTACCTTAGCTCAAAAAAAGGGATTTGGTGCGACTTTGTGGGACTTTTTAACAACTGTTGACCATAAGAAAATCGCCATCCTATATCTTATTGCAGGTGGATTCTTCTTCTTAATAGGCGGACTTGAAGCTGTCTTTATTCGTATCCAACTTGCAGTACCTAACAATGATTTTGTCAGTGCAGGTGCATTTAATGAAATTATTACCATGCACGGAACAACAATGATTTTCTTAGCCGCGATGCCTCTTGTATTTGCATTTATGAATGCTGTTATGCCATTACAGATTGGTGCACGTGACGTAGCATTCCCATTCGTAAATGCAGTTAGTTTTTGGTTATTCTTCTTCGGAGGAATTTTCCTAAATCTTTCATGGTTTTTGGGAGGCGCTCCTGATGCTGGTTGGACGTCATATGCATCACTTGCGATGGCTTCGAAAGGCCACGGGGTAGATTTCTATATCTTAGGCTTACAGATTTCAGGTTTTGGAACATTAATGGGTGGTATTAATTTCTTGGTAACGATTATTAATATGCGTGCACCAGGTATGACGTATATGAGGATGCCATTGTTCACATGGACAACATTTGTAACCTCAGCACTTATTTTATTTGCATTCCCTCCACTTACAGTGGGTCTTGTATTAATGATGTTTGACCGTATGTTCGGATCGAATTTCTTTGATGTAGCAGCTGGTGGTAATACTGTTATTTGGGAACATCTTTTCTGGATTTTTGGACACCCTGAAGTATATATTCTTATACTTCCTGCTTTCGGTATTTTCTCGGAAATTTTCTCTATGTTCTCGAGAAAAAGATTGTTTGGTTATTCATCCATGGTATTTGCAACCGTATTAATCGGTTTCTTAGGATTCATGGTATGGGCTCACCATATGTTTACAACTGGACTAGGTCCTGTTGCCAATGCAATCTTTGCTGTTGCAACAATGGCAATTGGTGTACCAACGGGTATCAAAATCTTTAACTGGTTATTAACAATGTGGGGCGGTAGTGTTAAGTTTACAACACCAATGCATTATGCGTTTGCGTTTATTCCATCTTTCGTAGCTGGTGGGGTAACAGGTGTTATGCTTGCAGCCGCTGCAGCTGACTATCAGTATCATGATACGTATTTCGTTGTTGCACACTTCCACTATGTAATCGTTGGTGGTGTAGTATTCGCTATCTTAGCTGGAACACATCTTTATTGGCCAAAAATGTTTGGAACGATGTTAAACGAGACTCTTGGAAAAATCACATTTTGGTTATTCTTTATTGGTTTCCACTTAACATTCTTTATCCAACACTTCTTAGGATTATGGGGTATGCCACGTCGTGTATTCACATACCTACCAGGTCAAGGATTTGAAACAGCCAATATGGTAAGTTCACTAGGTGCTTTATTCATGTCACTTGGTGTCATTATCATGTTAATTAATATTATTATGACATCTGTGAAGAATGTACGTGTAGGAAACGATCCATGGGGAGACGGAAGAACACTCGAGTGGGCAATTCCATCACCACCGCCATTCTATAACTTTAAACAGCTTCCACTGGTACGTGGATTAGATGCACTTTGGATTGAAAAAATGGAAGGCAAAAATGGTATGACTCCTGCTGAACCACTTGGGGATATCCATATGCCTAACTCATCTTTTATTCCATTTGTTATGGGTCTAGGATTATTCATTGCAGCTTTTGGTGCATTATATCACCCTGATAAGGTATCATGGTCACTGCCTGTATTAATTTTAGGCTTACTAATTACATTTGGATCAATGTTTATGCGTTCAGTAAAAGATGATCATGGTTTCCATATTCACAAAGAAGAGCTAATTGATGACGAGGATAAGGGGGTTAAGGCATAATGCACGCTGAAGAAAAATTCACTTATGAAACATGGCCTGCTGCGCCGGAGAAAGCAACCCTTGAAGCGAAAAATAAATTTTTAGGTTTCTGGTTTTTCCTAGGAGGAGAGACGGTTCTATTCGCCTCCCTCTTTGCAACGTACTTAGCGTTAAAGGATAAGGTCGGTGATTCAGGACAGCCGCTTGCTAAGGAATTATTTGAGCTTCCATTAACATTTGTAGCAACTATGTTGTTATTAACAAGTTCATTGACTAGTGTATACGCTATGTATCACATGAAAAACTTTGCCTTCAAAAAAATGATGGTTTGGCTTGGCTTAACAGCATTATTAGGTGCAGGCTTCTTAGGACTTGAGGTTTACGAGTTTTCTCATTATGTTCATGAAGGACACAAGTTTACAAGTAGTGCGTTCGGTTCTGCCTTCTATACGCTTGTTGGTTTTCACGGAGGCCACGTTGCGTTTGGTTTATTGTGGTGTTTAACATTAATGTTCCGAAATGGAAAACGTGGTTTAGACCTATACAACGCGCCAAAGTTCTATGTATTTAGTTTATATTGGCATTTTATCGATGTTGTTTGGGTATTTATCTTTACAGTAGTATATTTAATGGGAATGGTGGGATAAACTGATGGCAGATCAACAATTAAATTCAGGAAACCCAAGAGTTGACATTGAATATCGTCGTCGGAAAAGTACTGAAGAGATGAGATATCAAGTGGTATCTTTTACCCTAATGATTTTCTTAACTCTAATCGCATTTGCTGCAGTAGCTGTTAAAGGATTTACTGCATGGTTTACAGTACCATTTATTATCCTTTTAGCTGTTGTTCAAGTGATTTTCCAACTTTATTACTTTATGCATATGAGCCATAAAGGGCATGAAGCTCCATCTCTGTTCTTATACTCAGGAGCGTTGGTAGGAGCAATAACAATTCTAGCTTTTACAACCATTATTTGGTGGTAAGAACTGATTATACAAAAAAGAAAATCGGCTTTATGCCGATTTTCTTTTTTGAAAAATGGAAAGTTTTCTTAGTTTGCTTAACTTAATTGCCACGGGTATAATATAGTCAATAATTCTTTCAATTAACATTGAGGTGATTTCGGTGCTTACATTAGATATATTTGGGATTTAAAGCACTTTGGAGCCCGTACTTTTTATTAATTTTAATCGCATTTACGGTAGGGTATTTTGTCCTTACAACAAAGTATAGAATGTTATTTCCAGGTAATGAGCCAATGACCAAAAAACAAGGGACATTATTCTTATTATCCATCATACTCCTGTACGCTATAAAAGGGTCACCCCTGGATTTATTAGCACACCTAATGTTTTATGTCCATATGATGCAGATGGCCGTTTTAGTTTTGGTTATACCCCCAATATTTATTTTGAGTATTCCAAACTGGGTATGGCAAAAGCTATTGAGCGTTAAAAGAATTGATTCTTTGTTTAAATTCTTTACCAAACCGCTAATTGCTTTAGTCGTATTTAACGGCTTGTTCTCTTTCTACCATGTTCCAATCATATTTGATCATGTCATGCAGAATTTTTGGCTTCATGCAGGCTATTCTATTCTCTTATTTCTTGTTTCTATCTTCATGTGGTGGCCTTTACTAAATCAGATGCCGGAACACCAAACTTTAAGTGGGTTGAAGAAGGTGGGCTATATTTTTGCTGACGGTATCTTGTTAACTCCAGCATGTGCACTTATTATTTTTGCTGATAATTCACTCTATGCAACTTATTCTGATCCTCATGTATGGGGACAGGTCATGAGTTTATGTGTAGGGGCCTCAAATTTTGCTAGCTTAAACTTAAGTGGTCCAGCACTTTTTAGTTCCATGTCAGTAATCGAAGATCAACGACTTGGCGGAGTGTTAATGAAGATTATCCAAGAAATCATTTATGGTGTGATACTTGGTCATGTTTTCTTTGAATGGTACCGTAAAGATCAGGAAGAATCCGAACGAGAGATGAACCAAACATTAAATCCATCTCCGATTAAATAGTCCCCCAACAAATTGGGGGATTTTTTTCGAGAATTTTTTATTTTATTCGGAAATTGATTGAAAAAAAAGGGTTGTTACACTACTATTATGTAGAATAAACAAAAGAGAGGACTTTTATATGAATTCCTTACCGATTTTACCTACCATTAGTACATCATTTATTGTTTTAAGTGCCATAACGGTTGCCATTGGCTGGTGGCAAATTAAACAAAGAAAAATAGAAGCCCATAAAAAAACAATGTTTTTCGCCGCTGTTTTTGCACTAATCTTTTTTATTATTTATGCTTCACGAACTATTTTTATAGGGAATACTTCCTTTGGCGGACCAGATGACATTAAAATTTATTACACCGTGTTTTTAGTATTTCATATTACATTAGCAACCATCGGGGCAGTCTTTGGAATTGTTTCATTAACAACAGGTTATAAAAATAACCTTGCCCTTCACCGGAAGCTTGGACCTGTTACTAGTATTATTTGGTTCTTTACGGGAATAACAGGTGTTGCAGTTTATCTTTTGCTATATGTCTTTTATCATGGTGGAGAAACTACTTCAATGATCAAAGCTATTCTAGGGTTTTAACAAAAAAAGTGCCGAGAGAGGCACTTTTTTTGTTTCTTTATCAGAATGTTCCCATTTTTCTCGGTAACACTTTATAATAAAGGTAGGTTTTTAGTGTAAGGGGGAAATCAATTGGATATTAAGATTCTAACGGAAGACGATTTTCTAGAATCATTAAAACTCTCAGAGTATGCTTTTCAATATAAGATTTCTGATGACCGAATTTCCGCAAGAACAGATATGCTAAAGAAACATAAAATACTAGGAATAAAAGAACAAGAGAATCTTGCAGCTAAATTACATATTATTCCCCTTGGGGTCTATATGAAGGGGGCTGAGTGGAAAATGGGTGGAGTAGCTGGTGTAGCTACCTATCCTGAATACAGGAGAAGTGGGTATGTACGCACATTAATGATAGAGGCATTGAAACAAATGCACGCTGACGGTCAAATTGTTTCCTTCCTTCATCCTTTTGATTTTTCCTTTTATCGGAAGTTTGGTTGGGAGATATTAAGTGAGTATAAAAAAGTAACTCTTGATACAAAGGATCTAGCCTTACTTGCAATACAGCCAGGGAAAATCATCCGATATTCTAAGGAAGCTTTTTCAGAGGATATCAATCATATCTATCAAATGTACTGTAACCAATTTAATGGAATGCTAGTTCGTTCTTTTGAGTGGTGGAAGGATCATGTAATTAATGACGATACTCAAATTGCTGTCTATTATAATCCAGCAAATGAAGCGAAGGGCTATATCCTTTATCATGTGAAGGACAGAAAAATGGACGTAGAGGAAATGGTGTGCCTCGACCAAGAATCAAGGGTAGGTCTTTGGAATTTTATTTGTCAGCATGATTCTATGGTGGAGAAGGTGTTTCTGACCCTGCCGAACCATGATCCATTTCCATACTTTATTCAACAGCCGAAGGTAAGTATGGAATTACAGCCGTATTTTATGGCACGGATTGTTGATGTAGAAGAATGTTTAAGAAAGTTTGGGTTCAATTCAGAAACTGCGCCTGTTTTTCTCCATTTAGAAGATCCCTTTGCACCTTGGAATAATGGAAGCTACTTAATTAGTCATGAACAAATAAAAGTATTTAAAGAAAAGAATGGGAGCCATTGTGTACAGCCGCCAAGGAGAGGAATCCAGTTATCAATTAATGACCTGTCTGCAATCCTTTTTGGTTATAAACGGCCAATAGAGCTATATCAGATGGGGTATTTAAAGGGTAATGAAGAGGAAGTCCAAAAGCTTGAGAGAATGGTTCCGCATGTCAAATCATCATTCTATGACTTTTTCTAATATAAAAAAGGAAGGACCGTGGTCCTTCCTTTTTTATTAGAAATTACAATGCGAATTTACTTATTTCTGTGTTAATGTTCTCAAGAATTTTCTTACATTGATTTACAAGGGAGGATGGGAAATTTTCACCTTCACCATACTCAACACCATGTGGATAATAATGCTTTCCTAGTAACGGTGTCATCAATTGGATTGTTGCTTTAAAAGTATCAACATCACCTTCAACTGAATAACCTTGTACACGAAGGTAAAACACACCTTCTTTTAATTCAAATTTGCGGTCGTATGTAACACGTTCGTAATCCCATTGACCTGCACGAACTAAACCGTAATCAGTCATGACCTCATCTAAACGGTTTAATTCTGCTTTTAACTTCTCAATTCCAGTATTCTCAAATTTCATTATGAATCCCTCCTAATGACGCTTGCCTTACCCCTATGTTTCCTCATTGGTTATAGCAAATATAATTCATTTTAATAATAGTTGAAAATGTTTCAACTTGCAATGAATTCATTCATCGAATAAAACATTCATGATTGGAAAATATAAAATATGGTCATGAGTATATTTGAAAATCTTGGAGGGTAAAATTAATGGAAAAAATTCGTGATATTATGACAGACAATGTTGAGTGTTGTACCTTACTAGATAATATGTACGAAGTAGCCCTTAAAATGAAAGAACTTAATGTAGGGGCAATTCCTATTGTTGATCAAGAAAAGATAGTAGGAATGATTACTGACCGTGATATTGTTATTAGAGGTGTCGCTGAAAAACATCCTGGGTCAACTAAGGTAGAAGATATCATGAGTAGTGAGCTGATAACCATCTCCCCTGAAGCTACAAGCCAAGAGGCTGCCAAGTTAATGGCTCAGCACAAAATTCGCCGTTTACCTGTTGTAGAAGGCGATAAGTTAATTGGTATTGTTTCACTTGGTGATTTTGCAGTTCGTGAATTATCTGATGATCAAGCAAAGGAAGCTTTAACAGAGATTTCTGAGCATGGGATACAACATTAAAATTATTATATAGGCAATAGGATTTTTCTCTAAAACAGGTACTATTTGTACCTGTTTTTTCTTCTTTTATCAGACATTTTCGATAATATCTATTACTTATCAGGGTATAGATGATATAATTATCTTATCTATACATATAATGATAGAAAAAGGAATAGAGAGGGTGACAACCTCTGCGAACGCTTGTTAGAATTCTGATACTCTCAGTTGTGTTTTTATCCATAGGTTTTTATGTTAGTATAAATGAAAAAACTGGAAATGATGTTTTGATAAAGGAAGATCACACGCAAGAAAGTAAGATATCTTTACCACAAAGTCCAGATTTAAAGTCAAATAAAAAAACATCGTCCGAAAAGCCGAAAGAGGGTTTAGCTCTAATGATTGGGCAAGATGTTTCCTTTTTAGAAAAAGAATTTGGAACACCAGTGCGTAAGGATGAATCATTATACGGCTATCAATGGTATATCTATAATCAAAACTACAAGCGATATCTGCAGGTAGGTGTTGAAAATAATAAAGTGGTAACCATTTTTGCAATTGGTGAAAACTTAGATGTTGCTCCTTTTGAAATTGGTCAGCCAGTGGAAGAAATTTTTAATACTCAATACATTGATACAAATATAAATTTGGATTGGGAGGGTACTACCTACCGTTTTGAGCTCAATGACACTGATCTAAATCTTCGACCAATGGTTCAGTTGGGCGATATTTATGTCCAGCTTTATATAGACAAATTTACAGGTAACCTTTCAAGTGTCCGGTTCCTAGATGCTAAAACACTCATTAAACAGCGTCCATATGAATTAGTTTATCAAGGAGAGTTAGTCGAAGAACCTGTACTTTCAGATGAAAAATGGAGGAGTATTGAAATCGGAACGGAGCAAGAGATCTTTGATATTACCAATGTTTTGCGACAAAGAAACAAACTGAAACCTTTAAGATGGGACGAACAAACAGCAGAAGTTGCATATGGACATAGTAAGGATATGTCCGAAAACAATGATTTTGCCCATACGTCCAAGAAATTTGGGGACCTTACCGAGCGATTACAAACAGCTAAAGTAGCATATCAAGAAGCTGGCGAAAATATTGCTGCAAATTACACAGATGGACCTGCAGTAGTGGAAGGATGGCTTAATAGTAAAGGACATCGGGATTCTTTATTAAATAAAGATTTTTCACATATTGGAATTGGTGTATTCCAAAAATACTATACACAGAACTTTATTAAAAAAGTTGAATAGACTTAACAATGAAAAAAGGTGACTATTGGTCACCTTTTTGTTTTTTATCCATTTCATAATGGCTAAATAGAAAGGTAGAACCTTCCCACTTACCGAACATACGAATGTGTTCCCCAACAACAAAAGAATTTAACTTAATACTTTTAGTTATTGGAGTGATTTTTTTAGCGGTAATTAATTTGGTCGCTGTCTGGAGTTTTAGTGTTTGTACATATATGTATCGATGATAATAAAAGCGTTGTTTTTCCTCATTTATGCTCTTTATTTCACCAGCTAATATGGATTCCTTGGGTATATTACTAACTGAAAGCCATTTATTATCTTGTTCTTTCATCTCTTTTTTTGTAAGCCAATAAAAGTAAAGACAAATGATTGGTATTACAATGGCGGTGACCATTCTTAAGAAGCCTCCTCCATTATTATTTACTTATAATAAAAAACGTTCCTGTTGCATGGGCGATTTTTTTGCCGTCACTTCGATAGGCTTCCCCAGATATAACCATGGTTTTGCTTCCTTGATGGATAATTTCCGCTTTGCAGCGTAGTACGTCTCCGGTTCCAGGGGCTGTGTAGTGGATATTAAGCTGATTTGTGACGGCACCGAATCCTTCAGGGAGATAATAATTGGCCAAGCTTCCCATGGCGGTGTCCAGTACTGTTGCTGTAATACCCCCATGCAATATATTTAGATTATTATTAAGGACAGAATTTACTGGAATCGTAATTTCACAGGTATTTTGATCAAAAGTTCTTTCCATATGGAGGATTCCGTCAATAAAGGTGCTTTTGTTTTGAATAATCTTTTTTTGAACACCTTCAAGTAAGTGTTGTAATGCATCTAAGTCGGTTTGTGTCCCATTCTCAATACAAGAATCTAATAATTGGTGTAATGCATCTTTCATAATAATTACCTCTTTCGTTTCTTTTTCTTAAGTCATCTTACCACTAAGATATATATTTATAAATAATTTCATTTCCATTTGCATTTCACATTTCTACTTTTCTTACATATTGTATTATTGGCAATATATATGGGCAGAGGTGAGAGAAATGTCGCAAAAAAAATTACATCCCTCCGTACTGCAATTCAAAGAATTTGTTAAAAACAATCCAAATATTATTAAGGAAGTTCGGAATGGAAAGGCCACGTGGCAAGAACTGTATGAAGATTGGTACTTATTGGGTGAAGATGATAAACGTTGGGAAACCATCGGTGTAGAAACACGTTCGGAACCTGAAGCAGAGAGCAGCAGTGCTAAGGGAGATTGGATGTCAAATATTATGGGAATGGTCAAGAAAATGGACCCAAACCAAATGCAAAATCATATTAATAATCTAAGTCAGGCACTAGGTGCCGTTCAAGGTGTTATTGCACAGTTTCAAGGAGGGAATCCGAATGCAGCAGCAGGTCCTGTCAAGACTCCAGAGGGGCCAAAACATCCTTTTTCATTTCGAAAAGACTAATAGAAGGGAATTAGATTATGCGAAGAGAGGTACTTGATTATTTAGAAAATCAAAAGGATTTAAAGCAGTTTGTACGCGAGCAGCCCTATTGGTACCGAAAATTATCTAGAAATCCTTATGACTTACAATCACTTGAAATTGCGTCGTTACATCATTATAAGAAAACAATCCCACACCAAGTAGAAAAGTTTTCAAATAGTGTGCAAATGGCATCGATGATGTATTCAATGTTTCAGGCAATGAAAAACCAAAATTAACCAGGGACCACATGAAAAAAATGTGGCCTTTTTTGTGCGACGGGCAGTCGTACCTTTGCTTAATACAAGCATGAATTTACTGTTAAAGGTTGGGTTATGTTACTTCGGTAATAACAGACCCCGAATCCTGGAAGGTTTATTCTCTCGGAGGTGTAAGTCCTCCCGTAGGCATACTGGTAGAACCTACGAAGACTAATCTAGGGCATTACTGTGAGGTAGTGTTTGAAGGAGATGCGGTAAATCGAGAGACCCGTAGTCGGATGAGCAGACCCAAATGCGAAAGCGTGAAGCACATACGGCAAGATAAGTCGGCGACCGTGCGAAAATAACGGGAAGCCCGAACTTTAAAGCTTCTTAGCCAAAGAACCAGTCGACTAAGGAGGGCTTATCAAGTGATGGTGCTGGGTATGTTCAGAAGGAAAGTGCGATGACCCCGTGAGGTCTCCACTTTAACTTTAGGTGTTGATATATAAGGGAAATCCGAAGTTATCAATACAAGTGGAGAAGTCAGACGCCCTCATAGTACGGAAGTAAGATTGCGACCAAACGTAATCTGAACGGAAGGGGGAGCGACCTCGTGGCTCTACATTTATAAAAGTGTGTAATGATAACAGTATACGTTACCTCGGTAAAAACGTACTGGAAGTGCACAATGAAAGGTGTGGAATAAGCATTGAACCAAGAACTAAAGTTCAAATGGCACAGTGTATATGGACAAATTCTCTTCGATAGAAAGCTAAAAACAGCTTGGGAAAAGGTTAAGAGCAATAATGGGGCTGGAGGTATAGATGGAGAAACAGTCACAAGTTACGCAAGTAACGAAGAAAAGAATCTCAATCAGTTACTCCAGAAATTAAGACTTAAAGAGTACACCCCGTCACCAGTACGAAGAAAATATATTCCCAAAAAGAACGGAAAACTTCGTCCACTGGGGATACCAAATATTGAAGACCGTATCGTTCAGCAAGCTGTGGTTAATGTACTTGAACCTAAATGTGAAGAACTCATTTTCCATAAATGGTCATGCGGCTATCGTCCAAATCTTGGAGCTAAAAGAGTAATGCAAATCATTACTTGGAATATCGAGAGTGGTTACAATTATATTTACGATTGTGATATTAAGGGATTCTTTGACAATATTCCTCATAAAAAGTTGATGAAGATACTTAATAAATATATAGCTGATGGAACTATACTCGATCTAATTTGGAAATGGCTTAAAGCGGGCTACATGGAAGAAGGAAAGTATCACAAAGTAGACTCAGGACCCCCGCAAGGGGGTGTGATTTCACCATTACTTGCGAATCTCTTTCTAAATGAACTTGATTGGGAACTTGAAACCCATGGAATTCACTTCGTCAGATATGCCGATGATTTCCTCTTATTTGCCAAAACAAAAGAGGAAATTGTGCGTGCAGAATCAATAACAAAACAAAAGCTAGCTGAATTAGGGCTTGAGATCTCCATCGAGAAAACGAAAATCGTCGATTTTAACCATGATGATTTTGATTTCCTTGGATTCACTTTTGAGCACTGGAGGAAAAGGAAGAGAGATGGAAAACCATACTACATAGCTAAACCAAAGGATTCTACATGGAAAGACTTTCGCCAAAAGATAAAGGATAAAACAATGAAATCCCTAACTTTTAGCAAAGAAATGTGGGTTGAACGTGTGAATCAAGTAATACGGGGAAAAGTAAATTACTTTTTAACACTTTGGAATGCGATTAACGAGAATAAAAAGTATGGAAGAGAATTTTCATGTTTCTTCAACGTTTTCAGGGATAACTTATTAGCCATAGATAGCTATATAAGAAGAAGACTAAGAGTAGCAATGATACATGACCATCCAAGTCAAAACAAAGGACATAAGATGAAAACAAAATGGGGAATAGAGTTCTTTGCGAGGATTGGATTAGTTCCAGCATTTCAATATTATTATGGAAAGCAATATGGACATACCATTGAGGACTACATTCAGTACATGAAGGTAAAACAAGAAAAGAAATATAAAAGAAAACTACAAAGAGCCAAAGAACGTGGAGAGGTTTACTTCACAGCCAAAAGAGTCCAAATGATTAACTGTGCACAGGGTAAAACAAGGTATTCAATGTAACATGTTGGTAAGCCGTATGCCTTAATAGGGCACGTGCGGTTTGATAAGGGGGAAGCCTCGTGAGAGGTTTCCCTACTTTATTATTAGAGAAATAGACTAAGAATCAAAAAGGAGGCGAACAATACTATAAAGGAGTGATTGGTTTGAAAAGGTTTATACCATCTATTGTTCTTCTACTTGTATTGCAAGGAATGGTAACAGTTTTTCAATCAAGTGCAGAAGAAATACCTACATTATTAGTACAGCACGAAACAAAAGGGAAAGATGTATTGGTTGAATGTATTGTCACTGGGATCAGCTTTAGAGAATCGAACCAGTCAAGTCAAAAAATCGGAAAAATGGTTATCTGGGTTGACGGCAAACGAAATAGAGAGGTAACGACTGCTGCGTTTATAATTAAGGGACTATCTCAAGGGACGCATAAAGTAAGGCTTGAGGTTGTTAAGTTAAATAATGAGCCTTATGGATTGGTGAAAGAATTTATGGTAAATGTCCCTAATTAAAATGAAGTTTTCGCATTCTCCCAGTTTTCATGGTAAAATGTCCTTGGAGGTGGGCGCATGCTTGCTACGATAGAAAGAATAGAATTATTAGAAAATGCGGAAGCGTTAGCTAAGATGGTACTTGAATCCGATGTAGTGGAACAATATCAGATTTGTTTATATAAATTGAGAAGTAATAAGGAAACACAACGGAAAATTAACCGTTTTATAAGCCTAAAGGAGCTATACGAAGAAGTCCAACGTTTTGGGAAGTATCACCCTGATTATAAACGGGTTATGACTCAAATCCGTGAAGTAAAGAGGGAAATGGATTTGGACCCATTAGTAGCTGAGTTTAAATTAGCAGAAAACGATTTGCAAAGTCTATTGGATGAAATCAGCTTGTTAGTAGGTGGCGCGGTTTCTAAACATATAAAAGTTCCTTCAGGGAATCCATTTTTTGAATCTAATCACGGTGCTGGCTGTGGCGGCGGGGGTAGCTGTGGGTGTAGTTAATGAGTGTAAACCAGCATATTTCAGCTGGTTTTTTGTTTTTCTATATGCTAGACTTATCTAAAATGATGGTTTTGCTGAAGGGGAAAAAAGTATGTTTGTTCAAAGACAAGGATTAGTAGTTTGGCTATACTCTTTAAAACAAGCTAAGATGCTACGTCGCTTTGGAAATGTTCATTATGTCTCAAAAAAACTAAAATATGTTGTCTTGTATTGTAATCAAGAAGACATGGAAGGCATTATGGAAAAGTTAAATTCTTTTTCATTCGTAAAAAAAGTAGAGCCATCTTATAAACCATTCCTGAGAATGGAGTATGAGAATTCTGCACCGGACAAAGCAAAGGAATATGATTATAAAATGGGTATATAAAAAGAGGTTGACTCAAGTGTCAACCTCTTTTCTTACTGAAGAGGAGCTAAGTAGTGATTCAATCTAAGAATTCCAATTAGGTGTTGATAGAATAATTCCTTTTCATTAAAGATGGTAGATGGTTTAACAGATAGTTGGATAACTTGTTTACCCAATTCCTCTGCAGTTTCAGAAAAAAGTGAGTATCTCTTATTAGGTGAAATATTTGGGTTTGGTATTCCTTCACGGCAAATGTATAAAGGTTGAAACTTGCCTGGATCAGTTGGTTTTAACACAACCACTAAGGATGTCAACTCCTTGTTATCTATCGTAGTATGAAGAGCCATCATATGGTGAAGCCGATGTTGATTGGCTTTAGCAAGCTCAATTAGTTCATAAATATCTGAATATCCTTCTCCGAGTTCAATAAAACGTTGTATCAATGAAAACTCTCCTTTAAACGCTAAATTCATTAATACTTTACCATTTTCTATAAACAAAAAAAACCCCGCAGAATAATCTGCGGGGTCCTTCCACATCCTCTAAAGGATAGAAGGCAAAGGGAGAGGAGAAACCGGAGGAAGAACTTATGGGGAAACGTAAGTCTTCTCCGCGGTTGGCAACAACATCCTCGAATTGATGTTGTTAATAACATTATTTCCACAACCTTTAAGCTTATACGTCTATTTTAAAAAATTTCCATTGGAAACAAAAATTAGCTAGTAAACTTGTTACAATCAAAAGATTTGTGACAACAGATTGTCTACTTTTTGTTAATTATGATAGGATGGATAAAGAAAAATTATTTCCGAAAAATGTGGTGATATGTTAGTGAGAGTCGTTTCGGGCACATGTAAAGGTAGACCTTTAAAAGCTGTTCCAGGAAATACAACAAGGCCTACAACCGATAAAGTAAAAGAAGCGTTATTTAATATGATTGGCCCTTATTTTGACGGTGGACTAGGTTTGGATTTATTTGCTGGAAGTGGTGGACTAGGTTTGGAAGCGCTTAGTAGAGGCTTGGAGAGGGTTATTTTCATTGATCGAGAGCCGAAAGCAATCCAAGTCATACATGAAAATATTAGGGCGTGTAAGTTTGAAGAGCAGTCAGAGGTTTACCGTAATGATGCAGAGAGAGCGTTAAAAGCCCTAATCAAAAGGGAGATTAACTTTGATTACATATTTTTAGATCCTCCCTATAAAAAGCAGCAACTCGTAAATTTAATGGAAAAAATGGATCAGCAGAATGTTGTTAAGACAAATGGAATTATAGTTTGTGAACACAGCTTTGACGTAGAGTTACCACAGTCAGTGGGACAGCTTACGCAAATAAAACATGAAAAATATGGGATGATTGCTGTGACGATTTATTCTCGGACCAGCGAGGAATAAGGGGGAGTCATATTGGCTAGTATAGCCGTTTGTCCAGGGAGTTTTGATCCAATTACATACGGTCATTTAGATATTATCCGTAGAGGAGCCAAGGTCTTTGATAAGGTATATGTGGTAGTTTTAAACAATTCAGCAAAAAATCCACTTTTTACTGTTGAAGAGCGAATTAGTTTAATCAAAGAGGTAACTAAGGATATGCCTAATGTAATGGTCGATGAATTTGCTGGTTTACTTGTGGACTATGCAAAGAGTGTGAAGGCTAACGCGATACTTAGAGGACTACGGGCAGTCTCTGACTTCGAGTATGAGATGCAGATAACCTCAATGAACAGGGTGTTAGATGAAGATATTGAAACCTTTTTCATAATGACCAACAACCAATACTCTTTTTTAAGCTCCAGTATTGTGAAAGAGGTTGCTAAGTACAATGGGAAAATTACAGAACTTGTCCCTCCAATAGTTGAAAAAGAATTACAAAAAAAGTTTAATGATAAACAAATGAAAAGCTAGGCCTTTGCCTAGCTTTTTTGATTTTTTAATTTGGCAAACAATAGTAAGACATAAACCATAAGTGAAAGGATCGTTATGAGGGGGCCAATCTCAATCATTTTATGGTAAAAGTGATCAGCCCACGATCCTTGCCCGAAAAAACTTACAGGTAATGCATTAGAAGGCTGTTCATTACTATTAAAGCGCACATATATGGGTTTCCATAAAATAAGTGCAAACAAGCTGGCAAATATTCCTTGAAGGATTCTCGCAATAAAAAATGGCTGAAACCTAATATCTGTCTGTGCTAAAATACTTGCTACTTGTGCTTGAACACTAAATCCGCTAAAACCTAAGATGAAACTGGTCATCATTGCTTTTTGGAGAAGGGTGGCATCCTGTACCTGACTAGTTAATTGACTTCCTAAGGTAATTTCAAATAAACCAGAAATAAAAGGGATACTTAGCATTTCTGGAAAGGAGATGGAAGACAGTATTACCTCAACAGCTTTTGCCAATGTTGCTGTAATATGTAAATGATAGAGCAGTTTATTAATAACGGAAAACAAGATGATAAAACCGCCAACCATTAATAAGGTTTGGATAGAGGAGTTAACAGCATCACCTAAAAGTTTGCCAATTGGGCGATTATCCTTCAATCTAGTCTGATGCAATGCAGACAAGGCAGATCTGACCTTGAACTTTTTTCTTTTTTCACTAGCAACCTCTGGTGATTCCTTTCCATAAAAGCGCATAAGGAGCCCAACACAAATATTCCCTAAATAGTGTGAAAGAGCAAGGATGACACCTAAGTGAGGATTATAGAAAAATCCAACCGATACCGCTCCAAAAATAAATAGTGGATTTGAGGAATTGGTAAAGGAAACAAGCCTTTCTGCTTCAATCTGGGTTAAGTGTCCTTCTTGGCGTAGTCTTGCGGTGAATTTCGCACCTGCTGGGAATCCAGAAGCCATTCCCATGGCCCAAACAAATCCTCCGACTCCTGGAACCTTAAAAAGCGGCCTCATAAGTGGCTCTAATAGCACCCCAATAAACTTCACTACTCCAAAGCCTATTAACATTTCAGAAACAATAAAAAAAGGCAACAGGGAAGGAAAAACAATTTCCCACCACATATTCAGGCCTCGAATCGAAGCATCAAATGACTCCTGGGGATAAGAAATCAGAGATACTGCTAAAATGGTGACAGATAAAGAAAGAAAAAGTGTTTTTACCTTTGACCGAAACAATGGAGGGGCCTCCTTCCGAGGGGATTGGTAACATTGTGCAAATTTATGTTATCAATGCTAAAATAGAGATTATTCCTAATAATCATATGAACACTTGTCCTCATATAACACAAATATACTCATAGAACGTTAATTTAGACCATAAGATTGAACGAGATTTATCTTTTACAATGGAAGGAAATGTTCATCTATACATGGGAGGTAGCTAAAGATGGAGCACCCTAAAATAGGGTTGGCACTTGGTTCTGGTGGTGCACGTGGGTTTGCTCATTTAGGTGTCATAAAGGCATTTAAGGATGCTGGAATTCCCATTCATTTAATCGCTGGGAGCAGCATGGGGGCCCTAGTTGGTAGTTTTTATGGGGCAGGTATTGACATGGAACGGCTATATAAACTATCCACTGCCTTTAAGAGAAAATATTTCTTGGATTTTACGGTACCAAAGATGGGCTTTATATCCGGGAAAAAGGTGAAGGAATTTATAAAGGTTTTTACCCATGGAAAAAACATAGAAGATTTAAACCTCCCAATCGGGATTGTAGCCACTGACTTATTAACAGGAGAGAAAATCGTTTTTCGTAAGGGGCCTGTTGCGGATGCGGTAAGAGCTAGTATTTCTATTCCCGGTATTTTTGTGCCGGAAAAAAATAATGGAAGAATCCTTGTAGACGGAGGTGTTAGCGATCGTGTTCCTGTATCTGTCGCTAGGGAAATGGGAGCGGATATCGTCATTGCTGTAGATGTATCAAGAGTAAAACGTAATGCGGAAATTACCTCTATTTATGACGTTATTATGCAGAGTATTGATATCATGCAATCTGAAATAGTCAGGAACAGGGAGATTACGGCCGATGTCATGATTCGGCCACCTGTTGAAAACTACAGTTCCCGGGCATTTACGAATATTGAGGAGATTATCAATATTGGTGAAGAAGAAGCAAAGAAGTATATCAAGCAAATTGAAACAGTCATTGAACAGTGGAAGGGGTAACAATGAGCAATGCGTAAAAAAATATATATAAGTTCTGTACTTTTCATTACACTGCTATTAATTGGGGGAATGTATTTTTCCTTACCCTATTATGTATCAAAACCGGGAATGGCGAAAGAATTGGGACCAATCATAACGGTAGACGGTGGGTATAAGGATGAAGGGAATTTTATGCTAACAACCGTCAGAATGGGTCGAGCCAATATCTATTCATATTTAGAAGCCAAACTTCTAAAATATGAAGAGCTATATCCACTAGAAATGATCTTATATAAAAAAGAGACAGAAGAAGAATATAATGCTAGACAGCTTCACTTAATGGCAGGTTCAAAACTTAATGCAATAGAGGTTGCCTATCGGAAGGCCGATCTGCCTGTACATTATAAATATAAAGGGATTTATGTTGTCCAGGTGATTCCTGGAATGCCGGCTGCAGGAAAGATCAATGCAGGGGATCGAATATTTAAAGTAGATGGACATCAATTTTCTTCCTCGGAAAAATTTATTGAGTATGTAGGTACTAAAAAAGCAGGAGACAAGGTCACTTTAACTTTTTCTAGAAATAAAATAACGAAAACAGAAACTTTAAACGTTGAGCGTTTCAAGGAGGATCCTAATAAGGTTGGTATTGGAATATCTTTAGTGGACGATAAGGAAATTCTTGTTGATCCTAAGGTAAAGGTGAGAACTGATGAAATTGGCGGACCTTCAGCAGGGCTTATGTTTTCATTAGAAATCTATAATCAATTGACTAAAGAAGATTTAACAAGAGGCTACCAAATAGCGGGGACAGGTACAATCAGTGAAGATGGAATTGTAGGGCCAATTGGAGGAATTGAACAAAAAATTGTAGCTGCAGATAAAGCAGGTGCAGAAATTTTCTTAGCACCTAATGAAAATGGAGCGAAAAATTCTAACTATCGAGCAGCGGTAAAAACTGCACGAGATATCAAGACAAAAATGAAAATTATTCCTATCGATACCTTCGACGATGCAGTTGATTATTTAGAAAAATTAAAGGAAAAATAAAAAGATGGTGCAGCTGCATCATCTTTTATTTTATATAAATAGGTGGTTGATTAAATTCTTGTTTGAACATTTCATTCTTTAAATGATTTGGGACTCCTAGAGCATAAACACGAGCGGCTTTCACATCAAGATCTATCTCGCTCTCCTTAAAGCTAGAAAGCTTGGATAAAAGAGGCAGGCTCAAATCCTTTTTCACTTTATTTAAGTATTCTCTTCCGTTAGTTGTCATCCCTAATAGTCTTAAATAGGAAGCCTTCTCTAGGTTTCTGTCCATTTCTATTTTTTTTGCATTAGTTAAAATATGAACGCAAAGCCTTTGAAGTCTTGTCCAAGTATATCTTTTGGTTTTTATCTTCTGCATAAATTGCTGAAAGCTCTCAGATTCGATAGCTGCAGCCTGTAACCTATTTTCGAGGCCTTCTTCCATTTCATATATTTCCCTAAGCTCTTCACTATTGCTATGGATTAGGCGGTATTGTAAATAGCTCCAATAATTTTCCCATTGATGAAACAGGTGAAAATGATGGAAATAGTCCTCTAATAACTGTTTTGTTGCCATAGGTACATATTGGTCAATACCATGGTTATCGTCCTTTGGAGAAAAAATAGCTTTTCTAATACTAGTTGCACTAGCAATAGTTTCTGATGTGAAATGTTCATCATGATAATTGGCATTTTTCCGTGTCACAGTCATTGGCCTAATAGAACTCTTTTGTCGTTTTATTGCCTTTATGTATTCCAGACCTAAAATGTTGTTGGGTTTACCTAGGTCCAAGTAGTTTTTTGATGCTTGTAACTGATTAAAAGCTAATGCTGATGCTTTAGGATAACTAACACCTGTATCCATAAAGTATTTTATGCCCTCATCTAGGTTTTTTTCTTCTTCTTTTATGTAATCAAGCGTTTGAAGAAAGGAATTGATGTCCCCACTCTCACTTCCAAAGCATAAGGTCTCACAACCGGCTGCATCTAAAATAGATACCGCACCGTTAGCGAATGTTTCAGCCTTCTGTGTGGCAAAATGGTATGGCAGCTCAAAAACGATGTCAACACCATTTAGCAAGGCCATTTTCGTCCGATACCATTTGGATACCAGTGCAGGTTCCCCTCTCTGCAAGAAATTCCCACTCATAACTGCAATGACAACATCTGCCTTAGCGGCTTCCTTTGAAGCACTTAAATGAAAAGCATGTCCATTATGAAATGGATTATATTCAACAATTAAACCAACAGCTTTCATTTTTTCACTCCTTCCTTACAAATAAATATGAAAAAGGTATATGAGAATCCGTTGCAAAACGGACAGTTAACCGATTATATTAATTATTATCATTATAGCAAAATTGTAAGGAAACCAATCAGATTATATGATAAGATGATAAAGATGTTTGCAAAATGGACAACTGGATAAACTAGGACTGAGAGCTTATTTAGTCGATTTGCATTCTTTAACAATCGCCTGACGGGGTGTAAAGAAAAAACATTGACAAAAAAATTTATGAAGGCTATAATTACCTTTGTTGCCTTGGGGTGATTCAATTGAAATGGACATTAAGTCAATTACAAAAATATCGAAACAAGGATTTTCCGATTGATGAAACTATTCGGGTTGATGAGATTATAGAAACTGATCCTACTATCCGAGAGGTATCTCCTATGCATATTACAGGTCGTGGAGATATAGATTCAACGAAAGTGACTTTCCATTTAAAAATAGAAGGTCATTTAATACTTCCTTGTTCTCGTACTTTAGTGGATGTAAAACTTCCAATTAATGTCGAAACAACTGAAACTTTCCTCTTACAAGGTTCAGTTTATGAAACTGAAGAGGATGTAAATCAAGTAAAAGGTGACGTGATTGATGTAATGCCAATCATTCGCGAAATACTATTACTTGAGGTTCCAATGCAAGTCTTTTGTGAAGATGTCAATAGTGAAGGAGCAGCTCCACAGTCTGGTAAGGATTGGGAGGTTGTTCGTGAAGAGGAGCAATCTAAAAAGATTGACCCTAGATTGGCAGGACTTGCAAAGTTTTTTAACGAAAACAATTCTTCTTCCGAATCATAATCGGCAAAAACTAAGAAGCAAAGTGAAGAACCAGCATTCCTGGCCTTCATTACTTTCTTAATACTCTTTAAGGAGGTGGGAAGAATGGCTGTACCTTTTAGAAGAACTTCTAAAACTGCAAAGAGAAAACGTCGTACTCATTTTAAATTAAACGTACCTGGTATGGTAAGTTGCCCAAACTGTGGTGAAATGAAACTTGCTCACCGCGTATGTAAGGCTTGCGGAACATACAAAGGAAAAGACGTTGTCAACGACTAATTTCCATTTGGATAGAAAGCACAAGGGTGATAAATCCCTTGTGCTTTTGTCGTTGTTTAGGAAATTATGAAAAAGTTCCGAGTGTTGATAACTGAACTAGTTGTCCGAATCTAGCTCCAGCGCCTAGCCCCTCGGGTCAAATAACCTTCGGCAAGAAAAGTCAAAAGGCGGACTTTTCCCGCCGAAGAACATTTGCCTGTCGGGGCTGAACGAGGCGCTTCCGCCTTTTGTTCTTTAATAAGATTCCTACATAATTAATTGTAATTGTTTGTACTAGAATGTTGATAGAGACTTTTGACTGGCAGAAGGGAAGTGGTAGGTTTGTCATATTTAATTGAAAAAAAAGAGAAGGGTTATTTATTATTTACCATTACAAGAGCTGAAAAGAGGAACGCAATCAATTATGAAGTAATGCAAGGCTTAATGGAGGTAATGAAAAGAGCAGCAGAACCGGATGTTAAGGCATTAATCATTACTGGTATAGGAGATCGTGCTTTTTGTTCAGGTGGAGATTTGTCGGTTTTTCACCTTCTTCATTCAAAAGAAGAGGCTTATCCTATGCTTTCTAAAATGTCAAAAATTCTCTACTCCTTATTGACCTTACCTATTCCCACTATATCACTTATAAATGGGACGGCTATTGGGGGAGGCTGTGAGCTTGCTACAGCCTGCGATTTCCGTTTGGCTAGAAAAGGAATAAGAGCAGGATTTGTTCAAGGGAAACAAGCAATAACCACTGGCTGGGGAGGCGGTTCGATATTAGGAGAAAAGCTTACTCTGTCAGATGCAATGAAGCTTCTAATGGAAGCGGAGATGAAAACAGCAGAAGAGTTAAAAGAGGCTGGGTTTATTGATGCTCTCTTTGAAAATGACGCATTGGAAGCTTGTGAGGAGTTCCTAGAAAACATACTAAAGAAAGAGTTAAGTGTGCTGCAATCCTATAAGAAGATGTGGATTAGGAAGTGGGAGGAAGCGAAGCTGCGAGACCGGATAGAAGAAGAGGTAAGAGCTTGTGCCTTATTATGGGAAAGTGATGCCCACCATAACTATGTAAATAATTTTATTAATAAAAAAACCATGAATAAAGATTAAAAGACAACTTCTGATTAAGTCTATCTTTTCTAGTAGATGCATATGTATTATAAAAACACTAGGAGGGATGTTCTTATGTCACCAACTCGACAAGATGCGTGGTCCCAAGACGAAGACTTATTACTCGCTGAAGTTGTGTTACGGCATATCCGTGAAGGTGGGACACAATTGCAGGCGTTTGAAGAAGTAGGCAAACAGCTTTCGCGTACTTCAGCTGCTTGTGGTTTCCGTTGGAACTCATATGTACGTAAACAATATAAATCTGGTATTGAGCTTGCTAAAAGACAAAGAAAAGAATTAAAAAAGCAAGTAGTCACCATAGAAGGTGAGGGCATTCAAGATTCAGTTATGGTTGAGACAGTCCCATCACCTGTAGGTTGTGAACAGGGAACTACCATTACTTTTCCTGCGGTCATTCATTTCTTAGAAGGAATCCATCAAAAGGCGGAAGAATGGGCAAGCCATGAAGAGGACAGGATGAACTCTCTTGATAAAATTAAAGAGTTAGAAAAAAAGACTTTTTATCTAGCTGCAGAAAATGAAAGATTGTCAAAGAATTTAAAGGCTATTGAAGAGGATTACCGCTCATTAATTGAGATTATGGAAAGAGCGCGGAAAATGGTTGTTCTTCAAGATGAAGACAGACAACAAAAGGTAAAATTCCAAATGGACAAAAATGGTAACCTGGAAAGGGTAGAAAAATAGCAAAAAGCGGACAATGTTTTGTCCGCTTTTTATTAATGATAAATATTATTGTTGCGGTTCTACGCCTTCCGGATACCAAACTAGTGGATTTTCCCCGCGATCCCGTTCCATATCGTAATCAACTTTAGAAAAGCCCATCTTTTCCCAAAATCCACTTGATTGTACTCTTGGATTTGTCTTAATAGGTAGACCAAAGCTCTTCGCGAATTCGACAAGAGCTTTACCAAAGCCCTTCCCTTGATAATCCGCTAGTACTTCCAGCTTCCATAATTCTAAATAATTTTGTGGTGGATAAAAATAACGATCGAATTTGGCATCAATTTGATATAAACTCATTCGTGCTACTAGTTTGTCCCCAAAATAAATACCGTAAAATGGTGATTCACTATCATCTTCAACCATATTGGCTTCAAGGTCTTCAAGCATGGATAACTCCTGAATTCCATATTCTTTAAACTTTTTAAATTCTTCTAATGTTTTAAAGTTAACTTTTAGTTTCTCCACTTTTGCTCCCATAGTAAACCTCCTAAGAAATGATAACCTCATAATATTGTATATATTCTTTTGTTCATGAATAACATGAAGATGTACTAATTTTTGCATTATTCGAAATGAATTAATATTATTATATAACAAAAATACAAAAAATTCTTCAAATAAGTTCAGGAAGCGTTTACAAAAAATGCAGGAAATTCAGAGAATGATGTAGAAATTTTAAAGGGAAGGAACAAAAGGGGCATGAAAGGGGAAGAAATGTGCAAAAAATTTTAATTGCCAATAGGGGAGAAATTGCTCTCCGTATCATTAGAACCTGTCAGGAGATGGGGATTGAAACGATTGCTATTTATTCAGATGCTGACAAGGATATGCCTTTTGTAAAAGCGGCAACTAAGGCTGTATATGTAGGTGAGCCGCCAGTAAACAAATCCTATTTACAAGCTGATAAAATCTTGGAAATAGCAAAAAGTGAAAACGTGGATGCCATTCATCCGGGTTACGGCTTTTTATCTGAAAATGCAGCGTTTGCCAAAAAAGCTATTAAAGAAGGAATTATATTTATTGGACCAAAACCAGAAACAATCGAATTAATGGGGGATAAAATTGTTTCGCGTCAAACGATGGAAAAGGCTGGAGTACCAGTTGTACCTGGAAGCGGTTATGGTTTAAAAACTATTGAAGAAGCCTGTAGTTTAGCCGAGGAAATTGGATATCCTATCATGCTTAAGGCAAGTGGCGGTGGCGGTGGAATTGGAATGGTGCTTTGTGAAAATGAGCAAGCGCTCGTTAAGTCCTATGATTCGACTAAAACCCGTGCCATGGCTTACTTTGGTTCAGACGAGGTTTTTATTGAAAAATATATTGCTGATGCTAGACATGTGGAAATTCAAGTGTTTGGGGATTCTGCAGGAAATATCGTGCATTTGTTCGAAAGGGATTGTTCCATTCAAAGAAGGCATCAAAAGGTTGTGGAAGAATCACCATCTCCTTTTCTAACTGAAACAGTTAGGAAAAAGATGTATGAGACTGCGGTAAAAGCGGCTCATGCGGTTGATTATATTAACGCGGGAACCATCGAATTTATCGTCGATGAAGCGGGGAACTTTTACTTTTTAGAAATGAATACTCGTCTTCAGGTCGAACATCCAGTAACAGAGATGATTACAGGGCTTGATTTAGTGAAATGGCAAATCCTTGTAGCACGTGGTGGGAAATTACCTTTGCTGCAATCTGAAATCAACTCAAATGGAAGTGCTATGGAATTCCGCTTATACGCAGAGGATCCTGTTCGTTTTTTACCGTCACCAGGAAAAATTACTTCTCTTAAAATGAATGAGACAAAAGGAGTCAGAATTGATTCTGGCTATGTGGAGGGGGGAACGGTAACACCGTTCTATGATCCAATGATTGCAAAATGTATTGTTTATGGACAGACAAGAGATGAGGTATTATCGACTGCGGAAGGGTTCTTTAAGGATGTGGTGATTGAAGGGATTAAAACAAATGTGCCCCTGTTTTTATCCATTCTAGCGGATACTGATTTCCAAAAAGGGTTGTACACTACGAGTTTTCTTACAAAAAATTTAGTGAAATAAGGAGAGAGAAACATGAAAGAAATTACAGCAACAATGGCAGGTACGGTATTAAATATTTTTGTAGCAAATGGAGACCAGGTAAATGTTGGCCAAGAAGTATTAATGCTTGAGTCTATGAAAATGGAGATTCCAATCGAGAGCAGTACGGAGGGTACTGTGTTAAATGTAAAGGTTACTATAGGTGACTTCGTAAATGAAGGCGATGTTCTTATGGTATTAGAATAACAGGAGAGGGGGAGCAGAATGACGACCACTAACATGTTAAATGATCAATTAAATGCAAATAGAAAACAAATCGAGGCTGGCGGACACCCTAAATATCATGAAAAGCTGAAATCACAGAATAAGATGTTTGTTCGTGATAGACTTGCCCTATTATTTGATGATGGCAAATATGAGGAAGACGGGAAATTTGCTAATTTTAAAGCAGCAGATCTTCCAGCTGACGGTGTAGTCACAGCGATTGGTAAAATCAATGGTCAAACTGTGTGCGTCATGGCTAATGATTCTACCATTAAAGCAGGTTCTTGGGGAGCAAGAACAGTTGAAAAAATTATTCGTATTCAAGAAGTAGCGGAAAAATTGAGGGTGCCGTTATTTTATCTTGTGGACTCTGCGGGAGCAAGGATTACTGATCAGTTAGAGATGTTCCCAAACCGTAGAGGGGCAGGGAAAATATTTTATAATCAGGTCAAGCTTTCCGGTATGATTCCGCAGGTATGTATTTTGTTTGGGCCTTCCGCTGCTGGAGGAGCGTATATCCCAGCTTTCTGTGATATTGTTATCATGGTTGACCAAAATGCATCCATGTATTTAGGATCCCCTCGTATGGCTGAAAAGGTTATAGGCGAAAAGGTAACGCTGGAGGAAATGGGCGGGGCACGTATGCACTGTTCAGTAAGCGGTTGTGGAGATGTTCTCGCCTATAGTGAGGAAGAAGCTATTGAATCAGCTAAAAGATACATTAGTTATTTTCCAGCCAGCTTTAAAGAAAAAACGAAGAGGGCAAATGGAATCGCACCAAAAGAAGGTAGAGAATTAGAAGCGATTATCCCTGAAAATCAAAATGCACCTTTTGATATGTATGAATGTATTGATAGACTCATTGATCAAGATAGTTTCTATGAAGTGAAGAAATTATTTGCACCAGAGCTAATCACCGGATTAGCTAGAATGGATGGAAGAGCTGTTGGAATTATAGCAAACCAACCGAAAGTAAAGGGAGGCGTTTTATTTGTCGATTCTGCTGATAAGGCGGCTAAATTTATACAGCTTTGTGATGCCTTCCATATTCCATTATTGTTTTTAGCAGATGTTCCAGGATTTATGATTGGTACTAAAGTTGAACGAGCTGGGATTATTCGTCATGGAGCCAAATTAATCGCGGCCATGAGCTCTGCCACAGTGCCAAAGATCTCTGTTATTGTTAGAAAAGCTTACGGAGCAGGGCTTTATGCAATGGCTGGGCCTGCCTTTGAACCAGATTGCTGTATTGCTCTTCCTACGGCTCAAATTGCAGTAATGGGTCCAGAAGCAGCGGTAAATGCAGTATATTCTAATAAAATAAATGACATTGAAGATCCGAAGGAAAAAATAAAGTTCGTTCAAGAAAAACATAAGGAATATAAAGAACATATTGATATTTACAAGCTGGCTTCAGAGTTAATTGTAGATGAAATTGTTGCTCCATCTGAATTAAGAGAGGTGCTTATTCAGCGCTTTGAATACTATCAATCAAAAGAATTAAACTTTAGTGACCGAAAGCATCCTGTATACCCAGTTTGATTCTAAAATCCCTTGTCATATGTCGATAAGGGATTTTTTTTCATCTTACTTACAGAATGCTGACAATATCTGATAAAATGTGGGTAAAGACGACTAAATGAGGGGATATCATGAAGGTTGGAATCATTGGGGCTGGGTCAATTGGACTATTATTTGCATCCTATATCAGTAAATATTATAAGGTAACTGTTTATACAAGGACTGAAAATCAAGCTTCGCAAATTAATGAAAATGGAATTATTCTTCAAAAAAAAGCCGAAAGAACGGTATCCTTCGTCAAGGCACTTCCTATTTCAAAGTGGAAGGGAACCGAAGATGTAACCCTTATTACGGTTAAACAATATCAACTTACTCCAGTGTTAGAGATTATAAATCAGCTTCCTGATTACCCTGACAACCTATTATTTTTACAAAATGGTATGGGGCATTTAAAGTGGTTAAAAGAATTAAAAAATAAAAATATTTTTGTTGGTACAGTTGAACATGGTGCGTTGAAGGAAAATGCCTTTACTGTCAGCCATAATGGTAAAGGGGCAACAAATGTGGCGCCTTTTAGAGGTGATTTCTCCTTCTTACAAAACTTTTCAGCTGCAGTACCTTCTGATTTTCCAATTCATGTGCAAGAAGATTATTATTCGATGCTAATGAATAAATTAATTGTTAATGCGGTTATCAATCCATTAACTTCGATTCTGCATGTGAAAAATGGGGAATTGATTCAGAATGAACATTTTTTTCGCGTTTTAAAGAACCTTTTTGATGAAATATCCTTCATTTTGAACTTAGACCACCCAGAGGAACACCTTCGACAAGTGATGGAAATCTGTAAGAAAACTGCCGAGAATCGTTCCTCTATGTTAAAAGATATCGAGGCGAATCGGCTGACAGAAGTAGACGCCATTCTTGGTTTTATCCTTGAGGAGGCAAACAAGCAAGAAAAACAGGCTCCTCTATTAGAGAACGTCTATCATTTTATTAAGGGAAAAGAACCAGCAAAGGGGGGAGTGTTGTGAGTAGTATTCTGTCCTCTGTGTTAACAGTTTTTTTTGCATTACCAATTTTGGGCTCTATTTTGGTTTTTTTATTTGGAAAAGTAATAACAAAAAATTCACGGAGATCTCTTCATATCGCACTAGATTACACCACTATTTTATATATTATTTCTGTCCACTTTTTAATTGTTACGATTTGGGAAATATCATTGTTTTGGTTAATAATACTAATAATGATAGTGATAGCAATGATGTTTGTTCTTATTCATTGGAAAGTTAAGGAAGAGATCATTCTTCAAAAGGTTATGAAAGGCTTTTGGCGATTTAATTTTATGCTGTTTTTCCTAGTGTACATTGCCCTCACTTTTTATGGTTTAATTTCAAGTGTTGTCACTTTTAGCTTTTCAACATAAAAATGAGCGGATGGTTTTTTCAAATAGGGCAGGTAGTGATATACTCGTTAGGAATGAATATCAGTGATCAGAAAGGGAGTACATAAATGGAGATTTTAAATCTCTCTTTACCAGCAACGAATCGGTTTGCTTCTAATTATTTGGAACAATCTGCTGATATCCAGCCTTTTTTTCACTATCGGTACAATGATGTAGAAGAAGATAAGAAAAGAATGGCGGAATTAGGCGGTAGAATATTTCCTCGTAGAGAGGTAGCTGCACACATAGAATCCTTCATGGAACGCTTTCCAACTTCAAAGGCTGTAAAGAAATCAATAGAAAAATTAAGACAAAATGATAGCGTCGTTGTCATTGGTGGCCAACAGGCTGGAATTCTTACAGGACCGCTTTATTCCATCCATAAGGTCATCTCGATTATTAAATTAGCAGAACAAAAAGAAAGACAACTAGGTGTTCCTGTGGTACCTGTTTTTTGGATTGCTGGCGAAGACCATGATTTTCAAGAAGTAAATCATGTATTTGTGCCTGTTAACCAAAAAGTTGACAAATGGACCTACCCTGAAAGAGTACTCCAAAAGAAAATGGTATCGGATATAGAACTAAATAAAGATGTATGTTTAACATGGGTACAAAACATCATTGGAAATTTTGGTGAAACAGAACATACAAATACTCTTTTGCAGTTTGCAGAAGAACAAGTTAGTAGGTCCAAGAACTTCGTTGATTTTTTTGCCAACATTATTATGGAATTGTTCAAGGATTATGGATTGTTGATTGTTGATTCAGGTAATAAAGATTTTCGTTTAATACAAAGGGACTTCTTTACTCAGCAAATAGAACAACATGAAACCATCACGTTTTCGGTCCTTGAGCAGCAAAAGCAAATTGGAAATAAAGGCTACCCGATTACTATTGATATTAGTGACCAAGCTGCAAACCTATTCTTTTATGATCAAAAAGAAAATGAGCGTATCCTCCTAGAATATAATCGAGAATTGAACCGTTTTGTGGGGAAAAGTGGAACAGCTTCTTTTTCAAAAGAAGAATTAATGGAGCTTGTGAGCACAAAACCGGAACAATTAAGCAATAATGTGGTGACTCGTCCCCTTATGCAAGAATGGCTATTTCCAACCTTAGCATTTATTGCAGGGCCTGGGGAGATTTCCTATTGGGCAGAGCTAAAACTTGTATTTGAGCATTTCCGTATTAAAATGCCGCCGATTGTCCCACGCCTAAATATTACATTCCTGGATCGGTCTGTTGAAACAGATATTTCTGATTTAAAGTTAAATATAACAGATATTTTAACTAGAGGGACGGAACAAGAAAAGGAAAGCTTTCTTTCAACTATTAAGGATGTAGAGTTAGAAGAGATGTTTTCAAAGGCAAAAGCTGATTTAATGGAGCAGTATCAGCTTATTGAAGTAAAAACAGAGGAACTTGACCGAGGACTGCTTCCGATGCTAAAGAAAAATGAAGCGTACTTACTGAAAGAAATTAACTTTATGCAATCAAGACTTGAAGATTCGGTTAAGTTTAGACATAATCTGATATTGAATAAATATGCTCGAGTGGACCTAGCATTAAGGCCAGATGGTTTTCCACAAGAACGTGTTTGGAATGTATTTTATTATTTGAACGAATATGGATTGACATTTATTAAAGATATCATGACAGAGGCATTTGAATTTGATGGTAGCCATAAGGTTATAAAAATGTAGAAAAACTTCACTATTGCAGTGAAGTTTTTCTTTTTTTTGTAAAAATTCAACTGGGTAAAAAAGGATTTTATAGAAATAGGGGCGAATAGTTAAAAAATAGGTGGTGAAAAGTGGGGGAATGTGGTACATTTTTTATAGAAAGTGGGGGTAATGGGTATGTTCATGGGTGAATACCATCACAGCATTGATAATAAAGGCCGTTTGATTGTGCCCTCCAAATTCCGAGATGAACTTGGCGACATGTTTATCATTACTCGTGGATTGGATCAATGTTTATTTGGTTACCCAGTATCAGAGTGGGGACTTATTGAAGAGAAATTAAAAGGCTTACCTCTGACAAAAAAGGATGCCCGTGCTTTTACTCGTTTCTTCTTTTCAGGAGCAACAGAGAGTGAACTTGATAAGCAAGGAAGAATAAATATTCCTACACCACTTTTGCAATATGCAAAGCTAGAAAAAGAATGCGTAATTTTGGGTGTTTCCAATCGAATCGAAATTTGGAGTAAACAGATTTGGGAAGACTATTTTACACAGTCTGAAGAATCTTTTGCGGAAATTGCAGAAAATATGATTGGCTTTGATATATAATGGATAAGTTATATTAATATATTTTCTGTTAGATTTCGCTTGATTGGAAAAGGTGGTACGAAAAATGTTTGAACATACAACTGTGTTATTAAAAGAAGCTGTTGACGGACTAAATATTAAGTCGGATGGTATTTATGTTGATTGTACTTTGGGTGGGGCTGGACATAGTTCGCTCATACTCTCAAGACTTGGCGACAATGGTAAATTGTTTGCATTTGACCAAGATGAAATAGCAATCGCACATGCTAAAGAGAAATTATCTGAATACGGTAGTCGATTAGAGATTGTTAAAAGCAATTTCTTGTACTTAAAAGAGGAACTTGAAAGTCGCGGGATTCATAAAGTTGATGGGGTTCTTTATGACCTAGGGGTTTCGTCTCCGCAATTGGACACGCCTGAACGAGGTTTTAGTTACCATCATGATGCTCCCTTGGATATGAGAATGGACAATGAAGCAGATATTTCTGCATATGATGTCATCAACCATTGGGCATATGAAGATTTAGTTCGAATCTTTTTCCGCTATGGTGAGGAGAAATTCTCAAAACAAATTGCTCGAAAAATTGAAGCAGCAAGACAAGTAAAACCGATTGAAACAACTTTTGAATTAGTTGAATTAATTAAGGAAGGAATCCCTGCACCGGCAAGAAGAAAAGGGGGACATCCTGCAAAAAGGATTTTTCAAGCGGTTAGAATTGCTGTTAACGATGAATTAGCAGTTTTTGAACAATCACTAAATCAAGCGATTGATTTGCTAAACCCTGAGGGAAGGATCAGTGTAATTACCTTTCACTCACTAGAGGACAGAATTTGTAAGGCAGCATTTAAGAAGGCTAGTGAAACACCTAATTTGCCTCCAGGTTTGCCAATAATTCCAGATGAGTATAAACCAATCTTAAAGCTAGTCTCACGTAAACCAATTCTTCCATCGGAAGAAGAGTTAGAAGAAAATAATCGCGCCCGTTCTGCAAAACTTAGAATCGCAGAAAAACTTTAAATATAGAACAGGCAAAACAGCGCTTAAGCTGGAATATAAGAAAATCTGGAGGGGAAAAGATTGAGTAATCTTGCCAGGAAGTATCAACAACAACAAGAACAAGTTGAACAAAACAGCAAAAGTATTGGTGAAATAAAAATAAAAAAGTCCTGGCTCACTCCAGGGGAAAAAATCATTGGAGTCGCATTTGCTGGATTGGTTTGTTTCGGTGCCGTGCATCTAATTTCTACCCAGGCTAATATTTATGAAGTAAATAAAGATCTTCAGAATGTGGAAGCCAAAGTGAAGGAACAACAGAAGGTTAACGGCGACTTGCAGGTTCAAGTTAGTGAACTTAGTGCATATGACCGAATTTATGAAAAAGCAAAGAAAATGGGACTTGTGCTAAACGAAAATAACGTCAAGGTTGTGCAGGAAAAATGAGCAAGAAACAGCCCTATATGAATGCTGGAGCAGCGATATTGTTTGTAATATTCGGCCTGCTCTTTTTTGTATTACTTTTTAGATATTACTCAATCCAAATTACTGGAGAAGTAGGGGGACAGCCTCTTGCTGCGAAGGCACAGCAGAAGTATAACAGGGAAGGGACTCTGGCAGCAGCTAGGGGAGAAATCTTTGATCGGAATGGTGAGGTAATCGCCGAGGATACGGCAGCGTATACATTAATCGCTATTGTTGATAAAAAAATGACGACAAATCCTAAAAAGCCTCAACATGTTAAAAATCCGCGGAAAACGGCAAAAGAACTAGCTAAATATATTCAAATGGATGAAACCGAGATTTATAGTATCCTAACAAAGGGAATTTCCAAAGGAAGGTTTCAAGTAGAGTTTGGCAAGGCTGGTAAAGATATTACGCATCAAACGAAGAAAGAAATTGAAGCCTTAGAACTTCCAGGTATTACTTTTATCCGTGATTCAAAACGGTTTTATCCAAATGGGATGTTCGCTTCTCATGTAGTGGGTTATACTGACCGTGTTAAGCAAAAGGATCAAACCTATAAATCAATAGGAAAAATGGGGATTGAGAAATCATTAAACACGGAATTAACCGGAGTCGATGGTAAGATCAATTATGAGAGTGATCTATGGGGCTATCTACTCCCAGATGGAAAAGAGAAGATTACTCCAGCACAAAATGGTAATGATGTGTACTTAACGATTGATAAGAAGATTCAAACCTTTTTAGAAGATGCAATGAATAAAGTGGCAAAGGAATATAAGCCCAAAAAAATCATTGCCATTGTTGCAGATCCAAAAACAGGTAATATTTTAGCGATGGGCCAGCGTCCCTCCTTTCATCCAAAAACTAAAGAAGGGATTGATAAAAGCTGGCATAATGAAGCGGTGGAAACATCATTTGAACCTGGTTCTACTATGAAGATTTTCACATTAGCTGCAGCAGTTCAGGAGAATGTCTTCAATCCCAATGAATATTATCAGTCTGGTTCGTATCAAGTGACAAAAAAGGATAAAGCGATACATGACCATAATGGCTCAGGATGGGGAAGTATTTCATACTTAGAGGGAGTTCAGCGTTCTTCTAACGTTGCCTTCGCAAAAATTGCAAAAGAAAAATTAGGCTTTGAAAAGTTCAGAGAATACTTAACTAAATTTGGATTTGATAAACCAACGGGAATTGAACTTCCAGATGAAACCTCTGGTAAAATCCAATTTACCTATCCGATTGAAAAAATTACTACTGCATATGGGCAAGGAACGGCAATTACACCGATTCAACAAATTCAAGCAGCCACAGCCATTGCGAATGGTGGAAAGATGCTGAAACCTCATGTAGTTGAAAAGATTGTCAATCATGATACAGGTGAAACCATCAAAGAGGTTTCACCAGAGGTAGTATCAACACCAATTTCTGCTGAAACAGCAAGTAAGGTGCGAGATATACTTGAAACGGTTGTTACCTCTCCTAAGGGTACTGGTGGCCGCTATAAAATCGAGGGATATAGTGTTGCAGGTAAAACTGGAACGGCTAATATTCCGGGGCCTAATGGTAAATATATACAAGGGGTAAACGGTTATATGTTTTCCTTCTTAGGGATGGCGCCAAAGGACGATCCTAAATTAATCGTCTATGTAGCTGTGCAGGAGCCTGAATTGGAAGGCTTGGAAGCAGGCCAAGGTGCAATTCCTGTATCCGGCGTTTTTAATCCCGTAATGCAAAATAGCCTTCACTATTTAAATATTCAGCCTTCTGTCCTTGAAAAGGCATCGATTAATAAAATGGCAAATCTAAAAGGACAATCCGTTACTGAAACCGTTAAGGACTTAAAGGAAAAAAGTTTTGAAACAGTTGTGCTTGGAAATGGAACAGAAATAGTTGGACAACTTCCTAAGGCAGGGACAACTATATTAGAAGGAGAAAAGGTAATCCTCCAAACAAATGGAGAGTTAACCGCGCCGGATATGACCGGTTGGTCCCTAAGAGATGTGATGAAGGTGGCGAACCTTGCTGGTCTTAAGCTCAATTCTAAAGGAAAAGGGTATGTGGATCAGCAAAATATTAAACCAAAGTCACCTCTTAAAGAGGGGGATTTCCTCATTGTCGATTTGAAAACCCCTGAAGAACAGTGGAATGAAGAAAAAGAAGCATCGACTGATAAGGGTAAGGAACAAACCGATGACAAGGAAGAAAAGGTAAAAGATTGATTTGAAGAGGTTGACTGCAAAGTCGACCTCTTTTTACTCTGTTTTTTCAACAAGGGCTCGTTCTATTGAAAAAAGTACAAGCATATAAATGAACGATAATGGAATGCAGGAAAGAGGAGGATCGTTCATACTATGCGTGTTTCAAATGTTACTGTCCGTAAGAGACTAATGATTGCACTATTCGTTGGATTTCTGACCTTCTTAATTATTGATGTTAGACTTGGATATGTACAATTTGTTCTAGGGGATATGTTAACCGATCGAGCAAAGGGATCCTGGAGTCGGAATATTCCTTTTGAACCAGAGCGGGGACAAATTGTCGACCGGAATGGGATCCCATTAGCAACAAATATTAGTGCACCAACTGTATATGTCATCCCGCGGCAGATTAAGGATCCTGCGACAACTGCTGAAAAGCTGGCATCCGTATTAAATATGTCGAAAGAAAATGCTTATCGTGAAATTACTAAACGCGCATCATCTGTTCGTATTAAAGAAGGCAGAAAAATCTCACATGAAAAGGCAAAAGAAATTAGATCTCTTGGACTTGAAGGTGTCTATATAGGTGAAGATTCAAAGCGGCATTATCCGAATGGGAGTTATCTATCACACGTTCTTGGTTTTACAGGTGTGGATAACCAAGGATTAATGGGACTTGAGCAGTACTATGATAAAGAGTTAAATGGTGAACGGGGTGCGGTTAAATTCTATGCGAATGCCAAAGGGGAGCGCATGAATAGCATGGCCGATGATTATGAGCAACCAGTCAATGGTCTTGATTTAAAGCTGACAATAGATTCGAAAATACAAACCATTGTGGAAAGAGAGCTTGATATTGCTGAGGCGAAATACAATCCAGACGGAATAGTAGCTATTGCCATGAATCCTAATAATGGTGAAATCCTAGCCATGTCGAGCAGACCGACTTTCGATCCAGCTAATTTCCAGAATGTACCACAGGAAATATATAACAGGAACCTCCCTGTCTGGTCTACTTACGAACCAGGTTCTACATTTAAAATTATTACACTCGCAGCAGCGTTGAATGAAGGGAAGGTTAATCTGGAAAAGGAACATTTTCATGATTCTGGTTCAGTTCAAGTAGCGGGTGCACGGTTAAAATGTTGGAAAAGGGGTGGACATGGGGACCAATCCTTTTTAGAAGTAGTACAAAACTCTTGTAACCCAGGTTTTGTAGAATTAGGTGAGCGTTTAGGCAAGGATAAACTTTTTAAATATATAAAGGATTTTGGTTTTGGTCAGAAAACCGGAATTGATTTACAAGGGGAAGGGACAGGGATTCTATTCAATCTAAATCGAGTAGGTCCAGTTGAACAAGCTACTACTGCTTTTGGACAAGGTGTATCTGTTACTCCGATCCAACAGGTAACGGCAGTATCTGCTGCCATAAATGGTGGGATTTTATACAAACCGTATATTGCAAAAGAATTAATTGATCCTGTTACGAAAGAAGTGGTCATGAGGAATACCCCTGTTGAAAAGAGAAGAGTTATTACCGAGGAAACATCTAAAGAAATCCGCCATGCCCTTGAGAGTGTGGTGGCACAGGGAACTGGAGGCAAAGCGTTTGTGGAAGGTTACCGTGTTGGCGGAAAGACGGGTACCGCTCAAAAGGCTCAAAACGGGAGATACTTGGAAAATAACTTTATTGTTTCCTTTATGGGTTTTGCACCTGCGGATGATCCCCAAATAGTGGTGTATGTTGCGGTTGATAATCCTAAAGGGGTTACCGCATTTGGTGGTACCGTCACTGCACCGATTGTAGGTGCAATCATGAAGGATAGTTTAAGTGCAATGGGAATAGAACCACGTAAAGATCAAATCGAAAAAGAAATAAAGTGGCCAGATACGCCTTTATTAACATTACCTGACTTTGTTGGTCTCACAAAAGGCGAACTTCAGGAGCAGATGATTAACTTAAGAATTGATCCTAGCGGAGAAGGGGATATAGTTGTTAGACAATCCCCTAGCCCAGGAACAAAAGTAAAAGAAGGATCCAAAATAAGGTTATACTTTGGAAAAGGGGACTAAAAATAAGTAAATAGTCATCCTAAGGGGCGGTCGGAATCTATTCCGCCGCCTAATTTTTTTAAAACCTACATAACAAATAGCAAAATAAAATAATTTAATGTAAAATAAGATGGAACTTTCGCTAGTAGTCTCACTGAGGTAAATACTGGCAAGATGTATGTACTGTCATGAGAGGATTTGAGGTAAAATGAAACTACAAGAGCTACTAAAGTCTTTGCACCCAATCGTTCCCTTCAAAGGGGAGAATCCTGAAATTACATCGATTGAAAATGACAATCGGAAGGTGCAAAAAGGGAGCTTATTTATTTGTATTAAAGGCTACACAGTGGACGGCCATGATTTTGCTAAATCTGCTGTAGAAAATGGTGCGGTTGCCGTTTTAGCTGAACGCCCAGTAGCAATAGATGTACCTGTTATCCTTGTAAAGGATACTACAAGATCAATGGCTGTACTTGCGGATGTCTTTTATGAACAGCCAACGAAAAAACTGCATTTAATTGGAATCACAGGTACAAATGGAAAAACCACTACCAGTCATTTGATTGAAAAAATATTTGCCGATGCAGGTAAGAAAACAGGAATCATAGGTACGATGTATACGAAAATTGGTGAACAGATACTGGAAACGAAAAACACAACTCCAGAAAGTTTGACGCTGCAAAAAACGTTCAACCAAATGGTTGAGGCAGGTGTCGATTCAGCCGTAATGGAAGTATCTTCACATGCACTTGACATGGGGAGAGTGCATGGCTGTGATTATGATGTAGCAGTCTTCACAAATCTTTCCCAGGACCACCTTGATTACCACAAAACGATGGAAGAATACCAACGTGCTAAGAGCTTATTGTTTTCCCAACTCGGTAATACTTATAATCATAGACAGCCTAAATTTGCTATCTTGAATGCCGATGACCCAGCATCTGAAATGTATCAAAGATCAACCGCTGCACATGTTGTTACATATGGTATCGACAACCAATCTGATATTCAAGCACAAAACATACAAATGACTCCTAAGGGTACTACATTTAATTTAGTTATAAATGAGGACAGTTACCCCATTCAAATGCACCTGATTGGAAAATTCAGTGTTTATAACGTTTTAGCAAGCATTGCTTCTGCGCTAGTTTCAGGGATTGAATTGAATAAGATTATTGAATCCATAGAGGAAGTTAAAGGTGTGGCTGGACGGTTTGAATTGGTTAATGCAGGGCAAGATTTTTCAGTAATCGTTGATTACGCCCACACACCAGATAGCCTAGAAAATGTGTTGAAAACCATTCAGCACTTCGCAAAGAAAAGGATTTTTGTCATTGTCGGCTGTGGGGGAGATCGTGACCGCACGAAACGTCCATTAATGGCTCAAATTGCCTGTCGCTTGGCTACTGACCCTATTCTTACATCGGATAATCCAAGAAGTGAAGATCCAATTGCGATATTGAAAGAAATGGAAGCCGGTGTACAGGGGGAAAGCTACCAGGTTATACCTGATCGAAAAGAAGCAATTTTTACTGCTGTTAACAATGCAACGACCGGTGATGTCATTTTAATTGCCGGTAAAGGTCATGAAACCTATCAGATCATTGGTAATGTTGTACATGATTTTGATGATAGGCTGATTGCTCGGGAAGCAATTGAGGGGAGATAGGTATGTATTTAGCTTTGAACGACTTGGTCCATTTGTTTTCTGAAAAACAAGGTGTTCAGGATGATATGTTGTTTTACACTATGTCCGATCAAGCCAATGTAGCACAGCCTAGAGGTTTATTTTTGCCAATTAATGAGGAGTCTGGACAGCTTTCAGAAGCAATTGCTAATGGTGCCATTGCAGCAGTTTGGGAACAGGGGAAAAAACTTCCGCGTTATACACCAAACCATTTTCCGGTATTTATTACTGAAGATTACTCTGAGGCAATAAGAAAAATTTTAAATTATTATATAGAAAAACTAGATGGAGAAACAGTCAAGATTATGGATATAACTAACATCAAATTTTCAAATAAAAAACTTCTTAATAAAAATAAAGAGTCATATGATATAGCTGTGATGTTAAAAATGATAGCTGATCGTTGCGAAGACAATACAGAAAGGAGGGGATAGAATGAAGGAGCAAGTTATTTTCTTCACAATTGTTATGGGATTTTTAATTTCGGTTTTACTTTCTCCGATTTTTATTCCCTTCTTACGAAGGTTGAAATTTGGACAAAGCATTAGGGAAGAAGGTCCTAAATCACACCAAAAAAAATCCGGTACGCCTACAATGGGCGGTGTCATGATTTTATTTTCTATTATTATTACAACGCTAGTAATGATAGGGAAATTTTCTGATCAAATCTCTATTACAACATTTTTATTACTATTTGTTACCTTTGGCTTTGGCCTGCTAGGATTTTTAGATGATTTTATTAAAGTGGTATTAAAACGGAATTTAGGATTGACTTCAAAGCAAAAACTATTAGGCCAAATTATTATTTCTGTTGTTTTCTACCTAATATTCAAACATACAGGACAGTCAACTGAAATCAAACTCCCATTTGGCGATTATTCCTTTGATTTAGGATGGACTTATGTTTTACTCATTATTTTTTGGCTTGTTGGTTTCTCCAACGCAGTTAACCTGACAGATGGACTAGACGGCTTGGTGTCAGGCACCGCGGCTATTGCATTTGGTGCATTTGCTGTATTAGCATGGAATCAAAATAATTTTGAAATTGCAGTGTTTTCAGTGGCAGTAGTGGGGGCTGTACTGGGCTTTCTGGTATTTAACGCACATCCCGCTAAGGTATTCATGGGGGACACGGGCTCACTTGCACTTGGTGGTGCCATTGCTGCAATAGCCATTTTGACTAAGCTTGAAATCTTGTTAATTATCATCGGGGGCGTCTTTGTCATCGAAACACTTTCGGTCATTCTACAGGTCATCTCGTTTAAAACAACGGGTAAGCGAATTTTCCGAATGAGTCCCCTACATCACCATTATGAATTAGTGGGTTGGTCAGAATGGAGAGTAGTTGTTACCTTTTGGAGTGTTGGACTAATTTTCGCAGTACTTGGAATCTATATAGAGGTGTGGTTGTAATTGAAGCAGATTGAATCTTATCGTCATAAAAAAATACTTGTACTTGGTTTGGCTAAAAGCGGTGTAACTGCCGCTGCCCTACTTCATAAGCTAGGTGCGTTTGTAACAGTTAATGATAAAAAACCACTATCAGAAAATCCTGAGGCACAAGGGTTGTTAGAACAGGGGATTAAAGTGATTTGTGGGGATCACCCGATTGAACTTCTTGATGAAGGGTTCGAGCTTATTGTAAAAAACCCTGGTATCCCTTATTACAATCCAATGATTGAAGGCGCGCTAGAAAAGGGAATACCAGTTATTACTGAGGTGGAACTGGCTTACCAAATTTCAGAAGCACCATTTGTCGGTATCACTGGAACAAACGGAAAAACAACAACAACAACTTTGGTTTATGAAATGTTAAATGTCGGAAATAAAGCACCGTTAATCGCTGGAAATATCGGAACAGTGGCCTCTGGTGTTGCTCAAGCAGCAACCCATGAAAATACCATTGTCATTGAATTATCATCCTTTCAATTAATGGGGATTGATACATTTAATCCGAAAATCGCCATCATTACCAACCTTTATGATGCCCATTTAGACTATCATGGGACTAGGAAAGAGTATATTGAAGCAAAGGCTAATATCACAAAAAACCAAACTGAGCTGGAATACCTAATAATAAATGCGGACCAAGAAGATACGATGGAAATTGCCCGTCACTCAAAAGCCAGCATCATTCCTTTTTCCACTAAAAAGAAGCTGACGAATGGAGCATATATTGACGAAGGCTGGATCGTTTTTAATGGTGAAAAGGTAATGGAAATAGAAGAAATTGCGTTACCTGGAGTACATAATCTTGAAAACATCTTATCTGCTATGGCAGCTGCTAAACTATCGGGTGTGGATAATAAGGCTATTCAAGAAGTACTTCGAACGTTTACGGGTGTCAAACATCGTCTGCAATACGTTGGGGAAGTAAGTGGAAGGAAATTTTATAATGATTCAAAGGCTACCAATATTTTAGCAACAGTGAATGCACTTGCTGCTTTTGAGGCTCCTGTTATTCTCCTTGCCGGCGGACTTGATCGTGGTAATGAATTTGACGAGCTCCTTCCATATTTGAAAAATGTGAAAGCAATGATTACTTTTGGACAAACGGCACCTAAGTTGGAACGTGTCGGTAACGAGGCGGGAATAAAAACAATGAAGCGTGTCGATAATGTTGACAAGGCAGTGCCTGAAGCTTATCGATACTCTGAATCAGGTGATGTTATATTGCTTTCCCCAGCATGTGCTAGCTGGGATCAATATAAAACTTTTGAAGTCAGGGGAGACATTTTTATCGAAGCGGTGCATAAGCTTAAGTAAGGGCTTGTACCACTTTTGAGTCTCACATGTGGTGCTGCTAAGCCCTAAAACTCGTAGTTGAGGTGTATAGTGGTGCCGACAAAGAGAACAACTCCTGATTTTATTTTAATGATTGTAACTTTCACTCTGCTGGCAATAGGGCTAATCATGGTTTACAGCGCAAGTGCGATATGGGCTGAATATAAATTTGACGATTCCTTTTTCTTTGCCAAAAGGCAGACGCTATTTGCCGGAGTCGGAATTGTTGCCATGTTTTTTATCATGAACATTAATTACTGGACGTGGAGAACATGGTCTAAAACCATTTTAATCGTTTGTTTTGTATTATTAGTGTTGGTATTAATTCCTGGAATAGGGAATGTACGTAATGGATCTAGGAGCTGGATTGGAGTAGGGGCTTTCTCCATTCAGCCGTCTGAATTTATGAAACTAGCGATGATTGCTTTTTTAGCAAAATATTTGTCTGAGCGACAAAAGCTGATTACCTCCTTTAAGAAGGGGCTTGTCCCTTCTTTAGGTCTTGCATTTGTAGCCTTTGCGATGATTATGCTTCAACCCGATTTAGGAACGGGAACTGTCATGATGGGGACTTGTATCGTAATGATTTTTATTGCAGGGGCCCGCATTAGTCATTTTGCTTTCTTGGGGTTATTAGGTGTTGCTGGATTTGTTGGATTAATTGCTTCAGCACCATACAGAATAAAGAGGATTACCTCTTTCTTGGATCCTTGGTCCGATCCTTTAGGAAGTGGATTTCAAATTATTCAATCACTATACGCAATTGGTCCAGGGGGGCTTTTTGGCCTTGGACTTGGAGAAAGCCGGCAAAAGTTTTTTTACTTACCCGAGCCGCAAACCGATTTTATTTTTGCTATTCTTTCAGAGGAATTAGGTTTTATAGGTGGTTCGTTTATTTTATTACTTTTTTCCCTCTTGCTTTGGCGGGGCATTCGAATTGCGCTTGGTGCTCCAGACTTGTATGGAAGCTTCCTAGCTGTTGGAATCATCGCGATGGTCGCCATTCAAGTAATGATTAATATTGGTGTTGTAACGGGACTAATGCCAGTCACAGGGATTACATTACCATTTTTAAGCTATGGAGGCTCCTCGTTAACATTAATGTTAATGGCAATCGGTGTTCTCCTTAATATTAGCCGTTATTCAAGATATTGAAAATGACACCCTGTTCAGTAGCAGGGTTCTTTTTATTTGACTATGATAAAGCATATTGATGAAATGCTTAGTTGATTGTAGCGGAAGGTGCGAAGACTCCTGTGGGAGTGCGGGTCAGGGGAGACCCCGCAGGCGCAAGCGCCGAGGAGGCTCGCCGAAACGCCCACGGAAAGCGAAGCGCCTGGAGCGGAAATCAACGGACTGGTTTAAAAAAGCATTTTATCAAGGACCTTCTTTACATTTACTTAACAATCTTTTATCATTTGCTTTCTTTCTTCAATTTTTATAGTAATATAGGTATGCGATTAGGTGTTAAATAGTTAATGAGGTGGAAAAGATGAGAATAGCAGTAAGCGGTGGAGGAACTGGCGGTCATATATATCCGGCTCTCGCACTAATTAGAGAAATTCAAAAAGAAAACAAAAACGCTGAATTTCTATACATAGGTACAACTAATGGTTTAGAAAGTAAAATTGTTCCAAGAGAAAATATAGCATTCCAATCGATTCATATAACTGGTTTTAAACGTAAACTGTCTTTCGAAAATGTAAAAACAGTTTATAGATTCTTAAAAGGTGTGCAAGATAGTAAAAAAATATTAAGAGCATTTAAGCCTGACATTGTAATCGGTACAGGAGGTTACGTGTGCGGCCCAGTCGTTTATGCTGCGGCTAAACTTCATATACCCACGATTATTCATGAACAAAATAGCGTGCCTGGTCTGACAAATAAATTTTTAAGCAGATATGTAAACAAAATAGCAATCTGTTTTGAAGAGGCAAAGGATTATTTCCCTCAGAAAAAGATTGCTTTTACTGGAAACCCTCGAGCGTCAGAGGTCGTGGGTCAGGATGGAATACGAGGCCGACTCTCTGTTGGTCTTAGCACGACAAAGCCTGCTGTATTAATTTTTGGTGGAAGCCGAGGTGCCCGTCCAATAAATGAAGCAGTAGTTAAAGCCTTGCCTGAGTTTGCAGAAAAAATGTATCAAGTTCTTTATGTAACGGGAGATGCCCATTTTGAGGATGTAAAAAAGGAAGTAGAGTTAGTTGGAAATCCCAAGAATGTGGTGATCAAACCTTTTATTCATAACATGCCGGAAGTCCTTGCAGGTATAGATTTAGTTGTCTCGAGAGCGGGAGCAACAACAATAGCGGAATTAACCTCCCTTGGAATTCCAAGTATTCTAATTCCAAGTCCATATGTCACAAACAATCATCAAGAAAAGAATGCTAGATCCTTAAGTGATCATGGGGCGGCAGAATTATTGTTAGAAAAAGATTTGACAAGTAAAAGCCTCGTAACACACATTGACCGTATACTATTAGATAATGAAAATTTAACTGAAATGAAAGCAAAAGCTAAAAAAATGGGGGTACCGGATTCAGCAAGCAAGCTATACTCATTAATGAAAGAACTTGTGGAAACGAATCAAAAGTAGCCCAATTTACTTAATTGCATAAACTGAACTATTAGCATCTTGGAAAGTTAGGTGGTAAAAATGGAAGAAATAATAAAAGAATTACAGACGCTAAATATTGGGAAGGTGAAGGAAAATGAACTCCTAGCCAATCATACCACAATGAAAATTGGAGGTCCTGCAGACCTTTTTATTGAACCTTCGTCAGTTGAAAATTTAAAAAAAGTAATGTCTGTTATTAATAAGCATGGATTAAATTGGCGAGCGATTGGTCGTGGATCTAATCTTCTTGTATCTGATAAAGGGATTGAAGGAGTCGTAATCAAACTAAGCTCTGGACTAGACCACTTAGAGATTGACGGGACAACAATTACTGTCGGTGGTGGTCATTCGCTTGTAAGTTTAGCAACACTTATCAGTAAAAAAGGTTTAGCAGGACTCGAGTTTGCTAGTGGTATACCCGGATCAGTTGGTGGAGCAGTTTATATGAACGCTGGTGCACATGGATCAGACATTAGTAAGATCCTAACTAAGGCTCATGTTTTATTTGAAAATGGGTCTATGGAATGGCTGTCAAATGAGGAAATGAAGTTTTCCTACAGGACCTCTGTATTACAGAACAAACGGCCAGGTATTGTGGTTGAGGCTGTTTTTGATCTTGCAGCAGGCGATAGGGCGGCCATTGTGGCACAAATGCAAAAAAACAAGGATTATCGAAAAGAAACACAACCATGGAATTTCCCTTGTGCGGGTAGTATTTTCCGTAATCCACTTCCTAACTATGCAGGGAAACTTATTGAAACGGCTGGTCTAAAGGGATTTAGCATGGGTGGAGCAAAAATTTCTGAAATGCACGGTAACTTTATAGTAAATGCAGGGAACGCTACTGCCGCAGACGTCTTAGCTTTAATTCAGCATATTAAGGATACGATTTTTAACCTCTATGGAGTAAAAATAGAAACAGAGGTTGAAATAGTCGGACGTAAATAATCCTTGTATTTATTGTAAGAAATCTCTTACTAATGACAAATATTGTGTTATAATTACTGATAATATTACAGGTGGAAACTAGGAAGAAAATGAATGACGGCATGAGTTTTCGTGCCGTTGTTTCACTTTCTGTAGAGAACGTAGCCGAACTTATAGACATGCTTTATGGGCTTTATAGTGTAGGGCAACCAGCGCCCCCAAGCTAAGGCTTTTCAATTTGGAGGAATTGTGAATGGAAAAAGGTAAAATTGTTGCTCTAGAGGATCGTATTCCTAAGTTAAAGGAGCAAAGACGGCGAAAAGCAAACAAAAGGCTGGTACTCCTACTATTTTTGTTTTTTACAATGATAGTAATTATCGCTTATACACAATCCCCATTAAGCCATGTAAAGACAATTAGGATAGAAGGCAATGAAGTTTATTCTGACTCTGAAATTATTAGTAAAAGTGGTATTACTAAGACTACGAATATATGGAAAGTCAAGAAGAGTGAGGTTTCTTCGAGATTACAGGGCTTATCCGAAATAAAGGGGACAGATATTAAGATTCAATGGCCAAACACAGTTCAAATTCAAGTTAGAGAACATAAAAGAATAGCGTATCTTAAACAGGAATCAAACTATTATCCAGTTATGGAAAATGGTAAGATTTTGAAAGATAGAAATGAGGAAAAAATCCCAGTTAATTCTCCAATTCTTTTCGAATTCAAAGAAGGGGCAGCCCTAAACGAAATGGTAAAAGAGTTAGAAAATCTCCCTAGTGAAATTTTAAACTCCATTTCTGAAATTCATTATTCTCCGAAAAAAACAGACCAGTATCACATTTCCTTGTTTATGAATGACGGCTTTGAGGTAAGTGCAACTCTCAGAAGTTTTTCGGAAAAAATGATACATTATCCCTCAATCATTAGCCAATTAGATCCTAATAAAAAAGGGATAATTGATTTAGAAGTAGGCTCTTATTTTAAGGCTTTTGAACCAGAAGTGGAGGAAAAAGAAGTTGAAGAAAATTAAGGTAAGGGGTAAACACGTAATCTTGTCCCTTGTCTGCTTAGTTTTGGGGTTTATGATTGCCTTTTCTTATCATTTGACCCAACTGGAGAATCAAAAAGAAAAGCCTAGTTTGTCAGGCAAACAATATGAAAAAACTCTTGGATTAAGAAATCAATTGATTGCCCAGGAGGAGACAAATCGCAAGCTTCAAAAGGAACTAAACCAAAAACAGGACAAGGTATTAAAAAACGAGAAGGATCTTGCTAAAGAAGCACAAGTATTTTTAAACCTAGCAGAAGATGCAGAAAAATACAGGATGTACCTCGGGAAAGTCAAGGTAAAAGGAAAAGGCGTTAAAATTACTTTGACGGATGGCGCCTATGATCCGAAGGAAGATAATGTGAACAATTATCTTGTTCATGAACACCATGTTTTTAAGGTTATTAATGAATTATATATTTCCGGGGCAGCGGCGGTTGCTATTAATGGACAGAGGTTAACAAGTCATTCGTATATTGTTTGCAATGGACCGGTCATTACTGTTGATGGAGTCCCACACCCCGCGCCATTTGTCATTACAGCAATTGGTGACCCAGAAGTTTTAACTTCATCAATAAACCTGACGGGCGGAGTAAAAGACCAACTAGTAAACGATAATTTGGTTTTTTCCTTGGAAAAAGAAGATGAAATCGTGTTGAACCCAATATTAGGAAGTTAAGTTGAGGATTAAAATGTGTCCACATGAGGATTAATTTAAAAGGTTAGGTGAAAAAAGTGGACAAGCCAAAAAATTTTAGTTTTACGTTAATTGCTGCAGTGGTTGGTTTTATGATCGCTATTCAATTTCAAACTGTGAAGAAGCCTGAAGAACGTGATACAAGAGATGTTTGGCAGCTCCGTGAGGCATTGCTCAAAGAAAAAGAGCTACAGTCTAACTTATTAAGTGAAATCCGCTCAAATGAAGATAAACTATCAGCCTATGAATCTAAGCGGAAACAGAGTAAGGAGCAGGCATTACGTGATACACTTCAGGAGCTAAAGACGGAGGCAGGCTTGACAGAGGTTTCAGGTCCGGGAATAACCTTACATATTGAGCCGGTCATCGAGGATGTACAGCTAGGTACACCTGTGGCAACAACAGTTGTTTCCCCTGAATTGCTTAAAAGACTATTGAATGAACTAAATATGTACGAGGCAAAATATGTTTCCATTGATGGTCAACGAATTATAAATACCACGGTTATTAGGGATATAAATAGGGAAACAAAGATTGATGGTCATACGATCAGGACCCTGCCGGTTGAGGTTAAGGTGGGTGTAGATTCGATGAACAATGCCGAAAAATTATCAAACCAAATGAAGGTATCAAAGGCTAGAGATGAATTCTTTGCTGAAAGCTTGAGACTCAATGTTTCTTCACCTAGTCCGAATATTACTGTTCCTGCTTATGAGAATCCAATTAGGATTAGGCATATGGAACCGATAAAGGAAGGAGGCGGTTCCTAATGTGGCTTCCGTTAGTAGGACTTGTGATTGGGATCTTCCTTGGACTGTTAACAGAAATAAGTATTCCTGAAGAATATTCAAATTATTTATCAATTGCTGTATTAGCTGCCTTCGATACACTTTTTGGGGGAATAAGGGCTTATTTGCAAAATATTTATGATGAAAAGGTGTTTGTATCTGGGTTCTTTTTTAATATAATGCTTGCAGCAAGTTTAGCTTTTCTCGGTGTTCATCTTGGTGTAGACTTGTATTTAGCAGCAGTTTTTGCGTTTGGTGTCAGGTTGTTTCAAAATATCGCCGTCATAAGACGAATATTATTGACAAAATGGTCAACAAACAAAGAAAAAATAGAAAAAAATTGAACTTTTTTAAAGGGAAATATGTAGTTGTGACGAATAATTTTATAAGATATTACTATGAGAATCTATTAATGAACAAAAATGAATTGTTGTTCTACCCAAGGAGATTAAAAGGAGGTGCCAAAGAATGAACAGCAATGAAATATACGTAAGTCTTGACATCGGTACATCCAGTGTAAAAGTTATCATTGGTGAAATGGTCAATGACTCGGGCAAAGACTCGTTAAATATAATTGGTGTTGGCAATGTGAAATCTGAAGGATTACGTAAGGGATCGATTGTCGACATGGACGATACCGTTCATTCTATTAAGCGGGCGATTGAACAAGCAGAAAGAATGATTGGCATGGAGATTAGAGAAGTGGTAGTCGGAATATCAGGTCATAATGTAATGCTTCAGCACTGTCATGGGATTGTCGCTGTATCCAGCCAAAACCGAGAAATTACGAATGAAGATGTCATTCGGGTTATTGAAGCATCACATGTGGGATCCATTCCACCTGAAAGAGAGAACATTGGTGTAATTCGAAAACAATTTATTTTAGATGGTAAAGATGAAATTAACGATCCACGTGGGATGATTGGTGTTCGTCTAGAAATGGATGGTACACTTATTACTGGATCTAAATCTATCATCATAAATACATTACGCTGTGTAGAACGAGCAGGCCTAGAGATAGTAGACATTATTCTCCAGCCGTTAGCTGCAGGAGATTATGCTTTATCCAAGGATGAAAAAAATCTAGGGGTTGCCCTCATCGATATTGGTGGCGGTTCTACTACAATTGCAGTGTTCGAAGAAGGATTTTTAAAGGCGACAAGTGTTATTCCTGTTGGCGGAGATTTATTAACGAACGACCTTTCAAAAGTTTTGCACACCTCAACAGAGGATGCTGAGAAAATTAAGGTTAAATACGGACATGCCTTCTATGATATTGCATCTGAAGATGAGTTTTTCAGTGTTCCTATTATTGGCAGTGATCAACATCAACAATTTAACCAGCTCTATTTATCTGAAATTATTGAAGCAAGAATGGAAGAAATTTTTGAATTGATTGTTAATGAACTGAAGCGTCTAGGCGTAACAGATTTACCAGGTGGTTTTGTTTTAACAGGTGGAACAGCAAAAATGCAAGGGGTATTGGACCTTGCACAGGATATGTTCCAAAATCCTGTTCGCCTTGCGGTACCAGACTATATTGGTGTAAGAGAACCTCAATATACAACGGCAGTTGGTTTAATAAAATATGCTTACAAGAATGGTAGATTACCAGGTGGAAATATTGGTGGTACGGGTACATCTGTGGTAGCTGAACCAACCGAAAAAAGAGCACCAAAACAACAACATCAACCTAAAGCAAAAGTAGAAAAACATCCGGAAGAAAAGATGTCATCAAAAGTAAAAAAATTCCTTGGTTACTTTTTCGAATAAACATCTTCGAAAAAGATAATCGGCGAATTAGGAGGATTTGTCATGTTAGAATTTGATACAAATTTAGATTCTCTTGCAACAATAAAAGTTATCGGAGTTGGCGGCGGTGGAAATAACGCGGTAAACCGAATGATTGAGCATGGCGTTCAAGGTGTTGAATTTATCGCAGTAAACACTGATGCACAAGCCTTAAACCTTTCCAAAGCTGAAGTCAAAATGCAGATTGGTGCGAAGTTGACTCGTGGTCTTGGAGCAGGTGCTAATCCAGAGGTTGGTAAAAAGGCCGCAGAAGAAAGTAAGGAACAATTAGAAGAAGCACTTAGAGGTGCTGATATGGTGTTTGTTACTGCTGGTATGGGTGGCGGTACAGGTACTGGTGCAGCACCAGTTATTGCTCAAATCGCTCGTGACCTTGGTGCGTTAACAGTCGGTGTTGTTACACGTCCATTTACTTTTGAAGGAAAAAAACGTTCAAACCAGGCTTCTGGTGGAATTGGTTCAATGAAAGAAGCGGTTGATACATTAATCGTCATTCCAAATGACCGTCTTCTTGAAATTGTTGATAAAAGTACTCCAATGCTTGAAGCTTTCCGCGAGGCAGACAATGTTCTTCGTCAAGGGGTTCAAGGTATTTCTGATTTGATCGCTGTTCCTGGATTAATCAATTTAGACTTCGCTGACGTAAAAACGATTATGTCAAATAAAGGTTCTGCCTTAATGGGAATTGGTGTCTCTGCAGGAGAAAACCGTGCAGCAGAGGCAGCAAAGAAAGCAATCAGCTCACCTTTATTAGAAACCTCTATTGATGGGGCTCAGGGCGTTCTAATGAATATAACTGGTGGAACCAACTTAAGTCTTTATGAGGTACAAGAGGCTGCTGATATTGTTGCAACAGCATCTGACCAAGAAGTGAATATGATTTTCGGTTCAGTAATTAATGAAAACTTGAAAGATGAGATTATTGTAACTGTCATTGCCACTGGTTTTAACGAAGAAGGTTCACAACCAAAAGTAACACGTCCATCCTTTGGACAAGCTAAACCTGCTGTAGGAACTGTTAAGAGAGAGCACAAACGTGAAGAAGCTCCACAAGAACCAGCCCGTAATACGAATGTAGCCCAAGAGGAAACATTAGATATTCCGACATTCCTAAGAAACCGTAACCGTAGAAGATAATCTGAAGCGGAAGAACTATAAAAAACTATTAAAAGCATGGTCCAAACTCGGACCATGCTTTTTTTGTTAAGGTAATCACGCTTATAATGTGACAAAATCCGTAGGGAATAGTGGAAATTTCTGTTTTTTTGATTACAGAAAGTGACACACTTCAGCCATACAAGTACGTTATACTTTTTCGTAAACAGATAGATTACTCACCTTTTGATAGCTGATAAAGGAGGAAGCTTTGTTGACTGTTTATTTAGATGTAATTTGGGCTCTTAATTTGTTCTTTGACAGTCTTCTCCTTTACTTAACTGCTATATTTCTGAAACGAAGAATACATCTCTGGAGGATACTTGCAGGAGGATTTATTGGTTCGTTGATTATTTTATTGGCGTTTACACCTTTAAATGTCTATTCAGGGCATCCAATTTCCAAATTGATTTGTTCCGTTTTTATGGTGTTAATCGCATTTGGATACAAGCGAATGAAATTTTTCCTTAAGGCATTAATGACTCTTTATGTTTCTACGTTTTTAATTGGTGGGGCCTTAACAGGAGCCCATTATTTTATTCAATATGATTCTGAATTAACTACGAAGGTGCTGATGTCGAGTGTAAAGGGTTTTGGTGATCCCGTAAGTTGGCTTTTTGTTCTAATAGGTTTTCCAATCGCCTGGCATTTCTCAAAGAAGAATGTTGAGAGTATGGAAATGACCAAAATACAATTTGATCAAATAGTCAATGTAAGGTTGAAAATCGAGAACATCAGCTTAGTATGTAAGGGATTAGTGGATAGTGGAAATCAATTGTATGACCCACTGTCTAAGCTTCCAGTTATGTTTGTATCAATCAAAAATCAACTAGATGCCCTTCCTGAATCAATTAGAAAAATAACTCTTGATCCTGAACAACTGATTATGGGTATGGAGGAGTTTCCTACCGAATGGCAAAATCGAATGCGAATTATCCCTTTTAGTGTAGTTGGACAAGAACATCAGCTTATTCTTGCACTTAAACCCGATTCCATATTATTCGAGCAAAATGGTGCGCAATATTCTTGTGAGAAAGGTCTTGTATCTTTTACCACACAGCAGCTATCTCCTGATGATGCTTTTCAGTGTATTGTTCACCCAAAAATGCTGACAGGGGTAAAACAGTCCGAGGAATCAGTGAAAGTAAGTTAATATTACTATACTCAGAAAAACATAATTTAGAAGGAGGAACATGCATGAAAAAATGGAGACTTCGCTTATCCTACTACTGGTATAAAATCTTAATAAAATTGGGCTTGAAAACGGATGAAGTTTTTTATATTGGCGGAAGCGAAGCATTGCCGCCTCCTTTAAGTAAAGATGAAGAAGAAATGTTATTAAGTAAACTTCCTGGTGGAGATAAGGCAGCCAGATCTATGCTAATTGAAAGGAATCTCCGTCTAGTTGTTTATATCGCAAGGAAATTTGAAAATACTGGTATAAATATCGAAGACCTAATTAGTATCGGAACGATTGGTTTAATTAAAGCGGTTAATACCTTTAACCCAGAGAAAAAGATTAAACTTGCTACATACGCTTCAAGATGTATTGAAAATGAAATACTCATGTACTTACGTAGAAATAATAAAATCAGGTCTGAAGTATCCTTTGATGAGCCATTAAACATTGATTGGGATGGAAACGAATTATTATTATCTGATGTTCTTGGAACAGATGAAGACATTATTACGAAGGATTTAGAAGCGAATGTAGATAGAAAATTGCTTACTAAAGCATTACATCAGCTTTCTGATAGGGAAAAGCAAATTATGGAGCTGCGTTTTGGCCTAACGAACGGTGAAGAAAAAACCCAAAAAGATGTTGCAGATATGCTAGGGATTTCACAATCCTACATCTCACGATTGGAAAAAAGAATTATTAAAAGATTGAGAAAAGAATTCAATAAAATGGTTTGAAATAAAATTTTTTCAAGTAAAAAAACCCTAGAATTTCCTGTTTAAATTGCAATTTTCGACAAATATGCACATGTCCGGGCTCATGGACATGTGCATATTTTTCCTTCTCAAGGAGATACTGTTTTTTGTACAGCAACTCCTGTGAGGAGGGAAAAGGATTGACTCGAAATAAAGTTGAAATTTGCGGTGTAGATACATCTAAACTTCCTGTGTTAAAGAACGAAGAAATGAGAATACTCTTCAAGCAAATGCAAGAGGGCGATATTAGCGCCAGAGAAAAGCTTGTTAACGGAAACTTACGGCTCGTATTAAGTGTTATTCAACGATTTAATAACCGTGGCGAGTTTGTTGACGACTTGTTTCAGGTTGGCTGTATTGGACTAATGAAATCAATCGATAACTTTGATTTAGGTCAAAATGTAAAGTTTTCCACTTATGCCGTACCAATGATTATTGGTGAAATACGAAGGTACTTACGTGATAATAACCCAATTCGTGTATCTCGTTCCTTAAGAGACATTGCCTATAAGGCACTTCAGGTTAGGGAACGATTAATGAGCGAAACCTCACGTGAACCAACTGCAGAAGAAATCGCAAAGGTCTTAGAAGTCCCACATGAAGAAATTGTATTCGCCTTGGATGCTATTCAAGATCCTGTATCCTTGTTTGAGCCAATATATAATGATGGCGGCGATCCAATCTATGTAATGGACCAGTTAAGCGATGAAAAAAATAAAGATATTCATTGGATTGAAGAAATAGCCTTAAAAGAAGGTATGCGCCGTTTAAACGAACGTGAAAAACTAATTTTACGAAAGCGCTTTTTTCAAGGAAAAACGCAAATGGAAGTTGCTGATGAGATAGGGATTTCCCAAGCGCAGGTTTCACGTTTAGAGAAAGCTGCCATTCGACAAATGAATAAGAATATTCAAAGTTAAAGCTGTCCTTAGGGGGCAGCTTTATTTTTACTTTTTAAAATAAAATCACCCATGTACACATATATTCTTTATAGTAATAAAACTGGGAGTGGTGTATGTGGTCAAGATTTCCGAATTCCAGATAAAAGATGTTGTAAATGTATCAGATGGCAAAAGGCTTGGTAATATTGGTGATATTGAGATTAATCTAACGACCGGTAAAATTGAAGCTGTTGTGATTTCCGGCAGTGGAAGGGTACTCGGTTTTTTTGGGAAAGATGAAGATATTGTTATTCCGTGGAGAAATATTATTAAAATTGGTCAGGACGTTATTTTGGTTCGATATAAAGGAATAGAAGAAAAGATAGCGGAAGAAACAGAGGTTTGACCTTATGGTTTTGCGGTGACCAATTTTTCTTTTCATGGTAAACTAAAGAAAAACATTTGAGGTATTGTAATGGAACCCTTTGTTTTAAAAAATCAATCCTATTTAACAATTGATAGCTGGATTCAGCAATTTCCTGGACTGAAAGCAGGGATTACAACAAAACTCGGGGGAACGAGCGGAAGCTATTTCGAATCGCTCAACCTTGGCTTTCATGTGGGTGATGATGTTAACGACGTATGCAAAAATAGACATATAGTAGCTGAACAATTAGAGTTCCCTCTAGACAATTGGGTGGGTGCAGAACAAACACATGACATTATTCTTAGGAAGATTTCTAAAGCTGACCGTGGTAAGGGCTCCAATTCCTATGAACATTCCTTTAAAGGCACGGATGGTTTTTATACAAATGAAGAGGGCATTCTGTTAACTCTTTGCTTTGCTGACTGTGTCCCTCTTTTTTTTATTGCTCCTGAACAGAGGATGATTGGTACCGCTCATGCTGGTTGGAAAGGGACAGTTGGCCAAATTGCTAAAGAGATGATTACAGCTTGGGGCAAAGAAGGGATCAAGCCTGAACAGATTTTTGTTGCAATAGGCCCATCTATTTGTGAAAAATGTTATATTGTAGATGAACGAATTATTAAGCTAGTAGAAAATACACTAGATGGCAGGAAAAGTTTACCCTATAATTTAGTGTCAGAAGGGCAGTTTTCCTTAGATTTACGCGAAGTAAACAGGCAAATCCTTTTGACATCAGGTGTTCCGGATAGAAATATTCTTCTTACGAGGTATTGCACTAGTTGTAATCAGGAGGAGTTTTTCTCTCACCGCCGTGACCAAGGAAAAACAGGCAGAATGTTAAGCTTTATTGGTTGGAAGGAGACAGCAGATCGTTTATGAGAGTAGCAGATAATTTAATTCAAATTCAACAGCAAATAAATGAGGCATGCATAAAAGGAAACCGGAATCCTGATGATGTGAAATTAATTGCAGTAACTAAATATGTAAGTATCGAACGTGCGCAAGAGGCGCTAGAAGCAGGTGTGAAACATCTAGGTGAAAATCGTGATGAAGGCCTGCTTGCTAAATGGGAAGTAATAAAGGACAAGCCCAGCTGGCATTTTATTGGGTCTTTACAAAAGAGAAAAGTAAAAAACATAATTGATAAAGTGGAATATATTCATTCCTTAGACCGATTATCACTAGCAGAAGAAATCAACAAAAGAGCGAAACAAAAGATAAAATGTCTAGTTCAGGTAAATATTTCTGGAGAAGATTCTAAACACGGACTAACTTCAGAAGAAGCCATTGTTTTTATTGAGTCACTTCGTCCATATGAAAATATCAGTGTCGAAGGTCTAATGACAATGGCCCCATTCACGAAAGAGGAACATGTCATCCGTGATTGTTTTCGCAAACTAAGAGAACTTCGCGATCAAGTACAAGCTTTACATTTATCTTTTGCACCTTGTATAGAGCTATCAATGGGAATGTCCAATGATTTTCAGATAGCAATTGAAGAGGGAGCAACAATGGTTAGAATAGGAACAGCACTTGTCGGTGAAGAAGGTTAGGAGAGAAAAAAATGACGATTAAATCAAAACTTAAAACATTTTTCTTTTTAGATGACGGATATGATGATAACGATGACGAGTATGTTGAAAAAGAGGAGCCTAAAAAACAAAAGCAACAACAGCATGTAAAATCCCAAAACGTGGTTAGCCTGCAAAGTGTTCAAAAAACGGTCACTCCTACAAAGGGCTCTAAGGTAATTTTATTGGAACCACGTACATACTCTGAGTCCACTGAAATTGCTGACCATTTAAAAAGTAGGCGTGCTGTTGTAGTCAATTTACAGCGGATTGATAATGAACAGGGTCGACAAATTATTGATTTTCTAAGTGGAGTTGTATACGCCATTGGTGGGGACATCCAAAAAATTGGCATGAGTATTTTTTTATGTACACCTGATAATGTAGAAGTTTCAGGGAATATTTCTGACCTTATACAGGACCCAGATAACCAAAGTGCGAGGTGGTAAGGTAAATGGCAGTAGTTTTTGGTCTTTTACAACAAATAATTCAACTCTATTCATGGGCATTAATCATTTACATCTTAATGTCTTGGTTTCCAAATGCAAGAGAGACAAGTATAGGACGAATATTAGCGAGAATTTGTGAACCGTATCTTGAACCCTTTAGGAAAATTATCCCACCAATTGGTATGATGGATATCTCTCCCATCGTTGCATTTCTAGTGCTAAACTTTGCTACCAAAGGGCTACATAGTGTTTATCTGTGGCTTGTTTAAACTTTGATACTAGGTTGTGTTTTTATAAATGAACATTTATCAGCATTTTCGACCAGAAGAACGGGACTTTATTGACCAAGTAGTACATTGGAAAGACCAGGTCGAATCACAGTACGCCCCTAAGCTGACCGATTTCCTCGACCCAAGGGAACAACATATTCTGAAGCTTTTAATTGGTGAAAATAATGATGTGAAGGTTCAGCTTTTTGGTGGAAGTCTTGAAGGTGAGCGGAAAAGAGCATTCATCTACCCAGATTACTTGACGGTTATGGATGAGGATTTTCAAATAAGCCTTTTTGAGGTCCATTATCCAACCAAGTTTGTCACTCTTGAACACAGACAGGTCTTGGGGACACTTATGTCTTTAGGACTTAAGCGGGGAAAATTTGGAGACATTCTCGTGAAGGATGGCCAGGTTCAATTTTTTGCTGCGAAGGAAATAAGTTCGTATATTCAAACTAATATTGAATCCATTGGCAAGGCTGGAGTAAGATTAGTTGAAACAGCTATCGACAATCAGATCTCAGCGGATAAGTTATGGGAAGAAAATGATCTAACTGTATCTTCTTTGCGACTGGATACGGTAATTTCTGGTATTTATCATCTATCAAGGCAAAAATCGCAAACCTTTATACAGCAAGGGCTTGTAAAGGTGAATTGGACACTTACTGAAAATCCTTCTTTTGAATGTGAAGAAGGTGATATTATTTCAGTCCGTGGATATGGTAGGTCGAAAATTATCAGGATAGAGGGAAAGACCAAAAAAGATAAATGGCGAATTATTGTCGGAAAGCAAAAATAATTCAATTTTAAAGCAGGAATTTCGAAAAACATGTCGAATATTTGCTAATACATATAGATGTACAGATTGTATGGAGGTGGCATCAATGCCGTTAACGCCGTTAGATATTCATAATAAAGAGTTTAATAAAGGGTTTCGCGGATATGACGAAGATGAAGTAAATGAATTTCTGGATCAGGTCATTAAGGATTATGAATTAGTCCTAAGAGAGAAAAAGGAAATGGAAGAACGCTTAAATGAAATGAAAGACCGTCTTGCCCATTTTGTGAACATAGAAGAAACCTTAAACAAGTCTATTGTTATTGCCCAAGAAGCGGGTGAAGAAGTTAAGCGCAATGCTCAAAAGGAAGCAAAGCTAATCATTAAAGAGGCTGAAAAAAATGCGGATCGAATTGTCAATGAGTCCCTTTCTAAAGCTAGAAAAATTGCGCTTGAAATCGAGGATTTAAAGAAACAATCAAAGGTTTTCCGTACTCGTTTTAAAATGTTGATTGAGGCACAGCTTGATATGTTGAATACGGATGATTGGGATCATTTATTAGAGTATGAAGTAGATGCAACAGAATTAAAAATTCATCAAGAAGAAGATTCATTAGCTTGACGGATTCGGATTTATTAGCATATAATTTTTAGATAGTTGTATAGATTGGCAATGACGATGAAAGGGACAGTACGATTTTTCATTGGCTTAGATAGCGAGTCGGGGATGGTGTAAGCCCGGTAAGGCTGAAAAATTGGAAGATCACCCTTGAGTTCCGGACCGAACCCCTTTAGTTGGGCAGTAGGCTCAGGCGTGTTATTCACGTTACGAATGCTTAAGAGGATAGTACGTAACGGTATTATCTATCAGGGTGGTACCGCGGGAATAAAAACCTTCTCGTCCCTATTTTGGGATGAGAGGGTTTTTTTATTTGTCTATTGGCTATTCTGTTATATGAAGAGGATATCAGGAGGAAGAAAAAATGGAATATAAAGATACGTTATTAATGCCGCAAACTGAGTTTCCAATGCGGGGCAATCTTCCCCAAAGAGAGCCTGAAATCCAGGCTAAATGGGAAGAAATGAAGATTTATCAGCAAGTGCAGGAACGGACAAAAGGCCGTCCAATGTTTGTATTACATGATGGACCTCCGTATGCTAACGGCGATATTCATATGGGCCATGCACTTAATAAAATTTTAAAAGATATGATTGTTCGTTATAAATCAATGAGCGGTTATCATGCTCCTTACGTACCTGGTTGGGATACACATGGCCTCCCAATCGAGCAGGCATTAACAAATAAAGGTGTAAAGCGGAAAGAAATGACGGTAGCAGAATTTCGTCAGCTATGTACTAAATATGCACTTGAGCAGGTTGATAATCAGCGTACACAATTTAAGCGTCTTGGTGTTCGTGGTGATTGGGAAAATCCATATATTACTTTAAAACCTGAATACGAAGCACAACAAATTAAAGTATTTGGTGAAATGGCGAAAAAAGGCTATATTTACAAAGGCAAAAAGCCAGTTTACTGGTCACCATCTAGTGAATCAGCCTTAGCTGAAGCGGAAATTGAATATCAAGATAAACGTTCAGCTTCTATTTATGTTGGTTTTAAGGTGAAGGACGGCAAGGGTGTCCTTGATACTGATACGCAAATCATCATTTGGACTACAACGCCGTGGACTATTCCTGCAAACCTGGGGATTTCTGTTCATCCTGACCTAACCTATGTGATTGTATCTGCAAATGGAAGTAAGTACCTTGTTGCTGAAGCACTTTTAGAAGCAGTAACAAAAGAAATCGGCTGGGAAGATACTACAGTTGTTCAAAAAGTGAAGGGTGCTGAATTAGAATATATTGTCGCAGCACACCCATTATATGACCGTGATTCGTTAGTGATGTTGGGTGAACACGTAACCACTGATGCAGGTACTGGCTGTGTTCATACCGCGCCTGGACATGGGGAAGATGACTTTTATGTTGGTCAGAAATATGGATTAGATGTTCTTTGTCCTGTAGATGACAAAGGTGTGATGACAAGTGAGGCACCGGGTTTCGAAGGCTTATTTTATGATACTGCTAATAAGCCGATTGCACAGGCTTTAGAAGAAGCAGGTGCACTGTTGAAATTATCATTTATCACTCACTCGTATCCACATGATTGGAGAACAAAGAAACCAGTAATTTTCCGTGCTACTGCCCAATGGTTCGCTTCTATTAAAGACTTCCGTGAAGATTTGTTAGAAGCAGTTAAGGAAACGAAATGGGTTCCTGCTTGGGGCGAGACACGACTGTTTAATATGGTTCGTGACCGTGGTGACTGGTGTATTTCTCGTCAGCGCGTTTGGGGTGTACCAATTCCAGTTTTCTATGCGGAAAATGGTGAAGAGATTATTACTGACGAAACGATTAATCATGTATCTGAATTATTCCGCGCACATGGATCTAATATTTGGTTCGAAAAAGAAGCGAAGGAATTACTTCCGGAAGGCTTTACTCACCCAGGAAGCCCGAATGGAATCTTTACTAAAGAAACTGATATTATGGATGTTTGGTTTGATTCTGGTTCTTCCCATCAAGCGGTTCTTCTAGAAAGAGAAGATTTAGTCCGCCCAGCAGACCTTTATTTAGAAGGATCTGACCAATACCGTGGCTGGTTTAACTCATCCCTATCCACTGCAGTTGCTGTATCTGGCAAAGCTCCATATAAAGGAGTCTTGAGCCATGGTTTCGCGCTTGATGGTGAAGGTAGAAAAATGAGTAAATCAATAGGTAATGTGGTTGTACCTGCGAAGGTTATGAATCAGTTAGGAGCAGATATTTTACGACTATGGGTTGCCTCTGTTGATTATCAGGCAGATGTTCGTGTTTCCGATGCGATTCTTAAGCAGGTTGCTGAGGTATATCGTAAAATTCGTAATACCTTCCGTTTTTTACTTGGAAACTTAGCCGACTTTAATCCATCAACAGATGCTGTTGCCTACGAAAACCTGCGTGAAGTTGACCAATTTATGCTTGTTAAATTAAATAAGCTAATTAAATATGTTCGCCAAGCTTATGAAAACTATGAGTTTGCAGGCATTTATCATGCTGTAAATAATTTCTGTACTTTAGACTTAAGTGCATTCTACCTAGACTTTGCAAAGGATGTCCTTTATATTGAAGCAGCAGATAATCATGAACGCAGAGCCATTCAAACGGTATTATACGAGTCACTGCTTGCGCTAACAAAATTAGTATCACCTATTCTCTCTCATACAGCAGATGAAGTGTGGAAATTCATCCCTGCAGTCGAAGAAGAAAGTGTTCAATTGACCGATCTTCCAGAGTATAAGGAACTTGCAGGTGCGAAAGCTTTAGAGGAAAAATGGACGGCATTTATGAAGCTTCGTGATGATGTCTTAAAAGCACTAGAAGAAGCTAGAAATCAAAAAGTAATTGGTAAGTCATTAACAGCAAAAATTACCTTATATGTTAATGATAAATCAAAGGCACTGTTAGATTCGATTGAAGAAAACATGAAGCAATTGTTTATTGTTTCTGGTTTTGAAGTGGCTGGAACTTATGAGGAAGCCCCTGAAAATGCCCTTAAGCTTGAGGGAGCAGCTATTGTTGTAACAAAAGCTGAGGGAGAAACATGTGAGCGATGCTGGATTGTAACACCTGAAGTAGGTCAGGATCAAGAGCATAAAACCCTTTGCCCACGATGTGCAGAAGTAGTAAAAGAAAACTATACACACTTAGCTTAATAAAAAATGAAGGCCCCATGCAGAAATGCAGGGGGCTTTTTACTATTATTTAAATTTTCCCTTTTTCGTTAATTGTTGTTGCCGTTGTCAAATGTTTTCCGGGGTCATTTGTAGGTTGAGGGAAATAATAAAACAAATGATTCACGGAGGTAACAACTATGAATGCAACGCAGGAAAAGCTGTTTTTAGAACTCCGTCAAACAAGAAAAGAAATCGAACATTCACTAAGGAACAAGAAGAGGCAGGAGTGGTTAACATCCATTCTAGAAGAAGAACTAGCTGACATTAACACAGCTATTCACAAATTTGAAGCTGGAAATTTTGGTCATTGTGAAATTTCAGGTGAACTCATCCCTGATGATTTATTATCCATGATACCTACACTAAAGTCGCTGGAGGATTCACACTATTTGCAAACGTATTATAAAAAATCAATTTCAACCTCTTTTTTATGAGGTTACATTGTCGTTTCGCGAAAAAGTATGCTAAAATGCTTAAGAAGTAAGTCAGTTTAGGCTTGGGGGTATTTCTTAGTGTTTTATTACTTAATCGCACTTTTTGTTATTTTATTAGATCAAATTACAAAATGGTTAATAGTAAGCAAAATGAACTTAGGTGACAGTATTCCTATCATTGATAATATTTTGTATATTACGTCACACCGTAATCGTGGTGCTGCCTGGGGAATTTTACAGGGGCAAATGTGGTTATTTTATGTTATTACAATTATTGTCATTGTCGCGATCATGTATTACATGCAGAAAGCAGCAAAAGGAAAATGGTTATTGGGTGTATCCTTAGCCTTAATGTTAGGCGGAGCAATCGGAAATTTCATTGACCGGGTTGTTCGCAAAGAAGTGGTGGACTTTATTCACACCTACATCTTTACCTACAATTTTCCAGTGTTTAATATTGCTGACTCGGCTTTAGTCATTGGTGTCGTTGTATTAATGATTCAGATGCTGCGTGAAGAGAGAGAATCAAAGGAGAAATTACATGGAGAAAATGGAACACACCATTCTTGATGAGCAAAAAGGTGACCGTATAGATAAGGTTATTTCAAGCCTCAATGATGAATGGTCAAGATCGCAAGTTCAGATATGGATTAAAGATGGGAATGTCCTCGTCAATGGGCAAACCATTAAAACTAATTATAAATGCAGTCTTAACGATCGGATTGAAATTTCTATTCCTGACCCAGAAGAGTTGGATGTCCTGCCAGAGGATCTAGGGTTAGATATTTTTTACGAAGATAGTGATGTATTAGTTGTTAATAAGCCAAGAGGCATGGTGGTTCACCCTGCACCTGGACATTTGACAGGAACATTAGTAAATGGTTTAATGTTTCACTGTAAGGATTTGTCAGGAATTAACGGTGTTCTAAGACCTGGAATTGTTCATCGAATTGATAAAGATACCTCAGGTCTTTTAATGGTTGCTAAAAATGATATGGCTCATGAAAGTCTTGTCAATCAGCTGGTTGAAAAGACGGTTACTCGTAAATATAAAGCGATTGTACATGGTGTGATTCCGCACGACTTTGGTACCATTGATGCCCCGCTAGGCAGAGATCCTAAAGAGCGCCAAAGTATGACGGTTGTTGATAAAGGAAAGCATGCAGTTACACATTTTCATGTAATTGAACGGTTTAAGGACTTTACCTTTGTGGAATGTCAATTAGAAACAGGTAGAACTCATCAAATTCGTGTTCATATGAAATATATTGGTTATCCACTTGCCGGTGATCCAAAATATGGACCGAAAAGAACGCTTGATATAGACGGACAAGCTCTACATGCTGGTATTCTTGGATTTACACATCCTAGAACAAACGAGTATTTAGAATTTGAAGCCCCGCTTCCTGAAGATTTTGAGCAACTTCTTGTGAATTTACGAAATAAACATTGACGCAAGTATGAAAATCAAGTAAGATGACTATAGTTAAATAAGCCCTTTAATTCGGTCCCGTGAGGCTGAGAAGGAACGGTTAATGATGTAGGCTTACTATGCCTATATCTAAGAAAGTAACTCGTCAACCTCTCGCCAAAACCGGTGAGAGGTTTTTTATTTTAATAAAAGAAGGTGTCACATGAATCAAAAAGCAATTGTTCTAGATGAACAAGCAATAGGGAGAGCACTAACAAGGATTGCACACCAAATTATTGAAAAAAACAAAGGTATCGAAGAATGTATCCTTGTAGGGATCCGTACAAGAGGCATTTACTTAGCTAAAAGACTTGCTTCAAGAATTGAAGAAATCGAAGGCAATCCGATTCCAGTTGGTGAGATCGATATCACCCTTTATCGAGATGATTTATCGAAGAAAACCGAAAATCAAGAACCACTTGTTAAAGGCTCTGATATACCGGTTAATATTAGTGATAAGAAAGTCATACTAGTAGATGATGTTTTATATACTGGCAGAACCGTAAGAGCGGGTCTAGATGCTTTGATGGACATTGGACGTCCCGGAGCCATTCAGCTTGCGGTGTTAGTAGATAGGGGACATCGTGAACTTCCCATTCGAGCAGATTATGTTGGGAAGAATGTTCCAACATCAAGCGAGGAAAAGATTGTAGTTGAATTAGCAGAAGTAGATAAGATAGATCAAGTAAGCATTTTTGACAAATAAATAGCACCCTTTTTAAAGGCAGTCCTGTGAGGCTGACAAAGGGGAAAATGCCGGTAACCATTTTATTTCGGCATATCCATACCCTCTTTGTACCCGCAGTGGCAAAGAGGGTTTTTTTTATGCCAAAAGGTAGACAATAAATATAATCGATATAAAAATAGGGGAGAAAAAAATGAACAACAAACCAATCCTAGACGTAAAAGATATTCCAAAACCTACCCAATGGCTTACATTAAGCCTACAGCACTTATTTGCAATGTTTGGGGCAACCATTTTAGTACCTTACCTTGTAGGTTTAAGCCCAGCTATAGCATTAATCTCAAGTGGACTTGGGACATTAGCTTTTTTACTTATCACAAAAATGCAAGTCCCAGCTTACCTTGGATCTTCATTTGCCTTTATCGCACCAGTGATTGCAGCAAAAGCTGCTGGTGGACCAGGAGCAGCTATGGTGGGGACATTTCTGGCAGGCCTAGTATATGGAATCGTTGCCTTGGTTATTAGTAAGGCGGGTCACCGCTGGATTATGAATTTACTTCCGCCAATCGTGGTTGGTCCAGTAATTATCGTAATTGGATTAGCACTTTCAGGAACAGCTGTTGGAATGGCAATGAATAACCCTACTGGAAAGTACAGCATGCTTCATTTCTCTGCAGCACTTGTTACCTTAGCAGCAACGATTATCTTTTCGATATACGCTAAAAAAATGTTTAGTATTATTCCAATATTAGCAGGTATCATTGTGGGATATATATACGCTTTAATAATAGGGATTGTGGATTTTTCACCAGTCTTGAAAGCACATTGGTTTGAGAAGCCAGATTTTATGATTCCATTTGTAAGTTATAAGGTGAAATTCACTTGGGATTTAGTAGCACTGATGGTACCTGTAGCGGTTGTTACTTTGTCAGAACATATCGGTCATCAGCTTGTCCTAAGTAAAGTGGTTGGACGTGACTACATTAAGGAACCAGGACTTCATCGTTCCATTCTAGGCGATGGAACAGCGACGATCATCTCAGCTCTAATTGGTGGACCTCCAAAGACAACCTATGGTGAAAACATTGGTGTTCTTGCAATAACGAGGGTTTACAGTGTGTATGTTATTGCCGGAGCAGCAGTGCTGGCCATCATCTTCGGATTTATTGGAAAAGTGACTGCATTAATAAGTACAATCCCAACTCCAGTTATGGGAGGCGTATCCATCCTTCTGTTTGGAATTATCGCGTCTTCAGGATTAAGGATGCTAGTAGACAGTAAAATTGATTTCGGTGATAAACGTAACCTAGTGATTTCTTCCGTCATATTAGTTTTAGGAATTGGAGGAGCAATAGTCAAACTGCCTTTTAATATTCAAATTCAAGGGATGGCTTTAGCGGCAATCATTGGTGTGTTGCTAAACCTCATTCTTCCAGGAAAACAACCAGTTGAAGAAAATATGTTTGAAGAAACAGAATCTGTAAAGAACAAGAAAACTGCATAAATAACAACCTTTTAAAGGAAGTCCTGAGAGGCTTATAAGGGTGTATAACTTAAAAACCAAGCTGATTTACCTTGGTTACTAAGTATGGACGTTACTACACTCTAATTATAAGATTAGGGTGTTTTTTTAAGGCTGTGTTAAAGAACAGTGTTGATTTTTACACCCTGTTGATTGGAGCGGAAGGCACGAAGACTCCTGTGGGAGTATGGTTCAGGTGAGACCCCGCAGGCGCTTGCGCCGAGGAGGCTCACCGAAACACCCACGGAAAGCGAAGTGCCTGGAGCGGAAATCAACAGGCAAGTTTAACAGAGCCTTTATTAAAAATGAGAGGCGGGATCTTGAATGTTAAATCACTTGATAACCACTAATGAATTAAAGGTGGAGGAGATTAATCAAATCTTAACAGATGCTCATAATTTTAAAGCCGGAATGAAGTGGCAACCAAAAGAGCAAATGTTTACTGCCAACTTATTTTTTGAAGCAAGCACACGGACAAAAAGCAGTTTTGAGGTAGCTGAAAGAAGGTTGGGTTTAGGGGTAATCCCGTTTGAAGTACTGACCTCTAGTGTTCAAAAAGGGGAAACACTTTACGATACAGTGAAGACATTAGAGGCTATCGGCGTAAATACGATTGTCATCCGTCATGATCAAGATCGTTACTTTGATGAACTGGTAGGAAAAGTTAACATACCCATCATCAATGGTGGTGACGGGTGCGGGCATCATCCTACACAATCACTTCTCGATTTGATGACTATTCAGCAAGAGTTTGGCCGATTTAAGGGATTAAAAATTGCCATTATAGGAGACATCCGTCATAGCAGAGTGGCCAGGTCCAATGCCGAGGTACTAACAAGGCTTGGAGCAGAGGTGATTTTTTCTGGACCGGAGGAATGGTTTGATTACCGTAGTGTGGATATATCCAGATATAGACCAGTGGACAAAGCAATAAAAGAAGCAGATGTTGTTATGCTACTGCGGGTTCAACATGAGCGGCATCAACAAAAAAGCAGCTATACTGCAAACGAGTACCATAAACAATATGGCCTTACCTTAGAAAGGGAAAAGATGATGAACTCGCAAAGTATCATCATGCATCCTGCACCTGTTAATAGGAATGTAGAAATAGCTGATAGTCTTGTAGAATGCAAGCGTTCAAGAATTTTTAAACAAATGGAAAATGGAGTATATATCCGAATGGCGGTTATCAAAAGGGCAATTGAGAGTCTTGAAGGAGGAAACAGATATGAAACTACTTATTCAAAACGCATGCTACATAGCATTTAATGGAGAGAAAAAACAAGCCGATATACTGATAGAAAACGGAACCATTACAAAAATTGATTCAACTATTGATGCTATGGTGGATAGAAAAGTAGATGCAGCAGGAAAGCTAGTGTCACCAGGGTTTGTTGACTTACATGTTCATCTTCGTGAGCCTGGCGGTGAAAAAAAGGAAACAATTGCAACTGGTACGCTCGCTGCAGCAAAAGGTGGTTTTACCACCATTGCTGCCATGCCAAATACGAGACCGGTGCCTGACACCAAAGAACAGCTGGAATGGCTCCAAGGCCGAATTCAAGAGACTGCTAAGGTAAGAGTGTTGCCATACGCATCAATTACAACTAGACAACTTGGCCAGGAACTTACGGATTTTGAAGCACTAAAAAAAGCAGGTGCTTTCGCCTTTACGGATGATGGAGTAGGTGTTCAGTCAGCAGAAATGATGCTTGCCGCCATGAAAAATGCTCGTGAGGTAAAAATGGCGATTGTCGCCCATTGTGAAGAGAATACACTGATTAACAAAGGTTCTGTTCATGAAGGATCATTTTCAGAAAAACACGGTTTAAACGGTATTCCTTCTGTGTGCGAGTCTGTACAGATTGCCCGGGATGTCTTATTAGCGGAAGCCAGTGGCTGCCATTATCATGTCTGTCATATTAGTACAAAAGAATCTGTGCGTGTGGTAAGAGATGCAAAACGAGCTGGTATTAAAGTCACTGCGGAAGTAACACCGCATCACCTATTATTATCACAAGATGATATTCCGGGGCTTGATGCTAATTATAAAATGAACCCGCCGCTTCGGGACAACGCAGACAGGAAGGCTTTAATTGAAGGACTGCTTGATGGAACAATTGATTTTATAGCAACCGATCATGCCCCGCATACAGCGGAGGAAAAAAGTGAGGGAATGATGTTAGCACCATTCGGTATTGTTGGATTAGAAACGGCGTTTCCGCTTCTTTATACAAACCTTGTGCTAAAGAAGATCATTTCACTTGAGCAACTGATTGAATTCTTAACAATAAAGCCTGCGGAAGCATTTGGTCTTCCGTATGGAAAAATAGAAGTTGGATCACCTGGAGATCTAGTCCTAATCAACTTAGATGAGGAACAAGTGATTAACCCTAAAGAATTTTTATCAAAGGGTAAAAATACGCCATTTGCTGGTTGGAAATGTAAGGGATGGCCGGAGATGACAATCGCAGGAGGCCAAATAGCTTGGGAAAAAGGATGTGTACTAGCATGAAAAAGCAGCTGATATTAGAAGACGGAACGATATTTATTGGAAAAGGGTTTGGCAGTGATACAGAAACCATTGGGGAAGTGGTATTTAATACAGGTATGACTGGCTATCAAGAAATTCTTTCGGACCCATCCTACTGTGGACAAATTGTTACCCTTACGTATCCGCTTATAGGCAATTATGGGATTAATCGGGACGACTTCGAATCAATCAACCCAGCTGTGAAGGGCTTCATTGTTAAAGAATCTGCTGATTTTCCCTCCAATTGGAGAAGTGAATTTACCTTAGCTGAGTATTTTGAAATGAAAAAAATCCCGGGGATTGCAGGGATTGATACAAGGAAGTTAACAAGAATAATCCGTCAATATGGAACCTTGAAAGGTGTCATCTGTAGTATAGAAAAAAATCCAGAGGAAGTATTAAAAAAATTACGAAGCACCGTACTTCCAATCAACCAAGTTAAGCAGGTATCAACTAAAAATGCTTATCCGAGTCCAGCACGTGGGAAAAGAGTAGTCCTTGTAGACTTTGGAATGAAGCATGGAATATTACGAGAGCTAAACCAGCGTGACTGTGATGTGGTTGTAGTTCCTTATCATACAACCGCTGATGAAATTCTTCAATTACGCCCAGATGGAATTATGCTGTCCAATGGACCTGGGGATCCGAAAGATGTTCCTGAAGCTATTGATATGTTAAAAGGTGTTTTAGGTAAGGTTCCTCTTTTTGGAATTTGTCTAGGTCATCAACTATTTGCTCTAGCGTGCGGAGCCAATACGGAAAAAATGAAGTTTGGTCATCGAGGTTCAAATCACCCTGTGAAAGATTTATCTACTGGAAAAATTGCGATTACGTCACAAAATCATGGATATACGGTTGAAGAAGGTTCAATTAAAGACACAAGACTAGCAATCACCCATATAGCGATTAATGATGGTACGGTAGAAGGACTAAAACATTTAGATTACCCCGCCTTTACTGTCCAGTACCATCCCGAGGCCTCACCAGGACCTGAAGATGCCAACGGCTTATTTAATCAATTTCTTGCAATGATGGAAGAGAACAAACAGGAGGTTACAGCAAATGCCTAAACGTAAAGATATTAACTCCATTCTAGTAATTGGTTCAGGACCAATCGTCATTGGTCAAGCTGCCGAATTTGATTATGCAGGCACTCAAGCATGTATCGCTTTAAAGGAAGAAGGCTACCGTGTCATTCTAGTAAACTCTAATCCTGCCACAATTATGACGGACACAGAAATTGCAGACGCAGTTTATATTGAACCATTGACAGTAGAGTTTGTCAGCCGAATTATTCGTAAGGAACGTCCGGATGCTCTTTTAGCTACACTTGGAGGGCAAACAGGTCTTAACCTTGCCGTTGAATTAGCAACATCAGGTGTTCTAGCTGAATGCGAAGTTGAAATACTAGGAACCAAACTTTCAGCCATTAAACAAGCAGAAGACCGAGATCTCTTCCGAAGCTTAATGAATGAATTAAATGAACCGGTACCAGATAGTGAAATTATTCATGAATTAGCCGAAGCAAAGGCTTTTGTGGAAGAGATTGGCTTCCCTGTCATTGTTCGCCCGGCTTATACCCTTGGAGGAACGGGAGGCGGCATCTGTCATAATCCTGAAGAATTAGAGGAAATTGTCTCAAGCGGATTAAAGCACAGTCCTGTTAATCAATGCCTGCTAGAAAAAAGTATCGCTGGCTTTAAGGAAATTGAATACGAAGTCATGCGCGATGGAAATGACAATGCAATTGTCGTTTGTAACATGGAAAATATTGACCCGGTTGGAGTACATACCGGTGATTCCATTGTTGTAGCCCCAAGTCAGACGCTAAGTGATCGAGAATATCAGCTGTTACGAAATGTTTCTCTAAAAATCATTCGAAAGTTAGGGATTGAAGGGGGCTGTAACGTTCAGCTTGCTTTAGATCCAGATAGCTTTAACTATTATATTATCGAAGTAAATCCACGTGTTAGCCGTTCTTCGGCTCTAGCCTCAAAAGCTACTGGCTATCCGATTGCAAAGCTTGCTGCAAAAATTGCTGTTGGCTTAACACTCGATGAAATGTTGAACCCTGTTACGGGGAAAACCTACGCCAGCTTTGAACCGGCACTTGATTATATCGTGACGAAAATACCAAGGTGGCCGTTTGATAAATTTGAATCAGGTAATCGCTCATTGGGAACCCAAATGAAAGCAACAGGAGAGATTATGGCAATAGGCCGTACGTTTGAAGAATCCCTGTTGAAGGCCATTCGTTCCCTTGAGGCAGGCGTGTACCATTTCGAATTAAACGGTGCAGAGGAAATTGATAATGATTTACTCGAGAAACGGATACGTAAAGCAGGCGATGAACGGCTTTTTTACATCGCAGAAGGGCTAAAACGTGGAATTACCATTGAAACTATCCATCAATGGAGTAAGATAGATTTATTTTTCCTAAAGAAAATGGAAGGGATCATTGAACTAGAAAGACAGCTTGCAACGAATCCACTAGATCAAGAAATTCTAATTGAAGCAAAACAAAAAGGCTTTACGGATAAAAAAATAGCTGAGCTATGGAATTTGACTGAGAGAGATATTAATAACCTGCGGAAGAGTAGTGGTATTGTCCCTGTATACAAAATGGTTGATACCTGTGCTGCAGAATTTGAATCGGAAACCCCGTATTACTATGGAACATACGAAGAGGAAAACGAGTCGGTGGTTACAGATAGAAAAAGTGTGATTGTTCTCGGTTCTGGACCCATTCGTATTGGTCAAGGGATTGAGTTTGACTATGCAACGGTTCATTCCGTTAAGGCCATTAAAGAAGCCGGATATGAAGCGATCATCATTAATAACAACCCTGAAACGGTATCCACAGATTTTAGTATATCGGATAAGCTTTACTTTGAACCGCTTACGATTGAAGATGTCATGAGCATTATTGAGTTAGAAAAACCTATTGGAGTTGTGGTTCAATTTGGTGGTCAAACAGCCATCAATCTTGCAGCTAAGCTTACTGAAAACGGTGTGAAAATTCTCGGAACAAGTCTTGAGGATTTAGACCGTGCAGAAAATAGAGATAAATTTGAACAAGCACTTGAAAAGCTAAATATTCCACAGCCATTAGGAAAAACGGCATTATCAGTGGAAGATGCACTAGTGATTGCAAACGATATCGGGTATCCCGTTCTAGTCCGACCATCCTATGTTCTTGGCGGTAGAGCAATGGAAATAGTCTATCATGAAAAAGAATTGCTTCATTACATGAAAAACGCAGTAAAGGTAAATCCAGAACATCCAGTCTTGATTGACCGCTATTTAACCGGAAAAGAAATTGAAGTGGATGCCATCTGTGATGGGGAAAATGTATTGATACCTGGAATCATGGAACATATCGAGCGAGCCGGGGTCCATTCTGGTGACTCGATTGCAGTGTATCCGCCTCAAACACTATCTGAAGATGTGAAGAAAACACTTGTTGAATACACAGTAAAAATGGCAAAAGGCTTAAACATCGTGGGATTGTTAAATATTCAATATGTATTGTCACAAGGTCAAGTCTATGTACTCGAAGTCAACCCGCGATCCAGTCGTACAGTGCCATTTTTAAGTAAAATCACTCAAGTTCCAATGGCAAAGATTGCAACAAAAGCTATTTTAGGAGTTTCATTGACAGATCAGGGCTATACTCCAGGACTTGTTCCAGAAAAAACAGGTGTGTATGTTAAGGTTCCGGTTTTCTCATTTGCCAAGTTGAAAAGCGTGGATATCACCTTAGGACCGGAGATGAAATCAACAGGTGAGGTAATGGGTAAGGACATAACGCTTGAAAAAGCTCTATACAAGGGATTGATTGCTTCAGGCATGAACATTCAAAAGTTCGGTACTGTATTGTTTACTGTTGCTGATAAAGATAAACAAGAAGCATTAAAGCTTGCCAAGCGTTTTGCTTCAAACGGATATCGTTTAATGGCAACAAGCGGTACGGCTACCGTTTTAGAGTCAGCAGGATTACAGGTGAAAGTGGTTGGGAAAATTGGTTCAGAAGGAAAAACACTATTAGATGTCATCCATCATGGAGAAGCACAATTCATCATCAACACACTGACAAAAGGGAAGCAGCCGGAACGAGATGGATTCAGAATTCGCCGTGAAGCGGTTGAGAATGGAGTTCCTTGCTTAACCTCACTAGATACAGCGGATGCAATCCTAAAGGTGATTGAATCAATGAATTTTTCAGCAGAAGCAATGGCTGTGGAAGAGAAAAAGGAGGCCGTTTTTGCATGATTAGAAAAGAATTATGCAAAATCGTCAGCCAAGATGAAATTGCCCAAGATATTTATGAGCTTGTGGTCGAAGCAGAATTGGTTAATGAAATAACCGAACCTGGTCAATTTGTTCATACTCGAGTCTCAAACAGCTGGGACCCATCTTTACGGAGACCAATCAGCATTTCTTCCTACGATAAAAAAAGCAAACAATTGACCATGATTTACCGAAAAGAAGGAAAAGGAACTTCACTACTTGCGAAGATGAAACCTGGGATGGACCTTGATATTCTTGGACCGTTAGGAAATGGTTTCCCGGTTGATAAAGTGGATGCAGGAGAAACAGCACTATTAGTTGGCGGCGGGATTGGTGTCCCGCCTCTATATGAGCTGTCCAACCAATTGAAGGCTAAAGGAGTAAATGTCATTCATATCCTCGGCTTCCAAACAGAATCTGCTGTTTTTTACGAAAATGAATTTATGAAAAATGGAGAAATAATTGTGACAACAGTTGACGGTACGTATGGTAGGAAAGGGTTTGTCACTGATGTGATGAAAGAACTAACCTTTGACTCAATCTATACCTGCGGACCGACCCCTATGCTAAGGGCTATTCAACAAAATTATCAACATAAGAAACTATTTCTATCATTAGAAGAGCGGATGGGTTGTGGAGTCGGAGCTTGCTTTGCCTGTGTTTGCAAAAAGGCGGATGATCCACAAGGAGTTTCATATAAGAAGGTTTGCAGCGATGGTCCTGTATTTCGTGCCGGGGAGGTTGTCATATGAGTCGATTAAACATAGAATTACCAGGCTTAACATTGAAAAATCCTATAATGCCAGCATCCGGCTGCTTTGGATTTGGCAGGGAGTACAGTCAGTTCTACGATTTGAGTGAACTTGGGGCTATCATGATTAAAGCGACTACAACTGAACCTAGATTTGGGAATCCTACTCCTAGAGTGGCTGAAACCTCTGCTGGGATGCTAAATGCAATCGGGCTTCAAAATCCGGGTTTAGAAAAAGTTATGTCCGAGGAACTGCCCTGGCTTTCTCAGTATAATGTGCCGATTATTGCGAATGTGGCAGGCTCGGTAGAAGAAGATTATGTAAAAGTAGCGAAAGAAATTTCGAAAGCTCCCAATGTTTATGCATTAGAACTAAATATTTCGTGTCCAAATGTGAAAACAGGAGGCATTGCATTTGGGACGATTCCTGAAGTGGCTAAACAGTTAACCAAAAAGGTAAAGGAAGTTTCAGAGGTTCCAGTATATGTAAAGCTGTCGCCCAATGTGACCAATATCGTGGAGATGGCTCAAGCTGTTGAGAATGGTGGAGCTGATGGCCTAACCATGATTAATACCTTAATTGGGATGAGATTGGATTTAAAAACAGGCAAACCGATCTTAGCTAATCAAACGGGGGGCTTATCAGGTCCCGCGATTAAACCAGTTGCCATTCGGATGATTCACGAGGTTAGTCAATCCGTATCCATTCCCATTATCGGGATGGGAGGGATTCAATCTGCCGAAGATGTAATTGAATTCTTTTATGCTGGAGCAAGTGCGGTAGCTATTGGTACAGCGAATTTCGTAGATCCATTTGTTTGTCCAACGATTATAAAGGAACTGCCAGACCTATTAGATAAATTAGGTTTCGAACACATTAGTGAATGTAGGGGAAGGAGCTGGATGAGGCATGAACAACTCGCTTATCATCGCGCTTGATTTTTCTCAAACAAGCAAGAGGTAGAACAATTTTTACAGCCTTTCAGTGGGAAAGAGTTATTTGTAAAAATAGGGATGGAATTGTTTTACCAGGAAGGTCCTTCCATGATTGCATTTTTGAAAGAAAAAGGACATCGTATTTTTCTAGATTTAAAGCTTCATGATATTCCAAATACAGTGAAAAGCGCGATGAAAGGCCTTGCTCGACTGGAATGCGATTTAGTCAATGTTCATGCAGCGGGAGGCAAGGAAATGATGGAGGCCGCATTAGAAGGGCTGGAGGCAGGGACAGCTGCAGGACGCACTCGACCAGCTTGTATTGCCGTGACGCAGTTGACAAGTACCTCTCAGGAACAAATGAACAGAGAACAGCTGATTCCTGTCACGTTAAAGGAATCAGTGCTTCATTACGCAGCAGTAACGAAAGAAGCAGGACTCGATGGGGTTGTTTGTTCAGCCTGGGAAGCAGCTGCTATTCGTGAAAAGCTAGGCTCAGATTTCTACACCCGTGACACCAGGAATTCGTATGGTAACAGATGAGGTAGGCGATCAAAAACGAGTTGCCACCCCAACATTTGCAAAGATTGCAGGGGTAAGCTCCATTGTTGTGGGACGTTCTATTACAAGGGCCGTTGACCCGCTAGCAAGTTATGAGCTTTGGATGCAAGAATGGAAGGGAGTAAGATTATGAAACATGATATCGCTGAAAAACTATTAGAAATAAATGCAGTTGCACTAAAACCACAAACTCCATTCACTTGGACATCTGGACTTCGGTCCCCCATTTATTGTGATAATCGGTTAACACTGTCCTTCCCAGCCGTAAGGAAAGACATTGCCTTAGGGTTGAAAAAGCTCATTCTTGAACACTTTCCTGATGCAGAAGTAATTGCGGGAACAGCTACTGCAGGAATCCCTCATGCTGCATGGGTCAGTGACCTTTTGGAATTACCAATGTGCTACGTTCGTTCCAAGCCAAAGGGACATGGGAAAGGGAATCAAATTGAAGGAAAAGTAGAAGAAGGACAAAAAGTAGTTGTAGTTGAGGATTTGATATCCACAGGAGGGAGCGTAATCACGGCTGTTCAGGCTTTACGGGAAGCTGGCTGTGAGGTGATCGGAGTGGTATCTATCTTTACCTATGGACTTGAAAAAGGAAAAGAAGCCTTTTTATTGGCAGGGATTAAAAGTGAATCTTTAACTGATTTTCCTATTTTAATAGAGGTTGCGGTCGAAAAAGGCTATGTTAACGGAACCGACCAAGCCAGCCTCCTTGATTGGAGAAAAGACCCTTCATCATGGAGCAAGAGGTTTGAATAAGATGAAGAGAAAAAAGCCCCGGAACCCCGGGGCTTTTCTAATTTTTCTTTAGTTTCAACACCATTTCTTCATCAGGAGTAACATAAACCGTCTGTTGGTTGTCATAAATGACAAAACCTGGTTTTGCACCACTTGGTTTTTTTACATAGCGAACCTTTGTAAAATCAACCGGTACGGAGCTTGAATTTCGTGCTTTGCTGTAATAAGCGGCCAAAACGGCTGCCTCCCGAATGGTTTCATCAGATGGTTCTTTGCTGCGAATTACCACATGGGAACCAGGAATGTCCTTTGTATGAAACCAAATTTCATCTCTAGCAGCTAGCTTATTGGTTAAATAATCATTTTGCTTATTGTTCTTCCCAACAATGATGTCTGTTCCATCAGAAGAGACAAAGTGATCTAAAACCGGCTTAGCATTCTGAATTTTTTTTCCGTTCCTTTTCTTCCGGTCGCGGATATAGCCACCCTCTACGAGTTCCTCGCGAATTTCTTGCAAATCCTTTGGAGAGGCCGCAATTACTTGCTGCAACAAATTATCAAAGTACGCTACTTCTTCCTGCGCTAATTCTATTTGCTCTGTTACAATGGCTACCGCATTTTTTGCCTTTTGATACTTAGAAAAATATTTTTGGGCATTTTCAGAAGGTGTTTTCCTCGGGTCTAAAGCGATGGCAATCGTACTACCGTGTTCATCATAATAATTGACCACTTCTATTTCCTTCATGCCCTTTTTCGCCGCATAGAGGTTAGCTGTTAATAGTTCGCCATAGCGCTGAAATTGATCCGCACGCTCAGCGTCCTTTAACGTATCCTTTAGTTTTTCAATTTTCTTTTCATTCTTTTCTTTCTCATTAGTAATAAACCGTTCAATATCATTCCCTTGCTGCTTCACCCTGTCACGTTCCGCCTTACCGAAATAAAAACGGTCTAGCATTTCGCTAAGGGTAGGATAGCTTTTCGTTTCCCCATTCAAATGCTCAAGTGGAAATAAATAAAATGATTCTTTACCACCGCTTGAAATAATAGAAGGAGTAATATGATCAGAAGCTATTCTACCTATTAACCGGGTAAAGGTTGAAGGAACGGTCGTGCGATTTGCCAGGCCGCTTTGGAAAAGTACCTCTTTAGCAAAAAGGGGAGAGGTACCGGCAAAATGCTCGACAAGCTGACGGTCAATCCTGCCGCTATTAAAATCAACCTTCTGTAAAACATCTTCTTCAACAGCTGTAAATGGGTTTACCTTATTTTGTTCTGGGGGATATACGTAAGGCTGGCCTGGTAAAATCGCTCGATGGCTATTAACAGCAAAGGAAACATGCTTAATACTATCAAGGATGACATTCCGTGTTTTATCTACTAAAACTATATTGCTATGCCTGCCCATAATTTCAATAATTAATTGTTTATAGCTAATATCACCGATTTCATTCCGACCTTTTATTTCAAATATAATCATTCGATCGGTTTCGACTTGATATAAGTCTTCTAATATATAGCCTTCGATATGTTTTCTAAGCAACATACAAAACATTGGTGGTTCGCTAGGATTTTCATAGGCTTCGTTTGTCAGCTGTACTCTTGCGTAGCTTGGATGGGCTGAGAGGAGAAGCTTTTGATTGACTCCATTTGCCCGGATTGTAAGAATTACTTCATTTTTATATGGCTGATGGACTTTGTTGATTCGACCGCCTTTTAAGGAGCGAACAAGTTCAGCAACCATTGCTTTTGTAAATAAACCATCAAATGACATGGGAAAACATCCTTTACACTTTCATATAAATTAATTATATCCTACTATTTTTATTTCTGTCGCATTTATCGTTTGTTAATAGGATGGGTTTTAACTAATTCTTTCATCATATCATAGCATTTTTTTGGACGACCCTGAATAAGCTTTCCTTAGAGTATGTCAATAAAGGGGGAAGTGAGATGGTCGGATGAAATTCCATGAAATGAAGATAGAACAAGTAGAAAAGGCCTTAGAAACCGACTTTTCTTCTGGATTATCACAGGAAGAAGTAAAAAAACGGATAGACCAGTACGGGCTAAATGAATTACAAGAAGGAGAAAAGCAATCGGCTTTACTCTTATTTTTTAGTCAATTTAAAGATTTTATGGTCTTAGTACTTCTTGCAGCAACCTTGATATCTGGATTACTTGGCGAATATATTGATGCTATAGCGATTATCGCCATCGTCATTATAAATGGTTTCCTTGGTTTTTTCCAAGAACGGCGGGCAGAAAAGTCACTCCAGGCGCTTAAGGAATTATCTGCTCCACAGGTGTCAGTTCTTAGGGATGGTCAATGGATCAAGATTCCTTCAAAGGAAATTGTCGTCGGTGATATTTTAAAGTTTAGCAGTGGAGATCGGATTGGTGCTGATGTCCGTGTAATTGAGTCAAAAAGTTTAGAAATTGAGGAATCCGCTCTTACGGGTGAATCTGTTCCAGTTGCTAAACATATAGACAGCTTAACCAATCCAAACCCTGGAATTGGAGACATGGAAAATATCGCTTTTATGGGTACGATGGTAACTAGGGGAAGCGGCATGGGAGTTGTTATGGCGACTGGTATGAAAACCGCCATGGGGCAAATTGCTGATTTACTCCAAAGTGCACAATCGCAGGATACTCCATTACAACGACGCTTGGAGCAGCTAGGGAAGATTTTAATAACTGTTGCCTTATTGCTGACAGTCCTTGTGGTTGTAGTCGGAGTATTACGTGGACATGATTTATATGAAATGTTCTTAGCAGGGGTTTCTTTAGCTGTTGCAGCCATTCCAGAGGGTCTGCCTGCAATCGTGACTGTGGCATTATCACTTGGTGTACAGAAGATGATTAGGCAAAATGCGATTGTTAGGAAGCTGCCTGCAGTCGAAACACTTGGTTGCGCCTCTGTTATTTGCTCTGACAAAACTGGAACAATGACCCAAAATAAAATGACTGTAACGCATTTGTGGAGCGGTGGACAAACGTGGACTGTAGATGGCGTGGGCTACCAGCCGCAGGGCCAGTTTTACCGAGACGACCGAACGGTACAGCCTAAAGATGAGAAAGCCTTACAGCAAATGCTGATTTTTGGTATGTTATGCAATCATTCAGACCTAGTGATAAAGGATGATGAATTTACGCTGGACGGAGACCCAACGGAAGGCGCCTTATTAGTAAGTGCAATGAAAGCAGGCTTTGAAAGGACAAAGCTATTAGACGAATTTACGATTGTGAATGAATTTCCGTTTGATTCTGCAAGAAAAATGATGAGCGTACATGTAAAAGATAAACAAGGAAGGCATTTTATTATTACAAAAGGTGCCCCAGATGTCATTTTAGGGATTAGTGAATCGATCCTATGGGATGGACGGACTCAATACTTAAATAGGGATTCGCAAGATAAGGTCCAGGATGCAATCAATGGTCTTGCTTCACAGGCACTTCGGACCATAGCTATCGCTTTTAAACCAATATCTACAAACACCGTCATTTTAAGTGAACAGGAAGCAGAAAAACAGTTAACATTCATTGGAGTCCAGGGAATGATTGACCCACCAAGACCTGAAGTAAAAGATGCCGTGAAAGAATGTAAGGAAGCTGGTATTAAAACGGTAATGATCACGGGAGACCACGTGATTACAGCAAAAGCAATTGCTTCCCAGCTGGGCATTTTAACTAAGAAAAGCAAGGTGTTGGATGGTAAAGCATTATCTAATATGTCAGTGGAAGAACTTGAGGAAATAGTCGATGATGTTTCTGTTTTTGCAAGGGTTTCCCCAGAGCATAAGTTGAAAATTGTTAAAGCGTTACAAAATAGGGGACATATTGTTGCTATGACAGGGGATGGAGTAAATGATGCTCCTGCAATAAAGGCAGCAGATATCGGCGTTTCCATGGGAATTACAGGGACCGATGTTGCAAAAGAAGCCTCGGCGCTCATCCTGTTGGATGATAATTTCGCTACGATTAAAGCTGCGATTAAAGAAGGCAGAAACATTTACGAAAACATACGTAAATTTGTCCGTTATTTACTGGCATCCAATGTTGGTGAAATATTAGTCATGTTGTTTGCAATGATTTTGGCATTGCCGCTTCCTCTCGTGCCAATCCAAATCCTTTGGGTTAATTTGGTTACGGATGGACTTCCGGCTATGGCACTTGGACTCGATCGACCTGAGGAAAATGTAATGAAACGAAAGCCAAGAAGCCCTAATGAAGGTGTTTTCTCCCGGGGGTTAGGTTGGAAGGTTGTTTCAAGGGGATTCCTAATCGGGATTGTCACTTTATTAGCATTTATGATTATTTATGGTAATAATCCAAGTCAGCTGCAGTATGCTCAAACAGTTGCCTTTGCGACACTAGTAATGGCTCAGTTAATCCATGTGTTTGATTGCCGGAGTGAAAAATCGGTCCTGTCAAGAAATCCATTTGGGAATCCATATCTAGTTTGGGCGGTTATTTCATCACTATTGTTAATGCTTGTTGTTATTTACTATCCACCTTTGCAGCCTATTTTCCATACACTGCCGATTCTTGCGAAAGATTGGTTGTTAATTGTAGGACTATCCTCTATTCCAACTTTTTTACTAGCAGGGACATTTTTATTAAGAAAAACAAAATAAAGTATGTTATAATCCAAAAGGTAATAGATGCCACTCTATTACCTTTTGTCTTTTTTAATAAAAAGCCGATCATTTCTCAAGGATTGGATGTGCAAGTGATGGTTATAAGTATGACAGGCTTTGGCAGAGCTAAGACTGAATCGCAGTTCTTTTCTGTAAATGTAGAAGTTAAAACGGTAAATCACCGATTTTGCGAAATGAATATTAGAATGCCAAGGCAGTTATTAAAAATAGAAGATAAACTAAAAAAGAAATTAAACCAGCAGATTCGACGTGGACGAGTAGAAGTTTATGTTAGTGTAGAGGGTGAGGGAGTCGTTACCCGAAAGGTACACGTGGACTGGAATTTGATTGATGAATATTATCAATTTATAAATGAAGCACGAAGCAAATATAGGGTGGAAGGAACCGTAACTATACACGATTTGCTTGGTCGAAGTGACCTTATACATATTGAAGAAAGTGAAATAGGCAATGAAGAACTCGAAAATTTAGTTCTAACCGCAACGGAAGAAGCTGTTCAATTTCTATTACAAATGAGAATGGCGGAAGGGGAAGAAATAAAAAAAGATCTGATTGCCATTTTAGCACAATTAGAAAACGATGTTTTTGAGCTTCAGAAATATGCTCCTCTCGTTGTTCAATCCTTTAAGGAACGTCTGACGAAAAGAATGCAGGAGTTTTTAAATGGCCAATTGGATGAAACAAGAATATTAACTGAAGTAGCCGTTTTTGCTGATAAAGCGGATATCAATGAGGAAATTACTCGTTTAAAAAGTCATATTCAGCAGTTCCTGCAGACGTTGAAAAGTCAGGAACCGATTGGGAGAAAGCTTGATTTTCTTGTTCAGGAAATGAATAGAGAGGCAAATACCATTGGTTCAAAAGCGAATGACTCAAACATAGCGAAACAAGTGGTAGAGATCAAGAGTTTACTTGAAAAATTGAAGGAACAGGTTCAAAATATCGAATGAGTTGTTTAGAAACTGTTTACCACGGTCAAAATATATTATTGATGATTGGGTGATGACCATGTCGATTAAATTAATTAATATTGGATTTGGAAATATCGTTTCGGCCAATCGGATTATTTCAATTGTTAGCCCCGAATCTGCACCAATAAAAAGAATTATTCAAGACGCCCGTGACCGGGGGTCCTTGATTGATGCTACATACGGTAGACGTACACGTGCTGTTATTGTCATGGATAGCGACCATGTCATTCTGTCAGCTGTACAGCCAGAAACGGTTGCTCATCGATTATCTGACCGTGATGAAACTATTGATGAAGGGTAGGATTCTTAATAATGCAGGAAAAAGGATTACTGATTGTACTTTCAGGGCCATCTGGTGTTGGAAAAGGAACGGTACGAAAAGAAATATTCTCTCATCCAGATACAGCTTTTGAATATTCTATATCGATGACAACTCGCTTACCACGTGAGGGTGAAGTGGATGGCGTAGATTATTTTTTTAAATCAAGAGAAGAATTTGAATCGTTAATTGAGCAAGGGAAACTTCTAGAATATGCAGAATTTGTTGGGAACTATTATGGCACTCCTGTTGATTATGTTCGTCAAACCTTGGATGCAGGCAAAGATGTATTTTTAGAAATTGAAGTAAAAGGGGCTAGACAGGTACGAGAAAAGTTTCCAGAAGGGCTGTTTATTTTCCTTATGCCGCCAAGCCTGTCTGAATTAAAAAATCGAATTGTTACTAGAGGAACTGAAACAGAAGATATCATTCATAATCGCATGCTCTCTGCTCGAGAGGAAATTGAAATGATGGAATTGTATGATTATGTGGTTGAAAACGACCAAGTAGAACGTGCATGCGAACGTGTTAAAGCGATCGTTACTGCAGAGCATTGTCGTAGAGAACGTGTAGAACATCGCTATAAAAAATTATTGGAGGTTGAATAGAATGTTATATCCTTCTATCGATTCATTACTTGAAAAAATTGATTCCAAATACTCACTAGTTTCCGTTGCGGCGAAGCGTGCACGCGTAATGTCGCAAGTAAGGGACGAAAGATTAGCGAAATACGTTTCTTATAAACATGTAGGTAAGGCACTAGAAGAAATTTATAGCGGAGAGCTTACTTACCGTATTTCAAAAAAAGACATAAATGCTGAATAAATAAGATAAGCGAACAGACATAAACATGAATGAAGGCCTGACGACAAAGGAAATTCCTTACGTGTCAGCCTTTTTTATTTGGCTTTAACTATGAAAGTTGAATTTTGTCGACATACAGTAGGAAAAAGATGAAAAAATGTTACTATTACAGCATAATAGAAGGTAAAGATTATTGGACGGACAAGAAATGGGGGATTCGGGTCATGGTAAAGGATAAGAAAATTTTATTATGTGTGACAGGAGGAATTGCTGTTTATAAAGCAGCAGCCTTAACAAGTAAACTTGTTCAAGCAGGTGCAAAGGTGAAAGTCATTTTAAGTGAATCTGCTGAAAAGTTTGTTACCTCATTAACCTTTCAAGCACTGTCCCGCAATGAGGTATATACAAACACCTTCGATGAAAAAAATCCGCAGGTTATTGCCCATATTGATCTAGCTGACTGGGCTGATTTAATTTTAGTTGCACCAGCAACGGCTAATACCATCGCAAAATTAGCTCATGGTGTTGCTGACAATATGATTACGACAACGTTGCTAGCTGCAACGGCACCCGTTTGGATTGCTCCAGCAATGAATGTACATATGTACGACCACCCGGCAGTGAAAAAAAATATTGCCACTTTAGCTGATTACGGATATCAATTTATTGAACCAAGTGAAGGCTATCTGGCTTGTGGATATGTTGGAAAAGGACGGCTTGAAGAACCAGAAAAAATCGTTGAATTAGTCCAGGCTTTTTTTAGTAAGGAAGGATTAAAACTAAAAGGCAAAACAGTCTTAATTACTGCGGGACCCACCCGTGAAAAAATTGACCCTGTACGTTTTATTTCTAACCATTCAACTGGAAAAATGGGCTATGCACTTGCAGAAGCGGCACAGAGACAAGGTGCACGTGTCATCATAGTTTCGGGTCCAGTCCAGTTACCGGCACCTGCTGGAATGGAAGTCATCAACATTGAAAGTGCAGAGGATATGTATCATGCCGTTATGAACCACTACGACAGTGTCGATGTTGTAATTAAGACGGCAGCTGTAGCTGATTATAGGCCTAAAACAACCTATGACCACAAGGTGAAGAAGCAAGAAGGTGACTCCAGCATTGAATTAGAAAGAACAAAAGATATTCTGTTTGAGTTAGGTAAAAGGAAAAAGCATCAAATATTAGTTGGGTTTGCCGCAGAGACCGATCATATCGAAGAATACGCAACCAAAAAATTAAACAGAAAAAATGCAGATATGATTGTCGCCAACAATGTGAAAGCAGAGGGTGCTGGGTTCGGAACAGATACGAATATTGTGACGCTCTTTAAACGTTCTGGAATGGTTACTGAATTACCGCTCATGTCAAAACAGGCTGTTGCCGAAAAGATTATTGATGAAATTACTTCTCTTATAGAAGGATCTGGAAAATAATGAATATTGCAAGTGTTATTGTTGATGTCCCAACAAAACAAACGGATAAGACCTTCGATTATTTAATACCGGAAGAATGGATAGGCACCATTCAACCAGGGATGAGGGTAGTTGTCCCTTTCGGACCGAGAAATATCCAAGGATTTGTAATGGACATCAAAGCTGAATCAAAATTTAAAAAGTTAAGAGAAATCATTGAACCAATGGACCTCGAACCCGTATTAAATCATGAATTACTAGAACTTGGTGACTGGCTGACAGAGAATACACTTTGCTTTAAAATTTCTGCCTTTCAGGTCATGCTGCCGGCAGCATTAAAAGCAAAGTATGAAAAAAAAGTGAAGCTTGCCTCGAATGCAAGGGTTTCTGACCTTCCGCTAAATCTTCAGGATTTGTTCAAAAACGATGGAATGGTAAAGTGGGAAGAGGCAATATCTACTGGAATTGTCCCTGTCTTGCAGCGTGAAGCAGCCAAACACAATCTTGAAGTAATTTACGAAGTCAAAGAACGAGTACGAAAAAAACAAATGAAGTTTATTCGACCGCTCGTGTCTCTTGAGGAATTGAAGGAAGAAGCAAAATGTCTATCTGCTAGAGCTGAAAAGCAAAAGCAAGTTTTACACTATTTTGTTGAGAATTTTCATGCTGTTGAGTTACGGAAGTTGACAGCAGAAATAAATACCACTTCCTCTACCATTAAAGCCTTGGTTGATAAGCAGCTACTTACAGAGTTTGAATTGGAGGTTTATCGGGATCCTTATGAAAATCGATCATTTGAACGAACTAAACCATTACCTCTAACTTCTTCGCAGCAAACAGCCATTGAACCGATTTTAGATTCTATTGAGAATAAAAAACATGAAGTTTTCCTCCTCTATGGTGTGACAGGAAGTGGGAAAACGGAAATATACTTACAATCCATACAGGAAGTAATTGAAAAAGGAAAAGAAGCTATTGTTCTTGTTCCAGAAATAGCTCTAACTCCTCAGATGGTTAATCGCTTTAAAGGGAGATTCGGGGATTTTAGTTGCGGTATTGCACAGTGGGTTATCGGCTGGTGAAAAATACGATGAATGGCGAAAGATTCAACGGAAGGAAGTAAAGGTGGTTGTCGGAGCTCGTTCCGCTATCTTTGCTCCCTTTGAAAACCTTGGAATTATTATTATTGATGAGGAACATGAAACGAGCTATAAGCAGGAAGAAATGCCAAGATATCATGCAAGAGACGTGGCCGTCCAAAGAGCTAAGACGTACAACTGTCCCGTTGTCCTTGGCAGTGCTACCCCATCCCTTGAATCGTTTGCAAGGGCACAAAAAAAGGTGTACCAGCTATTATCGCTACCAAGTCGTATGAATAACCAATCGCTTCCCTCTGTCGATATTATTGATATGCGCGAGGAGCTTCGTGAAGGAAATCGGTCGATGTTTTCTAGAAAGCTTTTTGAAAAGCTGCAAGATCGAATTGAGAAGAAGCAACAATCTGTCTTATTTTTAAATAAACGAGGTCATTCATCCTTTGTTATGTGCCGGGATTGTGGGTATGTCATGAATTGTCCATACTGTGATATTTCCCTTACCTACCATCGGGTAAATGAGCAAATGAAATGCCATTACTGCGGGTACGAAACGTATGTTCCTAAGAGTTGTCCTGAATGTTCAAGTGAGTATATCCGCTATTTTGGAACGGGCACACAAAAGGTTGAAGAAGAGCTCGGCAAAATCCTCCCAGAAGCAAGAATCATCAGGATGGATGTGGACACAACTGGAAGAAAGGGAGCGCATGAAAGGTTACTAAAGGATTTTCAAGATGGAAAAGCAGATATTTTGTTAGGCACTCAAATGATTGCCAAAGGTCTTGATTTTCCAAATATCACACTAGTTGGTGTGCTTTCGGCAGATACTATGCTCCATTTACCAGATTTTCGGGCCTCTGAAAAAACCTTTCAGCTTTTAACCCAAGTAAGTGGGAGGGCGGGGCGCCACCAACTGCCAGGGGAGGTTGTTATTCAAACCTATACCCCTGAACATTACAGTGTAGAGTTAGCTGGTACACAGGATTATGATCTATTTTATCAGCGGGAGATGATGATTCGTAAAACTCACCATTATCCGCCGTTTTATTACCTCTCACTCATAACTATTAGTCATGAGCAGTTGATCACAGTCGTATCAGCTACAGAGAAAATTGTAAACTATGTCCGCTCGCAGCTTTCAAAGGAAGCAGTAGTTTTGGGACCTGCTGCTTCGCCGATCCCTAGGATTAATAATAGATATCGCTATCAATGTCTGATAAAATACAAGCGGGAACCGAACATGACAAAAACGTTAAAAACCATTCTAGATCAATATCAAATGGATACAAAGAGTGGTTTACTGGTTTCTATTGATGTCAACCCGTTTATCTTAATGTAAACTGGGTGAAAATAATAATAAAAGAATGCTCTTTAATGGGCATAACGGAGGAACTGATTTGGCAGTAAGAAATGTTGTTATTCATCCTGCAGAGATACTAGAGCAAAATTGTGAGGCAGTGTTGAATTTTGATAAGAAGCTAGCGAAAATACTAGATGATATGTATGATACGATGATTGAATTTGACGGAGTGGGTCTAGCCGCACCGCAAATAGGATTGAATGCACGTATCGCTATTGTTGATATTGATGATGAATTAGGCACCATTGAGATGATTAATCCTCGTGTTTTAGAAACATCGGGCGAACAGACAGGCCCTGAAGGCTGTTTAAGTTTCCCAGGATTATTTGGCGAGGTGACAAGGCCGAATTTTGTTAAGATAGAAGCATTTGATCGAAAAGGCAGGAAATATACTTTAGAAGCAGAAGAGTTCCTGGCTAGAGCGATTCAACATGAAATTGACCATCTTAACGGAATCTTATTTACATCTAAGGTAACAAGATACCTTGAGGAAGATGAGTTAAAAGGAGTAGAAAGTGAATGACGAAAATTGTTTTTATGGGTACCCCGGATTTTTCCGTCCCTGTTCTTCAAAAAATTATTGAGGACGGATATGAGGTAATAGGCGTAGTCACTCAGCCTGACAGGCCGGTAGGAAGAAAAAAGGTGTTAACCCCACCTCCTGTTAAAGTGGAAGCCTTGAAACATGGCATCCCCGTTTTCCAACCAGAAAAAATCCGTCAAGAAGAAGAGCTTAGTAAAATCCTTTCCTTAGAGCCGGATCTTATTGTAACAGCTGCTTTTGGTCAAATATTACCTAAAAAGCTGTTGGATGCTCCTAAATACGGCTGCATAAATGTACATGCATCCCTTCTGCCAGAACTTCGTGGCGGTGCCCCAATCCACTACGCTATCATTCAAGGGAAAAAGAAAACCGGTGTGACAATCATGTATATGGTAGAGAAATTAGATGCCGGGGATATTTTAACAACTGTGGAGGTTCCGATCACTGAAGAGGACAACGTAGGAACACTCCATGATAAGCTAAGTGCTGCTGGATCAAAATTGTTATCAGAAACCTTGCCACTTTTATTAGATGGAAAGCTTACCTCTCAACCTCAAAATGAGGAACAGGCTACATTTGCATCAAATATTAAACGAGAGCAGGAAAAGATTGACTGGAGCCAGACAGGTGAACAAATTTATAACCATATCCGTGGATTAAACCCTTGGCCCGTTGCTTTTACCACTATGGAGGGGCAGGTAGTAAAAATTTGGCGAACCGAAAAAGTTGCTGACTCAAAGAGAAATGATCCAGGAACGATTGTAAAAATAGAACCAGATGGATTAATAGTAAGTACAGGAAATGAAACGGCCATAAAAATCCTAGAGCTTCAGCCTTCAGGTAAAACCAAAATGATGTGTGAGCAATTTTTACGCGGTGCCGGTTCAAAAATATCATTAGGCAGTAAGCTGGGAGAATAAAATGACATCGAAGAAAAATAATGTACGTGAAATTGCCTTGGACCTATTAACAACAATTGAGAAAAACCAATCATATAGCAATTTACTTCTTAACACGACGATTGAAAAAAATGAGCTGTCACAAAAAGATGTGGGATTGTTAACGGAATTAACCTATGGAACCTTGCAAAGAAAAATGGCCTTGGACTTCTACCTGAATCCGTTTATCAAAGATAATAAAAAATTAGCTGATTGGATTCATCATTTGCTCAGGCTTACGCTTTATCAGATGGTGTATCTCGATCGTATTCCAGATCGAGCAGCTATCTACGAAGCAGTAGATATTGCGAAGAAGCGAGGACATAAAGGAATTGCCAGTTTGGTAAATGGAGTTTTACGAAGTATACAAAGAAAAGGACTCCCTTCATTAAATGAAATTTCTGATCCAAACAAAAGATTAGCAATGGAAACAAGTCATCCAGAATGGCTCGTAACAAGATGGGTGAATCAATTTGGGTTTGATAAAACAAAAGAAATGTGTGAAATTAACTTAACAGCACCTATGCAAACAGCAAGAGTGAATCTGACAAAAATTTCGCGAGATGAATGTGTTGCACTTTTAGAAGAGGATGGCTTTCAAATTGAAAAAAGTCCTATAATACCTGAAGCAATTAGATGTTTAAAGGGAAACTTAGCTTCCACGATTTCCTTTAAATATGGAATGTTTACCATTCAGGATGAAAGCTCCATGCTTGCTACTTACGCATTAGGGGCAGAGAGAAATGAGTTTGTCCTTGATGCTTGCGCAGCACCAGGCGGAAAAAGTACACATATTGCTGAAAAGATGAATAATACGGGTGAAGTGATTTCGGTTGATCTCCATCAGCATAAGGTACGATTAATTAACGATAATGCACGCCGTTTAGGGTTAGAAAATATTAAAACAAGTGTATCTGATTCCAGACATCTACAGGATAAGTTTAAGGATGTATTATTTGACCGCATTCTTCTCGATGCTCCATGCTCTGGCCTTGGAGTGATGAGACGAAAACCCGATATGAAATATACAAAAACTGAAAAAGATTTAGAGCGGTTAAGTACCATACAGCAGGATTTATTAAAGTCAGTATCGCCTTTACTAAAAAAGGGTGGCATTCTTGTCTACAGTACATGTACAGTGGATAAAGAGGAGAATGAAAATACTGTAATGAAGTTCTTGGAGAATAATCCAGACTTTGAACCTGATTTAACTTTTAAAAATAGGATGCCGGAAGCTGTTCAGCCATTCATAACAGGATATGATTTGCAAGTTTTTCCACAGGATTTTGGCTCAGACGGATTTTATATTGCAGTACTAAAAAAAGTATAAGCGCCACAGGTGTTAGACAATTGAAAGAAGGTGTAAACAGTTGGAACAATTAAATACAACTGAGAAGAAAACAACATTAGATAATAACCTGCCCTCCATCTATTCCTTGGAGCTTCATCAATTAAAGGAATGGTTATCAGAGAATGGAGAAAAGCCATTCCGTGCAGAGCAAATCTTCGATTGGCTTTACAAAAAAAGAATTACTTCTTTTGAAGATATGAGCAACTTAGCAAAAGGCTTAAGAGATAAGCTCTCAAATCATTTTCAAATCACTACCTTAAATACGGTCATTCAACAGACTTCAGCTGATGGAACGATTAAGTTCTTATTTGAACTTCATGATGGATATTCGATTGAAACCGTTCTAATGCGTCATGATTACGGGAACTCCGTTTGTGTTACAACTCAGGTTGGCTGTCGAATTGGCTGTACCTTTTGTGCATCGACATTAGGTGGATTGAAAAGGCATCTAGAAGCAGGAGAGATTGTTGCCCAAGTAGTTAAGGTACAACAGGCACTTGATGAAACTGAGGAACGCGTAAGCTCTGTGGTCATTATGGGTATTGGTGAACCATTTGATAACTATGATAATATGATGTCATTTCTAAAAATAATCAATCATGAAAAAGCACTAAATATCGGAGCACGGCATATTACCGTTTCGACTAGTGGTATTGTACCTAAAATTTATCAGTTTGCTGATGAAGATATGCAGATTAATTTTGCTATTTCACTACATGCTCCGAATACGGAATTGCGTTCAAGGTTAATGCCAATCAACAAAGCGTATAAACTTGATGACTTAATGAAAGCAGTACGATATTATATCGATAAGACAGGTCGTCGAATTAGCTTTGAATACGGTCTTTTTGGTGGAGTGAATGATTCCACAGAGCATGCAGAGGAATTAGCAACTCTTTTAAATGGGGTTAAATGCCATGTGAATCTAATTCCAGTCAATTATGTCCCTGAAAGGGATTATGTTCGTACTCCAAGGGACAAAATTTTTGCTTTTGAAAAAACACTTAAAAAACGTGGTATTAATGTGACAATTCGCCGAGAGCAGGGGTCAGATATTGCTGCAGCATGTGGACAACTTCGTGCAAAGGAGCGAAAAGAGGAGACGAGGTAAATATATGAAAGCAGTTTTCATGACAGATCGAGGGAAAGTACGACTTCATAATGAGGATGCTGGAGGAGTATTTGTAAACCAGGATGGTGATCGCCTAGCCATTGTTGCTGATGGGATGGGAGGTCACCGTGCAGGTGATGTTGCCAGTGAAATGACAATTACACAATTAAAAAGTGAATGGGAAGCCTCTAAAGGAATTGCTACTGCTGAGGAAGCCGAGCAATGGTTGAAGGAAAAAATAACAGTAGTTAATCAAATACTGTTCGACCATGCGACGAATCATCCTGAATGTGATGGAATGGGTACAACGATCGTTGCGGCTATAGCCACTGATCGCTTTGCAACCTTAGCAAATATTGGAGACAGCCGTGGCTATATTTATAATGAATCTGGATTTAAACAGGTTACAGAAGACCATTCACTTGTAAATGAACTTGTGAGGTCTGGACAAATCTCGAAAGAAGATGCCGAACACCATCCAAGAAAAAATGTGTTACTCCGAGCTTTAGGAACAGAAAAAATGGTTGAGTTGGATACTAAAACCATAATGTTCGAAGAAGGGGATATTATCCTTTTATGTTCAGATGGTCTTTCAAATAAAGTAAGTGAAAAAGAAATGATGACCATTCTCTTAAATGAAGATCCTTTAGAACAAAAAGCAGATTCACTTATCGCACTAGCCAACAACTACGGTGGAGAAGATAACATTACACTGGCTATTGTAGAGTTTAGTGACGTCAGCGAGGGTGATGCATAAATGATGATTGGAAAAAGATTAAGCGGCCGCTATAAAATCTTGGATATGGTTGGCGGAGGCGGAATGGCTAATGTTTATTTAGCGCACGATATGATCCTTGATCGTGATGTGGCTGTTAAAATGCTTCGCCTTGATTTTGCCAATGACGAGGAATTTATCCGGAGATTCCGTAGGGAAGCTCAATCAGCAACAAGCCTTGCACACCCTAATATTGTTAGTATTTACGATGTCGGCGAGGAAAATGATTTATATTATATTGTGATGGAATATGTGGATGGACAGACATTAAAACAATACATACAGCAGAATTCTCCATTAAAAGTCGAGGATGCCATCGGGATCATGAGACAGTTAACTTCAGCCATTTCTCATGCTCATCAAAATCATATAATCCATCGTGATATTAAGCCTCATAATATCTTGATTGACCATGATGGGAATGTAAAGGTGACTGATTTTGGAATTGCTATGGCACTAAGTGCAACAAGCATCACACAGACTAATTCAGTCTTAGGCTCTGTTCATTATTTATCACCCGAGCAAGCCCGTGGTGGAATGGCAAATGGAAAGTCGGATATATATTCCTTAGGAATTGTTATGTTTGAATTGTTGACTGGGCGGCTCCCATTCTCGGGTGAATCAGCCGTGTCCATCGCTTTAAAGCATCTCCAGTCGGAAACACCTTCCGTAAGAAGGTGGAACTCAAACATTCCGCAAAGTGTGGAAAACATTGTTCTTAAGGCAACTGCCAAAGATCCATTTCATCGTTATAACAGTGTAGAAGAAATGGAAGAAGACTTACGCACGGCGCTTGACACTGAAAGGGGAAATGAAGCAAAGTTTGTTATTCCGATAGATAATGATGCTACAAAAGCGATTCCAGTTATAACAAATGATAAACCACTTAAAAATTTGGATGAAACATTAGTTCATAGTAATGAGAAACCATTGCCTGGTCCAAAGGATGACTTAAAGGAGGGCTCAGGCAAAAAGAAACGTAAAAAGTGGCCGGTAATATTAATATCTACCTTTCTTGTATTAGCCATTCTTGGATTATTAGCAATTACCTTTTTACCTGGATTATTATCTCCGAAGGATGTAAAAATCCCAGATGTAAGCGGCATGGAGTTGGATGAAGCAATATCCAAGCTCAAGCTAAGTGGGTTAGAAGTGGATAAAAAGATTGAGATCGAAGATGAAGACGTGGAAAAAGGAAAAGTGGTAAAGACTAATCCTGAAAGCGGCACGACAGTAAAGGAGAATTCAAAAATAAACCTTTATATTAGTACGGGCAAAGAAAAATTTGAACTATCCGATTATGTGGGCCGGCAATATGAAGATGTCATTCGTTTGTTGGATAATTATAATTTCAAAGATATTAAAAAAATCGAGAAACACGATGATAGTGAGCCTGGAACCATCATAAGTCAGAATCCTTCAGGTGGCGAAAAGGTTGTTCCTGAGGAAACTGAATTAGAGTTTGAAGTGAGTAAGGGGCCGGAAAAAATTGTATTAAAGGATTTAACACAATACAATTTAAAAGGAGCGCAAGATTATGCCTCTCTAGTAGGATTAACCCTTGATGCTTCACAAGAAAAATATGATGATACTATCCCAGCAGGTATGGTTATATCCCAATCGCCTGAACCAGGAACCGAGTTGAAAAAGGGAGACAAGGTGACGGTCGTGATATCAAAAGGAAAAGAAGATAAACCACCAAAAGAGGTCATCATTGAACTAGATATTCCCTTTGAGCCAGCAGTTCCAGGAGAGCCCGGTCAGAAGCAGCTTGTTACAATCTTGATTGAGGATATGAATCATAGTATGACAGAACCTGCAGAGACCTTCTATATTACGGAAAATACAAAGAAACAAATTAAATTAATGATTCCATACGGGAAGAAAGCCGGCTACAAGGTCATTCGTGATTCAAAAGTTATTATTGATGAAAATAAAAACTACTCAGATGTGGAATAAATGAAGCTAAATCTGCCTGTATAAAAATGAATGTGCTCGTACAGATTTTAAAGGGAAGCCAAACGATTTGTTTAGAATGAGAGGCAAGGAGTGTAGCTATGCCTGAAGGAAAAATTGTTAAAGCATTAAGTGGTTTTTATTATGTTCTTCATAATGAAAGACTGATCCAGTGTAGGGGAAGAGGCATCTTTCGAAAAAACAAGATTACCCCACTTGTGGGAGATGAGGTCGTTTTTCAAGCGGAAAATGATTTAGAAGGATACATTTTAGAAGTTAAAGAGCGCAAAAATGAATTGGTGCGTCCACCCATTGCCAATGTTGATCAGGCTATTCTTGTGTTTTCGGCTGTTGAGCCTGACTTTAGTACAGTACTATTGGATAGGTTTCTAGTTTTAGTTGAGTATAATCACATCGAACCACTAATCTGTATTACAAAAATGGATTTGACAAATGAAGCGCAAAAACAGGTGATAGCTGAATTCGCAGAACACTATCGGAAAGCTGGTTATGAGGTCATTCTTACATCATCAGAAACAGAAATGGGGATTGAATTGTTAAATCCACATGTGGAGAATAAAATTTCTGTTTTTGCAGGACAATCGGGGGTAGGAAAGTCTTCCTTATTAAATGTACTGAGACCTGATTTAGAATTAAAAACAAATGATATATCATCCCATCTAGGCCGAGGGAAGCATACAACAAGACATGTTGAACTCATTCAAATTGGCCAAGGTCTCATTGCAGATACACCAGGATTTAGCTCATTAGAATTTACAAACATTGAAGCAGAAGAGTTAACTTCTTGTTTTCCTGAGATACAAAGAGCCAGTGAGAATTGTAAGTTTAGAGGATGTTTGCATGTGACTGAGCCTAAATGTGCAGTAAAGTCGGGAGTTGAATCAGGTGAAATACCGGGATACCGGTATCAACATTATGTGGACTTCCTCCAAGAAATAAAAGATAGAAAGCCGAGGTACTAACATGGTGAAAATAGCACCCTCAATTCTTTCAGCTGATTTTTCTAAATTAGGAGAAGAGGTTTTAGCTGTAGAGAAAGGAGGAGCTGACTACATTCATATTGATGTCATGGATGGTCATTTTGTACCCAATATTACAATTGGTCCACTTATAGTGGAAGCGATTCGTCCAGTCACAAAATTGCCGCTTGATGTTCATTTAATGATTGAAAATCCTGATCAGTATATAGAAGCGTTTGCTAAAGCGGGAGCTGACTATATAACTGTTCATGTGGAAGCATGTCGTCATCTCCACCGGACCATTCAGAGTATTAAATCATTTGGAATCAAGGCAGGGGTGGTCTTAAATCCAGCGACCCCAGTTGAGACCATTCAACATATTATTGGTGACATTGATATGGTGTTATTAATGTCAGTCAATCCAGGGTTTGGGGGACAAAAATTCATCCCAGAGGTTCTTCCCAAAATCAAAAAAGTAAAAGCGTTAGCTGAGCAAAAAGGGGTAGATATTGAAATCGAAATTGATGGCGGTGTCAACCCTGAAACAGCAAAAGATTGCATTGAAGCAGGGGCAACTGTCCTTGTTGCAGGATCAGCTGTATATAATCAACCTGACTATGCAAAAGCAATTTCATTAATTAAAGGCTAGAAAGAAGAGGTTGACACAGTCAGCCTCTTTCCTTATAAAAAAGGGGATTTTGTTTATGATTATTAACATTCTTGCGGGAGGTCCAGAAGACCTGCTCCCGGACTTAACAGAATATATAGAAGAAAACAGCATTTGGATTGGAGTAGACCGCGGAGTATATCATTTATTAAGAAAAAACATCAAACCAACCATTGCATTTGGAGACTTCGATTCTGTTTCACAGGAAGAATGGAACTTCATTGAAGGACAGGTTTCTGAACTTAAGAAATTTAAACCAGAGAAAGACGAAACTGACATGGAACTTGCCCTTAACTGGGCATTAGAGCAGAAACCGTCTATTGTCCGATTATTTGGGGCAACCGGGGGAAGATTAGACCATTTATTAGCCAATGTACATCTATTGTTAAACCCATTAAGAGCAAAAAACCCCGCTCATGTGACCTTGATTGACCGCTTTAACACGGTTTTTTTAAGTGATCCGGGAAGCTATACCATTGAAAAAAAGAAAGGACAAAAATACATTTCATTTGTACCGTTAACCCTTGAAGTTAGTAATCTCACACTGGAAGGTTTTAAATTTCCATTGAAAAACCGGCATATTTCACTTGGATCGACACTATGTATTAGTAATGAACTTATTAGTGATTATGGTACTTTTTCATTTTCCGAAGGCATATTAATAGTGATAAGAAGTCACGATTAATAGGCAAAACTATTAGGTACTGATTTCGTTCGTTAGAATAAACTGTTAGGGCGTACGAAAAAAGTTAGATTAAATAAGCTGGGAGATTTGTGAGGAGGGACAGTATGAAATTTTATACAATTAAACTGCCAAAATTTTTAGGCGGACTAGTCCGAGCGATGATTGGGGCATTTAAAAAGAATGAATAGAAATATATAAAAGTACAAGAATGGTATCGTTTTAGTTAATACCCTTTTTTGGCACCCGCCTCGTCTGGGTGCTTTTTATTTTCTTAATTGGGAATAATAAAGGAATGGAGTACATTTGTACTTTTTTGTTCAAATTCTTAGTCATATCCTATTTGTTGGGCAAAAAGAAAGAGCATCCAAATATAGGATGCTCAGGTCCTTTATTATACGCGTTCTACTTTACCTGATCTTAACGCTCTTGCAGAAACCCAAACACGCTTAGGCTTTCCATCAACAAGAATACGTACTTTTTGTAGGTTAGCACCCCATGTACGCTTGTTTGCGTTCATAGCGTGTGAACGTGCGTTACCAGTTGTTGTTTTCTTTCCAGTTACTACACATTTACGTGGCATAATGATTTCCCTCCTTAACTACCAAAAGGCTTTATACAGCTATCTTTTAGATGCTCATCTGGATATAGAAAATTGACTAACCAAATTTTCTAGTCTTGAGATACCTTAATAATTTATCACACAACCCAATTGAATGCAATAGTTGTGTACAAACCTTTCAAGAAAAAAGCCTTGACATAGGTATTAATTAAATGCTCTTATATTATACAGGCAAGTATGACTTTCAATATTGGGTTGACTATAGTAAAATGACTGTAGTCAAGGAGCAATTTTCCAAAGGGGGAACGATTCATGTCCATCGAATTAAAAACTAAGTACGGACAAATTGATATTTCAAACGAAGTAATCGCTACCATTGCCGGAGGAGCAGCTATCGAATGCTATGGTATCGTCGGTATGGCCTCTAAAAATCAAATTAAAGATGGGATTACGGAAATACTACGAAAAGAAAACTTTACTCGAGGCGTAATTGTACGCCAGGAAAATGAGGCATTACATATTGATATGTACATTATTGTTAGCTATGGAACGAAAATTTCCGAAATTGCCCACAACGTGCAATCAAAGGTTAAATATACCCTCGATAAGACAGTTGGACTTGCCGTTGACTCGGTAAATATTTACGTTCAGGGAGTTCGAGTAACGAATCCGTAAGTTCGTACTGCGAACCGCAAGTAGAGGAGGAAAATTTTGTGTCAATAACAGCATTAGATGGAAAACGTTTTGCCGAAATGGTAATTCAAGGTGCAAATCATTTGGCAGCAAATGCTAAAATGGTTGATGCTTTGAACGTTTTTCCTGTGCCCGACGGTGATACTGGAACAAATATGAACTTATCAATGACCTCCGGGGCGAAGGAAGTAAGAAATAATGTTCAGGAACATATTGGTAAAGTTGGAGTTTCCCTTTCAAAAGGGTTGCTAATGGGAGCACGTGGAAATTCAGGAGTTATTCTTTCCCAATTATTCCGTGGCTTTTCTAAAGCGGTTGAATCGAAAGCTGAGATTTCCGCGAAAGATTTTGCGCAAGCATTAGACGCAGGCGTAGAAACAGCTTATAAAGCGGTAATGAAGCCTGTAGAAGGAACGATCCTAACCGTGGCGAAGGATTCAGCTAAGAAGGGTGTGCAAGCTGCCCAAAAATCCAATGATATTATTATGATCATGGAAGAAGTGGTGAAAGAAGCAAAGGCTTCATTAAAACGTACGCCTGATTTACTACCCGTATTAAAAGAAGTAGGTGTGGTAGATAGTGGCGGACAAGGACTTGTTTTCGTTTACGAAGGCTTCCTTGCAGTTTTAAAGGGTGAAAAGCTTCCTGAATCTCCTATTACTCCTTCAATGAACGAAATGGTTAATGCGGAGCATCATAAAAGTGTCCAGAGTCATATGAATACAGCGGATATTGAATTTGGATATTGTACAGAATTCATGGTAAGGTTTGAAGCTGATAAGGTGACCAAGCATCCATTTGATGAAGGTAATTTCCGTAACGACCTAAGTAAGTTAGGTGATTCTTTATTGGTGATTGCTGATGAAGATGTAGTAAAAGTACATATTCATTCTGAGCAGCCTGGTGAAGTATTAACCTATGGTCAAAAGTATGGAAATTTAATTAACATGAAAATAGAAAACATGCGTCAGCAGCATTCTAATATTGTTGGTGAATCCCATACAGCAATTGATTCCGAGCTTCCTAAAGCTCCAAAAGAACTTCAAGAATACGGAATTGTTACTGTTTCGATGGGTTCAGGAATTGCGGAATTATTTAAAAGTATTGGTGCACATGCTGTCATTGAAGGCGGTCAGACGATGAATCCGAGCACGGAAGATATCGTGAAAGCCGTTAAAGAAGTCAATGCAAAAAAGGTATTTATCTTACCGAATAACAAAAATATTATCATGGCCGCTCAGCAGGCAGCTGATGTTTCAGATGAAGAAATTTATGTCATCCCGTCTAAAACAGTTCCTCAAGGACTTTCAGCATTGTTAGCATTCAATCCTTCAACAGATGTGAAGACTAATGAGTCTGCGATGATGGATGCCCTACAGCATGTTAAGACGGGACAAATTACGTTCGCCGTTCGTGACACGCAAATTGATGGCTTAGAAATTGAAAAAGATGATTTCATGGGCATCTCTGAGGGGAAAATTGTTATAAAAAACAAAGACAAAGAAAACGCAGCTAAAGACTTGCTTTCTCAGATGCTAGACGAAGATTCTGAAATCCTTACCATTATCTATGGTGAGGATGTTACAGAGGAAGAAGTAACCAGTCTTACACAATTTGTGGAAGAAAACTTTGCTGATGTTGAAATAGAAGTACATAATGGTGGTCAGCCATTATATTCTTTTATCTTTTCAATTGAATAAGGAACGGCTAAAATAGAAGGGGTTACCCTTCTATTTTTTTTGATATAAGTGTCGTTTAATAATTTTTAGAATAATGTTTAGAGATAGATTCAGGCAAAGGGAGAGAATGCATGTGAAGTATAGAAGTGTGTTCGACATTATTGGTCCGGTTATGATAGGTCCATCCAGTTCACATACGGCTGGGGCCGCGAGAATAGGTCGTGTGGCAAGAAGTTTATTTGGCAGAGAACCAAAATGGGCAAATATCTCATTGTATGGGTCCTTTGCAAAAACGTATAAGGGTCATGGAACAGATGTAGCCATTGTTGGTGGATTATTAGATTTTGACACAGATGATAAAAGAATTATAAATGCGATTGATATCGCAGAAGATAGAGGCATGAAATTACGATTTATAGAAGAAGATGCTGTGACAGATCATCCAAATACAGCTAGAATCTTCATTGGCGATCATGATGGGGAACTAGAGTTAGTAGGAATCTCAATAGGCGGTGGGAAAATTGAGATTACTGAACTTAATGGCTTTGAACTAAAGTTATCAGGAAACCATCCTGCTATTCTTGTTGTTCATAACGACCGTTTTGGAGCCATTGCTGCTGTTTCCAACACTCTTGCTAAATATGAAATAAATATTGGTCACATGGAGGTATCCCGAAAAGAAAAAGGGAAACTTGCACTGATGACTATTGAAGTGGATCAAAATATGGATGATAGCATTTTACTAGAGCTTGAAGAACTTCCAAATATATTAAAAGTGACCAAAATTGTAGATTAACAACTAGAGGGAGGAAGATATGTGTTTCGTAATGTTGCTGAATTAGTTGAACTTGCCAATAGTCAAAATAAAAAAATCTCAGAAATTATGATTGAACAGGAAGTTTCCGTTACAGGCCGAACAAGAGAAGAAGTCTTTGCATTTATGGACCGAAATCTAAAAGTGATGGAAGAAGCTGTTGAAAGAGGGATAAAAGGAGTTTCCTCTCACTCTGGATTAACCGGAGGCGATGCGGTTCTTTTACAAAAGTATATTGAAAAGGGAAATTTCTTATCAGGAGAAACGATTCTTGATGCAGTAAGTAAAGCTGTCGCTACGAATGAAGTGAATGCAGCAATGGGAACCATCTGTGCTACACCAACGGCAGGTTCTGCTGGGGTAGTACCAGGAACCTTATTTGCAGTTCAAAGGAAGCTTAAGCCAACGCGGGAGCAAATGATTTCCTTTCTATTCACTGCAGGAGCATTTGGTTTTGTTGTTGCAAATAATGCTTCTATCTCAGGTGCGGCTGGAGGCTGTCAGGCGGAAGTTGGATCAGCTGCTGGAATGGCTGCGGCTGCGATTGTTGAACTGGCAGGCGGTACCCCGGAGCAATGCGCAGAAGCGATGGCCATTACACTAAAGAACATGCTTGGTTTAGTTTGTGACCCAGTTGCAGGGCTTGTAGAGGTTCCATGTGTGAAACGAAATGCGATGGGTGCGGCAAATGCGATGGTCGCAGCTGATATGGCGTTAGCGGGCATTACAAGCCGTATTCCATGTGATGAGGTTATTGATGCCATGTATAAAATTGGTCAATCGATGCCTTCAGGACTAAAAGAAACCGCGCAGGGAGGGTTGGCGGCTACACCGACAGGTCGAAGACTCGAAGCGAAGATTTTCGGTATACCGCTCAAAGATAGTGAATCCAAATCTTAACCAATCAATAACAGTCTTAAAGGGAATTGGTGAGGAAACTGCTGAGATATTCTCAGAAATGAAGATTTTTACGATTCAAGATTTACTGGAGTATTTTCCATATCGTTATGAAGATTATTCGTTAAAAGAACTGACGGAAGTACAGCATGATGAGAAAGTAACGGTTGAAGGGAAGGTTCATAGTGAGCCTTCTCTTGTCTATTATGGCAGGAAGAAATCCAAATTAACGTTCCGTCTTTTTGTTGGATCGTACTTAATTAAAGTAGTTTTTTTTAATCAGCCCTATTTAAAAAATAAAATCATGATGAATGAAACCATAACTATAACGGGAAAATGGGATGCACATCGGCAAACCATTACAGCCAATGAGATGCAGGCAGGACCGAATGCAAAAACCAAAGACTTTGAACCCGTTTACTCATTGCGAGGGAAGTTAACAATTAAGGGAATGCGGAAATTTATTCACCTTGCCTTCCAACAATACGGGGGTGAACTTGAGGAAACTCTTCCGTCTGTTTTTGTAAAAAAATATCGTCTCTTGGGTAGGCAAGAAGCATTGAGAGTCATGCATTTCCCTGATAGCCCGGAGGAAGTGAAGCAGGCAAGACGTCGTTTTGTTTATGAAGAGTTCCTCTTATTTCAATTAAAAATGCAGGCATTGAGGAAATTTGAAAGAGAACATTCTCCAGGAGTAGAACAAAACTATGATTTAACTAAAGTAAAGGATTTTATTGAAGGTCTTCCTTTTCCATTAACAAATGCTCAAAAACGAGTGGTTAATGAAGTGTTGTCGGAGTTAAAATCCAAACTCCGCATGAACCGCCTTTTACAGGGGGATGTCGGGTCTGGTAAGACAGTGGTTGCTGCGATTGGTTTATATGCCAGTGTAACAGCTGGTTATCAAGGGGCACTTATGGTACCAACTGAAATCTTAGCTGAACAGCATGCAGAATCTTTAAAGAATTTACTCGAACCGTTCAAGGTGAAATGTGAGCTATTAACAAGCTCTGTTAAAGGAAAACGCAGGAGGGAAATCCTGCAAGAATTAGCAGAAGGAAAAGTAGATATATTAATTGGTACACATGCCTTGATTCAAGATGAGGTGATTTTTAAGAAGCTTGGTTTTGTTATTACCGATGAACAGCATCGTTTCGGCGTGGAACAGCGAAGAGTATTAAGGGAAAAAGGAGAGAATCCTGATGTACTCTTTATGACAGCCACTCCGATTCCTCGGACATTGGCGATTACGGTCTTTGGAGAAATGGATGTTTCCATTATTGATGAGATGCCAGCGGGAAGAAAGGCGATTGAAACCTACTGGGCAAAGCCAGAAATGCTAGAGCGTGTACTTTCCTTTGTTGAAAAAGAATTAAGGAAGGGACATCAAGCCTATGTTATATGCCCGTTAATTGAGGAATCGGACAAGCTTGATGTTCAAAATGCGATTGATGTGCATACTACTTTAAACCACTATTTTCAGGACCGTTATAAAGTGGGACTTATGCATGGACGCTTGAGTTCAGAAGAAAAGGATTCTGTAATGAAGGCTTTTAGTATGAACGAAGTACAGGTACTCGTTTCAACTACTGTGGTGGAAGTAGGGGTAAATGTACCGAATGCAACGATGATGGTTATTTATGATGCAGAAAGATTTGGTTTGTCTCAGCTCCACCAGCTTCGCGGGCGTGTGGGGCGTGGTAGTGATCAATCGTATTGTATTTTACTTGCCAATCCAAAGTCAGAGGTCGGTCAAGAAAGAATGAGAATTATGACAGAGACAACTGATGGTTTTGTACTTAGTGAAAAGGATCTTGAATTAAGAGGACCAGGTGACTTCTTTGGTCGAAAACAAAGCGGTGTGCCTGAATTTAAAGTAGCTGATATGGTTCATGATTACAGAGCACTCGAAACAGCACGAAATGATGCTGCAATGCTGATCCAATCAGATGTATTTTGGAACGAGCCAGATTATGAATACCTAAGAAAAAAACTAGAAGAATCAGGAGTATTAGAAGGCGAAAAGCTAGATTAAAACTTGGTATTATGTTGAGTAATTCGGTAGTCCTGAAGACTCCTGAAACAAAGAAAGCAGATATGTAGGATGAAAATTAATCTTGCAATCTGCTTTTTCAAATTTTATACTACTATTAGTACCTAGTCATAAGATCTCGGACGGTGTGAAAAATAATGAGAAGAAGTAAAAAAGAACGCCAACACTTGTTGACGACTACTATAAAAGATAATCCCTTTATTACTGATGATGAATTAGCTGAAAAATTTCAAGTGAGTGTACAAACGATTCGTCTAGACCGTCTTGAATTGTCCATTCCCGAACTGCGTGAGCGGATTAAAACAGTCGCTGAGAAACGATTTGAAGACGAAGTGCGTTCATTACCACTTGAAGAAGTTATCGGTGAAATCATTGATATAGACTTAGATCAAAGTGCGATCTCTATTTTTGATGTTAAAGAAGAACATGTCTTCAAGCGCAATAATATTGCTAGGGGACATCATGTTTTTGCACAGGCTAACTCTCTTGCAGTTGCAGTAATTAATGATGAATTAGCGCTAACAGCAAAAGCAAATATTCAATTTAAGCGTTCGGTAAAATTAAATGAACGAGTAATAGCGAAAGCAAAAGTGACAAAAATAGATGAGAAGGTTGACAGAACTTTTGTTGAAGTAACTAGTTTTGTGAATAATGAGCTCGTATTTACCGGAGAATTTGAAATGTACCGTTCGAAAAATGGTTAAAGGATGAGAAAAATGAAATTAGCAATTGATGCTATGGGTGGCGACAATGCCCCAAAAGAGATTGTCTTAGGTGCCATGAAAGCTGTTGAAACATATTCTGATATACATATCACGCTAGTAGGGGATGAAAATAAAATTAAAGAAACCCTGACTAGCCATGACCGAATTTCTATTTTACATACGACTGAAGTGATTCTCGGAACGGATGAACCAGTTAGAGCGGTTCGTCGGAAAAAGACTGCTTCCATGGTATTAGCTGCCCAGCAGGTAGCCGACGGAGCAGCCGATGCTTGCATTTCAGCAGGTAATACAGGAGCATTAATGGCAGCGGGACTTTTTGTTGTCGGTAGAATTGAAGGTATTGACCGTCCGGCCTTAGCACCTACACTGCCAACGATTGGTGGAGAGGGCTTCCTGCTCTTGGATGTCGGTGCAAATGCAGATGCCAAGCCTGAGCATTTGCTTCAAAATGCCATCATGGGCTCTATATACAGCCAAAAAGTAAGAGGAATTGAAAGACCTAGAGTCGGTCTTTTAAATATTGGTACTGAAGAAAAGAAAGGGAATGAACTGACAAGGCAGACTTTTGACCTTTTAAAAAATGCAGATTTAAATTTTGTTGGCAATGTAGAAGCAAGAGATTTGCTTGAAGGGGTAGCCGATGTAGTCGTAACCGATGGATTTACAGGCAATATGGTATTAAAAACGATTGAAGGTACTGCTCTATCCATGTTTAAAATGTTAAAATCGGCGCTTATGAGTAGTTTTACAAGTAAACTAGCGGCTGCGGTTCTAAAGCCTAATCTTATGACTTTAAAAAATACAATGGATTATTCCGAGTATGGCGGTGCTGGATTGTTTGGATTAAAAGCACCCGTTATTAAAGCGCATGGTTCTTCTAATGCTCAATCGATTTTTAGTGCGATCCGTCAAACGAGAGAAATGGTTAGTAATGATGTCGTTGGCTTAATTAAGCACACGGTTGAAGAGGACAAGACAACAAAAATAGAACGTTAAAAGGAGTGTCGATATGAGTAAGGTAGCATTCGTGTTTCCTGGACAAGGGTCACAGATAGTAGGAATGGGGAAAGAACTAGCTGAAAAATACTCCGAGGTAATGGGATATTTTGAAAAAGCAGATAAAACACTAGATACCAAACTCAGCCAGCTTATTTTTGAAGGTCCGAAAGAAGAATTGACAAAAACTTATAATACCCAGCCTGCATTGTTAACAACAAGTTTGGCGATTTTAGACTTTTTTCGAAAATCTGGGATCCAAGCGGACTTTGTTGCTGGACATAGCTTAGGAGAGTACACGGCATTAGTAGCTGCAGGTGTATTAAGCTTTGAAGAGGGTGTAATTGCCGTTAGGAAACGTGGAGAGTTTATGGAACATGCTGTACCAAATGGCGAAGGTTCTATGGCTGCAGTGCTTGGCCTGGATCGTGACCCTCTTTCTGTCGTAACAAAAGCAGTAAGTGAAGAGGGCTTCCCGGTTTCTTTAGCTAATTTAAACTGTCCCGGACAAATTGTCATTTCTGGTTCACGCGAAGGGGTAGAACGAGCAGGTGTGAAAGCGAAAGAAGCCGGCGCAAAAAGAGTCCTTCCTTTAGAGGTAAGCGGACCTTTCCATTCATCATTAATGAAACCAGCTGCTGAACAGTTGCGTGAAGTGCTAGATGGGATGGAGATGAAGGATGCTGAAATACCAGTTGTTATAAATGTTACAGCTCAACCTGTTAGTAGTGCTTCTGAAATTAAGGATAAGTTGATCGAGCAGTTATATTCCCCAGTACAATGGGAGGATTCTGTTACTAAAATGATTGACCTTGGAGTCGATACTTTCATCGAGATTGGTCCTGGAAAAGTTCTGTCAGGATTAATCAAAAAAATTGATAAAACCGTTAAGACATACGCAGTATCTGATGAGGAAAGTGCAATGGCAGTAATGGAAGCCTTAAAGGAGGGAAAACTATGAGTTTAACAGGGAAGGCAGCTCTTGTTACCGGAGCATCAAGAGGAATTGGAAGGGAAATTGCTCTTGAGCTGGCAAGACAAGGAGCAAATGTTGCAGTAAATTTTTCTGGCAGCGAAGCAAAAGCAAATGAAGTAGTCGATGAAATTAAAGCACTCGGCAGAGATGCTGTGGCAATAAAATGTGATGTTTCAAATACACAAGAAGTGACTGAAATGGTTAAAGCATCGATTGACCGTTTTGGTAAACTAGACATCCTCATTAATAACGCGGGTATTACAAGGGACAACCTTTTAATGCGAATGAAAGAAGAAGAATGGGATGATGTTATTAACACTAACCTTAAAGGTGTATTCCTATGTACAAAAGCGGTAACAAGACAGATGATGAAACAACGAGTTGGTCGCATCATTAATATTGCTTCCGTTGTTGGTGTTAGTGGAAATCCAGGTCAAGCTAACTACGTGGCTGCAAAAGCGGGAGTTATTGGCTTAACAAAAACAACTGCGAAGGAATTAGCGTCACGTAATATTACAGTGAATGCAGTTGCTCCAGGGTTTATTACTACTGACATGACAGATAAATTATCTGAGGAAGTAAAAGCGGAAATGTTAAAACAGATTCCGTTAGCAAGATTAGGAGAAGCTAAGGATATCGCTAAAATCACTGCTTTCATAGCTTCTGATGACTCATCGTATATCACTGGCCAAACCTTCCATGTAAATGGCGGTATGGTAATGTAATGAAATGAATTACTGTTTCTGAACAGTAATCTAATTTTAATCAAAAACAACATTTATTATTTTATTGAAATACTCTATAATAGCTTGAGGGGAGGTGAACGAGCATGGCAGAGGTATTAGAACGTGTTACAAAAATCATCGTTGACCGCTTAGGTGTTGATGAGTCTCAAGTAAAGCTTGAAGCTTCATTTAAAGATGATCTTGGCGCTGATTCCCTTGACGTAGTTGAACTAGTAATGGAATTGGAAGATGAGTTCGATATGGAAATTTCTGACGATGATGCTGAAAAAATCAGCACTGTTGGTGATGCTGTTAATTACATAAATAGCAGTAAGTAATCTCGTTAGATTTTATTCTCAAAGCTCCGTTTTCAAACGGAGCTTTATTCTGTATGATAGAACTTGGCAGAGTAAACTATCTGCCAAGTTTCTTTGCGTTTTTAAAGAAACTTTTTTAAACTCATAATAGGCAATGTCTGTAAACTAAATGCAAGGTGGAGACTTTATGCGCAAAAACGGTAAAGAAAAAGAGTTGAACAATCGCGCAAAGGAAAATCAATTTAAGGATTTTCAAACGACAATTGGAATTACTATTGAAAATGAAAAATTACTAAAGCAAGCTTTTACTCATTCATCCTATGTGAATGAGCATCGCAGAAAGCCTTTCGAGGATAATGAAAGACTTGAATTTTTAGGAGATGCTGTACTGGAGCTAACCGTTTCCCAATTTCTTTTTAAGAAATATCCTACCATGACTGAAGGAGAACTAACGAAATTGAGAGCAGCCATTGTGTGTGAACCATCACTCGTTTCTTTTGCTAATGAGCTCAGTTTTGGTAATCTCATTTTGTTGGGAAAAGGGGAAGAAATGACAGGCGGAAGAGAACGCCCTGCTTTATTAGCGGATGTGTTTGAGGCGTTCATTGGAGCTCTCTATTTAGATCAAGGAATTGATAAAGTCATTGAATTCCTTGAAATGGTCGTTTTTCCTAAAATAAATGCTGGTGCTTTTTCTCATGTGATGGATTTTAAAAGTCAATTACAGGAACTCATTCAAAGAGATGGAACAGGAACATTAGAATACAAAGTCCTATTAGAAAAAGGTCCAGCACATAACAAGGAATTTGTTTCCAAAGTGTCCTTAAATGGAGATGAGCTGGGAGTAGGAACTGGAAAATCAAAAAAAGAAGCGGAACAGCATGCCGCCCAAATGGCACTGGACGTATTAAAAGCGAAAACAACCTAGAAATGTCAAAATGTTTGCAGGAGAAATCCCGGGTTGCATGGGGAGGATAATGAAATGTTTTTAAAACGGTTGGACATCATTGGATTTAAATCGTTCGCAGAACGCATTGGAGTTGATTTTGTTCCTGGGGTTACGGCTGTAGTGGGTCCCAATGGGAGTGGCAAAAGTAATATAACTGATGCGATCCGCTGGGTCCTAGGTGAACAGTCCGCTAAATCTTTACGAGGAAGTAAAATGGAAGATATCATTTTTGCCGGCAGTGATACTAGAAAAGCGCTGAATTTCGCTGAAGTATCACTGACATTGGATAATCAGGACCAAGGAATCGGGTTAGATTACAATGAAGTAAGTGTGACAAGACGTGTTTCACGTTCAGGAGAGAGTGAATTTTACATTAACAAACAGCCCTGTAGGCTGAAGGATATTATCGACTTGTTTATGGATTCAGGTCTTGGTAGAGAAGCCTTTTCCATCATTAGTCAAGGAAAAGTAGAAGAAATATTAAACAGTAAAGCTGAGGATCGCAGAACTATCTTCGAAGAAGCAGCTGGTGTTTTAAAATACAAAAACCGCAAGAAAAAAGCAGAGGTAAAATTATTTGAAACACAGGATAATTTAAATCGTGTGAATGATATTTTACATGAACTGGAAAGTCAGGTAGAGCCGCTTAAAATTCAAGCTTCAATGGCTAAGGATTTTCTAGAGAAAAAAGAAGAACTAGAAAAAATAGAAGTAGCATTAACTGTTTTTGAAATTGAAGACCTACACCAGAAATGGGAAAACCTTTCTAAACAATTAGAAGAACATCAGCAGGAAGAGTTAAAGCTATCATCAGATTTGCAAGTCAAAGAAGCGAAAATAGTTGAAACAAGAGACCGAATTACTGCATTAGACGAATCGATTACAGACTTGCATAATGTTTTACTTCATGCAAGTGAAGAACTTGAAAAGCTGGAAGGCCGTAAAGAAGTATTGAAGGAACGGAAGAAGAATGCTGCTCAAAACAAAGAACAGCTGAAAACGAATATCACTGAGTTGACAGAAAGAATCAGCCAGCTTCAAAAAAATAGGGACATGCAGGCAGAGTCAGTGAATGAACTTGGTGAACAGGTTCATTCATTACAGGCCAAACTAAAGGAAAAACAAGAAAAGCTACAACTTTTCACCGAAAATATTGAAGAAAAAATTGATAGCTTAAAAAGTGAATATATTGAGCTGCTCAATCAGCAGGCTGGTGCTAAAAATGAATTGAAATATATTGACCAGCAATTGGAGCAACAAGAGAGAAAGAGCTCGCGTCTTGATTCAGAGAATACGAAATACATTCAAGAACGACAAATTGCTCAATCCAAGATGGAGCAAATCCAATCTTCATTAGCCGATTTTCAAAAGCAATTAGCAGACCAAGTGGTCACGTTTCGCGATCAACAGCGAAAGCTTGAAACGGTAAAAAATAATTATGAAAAACAAGAAAAGATGCTCTATCAAGCCTATCAGTTGCTTCAACAGGCTAAATCAAGAAAAGAAATGCTCGAAGAGATGGAAGAAGATTATTCCGGGTTCTTCCAAGGGGTAAAAGAGGTTCTAAAGGCAAGGGATCATAAGTTAAAGGGAATTGAAGGCGCAGTAGCAGAATTAGTTACCGTTCCAAAAGAGTATGAAACAGCACTCGAAACAGCCTTTGGAGGTGCCCTTCAGCATATAGTTGTTGATACAGAGCAAAATGCACGGACAGCGATCCAATATTTAAAACAACATTCTTTTGGTCGAGCAACCTTCTTACCGCTTAGCGTTATTAAAGGCAGGCCTTTATCCGCTGCACAATTATCGTCCATTCAAAATCATCCATCATTAATTGGAACAGCTGTCAGCCTTGTTAAATTTGAATCAAGGTATGCGGAGGTAATGAATAACTTATTAGGTAATGTTGTAATTACAAAAGACCTGAAGGGTGCCAATGAATTGGCAAAAATCCTTCAATACCGCTGCCGTTTGGTCACGCTTGAGGGGGATATTGTTAATCCTGGTGGTTCCATGACGGGTGGTGCGGTTAAACAAAAGACATCCTCTCTATTAACCAGAAAGGGTGAACTAGAAGATTTAAAAGCCAAATTGGTTATTATGGAGGAAAAAACAGCAGGTCTAGAAAAAACCGTTAAGGCATTAAAAGAAGAAGTTCAACTGACTGATCAACAGCTAGACGAAATTCGAAAAAATGGCGAGGAATTGAGACTTAACGAGCAGGCTGTAAAGGGAGAACTGCGTGAAGCTGAGCTTGGGGTAAAAAATATTAACGAGCGGTTAGCGATATATGACCTTGAAAAAGGACAGTTTTCTGATGAAAAGAATGGCTTACTAAAACGAAAAGAAGAATTATATAAGGCGCTAGAAACCTATCAAGTAAATGTTACAGAACTGGATACTCAAATTGTTAAACTAACAGAACAAAAAACCAGTGATTTAACTTCAAAGGAAACTTTGACGAATGAAATAAATGATTTAAAGGTAGAGTTTGCTTCTAAAAACGAGCAATTTACGAATATAAAAGAGAGATTTACGCTTACGACTGAGGACTTAGAAGAAAGCGAAAAAAAGCTAGCGCTTTATACTGAGGACCTTAGCCTATTGTCTTCTGAAATGACAAACAGTTCATCAGGTGAGGAGCAACTTGAGGCTGCAGCTAAGTTGAAGCAGCAAGACAAAGAAACCACTCTACAGCTAATTACTACTAGAAGACAAGAACGATTGTCCTTAGTGGATGTTCTTGAAGACATGGAACTTGAAGCTAAAGAGTTGAAAAGACTCCATAAAGGAATGATTGTGGTATTAAAGGATGAGGAAGTTAAAATCAATCGTCTTGATGTCGAGCTTGAAAATCGACTGACACATCTTCGAGAAGAATATTTATTGTCATTTGAAGGGGCGAAGGAACAATATCCATTAACAATTCCTGTTGAGGAAGCACGGAAAAAGGTCAAGCTCATCAAACTTGCCATTGAAGAACTAGGAAGTGTGAATCTTGGTGCAATTGAAGAATATGAGCGTGTATCTGAGCGGTATGAGTTTTTAAATGAGCAAAAGTCCGATCTCCAGGAAGCAAAAGATACCCTTTATCAGGTAATTGAAGAAATGGATATAGAAATGAAGAAACGCTTTGAACAAACCTTCAACGGAATTCGTGAGCACTTCGAACCAACCTTCCGAGCTCTTTTCGGTGGAGGAAGAGCGGATTTAGTTCTTACAGTACCCGAAGATTTATTAAATACTGGCGTAGAAATCGTTGCTCAACCTCCTGGGAAGAAGCTGCAGAATTTGGGACTCCTTTCAGGTGGAGAACGTGCATTAACTGCTATAGCCTTATTATTTTCTATTTTAAAGGTACGACCTGTTCCGTTTTGTATCCTTGATGAGGTAGAAGCGGCCTTAGATGAAGCCAATGTCTACCGTTTTAGCCAATATTTAAAGCAATACAGCAAGGAAACACAATTTATCGTGATTACCCATCGGAAAGGAACCATGGAAGAAGCAGATGTCCTTTACGGAGTAACTATGCAGGAATCAGGGGTATCCAAACTTGTATCAGTCCGACTAGAAGAAACAAAGGAACTCGTAGAATCTTAATTTAAAGGAAGTGGTAGAATGAGTTTTTTTAAAAAACTAAAAGAGAAAATTACGAAATCAACAGATTCCGTAACCGAAAAGTTTAAGGAAGGCTTAACGAAAACAAGAGACAATTTCTCAGGAAAGGTAAACGACCTTGTAGCTAGATATCGAAAAGTCGATGAAGACTTCTTTGAAGAATTAGAGGAAATATTAATTCAAGCAGATGTTGGCTTTGATACGGTAATGCAATTGATTGAAGAACTTAAGATGGAAGTGAAACGGAGAAATATTCAAGATCCACAAGAAGTTCAAAGTGTCATATCCGAAAAACTCGTTGACATCTATAATGCTGGAGAAGAACAATCCTCCCAATTAAATATCCAGGAGGACGGCTTAACAGTTATTTTGTTTGTTGGGGTCAATGGTGTTGGAAAAACAACTACAATTGGCAAGCTTGGACATAAATTTAAGATTGAAGGCAAGAAAGTTTTGATGGCAGCAGGGGACACTTTCCGTGCGGGTGCGATTGAACAGCTAGAAGTATGGGGAGATAGAGTCGGAGTGGAAGTCATCAAGCAGGCAGAAGGTTCTGATCCGGCAGCCGTTATGTACGATGCCATCCAGGCTGCAAAATCCCGTCAGGCAGATATTTTACTATGTGATACTGCAGGCCGCCTGCAAAACAAAGTAAACTTAATGAAAGAGTTAGAAAAGGTAAAGCGTGTCATTGAACGTGAAGTACCAGGCGCACCACATGAAGTCATTTTAGTTCTCGATGCAACCACTGGACAAAATGCGCTTATTCAAGCAAAAACATTTAAAGAAGTGACGAATGTAAGTGGAATTGTTCTTTCTAAGTTAGATGGTACGGCAAAGGGTGGAATTGTTCTAGCCATTCGCAATGAATTAAAAATACCTGTGAAATTTGTTGGTCTGGGTGAAAAAATGGATGATCTTCAAGAGTTTGATGCGGAGAGATACGTGTACGGACTCTTTGCGGATCAGGTAGAACAAACCGAATAATGGATGTAAAGGTATTATCTTGACAGAAAGTGCCTGACTGTGTAAACTACTCTTGTAAAGGCTTTTCACTTAACATGATATTGGAGGGATAGGCATGCTTGAAAAAACAACACGAATGAATTATCTTTATGATTTTTATTATTCGTTGTTAACACCAAAGCAGCAAAGCTATATGTCTCTCTATTATTTAGATGATTATTCTCTTGGTGAAATTGCCGATGAGTATGACGTAAGCCGTCAGGCCGTTTATGATAATATTAAACGGACGGAAGCCATGCTCGAGGAGTATGAGGAAAAGCTTCTATTATTCCAGAAATTTCAAGAGCGGGCAAGTTTAATCAGACATCTGAACGAATTGCTTAATGAGGAGAACCCTTCAAAGCAGGCAATGTTAGAAACCGTTGCTGAGCTTGAGAAATTAGATTAGGAGGCGGCATGAATGGCATTTGAAGGATTAGCCGACCGACTGCAGAATACAATCCAAAAGATCCGTGGAAAAGGAAAGGTCTCTGAAGCGGATGTAAAAGAAATGATGCGTGAAGTTCGTCTCGCATTATTAGAAGCAGACGTAAACTTTAAAGTCGTTAAAGATTTTGTTAAAAAAGTAAGTGAACGGTCTGTGGGACAGGAAGTACTGAAAAGTTTAACTCCAGGTCAACAGATTATCAAAATCGTTAATGAAGAATTGACGGCTTTAATGGGTGGTGAGCAGAGTAAGATTGCTGCATCCAACCGCCCGCCTACAGTCATAATGATGGTTGGTCTGCAGGGTGCGGGTAAGACAACTACTTCTGGAAAGCTAGCTCTTCTGCTTCGAAAGAAGTACAACCGCAAACCATTGCTCGTTGCTGCCGATATTTACAGGCCTGCGGCGATTAAGCAGCTCCAAACGCTGGGTAAACAATTAGATATGCCTGTTTTTTCACTTGGCGATCAAGTAAGTCCAGTTGAAATTGCGCGACAGGCGATTGAAAAAGCGAAAGAAGAACATCATGATTATGTTCTTATTGATACTGCAGGTCGACTCCATGTTGATGAAGCATTAATGGACGAACTGAAAGATATTAAAGAGCTAACAAAGCCTGATGAAATCTTCCTAGTAGTTGATGCCATGACAGGTCAAGATGCCGTCAACGTTGCTCAAAGCTTTAACGAACAACTTGGTCTTACTGGGGTTGTATTAACAAAGCTTGATGGTGACACGAGGGGTGGGGCCGCACTTTCTATTCGTGCAGTCACACAAACACCGATCAAATTTGTCGGTCTTGGCGAGAAAATGGATGCCTTAGAGCCGTTTCATCCGGAACGGATGGCTTCTAGAATTTTAGGCATGGGTGATGTACTGACGCTGATTGAAAAAGCTCAAGCAAATGTCGATGAACAAAAGGCTAAAGAGCTAGAACAAAAAATGCGTACAGCTTCGTTTACCCTTGAGGATTTCTTGGATCAGCTTGGCCAGGTTCGAAATCTAGGACCTTTGGATGAATTGCTTAAAATGATGCCTGGTGCCAATAAAATCAAAGGTTTGAATAATATTCAGATCGATGAAAAACAAATTGCCCATGTGGAAGCAATTATCCAATCAATGACTAAAGCAGAAAAGAACAACCCAGAAATACTGAATGCAAACCGCAAACGCAGGATTGCTAAAGGTAGTGGACGCCCTGTCACAGAAGTAAATCGTTTATTAAAGCAATTTGAAGATATGAAAAAAATGATGAAACAAATGACAGGCATGCAACAAAAAGGCAAGAAAAAAGGCGGATTTAAATTCCCGTTTAAGCCGTTTTAAGTTGTAGAAATATGGTAATAATGTATGTAAAGAAAAAACACTTTACAAACTATAAAAGAATTGATATTATACTATCTTGTGTGAAACTATTCGGAGGTGCTTATTTAAAATGGCAGTTAAAATTCGTTTAAAGCGTATGGGAGCAAAGAAAACTCCTTTCTATCGTATTGTTGTAGCAGATTCTCGTTCTCCTCGTGACGGACGTTACATTGAAGTAGTAGGAACTTACAATCCGGTTGCTCAACCTGCTTCAGTTCAAATCAATGAAGAATTAGCTCTTAAATGGTTAAAAGACGGTGCGAAACCATCTGATACAGTTCGTAACCTTTTCTCAAACCAAGGCATCATGGAGAAATTCCATAATGCAAAATTAAACAAGTAATCGAAGGTTAATATGAAACAATTAATCGAATCGATTGTTAAGCCTCTTGTTGATTTTCCTGAAGATGTCCAAGTTGACGTGATGGAAGATGACAGCCGCGTAACCTATCAGCTCACTGTTAACAAAACTGATATGGGAAAAGTGATTGGAAAACAAGGGCGTGTTGCAAAGGCCATTAGGACTGTTGTATATGCAGCAGGATCATCACAACAGAAGAAAATTTTTCTAGAAATTGGTGAATAGCTTTTTGCATCTAGATAAAGGGGGGGATTCATTCCTCCCTTTTTTGCTATCCGAAAGGCGGAAGCGCCTCGTTCAGCCCCGACAGGCAAATGTTCTTCGGTGAGAAAAGTCCGCACTTTGACTTTTCTTGCCGAAGGTTATTTGACCCTAGGGGCTAGGCGCTGGAGCTAGACAAACGAAAAGCGGAAGCGCCTTTTTAAGGACATCCGAAGCTTGAAGGAGGCAATTCTATGCAAATCATTCAAACTGTTGTGGTTAAGCAGGTTTTAACAGAGAGTAGCAGGCAAAAGCTCTCAGAGAAGTATCAAGGCGAAATGTTGCAACTGAAAAAGGAATGCGATCAGCTCCATTTTGAGCTAAAGCGACTAGAAAAAACGAAAACTTTTTCCCCGGAAGCTCTAAAAAAACATTTTCAAAAAGAAATTCAAATGCGGAAGGAAAAAATCAAGCTACTTGAGTTTCAAATGGAACAATTACATATCCTACCACTAGGTAGTGAAATAAAAGAGAAGGAAGTTCAGGCTCTCAAAGAAGTTAATGTTGGTGACTCTTGGGAAGAGGTGCTTGGACAACCTTGCATTATCATTCAAGACGGTATCATCAAGGAAATTAGATAGAAGGTGAAACATATGGAAAAATGGTTTAATGTTGGGAAGATCGTTAATACTCAGGGCATAAAAGGCGAAGTGAGAGTAATTTCAAAAACTGACTTTCCTGAAAAACGGTACAAGGTAGGCAATGTATTATATTTGTTTATGCCTAATTCAAACACGCCAATTGAACTAACTGTGAAAAGCCACCGGACCCATAAAAATTTTAACCTGCTTACATTTGAAGGCTTCAATAATATCAATGAAGTGGAAAAATTCAGAGATGGGATATTAAAAGTACCAGAATCACAGCTAGAAGAGCTTGAAGAAGATGAATTTTATTATCACGAAATTATTGGCTGTCTCGTTGCAACGACTAAAGGAGAAGAAATTGGTAAAGTAACTGAAATATTATCTCCAGGTGCAAATGACGTGTGGGTGGTGAAAGGAAAAGGCGGGAAAGACGTTTTGATTCCTTATATCCATGAAGTCGTGAAGAAAGTGGATGTGAAAGAAAAAGTCATATTAATTGATCCAATGGAAGGGCTACTTTCATGATGCAAATTGATATTCTCACTTTATTTCCGGAGATGTTCACCGGGGTACTGGGACAATCCATTCTGCAAAAGGCTACCGAAAAATCAGCGGTTAACTACAATGTAGTAAATTTTCGAGATTTCGCAGATAACAAGCACTCGACTGTTGATGATTATCCATATGGCGGCGGAGCTGGTATGGTGTTAAAGCCACAGCCCATTTTTGATGCTGTTTCAACTCTTAAAGAAAATGCCAAAAGCAAGAGCACGAGGGTGATTCTTCTTTGCCCGCAGGGTGAACGCTATAGCCAGCGAAAAGCAGAGGAATTGGCCTGTGAAGAGCATTTGATTTTTATTTGTGGACATTACGAGGGCTATGATGAGAGAATCCGTGAAAATATTGTAACGGATGAAATTTCTATTGGTGATTACGTTTTAACTGGGGGCGAGCTCGGGGCAATGGTCGTTGTTGATAGTGTTGTCCGACTATTACCTGAAGTATTAGGAAATCAAGAATCCCATATGAAGGATTCCTTCAGCACAGGACTACTTGAACATCCTCACTATACCAGGCCGGCTGATTTTCGTGGTTTAATGGTTCCTGAAGTACTTTTATCAGGGAATCACAAATTAATTGAAGAATGGCGAAACAAAGAATCATTAAGACGTACCCTGTTAAGAAGACCGGATTTACTTGATAAAATAGCCCTTACCCCTCAGCAGGAAAAATGGTTAAACGAAGTAAAAAAAGAATACGAGTAGTGTTGCGAGGTTACAATAATTATGGTATGATACTTCTTGTGACTTAAACTGATACCTATCAGATTGCGGTCTTATAACGATGTTCCGCTGCAAGCTTTAAGGAAAATGATATGCATGAGCATCTGTTGGAAGGAGTTGAAAACGATGCATAAATTAATCGAAGAAATCACAAAAGAACAACTTCGTTCTGATCTACCTGCGTTCCGTCCTGGTGACACTGTACGTGTACACGTTAAAGTTATCGAGGGTACTCGCGAGCGTATTCAGTTATTCGAAGGTGTAGTGATTAAGCGTCGTGGTGGTGGAATTAGCGAAACTTTCACAGTTCGTAAAGTTTCTTACGGAGTAGGCGTTGAGCGTACTTTCCCAGTACACACACCAAAAATTGCGAAGCTTGAAGTTATTCGCCGCGGTAAAGTTCGCCGTGCTAAGCTTTACTACTTGCGTAACCTTCGCGGTAAGAAAGCAAGAATTAAAGAGATTCGATAATAAGAAAAGAAAAGAGCTTGCTCTGGCAAGCTCTTTTTTTATACAAATCATTCAACGGTGCATATGGTGCTATGTAAATGATTGGTTAGATTTTTCCTTATTTGTTACTGATTTATAAACGAATTATTAAAGTTTGATAAAAATTGTGATCCCATCGTGTTAAATATGTTTAAGTTATGTAAAATAGGCTTTATAAAACATTTTTTTATTACTGATTGGTGGGGATTGTATGACAAAAAAGAAAAATGAGCTATGGGAATGGACAAAGGCCTTGTTAATTGCTGTTGCCTTAGCTGCAGTAATTAGGTATTTCCTTTTTGCTCCAATTGTAGTGGATGGCCTATCGATGATGCCTACATTAAAGGATCAGGATCGAATGATTGTGAATAAATTTAGTTATGACATGGGGGAACCTAAGCGATTTGATATCATCGTTTTTCATGCCCCAGAGAAGAAAGATTACATAAAGCGTGTAATTGGCCTGCCGGGAGATACAATTGAGTATAAGAATGATACTTTATATGTAAATGGAAAAGCGTATAAAGAACCATATTTGGACGAATATAAGAAACAAGTACAGGATGGTCCATTAACGGACTCGTTCACACTTGAAGAAACTCCAGTAGGCCAAAAAACAGTTCCTAAAGGGGAATTGTTTGTTATGGGAGATAATCGACGCTTCAGTAAAGACTCAAGGCATATTGGATCGGTTCCATTAAGTAAGGTGATTGGTAAGACAAGCATTGTTTACTGGCCTTTAAATGATGCACATATTGTTACAGTGAAATAGTTATAGTTTAGGGGGTGGCTGCTTTGACGATCCAGTGGTTTCCTGGCCATATGGCCAAGGCTCGCAGAGAGGTCACAGAAAAGTTAAAATTAGTTGATATTATCTTTGAATTGGTCGATGCAAGGATTCCGTATTCTTCAAGAAATCCAATGATTGATGAAATCATCCAACATAAGCCGCGGCTGGTCTTACTTAATAAGGCTGACATGGCTGATCCGGTAGCGACGAAGGAATGGATAGCCTCATTCGCAGAGAAGGGAATAAAGGCTCTCGCAATTAATTCCCAAGCCGGTGAAGGGATGAAACAAATTGTCCAAGCCGCAAATGAAATCCTTAAAGAAAAGTTTGACCGAATGAGGGCAAAAGGAGTAAGACCGAGAGCGATACGTGCGATGATTGTTGGTATTCCTAATGCCGGAAAATCTACACTCATCAACCGACTGGCTAAAAAAAATATTGCTAAGACAGGAAATACTCCGGGAGTGACAAAATCTCAGCAGTGGATTAAAGTAGGTAAAGAATTGGAATTGCTTGATACACCGGGGATTCTATGGCCGAAATTTGAAGACCAAGAGGTTGGAATGAAGTTGGCCATTACTGGTGCAATTAAAGACACGTTATTAAACCTGCAGGACTTGACGGTTTATACTCTTAGGTTCTTAGAGCGGGCGTATCCAGAACGCTTACAAGAGCGGTATAAGCTTACAGAAATACCAGAAGATCTTGTTGCATTATTTGACCATATTGGTTTGTTAAGAGGCTGTCTAATGGGCGGTGGTATGGTCGACTACGATAAAGTAGCAGAATTAGTGATTAGGGAGATAAGGTCTGAAAAATTTGGACGACTTACCCTTGAACGACCAAAGGATTTCTTAAAAGTAGAAGAAAATATAGAATAACAAAGAGGCTCTCCGTTAGGGGGCCTTAATTTTTCGAGAAAAATTAAGTTCGGGTGAAGAGGATGAAAAAACAATCGATCGCCGAAATCGAGGCGTACCTTTCAACAATTGTAAGTGAAGAGGATCCATTCTTAATTGAAATTCAGAATGATGAGCGAAAAGGTGTTCATCAATGCATTCAAAGGTGGCGTAGACAAAAAGAGCAGGAAAGGTTGCTCCAGGAAAAATTTATTGAAATGAATCAATTTGAGCGGAACTATCGAGAGGAAGGGTTTCAATTAATTGCAGGAATTGATGAAGTTGGAAGGGGACCGCTGGCTGGGCCCGTTGTGGCTGCTGCTGTCATCCTACCAGAAAATTTCTTCTTAGCCGGAATTGATGACTCTAAAAAGCTTTCTGAAAAGAAACGTCAAGAATACGATAAAATGATTAGAAGTGAAGCGCTGGCATACAGTATTTCAATGATTAGTGCGGATGAAATTGATGAAATTAATATCTATGAAGCAACCAAAAAGGCAATGTATGCAGCGGTAGCCGGTTTAGACCCGAAGCCAGATTTTTTATTAATTGATGCTATGAAGCTAGAAACTCCATATCCTTCCGATTCAATTGTAAAAGGGGATGCTCGAAGTGTATCGATTGCAGCTGCATCCATCGTGGCTAAGGTAGCGAGAGATGAGTTAATGAAAGAAATTTCGTTAAGCTATCCAGCATATGGTTTTCAGCAAAATATGGGGTACGGTACGAAGGAACATATTCAAGCTATTCAACAGCATGGGATTACACCGTATCATAGAAAAAGCTTTGCGCCAGTAAAAGATTATGTGGCAAAGCTAAAGTAAACAGGCACCTGCCTGTTTTTTTTATTATTTTAAAAAATAAATATGGAAACATTTACTATTGAAATTTCTTAATGGTTACTAGATATATTTAAATGTTTTTCAGAATTTTTTAAAATGAATATAATTTTTTGCTTAATGGTGGACAAGGTATGTGTCATTATATAAAATGAAAACGGAGTCAATTTTTAGAAGAGTATGATATAGGAGGATGGGAAATGAATATCCATGAGTATCAAGGGAAAGAGATCCTCAGAAAGTACGGGGTTGCGGTTCCAAACGGTAAAGTGGCATTCACTGTTGAAGAAGCTGTGGAAGCTGCAAAAGAACTAGGCACACAGATTTGTGTAGTTAAAGCACAAATTCATGCTGGTGGACGGGGAAAAGCTGGCGGTGTTAAAGTTGCGAAAAACCTTGATGAGGTTCGTACATATGCGAATGAGATCCTCGGGAAAACATTGGTAACACACCAAACTGGTCCAGAGGGTAAAGAAGTAAAGCGTCTGTTAATCGAAGAGGGCTGCGATATCAAGAAGGAATACTACGTAGGATTAGTACTAGATCGTGCTTCTTCACATGTAGTATTAATGGCTTCTGAAGAAGGCGGAACGGAAATCGAAGAAGTAGCAGAAAAGACTCCAGAGAAAATCTTCAAAGAAGAAATTGATCCAGTGATTGGCTTACAGCCATTCCAGGCACGCCGTATCGCTTTTAATATCAACATTCCAAAAGAACTAGTGAATCAAGCAGTTAAGTTCATGATGGGCTTATATAGCGCTTATATCGAGAAGGACTGTTCAATTGCTGAAATTAACCCGCTAGTTGTTACGGGCGACGGAAAAGTAATGGCATTGGATGCTAAATTAAACTTTGATTCCAATGCATTATATCGTCAAAAAGACGTCCTAGCATATCGTGATCTTGAAGAAGAAGATCCAAAAGAAATCGAAGCTTCTAAATATGACCTAAGCTATATTGCATTAGATGGCAATATTGGCTGTATGGTTAACGGTGCTGGCTTAGCAATGGCGACAATGGATATTGTTAAACATTACGGCGGCGACCCCGCTAACTTCCTTGATGTTGGGGGCGGTGCTACAGCAGAGAAAGTTACAGAAGCATTTAAAATTATCCTTTCAGATCCAAACGTAAAAGGTATTTTTGTTAATATCTTCGGCGGAATCATGAAGTGTGATGTTATTGCTGAGGGTGTAGTAGAAGCAGCTAAGCAAGTTGGATTAAGTATTCCACTTGTTGTTCGCTTAGAGGGAACAAATGTTGATTTAGGAAAGCAAATTTTAGCTGAATCCGGTCTTAACATTACGGCTGCTGAATCCATGGCTGACGGTGCACAAAAAATCGTTGAATTGGTGAAATAGGATCTTTAGAAAGGGGAATTAACGTGAGCGTTTTTATTAATAAAGATACGAAGGTTATTGTTCAAGGGATTACTGGTGGAACAGCCCGTTTTCATACAAAACAAATGCTTGAATATGGTACACAAATTGTTGGTGGTACCTCTCCTGGTAAGGGTGGTCAAGAGGTAGAAGGAGTACCAGTATTTAATACTGTTCGAGAAGCAGTTGAAACTACTGGGGCAAATGCTTCGGTTATCTATGTACCAGCACCATTTGCTGCAGATTCCATTATCGAAGCGGTTGATGCAGATTTAGATCTTGTCATTTGTATTACTGAACATATCCCAGTATTGGATATGGTTAAAGTGAAGCGTTACATGGAAGGCAAGAAGACTCGTTTGGTTGGTCCAAACTGTCCAGGCGTTATCACTGCTGACGAATGTAAAATCGGTATCATGCCTGGTTACATTCATACTAAAGGCCATGTAGGTGTAGTATCCCGCTCTGGAACACTAACTTATGAAGCTGTACACCAATTAACTCAAGCAGGAATTGGTCAAACAACAGCTGTAGGTATTGGTGGGGACCCTGTTAATGGAACTAACTTCATCGATGTTTTAAAGGCATTCAATGAAGATCCTGAAACATATGCAGTAATCATGATTGGTGAAATCGGTGGTACGGCAGAAGAAGAAGCTGCTGAATGGGTTAAGGCTAACATGACAAAACCTGTTGTTGGATTCATTGGCGGACGTACTGCACCTCCTGGAAAGCGTATGGGCCATGCTGGTGCGATTATTTCAGGTGGAAAAGGTACAGCTGACGAAAAAATCCGTGTTATGAACGAGTGTGGTATTAAAGTAGCTGACACACCATCCGTAATGGGTGAAACTCTAATCGAAGTATTAAAAGAACAAGGCTTATACGAAAAGTGTAAGACCCATTAAAAACTAATCTTTGCATCATCAGATTAAACAGAAATAGTCGCTCACTCATGAGGGACTATTTCTTCTTTTAATAAAAATTTATTGGAGGTATGTATTAAATGGACGACTTTAAAGAGAAATTGATTCATTTGCTTCACTATCCAAATATCTCGTGGAATACGATTTTACAAATTCTAAAAAAAGATCCCACCCTAAACAACCTCACTCGAATACAAACATACTCAACACAGCAAAGCTTCAATATTCCATCCCTTACCCGCGAAGATCCCGCTCCTAAATCAACCATTCTTCCACTTCCATTCGAAGTCATTCATGACCAAATCCGCCAATACGAAACCAATGATATTACCGTTATCACTATTTTTGATAAAGAATACCCCCCTTATTTAAAAGAAATTTATCAGCCTCCATGGGCACTATTTGCTAAAGGGGATGTATCCTTATTAAATCATGAACCCAAACTTGCTGTAGTGGGTTCGCGTCAGGCTACTCAATATGGTAGAAATGCAATTAAATCCATCTTCCCCCAACTCATTGATAATGGAGTACTTATTGTAAGTGGCTTAGCAAAAGGAATTGATGCATTAGCACATGAATTTGCTATTAAAAATGGAGGGAAAACAATAGCTGTTATTGCTGGGGGCATCTATCATATATATCCAAAAGAAAATATGAACCTAGCTTTAGAGATGATGAAAACACAGTTGATTGTCTCAGAATATCCCCCAGATACAAAACCACTTCGATGGCATTTTCCATTTCGAAATCGTATTATTAGCGGTCTATCTAGAGGTACTTTTATTATAGAAGCAAAAAGAAAAAGCGGATCACTCATCACAGCGAATTATGCAGTAAATGAAGGTCGAGATGTATTTTCCTTGCCTGGCAGCATTTATAATCCTTGTTCAGCAGGGGCTAACGAGCTAATCCAACAAGGGGCAAAACTTGTGACATGTGCAGGGGATATTTTAGAGGAAATAAGATAAAACTCTAGGTTAAAAGGGAATATTGGGAATAAAAGTAGCGTTTTTGCAGGTTTTTTTCGATAAAATGGAGAAATTAGCTAAAAAAGGTTGCAATAATTTCTAATATGTTATACATTTTCCAACAGAAGTTCGAAAAAATGGCTAAACATAAAATACTATTAAAATTAACTTATAAATTGATCATTATTGGGATAGGGCAGTTTTGTAAAGTATTTTCTCCGGTTCTAGTTTTTACTCGAATTTAGGAAAACTTCTCAAATAGAAGCACCGTAGAAACAGGCTTATGCCATTTTCAAGGAGCTTTCACACTTTCCCTCTTAAGGAGGATATCGGATGGCAGACTTTCTAGTAATTGTAGAATCACCTGCAAAAGCGAAAACGATTGAACGATATTTAGGTAATAAATATAAAGTAAAAGCATCTATGGGACATGTTCGTGACCTACCAAGAAGCCAAATGGGGGTCAATGTTGAAAATGGCTTTGAACCTAAATATATTACAATCCGTGGCAAGGGTCCTGTATTAAAAGAATTAAAAACTGCAGCCAAAAAAGCAAAAAAAGTTTATCTAGCAGCCGACCCTGATCGTGAAGGGGAAGCTATTGCCTGGCATTTGGCTCATAGTCTAGATGTTGATATTCATTCAGATTGCCGCGTGGTTTTTAATGAAATTACAAAAGAAGCAATCAAGGAATCTTTTAAACATCCACGACCAATTAATACGGATCTCGTTGATGCACAACAGGCTCGAAGAATTTTAGACCGGCTTGTAGGCTACAATATCAGCCCGCTTTTATGGAAAAAAGTAAAAAAAGGATTGAGTGCAGGACGGGTTCAATCAGTTGCAGTCCGCTTGATTATTGATAGGGAAAATGAAATTAAAGCGTTTACTCCTGAAGAATATTGGACAATTGAAGGAGAATTTTTAAAGGGAAAAGACCATTTTAGTGGGGCTTTTCATTCCCTAGTTGGAAAAGAAAAAACAGAGTTAGCCTCAGAGCAGGATGTTCAAGCGATACTGAAGCAATTAGATGATAACAAGTTCAAAGTTGTCTCAGTTACCAAAAAAGAAAGAAGAAGAAATCCGGCACCACCTTTCATTACTTCTTCTTTACAACAAGAAGCAGCGAGGAAACTTAATTTTCGTGCGAAGAAAACCATGATGCTTGCACAGCAGCTGTACGAAGGTATTGAGCTTGGGAAGGAAGGAACAGTTGGACTCATTACCTATATGAGAACAGATTCAACAAGAATTTCCGAAGTGGCTCAAACAGAAGCAGCTAATTATATAAAAGCTGAGTTTGGTGAAAGCTTTTTAAAAGAAGAGCAAAGAAAAGAGAAAAAACAGTCGAATGCTCAAGATGCACACGAAGCTATTCGTCCGACAAGCACATTAAGGGATCCGAACAGCATGAAGGAATTTCTTTCTCGAGATCAATTCCGCCTCTATAAATTAATTTGGGAGCGCTTCTTAGCAAGCCAAATGGCACAGGCGGTAATGGACACGATGAGTGTAGATTTGCAAAATGGAGATGTGATTTTCCGTTCAACTGGCTCAAAGGTCAAGTTTCCCGGTTTCATGAAGGTGTATGTTGAAGGATCGGACGATCAGGTAGATGGACCAGATAAAATGCTACCGGATTTAAAAGAAGGGGATGAAGTCTTTAAAAAAGACATCGAACCTAAGCAACATTTCACACAGCCACCACCAAGATACACCGAGGCGAGATTGGTGAAAACACTAGAAGAACTGGGTATTGGCCGCCCGTCTACTTATGCACCTACTCTTGATACGATTCAAAAGCGCGGCTATGTTGCCTTGGACAATAAACGATTTGTGCCAACGGAGCTTGGTGAAATTGTTCATGAGTTAATGGTCGAGTTTTTCCCTGATATTCTAAATGTGGAATTTACCGCTAAGATGGAACAAGGCTTAGATAATGTTGAAGATGGTAAGGTTCGTTGGGTTCAAATTATTGATGAGTTTTACCAGGACTTTGAAACGCATTTAGTAATAGCCGAAAAAGAAATGCAGTCTGTAGAAATCAAAGATGAGCCTGCAGGCGAAGACTGTGAAAACTGTGGAAGTCCAATGGTGTTTAAAATGGGACGCTATGGAAAATTTATGGCATGCAGTAATTTTCCAGATTGTCGAAACACTAAGCCAATAGTAAAAGAAATTGGTATGACTTGTCCTGGTTGTAAAGAAGGTCAGGTTGTTGAGAGAAAGAGTAAGAAAAAGAGACTTTTTTATGGTTGTACCAGATACCCAGAATGTGAATTCATCTCTTGGGATAAGCCGCTACCAAGACCTTGTCCAAAATGTGAGGGCTTGCTTGTAGAAAAGAAATTGAAAAAAGGTGTACAGGTACAATGTACGGAATGTGACTATAAGGAAGAGCAACAGAGTTAAAAGGGTGGAGAATCTCCGCTCTTTTTTTTATTTGTGAAATAAAAAACTTTTTTGTTTTGAATTCGTATAGTACAATGCAAGATGGACTTAAATGAGGGAAAGCTAATTGTATATGCTTTTTCTCTTTAAAAATTGGGTATAAATGTAATAGGAAGTATATCAGGAGGTTTATTGATGAAGGATGTAACAATAAATGTTGTTGGTGCTGGCTTAGCAGGAAGTGAAGCAGCATGGCAAATAGCTAAACGTGGTGTAAAGGTCCGTCTTTACGAAATGCGTCCTGTGAAACAGACTCCTGCCCACCATACAGATAAATTTGCTGAATTGGTTTGTAGTAATTCACTACGAGCAAATACATTAACCAATGCAGTAGGTGTGCTTAAAGAAGAAATGCGAAAGCTGGATTCTGTCATCATTGCAGCGGCGGATGCTTGTTCCGTTCCAGCTGGTGGAGCTTTAGCGGTTGATCGCCATGAATTTGCTGCTAAGGTAACGGAGTTAGTCAAGAATCATGAAAATGTAACGGTAGTAAATGAAGAGGTAACCCAAATCCCTGAAGGTCCAACGGTTATTGCTACTGGTCCTCTAACGAGTGCAGACCTCTCTGCAGAATTAAAGAACCTTACGGGTGAGGAATATCTTTATTTTTATGATGCAGCAGCCCCTATTCTTGAAAAAGAAAGCATTGACATGGACAAGGTTTACTTGAAGTCACGCTATGATAAGGGTGAAGCAGCTTATCTTAATTGTCCTATGACGGAAGAAGAGTTTAATCGCTTTTATGAAGCACTTATTTCTGCGGAAACAGTTCCGTTAAAGGAATTTGAAAAGGAAGTCTTCTTTGAAGGGTGTATGCCAATTGAAGTAATGGGTGCAAGAGGAAAAAAGACAATGCTTTTTGGTCCATTAAAGCCAGTTGGATTAGAAGATCCAAAAACAGGGAAAAGACCATTTGCAGTGGTACAGCTTCGTCAAGATGATGCAGCCGGAACATTGTTTAATATTGTCGGTTTTCAGACACATTTAAAGTGGGGAGCACAAAAAGAGGTAATTCAGTTAATACCGGGCCTTGAAAATGCTGAAATTATCCGTTATGGTGTTATGCACCGCAACACCTTTATAAACTCTCCAAAAGTACTTAAGGCAACTTATCAATTCCGGAATAGAGAAGATTTATTTTTTGCTGGCCAAATGACTGGTGTGGAGGGTTATGTGGAATCTGCAGCAAGTGGTCTGATTGCTGGGATTAATGCTACAAGGTTAGTGCAGGGGATGAAAACCGTTGAATTTCCAGCTGAAACAGCTATAGGGAGTATGGCTCGTTATATTACTACCGCTAATGCAAAAAACTTCCAGCCTATGAATGCTAATTTTGGCTTATTCCCTGAGCTCCCAGTTAAAATTAAGGGAAAACAGGAAAGAAATTTAGAGCATGCAAATCGAGCGCTAGACACAATTCAGAACTTTGTGAAAGTTTTGTAAAATTTATTGCAAGGGCTTTAGAAGTATGTTACGATTTAGTAGCCCTTGTGAGGTGAATTTTGTGACAAATGTGAATGTTTTCTTAAAGTTATTTCTGGAGTATTTACAAATGGAACGTAATTACTCAAAATATACAATTGAACATTATCAGCATGATATCAGTGATTTCTTTGTGTTCATGGCTGAGCAAGCCGTAATTCAAGTCGAAATGGTTCAATATCATGATGCAAGACTTTATCTTACCAGATTATATGAAAAAAAACTTGCAAGAAAAACGGTTGCCAAAAAAATATCTGCATTAAGAAGTTTCTATAAATTTTTGCTTCGGGAAAAGTATGTAGAAAGTAATCCATTTTTGCTTCTAACAGTACCAAAGCTTGAAAAACGGTTACCACAATTCTTTTATGAAAATGAACTTACACTGTTATTTGATTCGTGTGAAACTAATACACCCTTGGGTCAACGGAACAAAGCATTACTTGAACTTTTATATGGGACAGGGATACGAGTAAGTGAGTGCTGTCAAATTAGCTTAAAAGATCTTGATTTTTACCTTTTAACAATACTGATTCATGGAAAAGGAAACAAAGAACGTTATGTACCTTTCGGAAGCCAAGCAAAAGCTGCATTAGATTTATACATAAACGATGGCAGGAAAAAGCTAATAGCCGATAAGCAATCCATTGAGACTTTATTTGTTAATAACCGTGGTGGTCCATTAACAGCTAGAGGTACAAGAAAAATATTGAATCAAATGATTGAAAAATCTGCTTTGGATTCAAGTATTCATCCACATAAGCTTCGGCATTCCTTTGCCACCCATTTACTCAATAATGGTGCAGATTTACGATCAGTCCAAGAATTGTTAGGGCATGCTTATTTATCTTCAACCCAGGTGTATACACATGTAACAAATGATCACTTAAGGAAAACGTATATGGCCCATCATCCAAGGGCATAAATGTAAAATATTTTTCATATGGATTTTTAATGGTTACATACAATTTACTCATTTGTCTGTAAACGGAAAATACTCCTATAGGAGGTCAATTAAATGAACCAATTTCATGCAACAACGATTTTTGCTGTTCACCATAATGGTCAGTGCTCTATGTCAGGTGACGGCCAAGTTACGTTTGGTAATGCAGTAGTGATGAAGCACACAGCAAAAAAGGTTAGAAAGATATTTAATGGTAGAGTGTTAGCTGGTTTTGCTGGGTCTGTTGCTGATGCCTTCACCTTGTTTGAGTTATTTGAAGGCAAATTAGAGGAGTTTAACGGCAACCTACAAAGAGCGTCAGTTGAACTGGCTAAAGAGTGGAGAAGTGACAAAATTCTTAGAAAACTTGAAGCCATGCTGATTGTTATGGACCGGGAAAATTTATTATTAGTATCCGGTACCGGTGAAGTCATCGAACCAGACGATGGCATACTTGCGATTGGTTCAGGTGGGAATTATGCACTTGCGGCAGGTCGTTCCCTCAAAAAATATGCTGGTGATCATTTGACGGCGAAAGAAATAGCGAAAGCTTCTTTAGAAATAGCTGCGGAAATATGTGTGTATACGAACCACAATATTATTGTTGAAGAGCTATAACGGGAAGGAGACTGAAGAATGGGAAAAACTAATACCAATAATTTAACCCCCCGCCAAATCGTCGAAAGACTTGATCAATATATTATTGGACAGAAAGATGCAAAGAAAGCAGTTGCTGTCGCTCTTAGAAATCGCTATAGAAGAGGTTTATTGAATGACAAGATTCGGGATGAGGTCATTCCTAAAAATATTTTAATGATTGGACCTACGGGTGTTGGGAAAACAGAGATTGCCCGGAGGATTGCAAAGCTAGTTGGTGCACCATTTATTAAGGTTGAAGCAACTAAATTCACTGAAGTTGGTTATGTTGGCCGTGACGTAGAATCAATGGTAAGAGATTTGGCTGAAACATCCGTTCGATTAGTTAAAGAAGATCGAATGCAAAGTGTGAAAGAACGTGCCGAAGAAAATGCTAACAGCAGGCTTGTTGATTTACTCGTTCCTTCAGCAAAAAAATCAACCAACTATAAAAATCCGCTCGAAATGTTATTTGGTGGAGGAAATTCCTCTTCTGAACAGGAGGCACCTCAAGAAGATTATTCTGTTCAGGAAAAACGGAAAATCGTCAAAGAGAAATTGGCACTAGGTCAATTAGAGGATGAAATGGTTACTGTAGAAGTTGAGGAACAAGCGCCGTCAATGTTTGATATGCTTCAAGGTTCAGGTATTGAACAAATGGGTATGAATATGCAAGATGCACTTAGCAACTTTATGCCTAAAAAGCGCAAGAAAAGGAAACTAACTGTTCGGGAAGCCAGGAAGGTTTTAACTAATGAAGAAGCCTCCAAGCTGATAGATATGGATGAAGTAACATCTGAAGCTATTTATCGTGCTGAACAGACTGGCATTATTTTCATTGATGAAATTGATAAAATAGCCAGCAAGAATTCAGGTGGTTCCTCAGCAGATGTATCAAGAGAGGGAGTTCAACGAGATATTCTGCCAGTGGTTGAAGGTTCAACAGTTGTAACCAAATATGGTTCCATTAAAACCGATCATGTTTTATTCATAGCTGCAGGGGCATTTCACATGGCTAAGCCGTCCGATTTAATTCCTGAACTTCAAGGGCGTTTTCCAATTCGTGTGGAACTCACAAAGCTTACTGTAGATGACTTCTTTAGGATTTTAATCGAACCTGATAATGCTTTAATTAAGCAATATCAAGCTTTATTGGAAACAGAAGGTATACAAATTGAATTTTCTGACGATGCTATTCGTAGAATTGCAGAAGTAGCCTTTGATGTGAATCAAAATACCGACAATATTGGTGCGAGACGACTTCATACAATCTTAGAAAAGCTTTTAGAAGATTTATCTTTTGAAGCGCCAGATATCACGATGGACAAAATCACCATCACACCACAATATGTGGACGAGAAACTTGGAGCAATCTCCAAAAACAAAGACTTAAGTCAATTTATCCTATAGGAATGTCTAGATTGTCGATTGGCAAAATTCTCATTCTTTATATACCTATTACGTCAAAATAGTTACATTTAAAAATTTTATAATGGTTGTAGTCAATTAGGAGGAAGAAACAGATGGATTTACTTACAAAAACTAGACGGATTAACGTATTATTACAAAAAGCAGCAGGAAAACCGGTAAACTTTAAGGAAATGTCTGAGACATTAAGTGAAACGATTGAAGCGAATGTTTACATTGTAAGCCGTCGTGGAAAACTTCTTGGGTTTTCAATTTATCAACAAATTGAAAACGAGAGAATGAAGAAAATGTTCGAAGATCGTCAATTTCCTGAGGAGTATACAAAAGGCTTATTCAATATTCAAGAAACTTCTTCAAACTTGGATATTGAAAGTCAATATACCGCTTTTCCTGTAGAAAATAGAGATTTATTCCGTGAAGGTTTAACAACAATCGTTCCAATTATCGGTGGGGGAGAACGTCTTGGTACATTAATCCTTGCAAGATTGCAAGAGAAGTTCCATGATGATGACCTAATCCTTGGTGAATATGGTGCGACTGTAGTAGGTATGGAGATTTTACGTGAAAAGTCAGAAGAGATTGAAGAAGAGGCTAGAAGCAAAGCTGTCGTTCAAATGGCTATTAGTTCATTATCATATAGTGAACTTGAAGCAATTGAACATATTTTTGAAGAACTTAATGGTTCTGAAGGCTTGCTTGTTGCATCGAAAATTGCTGACCGCGTTGGTATTACTCGTTCTGTTATCGTAAATGCTCTAAGAAAGCTTGAAAGTGCAGGGGTAATTGAATCTCGTTCCCTTGGAATGAAAGGTACGTATATCAAAGTCTTAAATGATAAGTTCCTCGTAGAACTTGATAAATTAAGATCTAACTAAAAAGTAAATCTCCAGGTGCGCCTGGAGATTTTTTTTTAAAAGTATACTTGATTGTTATTTGTACATGTGCTATATTATTTCATGGTGTTAATACACACGCTCGTTGATTTAAACAGATGGTGCTGTTGATTACAGTTTCTGTATAAAGATGATAGGAGCGGAGGAAATCAAACCATTAGGAGGAAACAAAACATGTCAGTTATTTCAATGAAACAATTGCTTGAAGCTGGTGTACACTTCGGACACCAAACTCGCCGTTGGAACCCTAAGATGAAGAAATATATCTTCACTGAGCGTAACGGTATCTACATCATCGACCTTCAAAAGACAGTTAAGAAGGTAGAAGAAGCTTACAATTGGGTTAAGGACCTTGCTGGTAACGGCGGTACTATCCTTTTTGTTGGTACAAAGAAACAAGCTCAAGATTCTGTTAAAGAAGAAGCAGCTCGTTCTGGTATGTACTATGTTAACCAACGTTGGTTAGGTGGTACACTAACAAACTTTGAAACAATCCAAAAGCGTATTGGCCGCTTAAAAGATATTGAAAGAATGTCTGAAGACGGTACTTTCGAAGTATTACCTAAAAAAGAAGTTGTTCAATTAAAGAAAGAACAAGAACGTCTTGAGAAGTTCTTAGGCGGAATTAAAGATATGAAGCAACTTCCTGATGCACTATTCATCATCGACCCTCGTAAAGAGCGTATCGCAGTTGCTGAAGCTAAAAAATTAAACATTCCTATCGTAGGTATTGTTGATACAAACTGTGATCCAGACGAAATCGACGTTGTTATTCCTGCAAACGACGATGCAATTCGTGCGGTTAAGCTTTTAACTGGTAAAATGGCTGATGCTATCCTTGAAGCTAAACAAGGTGAAGAAGTTACTGCTTAATTAATTAAGTGCTTAAAAATAAAAAGGTGATAAGAGGGAGCACCCTTTATCACCTTTTTTTAAAGAAAGCCCGCTATTTTAGTACTGAACAAAAGTACAGTAGTGAAAGAATGTTTATCTTAGCTAACAATGGCTAAGATATGAATATAGTACATAGTATTTAAAGGAGGAAGTTAATTATGGCAGTTACTGCTCAAATGGTAAAAGAACTACGTGAAAAAACTGGCGCAGGTATGATGGATTGTAAAAAAGCGTTAACAGAAACAGATGGTGATATGGAAAAAGCAATTGATTTCTTACGTGAGAAAGGAATTGCAAAAGCTGCAAACAAAGCTGACCGTATTGCTGCAGAAGGTTTAACTTCTATCCTTGTAGATGGTAATGAGGCTGTAATTCTTGAAGTAAACTCTGAAACAGACTTCGTTGCAAAAAATGAAGCATTCCAAGCACTTGTTAAGGAAATTGCTGAACACCTTCTTAAAAACAAACCTGCAACTGTTGAAGAAGCAGCTACTCAAACAATGGAAAACGGTGCAACTGTAGCAGATCACATCAATGCTGCAATCGCTAAAATTGGTGAAAAACTTTCTCTTCGTCGCTTTGCAGTAGTTTCTAAAACTGATAACGATGCTTTTGGTGCTTACCTACACATGGGTGGACGTATCAGCGTTTTAACAGTTCTTGAAGGTACTACTGATGCAGATGCTGCAAAAGATATTTCTATGCACATCGCTGCATTAAAACCAAAATACGTATCACGTGACCAAGTATCACAAGAAGAAGTTGAGCGTGAGCGTCAAGTATTAACTCAACAAGCTCTTAACGAAGGTAAGCCTGAAAATATCGTTGCGAAAATGGTTGAAGGCCGTCTTGGAAAGTACTTTGAAGATGTTTGTGTACTTGACCAAACTTTCGTTAAAAACCCTGACCAAAAGGTTCGTCAATTTGTTGAATCTAAGGGTGCAACTCTTCGTGAATTCGTTCGTTACGAGGTTGGAGAAGGTATTGAGAAGCGTGAAGATAACTTCGCTGAAGAAGTTATGAACCAAGTAAATAAACAATAGTCAAATATTCTCTTGTTTAAAAACATAAGCTTTAAGGGAATGTTACTGAAATAAGTTTGAATAGGGGACACGATGTGTTCCCTATTTTTCAAGAAAAAATATTGTTAGCAAAGCGCTGACTGTAGTGCTAGTGCTTTCAAATTTACATATGGAGGTTTATATGAGCGGTCCTAAGTACAAACGCGTAGTTTTAAAATTGAGCGGAGAAGCACTTGCTGGTGAATCTAGCTTTGGTATTAAACCTTCTGTAATCAAATCGATTGCCATCCAAGTAAAAGAAATAGCTGAGCTTGGAGTGGAGGTAGCCGTCGTCGTAGGCGGAGGTAACATTTGGCGTGGGAAAATCGGCAGTGAAATGGGTATGGATCGAGCTAATGCTGATTATATGGGTATGCTTGCGACCGTTATGAACTCATTAGCTTTGCAAGACAGCTTGGAGAATTTAGGGATTGAGTCAAGGGTTCAGACCTCCATTGAAATGCGTCAGGTTGCAGAACCATACATTAGACGTCGTGCGATTAGGCATTTAGAAAAGAAGCGTGTGGTTATTTTTGCAGCTGGAACAGGAAACCCATACTTCTCTACAGATACAACTGCGGCGTTAAGAGCAGCTGAAATTGATGCTGAAGTAATTTTGATGGCTAAAAATAATGTGGATGGTGTGTATTCAGCAGATCCACGTATTGATGCAAATGCAACTAAATATGAAGATCTTTCATTCCTGGATGTATTAAAGGAAGGATTAGCGGTTATGGATTCAACTGCTTCTTCATTATGTATGGATAATGATATCCCACTTATTGTTTTCTCAATTATGGAACAAGGCAATATTAAAAAAGCCGTTATGGGTGAAAAAATTGGAACTGTTGTTAGGGGGAAAAATTAAATGCCGAAACAAGTTATTGCTGGTACTAAGGATCGTATGACAAAAGCGATTCAATCTTATACACGTGAGCTTGCTAGTATCCGTGCTGGAAGAGCAAGTGCATCCTTGCTCGATCGCATTACTGTTGATTATTATGGTGCGCCAACGCCTGTCAATCAAGTGGCTGGTATCTCTACTCCAGAAGCTAGACTACTTGTTATTCAACCCTATGATAAATCAATTCTCGGTGATATTGAAAAAGCAATCCTTAAATCTGACTTAGGTTTAAATCCATCAAACGATGGGTCAATTATTCGTATTGCTATCCCGCAGTTGACAGAAGAACGCCGTAAAGAGCTTGTAAAAGTAGTGAAAAAAGAATCAGAAGAAGCAAAAGTTGCAATTCGTAACATCCGTCGTGATGGAAACGATGACTTGAAGAAGCTTGAAAAGAATGGAGAAATAACTGAAGATGCGCTTCGCGGGTATTCCGACGATATGCAAAAACTTACAGATGAATTCATTCAAAAAATCGATCAAATCACGAAAGATAAAGAAAAAGAAATCCTAGAAGTGTAATTGAGTGTGAAGACCCTCTATTTAGGGGGTTTTTTTCACTATTTTAGGGGTATTTTTATTAAATAAGATTACCCGAGAATGTTTTCTGAACATTATTCTTAATTCCTTTTATTTTACATAAGTTATTTATTAGAGATATCTTCCTGCTTTTTTGGTATGATAAAAGCATGTAACCTTGTTTACCCTTTACATAAACAATCGGAGGCAATGATTAATTAATTGAGGAGCAGTGCTATGTTTAATAAATTTAGGCTTGGGAAGAAGCAAGAACACTCTTCCACACTCCGAGATAACATTGAAGAATTAAAAAAACAACCTATACCTGAGCATGTTGCAATAATCATGGATGGTAATGGGCGCTGGGCTAAGAAGAGGGCCTTGCCACGTATTGCCGGTCATCATGAAGGGATGAAAGTGGTTCGTAAAACTACTATGCTGGCAAATAAACTTGGAATTAAGGCACTTACATTATATGCGTTTTCGACTGAAAATTGGAAACGCCCTAAAAATGAAGTGGAATATATCATGCGTCTGCCAGAAGAATTTTTAGGTACCTTTCTCCCCGAACTGGTTGAAAATAATGTTCAAGTGAAAATGATTGGATATAAAAATCAGCTTCCTGTACATACACTACATGCAATTGAAAAAGCTATAGAAGAAACGAAAGATAATAATGGACTAGTATTAAACTTTGCGCTGAACTATGGTAGCCGGGCTGAGATTATAGATGCAGTTAAGCAGGTCTTAAATGATAGTAAAAATGGCATACTGAATGAGACTGATCTTAATGAAGATGTTTTTTCTTCCTACCTTATGACCTCTGAATTTAAAGATCCGGACCTATTGATTAGAACGAGTGGGGAAATTCGTTTAAGTAATTTCATGCTTTGGCAATTGGCCTACTCGGAGTTTTGGTTTACGGATGTTTTATGGCCTGATTTTAGTGAGAATCATTTACTTGAGGCAATTGAAGTCTTTCAAAAGAGGCAGCGCAGGTTTGGCGGAATATTATGAGGTGAACTATTAGATGAAGCAAAGAATTATTACAGGAGTCATTGCTGCGGCATTATTTTTGCCCATTGTTTATTATGGTGGGTTTCCACTTGTATTATTAACCTATTTTTTAGCGACGATTGGTTTGTACGAGCTGTTAAAAATGAAGAATATAACGATTTTTTCTGTTCATGGATTTCTTTCAGTCTTATTTCTTTGGGTACTTCTCTTTCCAGAGGAATATTCCGAAGTGATACAAACCTTTTATTACTCAAAAACAGAAATAGGCATTGCGTTAATTCTTTTATTGTTAACCTATACTGTGATTACGAAAAACCGTTTTACATTTGAGGATGTATCCTTCTCCATACTCTCTGCTCTTTATGTAGGAATTGGTTTTTACTTCTTCTTTGAGACAAGACAAGAGGGTGGCCTTGTTTTTATTTTGTATTCCTTATTTATGATTTGGGCAACTGATTCAGGTGCCTACTTTATAGGGAAAGCGATGGGTAAGAGGAAGCTTTGGCCTGAAATTAGCCCTAATAAAACGGTTGAAGGCTCAATAGGCGGTGTACTATGTGCAGTCATCGTATCTGTTCTGTTTGTGCTGTTTACTGATATACATGCATCTTTAATTGGAATAACGGTCGCCCTGTCGGTTTTTGGACAAATTGGCGATTTGGTTGAATCTGCATTTAAGCGTCATTTTAATGTGAAAGACTCAGGAAATATATTACCTGGTCATGGCGGTATTCTTGACCGGTTTGATAGCCTACTATTTGTTTGGCCGTTATTGCACTTTTTCCATCTTTGGTCTTAGGCGCATGCGTTTTATCTTTAGGAGTTGACATTATTGAAAACAATTAGCTTATTGGGAGCTACAGGGTCGATAGGCACACAGACCCTCGATGTGATTCGTGAGCACCCAACAGAATTTAAACTAGCTTCCTTTTCTATAGGGAAAAATATTGAACTAGCAAGAAAAATGATAAGTGAATTTCAGCCAGAGCTTGTTTCTGTACAAAACAAAAGTGATTATATAACATTAAAAACAGAATTCCCACAGACCAAATTTACGTTTGGTCCGGAGGGTTTAATTGAAACAGCAGTTTATGAAAAGGCGGATATTCTAGTGAATGCCGTGCTAGGAAGTGTTGGTTTAAATCCAACATTACAAGCGATTGAATGTGGAAAAATCATTGCAATTGCAAATAAAGAAACGCTCGTTACGGCTGGGCATTTAGTGATGGATGCAGCCAAACGAAATCATGTAACACTTCTTCCAGTTGACAGTGAACACTCCGCAATTTTCCAAGCTCTCCAGGGGGAAAAGGCGAAAAATATTGAAAGATTGATTCTTACTGCATCAGGTGGCAGTTTCCGTGACCGTTCAAGAAATGAGTTAGAAAATGTGACGGTTCAAGAGGCGTTAAACCATCCGAATTGGTCAATGGGAGCAAAAATTACAATTGATTCAGCTACCATGATGAATAAAGGGTTGGAAGTCATTGAGGCACACTGGCTGTTTGATATTCCTTATGATAAAATAGATGTTCTTCTTCATAAGGAAAGTATCATCCATTCAATGGTGGAATTCCATGATTCAAGTATTATTGCACAGCTTGGAACACCAGATATGAGAGTACCTATTCAATATGCACTCACATATCCTGACCGATTGCCGCTAGCATCGGCAAATCGATTGAATCTAGCTCAAATTGGGAGATTACATTTTCAGGAAATGGATATTGAGAGATTTCGCTGTCTGAACTTTGCTTATATAGCTGGTAAAGAAGGCGGAACAATGCCAACAGTCTTAAATGCGGCTAATGAAGCGGCAGTAGCAGCCTTTTTAGAAGGGAAGATTCGTTTCCTGCAAATTGAAGACTTAATTGAAAAGGCATTAAGCACGCATCAAACCATCCAACATCCTAGCCTGAGCGTAATACAAGAGGTAGATCAAGAAACTAGACAGTATGTACAATCTCTTCTGTAAGGAAAGCGGAAGTGACAGTAATCAAAGTTAAGTGATTCACCCCCTATCCTTAAAAAAGGTGGTTTTAAAATTTGAGTACAGTTATTGCCTTTATTGTAATTTTTGGTGCACTTGTCTTCTTTCATGAATTAGGTCATTTTATTTTTGCAAAAAGGGCAGGTATCCTCTGTCGCGAATTTGCCATTGGTATGGGTCCAAAGGTGTTCTCCCATAAAAAAGGAGAGACTACTTATACGATTCGTCTTCTTCCAATAGGCGGCTTTGTCCGAATGGCTGGAGAAGACCCTGAAGTAGTAGAAATTAAGCCTGGATATCGTATTGGTCTTATGTTTGATAAACAGGATCATGTTACAAAAATTATTTTAAATAATAAAGAAAAATTCCCGCATTGCCGAATTGTAGAGGTCGAGTATGCCGATATTGAGCGGGAGCTTGTCATAAAGGGATTTCCGGAAGATGAAGATGAAAGCTTGCACGCTTTTAAAGTACTTCCTAACTCAGTAATTGTAGAAAATGGAGTCGAATCACAAATCGCTCCGGTTGACCGTCAATTTGGTTCTAAAACATTAGGTCAAAGGTTTATGGCTATATTTGCTGGTCCGATGATGAACTTTGTACTTGCTTTTATATTATTTATTGTTATTGCATTGCTCCAGGGTGTTCCTTCCAATGAGGCGAAATTGGGTGAAATTACTCCAGATGGGGCAGCCAAGATGGCTGGTCTAAAAAAAGGTGATTTAGTTCAGAGTATCAATGGTTCGGAAATATCCAGCTGGACCGATGTCGTTGAAATCATTCGAAAAAATCCGAATGAAGAGCTTGATTTTTCTATTGTTCGTGACGGAAATGAAAAGGAGATTGAAGTAACTCCTCTTGAAAAAACCGTAGAGGGCAAGAAAATGGGAATTATAGGTGTTTATAGTCCTGTGGAAAAATCACCTGTTCAAGCCGTGAAGTCTGGTTTCACTGAAACTTATTTCTGGACTAAGCAAATTTTTGTTATGCTCGGAAAATTGATTACAGGCCAATTCTCTATTGATGCCCTTTCAGGTCCAGTAGGAATATATAATTCGACTGCTGAAGTAGCTAAGTCAGGAATTTATTACTTAATGAAATGGGCTGGAATTTTAAGCATTAACTTAGGGATTATGAATTTATTACCAATTCCTGCCCTCGATGGTGGAAGATTGATGTTCTTTGCAGTTGAAGCAGTGAGAGGAAAGCCGATAGATCGACAAAAAGAAGGAATGGTTCATTTTATCGGATTCGCCCTTCTCATGCTGTTAATGCTTGTAGTCACGTGGAACGACATACAAAGATTTTTCTTGAAATAAAAAATTGGGATCGCGAATTGCGGTCCTTATTTTTTTCGGAAACATTTTTCCCAAAATGGATGAAGTTTTCTGTCGAAATCCGACGAATCATCTTGTATCATATGATATAATTACTATTCAATAATAAAGAGACAGAGAGATTTTAATATAGATGGGAGAGAGAACGATGAGCGAACATGCCCTAGGCAATAAAGAGCGATTCCAACTCTTGCTCCAGCAGCTGCAATTAATAGAGGATGCTGTAGTAGTGCATTTTACAAATGCGCAAATTGAAAGACTATTGGTTGAAAAGAAAGCAAGGAAGTGGCATTTTCAATTCTTATTTGAAAAAATCCTCCCTTTTAATGTCTATTTAAGGTTCACCACTCAGCTGGAACGAACCTTTTCCAATATTGCTACTATTTCCTATGATATCAAAGTACCAAATCCAGATAGTACACCAGAACTTTTACTAGAGTATTGGAGTCATTGTATCCAACAAATTGATGGAATTTCACCTCCACTCTTAAAACTATTAAATGAACAAATGCCAATCGTTAGCGGAAATAAGTTAGCGATTACGGTAAGGAATGAGGCAGAGGGTCTAGCTTTAAAACGAAAATATGGTTCAGTAATTGGAGATATTTTGCAATCGTTTGGGTTTCCGCAGTTTTCAATTGAAACAGATTTAAAAGTGGAAGAAAAAAATGAAGAATACGAAAAATTTCTATTGGCAAAACAAAAAGAAGATCAGGAACGTGCTCTCCTGGCAATGGTTGAAATGCAAAAGAGCGATGCAGAAAAAGACCAAGCTTCAGGAGATGTGCCTAATGGTCCGCTTTCCATAGGACTAACCATAAAAGATGATAATGATCTTCGCAGCATGATTGATATCGTTGATGAAGAACGACGAGTAGTTGTTGAAGGTTATATTTTTGATGCTGAAATAAGAGAATTACGCAGTGGCCGTTCATTATTAACCTTTAAGATTACCGATTACACAAGTTCGCTAATGGTAAAAATGTTTTCTCGAGATAAAGAAGATGCTGCCATGTTCCAGCGTGTGAAAAAGGGAATGTGGGTTAAGGTTCGTGGAAGCATTCAAAACGATACCTTTGTACGTGACCTTGTCATGATTGGAAATGATATAAATGAATTTAAACCCGCTGGGCGGAAAGATACTGCACCGGACGATGAGAAACGGGTAGAATTACATCTGCATACACCTATGAGTCAAATGGATGCTGTCACACCTGTAAGTGCTTTAGTTGCTCAAGCAGCGAAATGGGGACATAAAGCTATTGCTGTCACTGATCATGCAGTGGCTCAATCTTTCCCAGAAGCATATGGTGCTGGTAAGAAAAACGATATCAAGATTCTATATGGTGTGGAAGTCAATTTGGTCGATGATGGGGTACCGATTGCTTATAATGATGCACATCGTCTCCTTGCAGAGGATACATTTGTTGTGTTTGACGTAGAAACAACGGGACTATCAGCTGTGTATGATACGATTATTGAATTAGCAGCTGTAAAAGTGAAGGACGGAGAAATTATTGACCGTTTTGAGTCATTTGCAAATCCGCACCATCGACTTTCAGCAACAACGATTAATTTAACAGGAATAACGGATGATATGGTGCAAAATGCACCTGAGGTAGAAGAAGTATTGCGAAAGTTCCATGACTGGGTAGAGGATGCTGTTCTTGTCGCCCACAATGCATCCTTTGATATGGGATTCCTGAATGTAGGGTATAAAAAAATAGGGTTAGAAAAGGCCAAAAATCCTGTTATTGATACACTTGAGCTTGGACGTTTTCTGTATCCTGAGCTGAAAAACCACCGGTTAAATACTTTGGCGAAAAAGTTTGATATTGAATTAACCCAGCACCACCGCGCGATTTATGATGCAGAAGCAACTGGCTACTTATTATTAAAAATGTTAAAGGATGCACTAGAAAAAGGAATCCACTACCATGATGAATTTAACAATAACATGGGTAAGGGGAATGCCTATCAACGTGCTCGTCCATATCATTGCACACTTTTAGCACAAACCGAGGCGGGGTTAAAGAACCTATTTAAGCTCGTTTCCATTGCACATATAGAATACTTTTATCGAGTACCGCGGCTTCCTCGATCGGTTCTACAAAAATATAGAGAGGGCATACTTGTTGGTTCTGGCTGTAATAAAGGTGAAGTGTTTGAAGGGATGATGCAAAAATCTCCGGAAGAAGTCGAAGCTTTCGCGGGATTCTATGATTATCTTGAAGTAATGCCAAAAGAAGTAAATGCTCCGTTGATAGAAATGGAATTGGTTCGTGATGAAAAATCAATGGAAGATATTATTGGCAAGATCGTTACACTAGGTGATAAGTTAGGGATCCCTGTTGTGGCTACGGGAAATGTTCATTATCTCAATGAAAATGATAAAATCTACCGTAAAATTTTAGTTAACTCACAAGGTGGAGCGAACCCACTAAACCGTCATGAGTTGCCTGATGTTCACTTTAGAACAACCAATGAGATGCTCGATGCTTTTGCCTTTTTGGGTAAAGAGAAGGCAAAGGAAATCGTTGTTACTAACACGAATAAAATTGCCGATATGATTGACAACATAAAGCCGATTAAAGATGATCTCTATACACCAAAAATTGAAGGTGCCGATGAAGAGATGCGTGAAATGAGCTATTCAATGGCTCGTAAAATATATGGTGACAATCTTCCTGAGATTGTGGAAGCCAGATTAGAGAAAGAATTGAAAAGTATTATCGGCCATGGATTCGCCGTAATTTACTTGATTTCACATAAACTAGTAAAAAAATCACTGGATGATGGTTATCTAGTTGGTTCCCGTGGATCAGTTGGTTCCTCCTTAGTCGCCACGATGACGGAGATAACGGAAGTGAACCCATTACCGCCACATTATGTTTGTCCAACCTGTAAGCATTCAGAATTCTTTAATGATGGTTCTGTTGGATCAGGATTTGATTTGCCAGATAAAGATTGTCCACAGTGCGGCGCAAAGTACAAAAAGGATGGACACGATATTCCGTTTGAAACCTTCCTTGGCTTTAAAGGGGACAAGGTTCCCGATATCGACTTGAACTTCTCGGGGGAATATCAACCACGTGCTCATAACTATACGAAAGTGCTGTTTGGTGAGGAGTATGTCTATCGTGCAGGAACCATTGGTACGGTTGCAGATAAAACAGCATTTGGATATGTAAAGGCCTATCAGCAGGATAACAACCTTCAACTGCGTGGTGCAGAAGTGGAGAGGCTCGCTTCTGGTTGTACAGGTGTGAAAAGAACAACAGGACAGCATCCTGGTGGGATTATCGTAATTCCTGATTATATGGATGTATATGATTTCTCACCGATTCAATTCCCGGCAGACGATAGAAATTCCGAATGGAAAACAACCCATTTTGATTTCCATTCCATCCATGATAATGTCTTAAAGCTTGATATACTCGGACACGATGATCCAACTGTCATCAGAATGCTGCAAGATCTAAGTGGAATGGATCCTAAAACCATTCCGACGGATGACCCTGAAGTAATGAAAATCTTTAGTGGAACAGAATCGTTGGGTGTAACAGAACAACAAATCATGTGTAAAACGGGTACACTAGGGATTCCTGAGTTTGGGACTCGATTTGTCAGACAAATGCTTGAAGATACAAAGCCAACAACATTTTCAGAACTCGTCCAGATTTCAGGACTATCCCATGGAACGGACGTATGGCTAGGGAATGCACAGGAGTTAATTCACAACCAAACGTGTAACTTAAGTGAAGTAATTGGCTGTCGTGATGATATCATGGTCTACTTGATTTATCAGGGGCTGGAACCTTCATTTGCTTTTAAAATTATGGAATCTGTCCGTAAAGGTAAGGGCTTAAGTGAAGAAATGGAAGCCGAAATGCGGAGAAACGAAGTACCAGAATGGTACATTGACTCCTGCAAAAAGATCAAATACATGTTCCCTAAAGCACACGCGGCAGCCTATGTATTAATGGCGGTACGGATTGCGTACTTTAAAGTGCATCTGCCACTTCTTTACTATGCTGCTTATTTCACGGTTCGTGCAGAGGACTTTGACATTGAAGCAATGTCTCGTGGGCCTGAAGCAATCCGGGCAAAAATAGAGGAAATTAACGCAAAAGGTCTGGAAGCATCCAATAAAGAGAAAAACCTCCTTACTGTTCTAGAGCTAGCACTTGAAATGACAGAAAGAGGATTTTCCTTCCAAAATTATGATTTATATAAATCAGATGCATCAGATTTTATTATTGAAGGGAATACACTCATTCCACCATTTAATTCGATTCCTGGGTTAGGAACCAATGCAGCTTTTAATATTGTAAAAGCACGGGGTGATGGAGAGTTCTTATCAAAAGAAGACCTTCAACAACGAGGAAAGGTTTCTAAGACCATTCTTGAATATTTAGACAAACAAGGTTGTCTAAATGCACTACCGGAGCAAAACCAGCTATCTTTGTTCTAAATAGGGATAATCCTGATAAACCTCCGTTGTGTTTGCATAAAAACAATGGTTATGGTATAGTTTTATTGGAAATACTAAGAAATACTCTCGTGTTCAAGAGTGGGGAAACCCACTCTTTCGTTATGTAATCGAGGTGCTTGCACTTAAAAGTTGTATACATCTTGGTTTTGTTTACAAATGTTTTTTAGTGTTATTTGATAAAACTTACCGTGAACTACATAGAATATGGGTGAAATATTTTAGAAAAGGAGGTAAAGCATGAGCAAAGTAACGGAAGTTGTAGAAGAGCTGGCTGCACCAATTTTTCAAGAACTTAGCTTAGAATTAGTGGATATTGAATATGTGAAGGAAGGTAAAAACTGGTATCTTCGCGTATATATCGATAAGGACACAGGAGTTGATATTGAGGATTGTGGTCTAGTTAGTGAGCGACTAAGTGAAAAACTCGACGAAGTGGATCCAATTCCCCATAACTACTTTCTTGAAGTATCCTCTCCGGGTGCAGAGCGTCCATTGAAAAAAGAAAAAGATTTTGAAAAGGCTATTGGTAAAAATGTCTTTATTAAAACTTATGAACCGATTGATGGAGAAAAAGGTTTTGAAGGGAAATTACTTGAGTTTGATGGCCAACACTTAAAAATTGAAGTGAAAATCAAAACTCGTAAAAAGTCTATTGACATTCCATATGAAAAAGTAGCAAGTGCAAGACTGGCTGTTGTTTTTTCATAAATGAAAAAATTGAATAAGAGTAGGGGGATACAAGCAAATGAGCAGCGAATTATTAGATGCTCTTACAATACTGGAAAGAGAGAAAGGTATTTCCAGAGATATACTAATTGATGCTATTGAGGCGGCATTGGTATCAGCATACCGTCGTAATTTCAATCAGGCACAAAATGTCCGCATTGATTTGAACTTACAATCTGGTTCTATGCGCGTTTTTGCAAGAAAAGAAGTGGTTGATGAGGTATTCGATCCACGGCTTGAAATTTCTATTGCAGATGCACAACACATTAATCCTAATTACCAGGTAGAAGATGTTGTCGAAATGGAAGTAACTCCAAAAGACTTCGGAAGAATTGCTGCGCAAACAGCGAAACAAGTGGTAACTCAGCGTGTTAGAGAAGCTGAAAGAGGTATTATTTATTCTGAATTTATTGATCGTGAAGAAGACATCATGACAGGTATCGTTCAAAGACTTGATTCTAAATTTATTTATGTCAGCCTTGGTAAAATAGAAGCACTATTACCATTAAATGAACAAATGCCAAATGAACGTTACAAACCGCATGATCGAATCAAAGTTTTTATTACTAAAGTGGAAAAAACTACTAAAGGTCCACAAATTTTTGTTTCTAGAACTCATCCTGGATTACTGAAACGTCTATTTGAAATTGAAGTTCCTGAAATTTACGATGGTACAGTTGAAATTAAATCTGTTGCCCGTGAAGCAGGTGACCGCTCGAAAATTTCCGTTCATTCCGATAATCCTGAGGTTGATCCAGTTGGTTCTTGTGTTGGACCAAAAGGAACAAGGGTGCAAGCGGTAGTTAATGAGTTAAAAGGTGAAAAAATTGATATCGTTAAATGGTCAGATGATCCAGTTGTTTTTGTCGCTAATTCTTTAAGCCCTTCAAAAGTGCTAGATGTTATGGTGAACGAAAATGAAAAAGCGACAACAGTTGTTGTACCTGATTATCAGCTTTCATTAGCAATCGGTAAACGCGGTCAAAATGCTCGACTAGCAGCAAAGTTAACTGGCTGGAAAATTGATATCAAAGCTGAAACTGAAGCACGAGAGCTTGGAATTTATCCACGTGAAGAAACAATCAGACTTTTTGATAATCAAGTGGATACAGATTTTGATTATGAAGATGATGATTTGGACTAATTAGGAGGTGAATGATCGTGAACACAAGAAAAAAAGTTCCTATGCGCAAATGTGTGGCAACCGGTGAAATGAAGCCGAAAAAAGAACTCGTTCGCATCGTTCGCTCAAAAGAAGGGGATGTAACCATTGACCTAACTGGAAAAAAATCCGGTAGAGGTGCATACCTTTCAAGAGACAAAGAAGCAATCCTATTAGCCAAGAAGAAAAATACTTTAGCTAACCATTTAGAGGTTTCTATAAATGATTCGATATACGAAGAACTACTTGAGCTAATTGAGAAGGAGAACTGACAATCCAAATGAAACAAAATCAATGGATGTCATTGCTTGGCTTGGCCAATCGAGCGCGTAAAATCATATCGGGTGAAGAGCTTGCCTTAAAGGATATTAGAAACGGTAAAGCAAAGCTTGTTTTATTAGCCGCGGATGCATCTGCAAATACGACTAAAAAAATTACAGATAAATGTAATTCCTATCATGTACAGTTGAAAATAGTCGAAGACCGTCATCTTCTAGGTCAAGCAATTGGCAAGGAAGCACGAGTTGTTGTAGCTGTTTTGGATGAAGGATTTGCAAAAAAACTGGTAACGTTGCTCGATTAAATCTAGCGGGGGTGAAAATATGAGTAAAATCCGTGTTTATGAATACGCAAAAAAACACAATATTTCAAGTAAAGAAATTATTACAAAATTAAAAGAAATGAATATAGAGGTTTCTAACCATATGGCAACAATAGAAGATTCAGAAGTAAAAAAACTTGACGCAACATTCAACAAAAAAGAAAGCACTACACAACAGAGTAAACAAATGGGTGGCGGGCAGCAACAACGCTCAAATGGACGTCCTGCTCAGCAGCAACAACAGCAACGTCCAAATCAAAGACCGGCACAGTCTGGTCAAAAGCCGCAAGTACAGTCTAAAAATGCACCTAAAGCGTTTGAGGAAGCTGCAGATAAATCTCCTACTCCTAAGAAGGTAAAAGTTGTCTCTCCTCCAAAAGCGGCTGAAGGCAAAAAACAGAGCCAAGAAAATCAATCCAAAGAAAATAAAGTCTTCAGTAGTGCAGATAAAGCAAAGGCTAAGCCTTATAATAATAACCAAAATCGTAATAATCGCAATAATAATAATAACAAGAAGAAGACTCATACACCAGTTCAGCAAGCACAGCCTCAGAAGAAAAAAGAAAAAGAGCTTCCAGCTAAAATTACTTTTAGTGAGTCATTAACTGTTGGTGAACTTGCAAAAAAAATCTATCGTGAACCGTCAGAAATCATTAAAAAGCTCTTTTTACTTGGTGTGATGGCTACCATTAACCAAGTGCTCGATAAAGATGCGATTGAATTGATCGCTGGGGAATATGGGGTAGAGGTTGAAGAAGAAATCAAGATTGACACAACGGATCTTGAAGTTTACTTTACCGAAGATGGAGCAGAAGACTTAGTAGAAAGACCTTCTGTTGTAACGATTATGGGTCACGTTGACCATGGTAAAACAACCCTTCTTGATTCTATTCGTAATACAAAGGTAACTGAAGGTGAAGCTGGCGGAATTACTCAGCATATTGGTGCCTATCAAGTAGTTGAAAATGGAAAGAAGATTACTTTCCTTGATACACCGGGACACGCTGCATTTACAACCATGCGTGCTCGTGGAGCGAAAATCACTGACATTACCATTCTTGTGGTAGCGGCAGATGATGGTGTAATGCCACAAACAGTTGAAGCGATTAACCATGCAAAGGCTGCTGAAGTTCCAATCATTGTTGCTGTAAACAAAATGGATAAAGAAGCTGCAAATGCTGACCGAGTTATGCAGGAATTAACTGAACATGGATTAGTATCTGAAGCATGGGGTGGGGATACTATCTTTGTACCACTTTCTGCAAAAACCGGAGAAGGAATTGACACTCTTCTTGAAATGATCTTACTTGTAAGTGAAGTAGAAGAATATAAGGCCAATCCTAACCGAAAAGCTGTCGGTACGGTTATCGAGGCACAATTAGATAAAGGCCGTGGATCTGTTGCGACATTATTAGTTCAAAACGGTACTTTAAAAATTGGTGACCCGATTGTTGTTGGAACTACATTCGGACGGGTTCGTGCGATGGTGAATGATAAAGGACGACGAGTAAAAGAAGCGGGTCCTTCTACTCCAGTAGAAATTACAGGACTAAATGATGTTCCTCAGGCAGGAGATCGTTTTGTTGTATTTGAAGACGAAAAAACAGCCCGACAAGTTGGGGAAGCGCGTGCGCAAACTGCTTTAGTAGCTCACCGTGGTGAAAAATCCGTTGTCAGTCTCGAAACACTATTTGACCAATTGAAGCAAGGTGAAATGAAGGACTTAAACATCATCCTAAAAGCAGATGTTCAAGGTTCTGCTGAAGCCGTTGCCGCATCATTGCAAAAAATAGATGTAGAAGGCGTAAACATTAAAATTATTCATAGTGGTGCTGGTGCTATTAATGAGTCGGATATCACTCTTGCAGCCGCTTCAAATGCAATTGTCATCGGATTTAACGTTCGTCCAGATGTAAATGCTAAGCGCGCTGCGGAAGCTGAAAAGGTTGATGTTCGTCTACACCGCATTATTTATAAAGTAATTGAAGAAATCGAAGCAGCCATGAAGGGAATGCTTGATCCTGAATTCCAAGAAAAGATTATTGGTCAAGCTGAAGTTCGTCAAACTTTCAAGGTTTCAAAGGTTGGTACCATTGCTGGTTCGTTTGTGACTGAAGGTAAAATTACCCGTGATAGCGGAATTCGTTTAGTTCGTAACGGAGTTGTTATCTTTGAAGGACAAATTGATGCGCTAAAACGTTTCAAAGATGATGCTAAAGAGGTTTCTAAAGGTTATGAATGTGGTGTCACAATTAAAAATTTCAATGATGTTAAAGAAGGAGACATCATTGAAGCTTATGTAATGGAAGAGATCGAACGTAAATGATCATCGGTGTCGCCGAATGTGAATGTATCATCTATGATGCTCATTCATTAAAAGAGAAACGAGCCGTTTTGCAGAGAATTCTAACTCGTCTAAAACAGAAATTTAATGTATCCGTTGCCGAGGTTGACTTTCAAGATGTATGGCAAAGAACGAAAATTGCCATTGCGGTTGTAACCTCTAATCGGTTATCTACAGAGATTGAATTGCAGAACGCACTAAAATTAATTGACTCGTTTCCAGAGATTGAACGAACAATCACCGAGATTGATTGGCTTTAAATTAAGAGGTGAATATGATGAGCCACAGAGCAAATCGTGTTGGAGAGCAAATGAAAAAAGAACTTAGTGACATCATCGGCCGGAAAATAAAAGATCCTCGGATCGGCTTTGTGACAGTTACTGATGTTCAAGTTACAGGTGATTTACAGCAAGCAAAAGTATATATTTCTGTGTTAGGTGATGACGAGCAAAAGGAGAATACATTAAAAGGCTTAGCTAAAGCAAAAGGCTTTATTAGAACAGAAATTGGCCACCGTATTCGCCTTCGTAAAACACCTGAAATTATTTTTGAGTGGGATGAATCAATCGATTATGGAAATCGAATTAATACTCTTCTACATCAATTGCATCAGGATGATGATAAACCGATGGAAAAGAATGACGAAGAATAAATTCAAAAATAAGCAGAAATTCACATTGAAAATGGATAGACAACCGTCTATCCATTTTTTTCGAATATTACTGAGATCGGAGTGAATAAGGTGGAAGGAATATTACCGTTATTCAAACCAGCAGGGCTAACTTCCCATGATTGTGTATTTAAGTTAAGAAAAATTTTAAAAACAAAAAAAGTCGGACATACAGGAACACTTGATCCGGATGTAACGGGTGTCCTCCCTATTTGTATTGGGAAAGCTACAAAGGTTGCAGAGTATATTACGGACGCAGGAAAAGCATACGAAGGTGAAGTAACCATAGGCTTCTCCACCACGACGGAAGATGCATCCGGTGAAGTGGTTGAAAAGAAAGATGTTGATCGAACCATTCTACGCGAAGAAATTCAAAAGGTCCTTGATTCGTTGACGGGAGAAATTGAGCAAACCCCACCTATGTTTTCAGCAGTAAAGGTGGGAGGGGTTCGGTTGTACGAGTATGCTCGAAAAGGCATTGAAGTAGAGCGCCCCACTAGGAAGGTAACCATATACTCGATTGAATTACTGGATGATCGGACAGAATTTTCAGGAGAAACGATTCAATTTCGCTTTAGAGTCAGTTGCAGTAAAGGGACCTATATACGAACATTAGCAGTAATGATTGGGGAGAGACTAGGGTACCCTGCACACATGTCCAAACTAATAAGAATCCAGTCAGCAGCCTTCACGTTGGAGGATTGTTTGACCTTTGAGGAAATAGAAAAACTGATGGAAACTGGTGAAATTTCTTCTGTTTTACGACCATTAGAGTCAGCACTTTCTTATTTGCCGAAATTACAGATTAATGATAAAGTAGCAGAGAAAGTGAAAAATGGTGCGGTGTTACCAATACCAGAACACTTAAAAACAACTAACGGACCGATTATCGCTGAAACAGCAGAAGGACTGGCTCTCGCCATTTACGCAAAACATCCAAGCAAGCCAGACCTGCTTAAACCTGTAAAAGTATTGCGAAATGAATAATAAGGTTTCGGTATAGAAAAGGTGAGTTTCATTTGGAAGTCAAAAGGCTTAATTTTCCACATAAATTAGATAGAAACGATTTTCCGCCTTTAGCAATGGCCTTGGGCTATTTTGATGGTGTTCATATGGGACATCAACAAGTAATCTTAGAAGCAAAAAAACAAGCAGAAGAACAAGATTTCCGAAGTGCAGTAATGACTTTTGATCCGCATCCCTCTGTTGTGTTGGGTAAAAGCAAGAAGCACGTACAATATATTACGCCCTTATCAGATAAGATAAAGATTATTGAAGAGTTAGGTATAGACTATTTATTTATTGTTCATTTTACACCTGAGTTTGCTAACTTACTCCCACAGGAGTTCATTGATCAATATGTGATAGGGCTGAATGTAAAGCATGTAGTAGCTGGCTTTGATTATTCTTATGGGCGGATGGGAAAAGGAACGATGGAAACCCTGCCTTTCCACTCTAGGAATCAATTCTCCTACTCCGTTGTCCCAAAGTTAGCTCAAGGTGAGGAAAAGGTTAGTTCTACAAGAATTCGTCACTTGTTAAACGAAGCAAAAGTAATTGAACTTCCTAGTCTGCTTGGCAGATATTATAGGACATCGGGCACTGTCATTCACGGGGACAAGCGTGGGAGAACGATAGGTTTCCCGACAGCAAATATAGACCTGAATGAAGAGTATATGATCCCTCCCTTGGGTGTATACGCAGTAAAATTGAAGGTAAAGGATCATTGGTATAATGGTGTTTGTAATGTTGGTTATAAACCAACCTTTAATAAAGAAGCATTAAAGCTAACTGTTGAAGTTCACTTATTTGAATTTGAACAAGAGATTTATGGAGAAGAAGTAGTCGTCGAATGGCATCTGTATTTGCGTAAAGAGCAGAAGTTCTCCGGAATTGACGAATTGGTTAGTCAAATAGAAAGAGATAAGCAAAAGGCAATAGATTATTTTGAAAAGAATCGACAATCTTCCTGCTAAAGCCGCTTTTATCAAAGTTTTTCTTACATTTAAATAAGGTTTCGACTTGCTTTTTGACGTAAAAAGATGTATTCTTATATACGTATTAAAAACAACCTTTGCTTGGCAAGTCGAGTCACCGACGCTTGCTCGGTAACAGGGGATAGAAAAACTAGGAGGTGAACCTGGATGGCAATCACTCAAGAACGTAAAAATGAACTTATCAATGAGTATAAAACTCATGAGAGCGACACTGGATCTGCAGAAGTTCAAATCGCTGTCCTTACTGAATCAATCAATAACTTGAACGAGCACTTACGTACTCACAAGAAAGATCACCACTCACGTCGCGGTCTTTTGAAGATGGTTGGTAAACGTCGTAATCTTTTAACATTCCTACGTAACAAAGACGTTCAACGTTACCGTGTGTTAATCAATAAGCTTGGTCTACGTCGTTAGTCTACAGAAGCGGGATTTATCCCGCTTTTTTATTAGCCTAAAAAGGCAAAAATTAAAGTAGTAAAGAAATTTTTATACATAATTTTAAGTCAAGACTTTTATGTGCATACTAATACTAATTTGAAATTGATAACATAAGCATTTATGGCTTTTTTTATATTAGGAAGATTTAGAAAGAGGATTTCATCGAGGAAGTATCCTCGCATCATCCTCCTAAAGTGATTTAGATAGAGAGGGGTACAAATATGGAACAAACGAAACATGTATATTCTATGGATTGGGCAGGCCGTAATTTAACCGTGGAAATTGGACAGTTAGCTAAACAGGCTAACGGTGCGGTAATGGTCCGCTATGGAGATACAGCTGTATTAAGTACAGCTACTGCTTCAAAAGAACCAAAAAATCTCGATTTCTTTCCATTAACAGTAAACTATGAAGAACGTTTATATGCAGTTGGTAAAATTCCAGGTGGATTTATTAAACGTGAAGGTCGTCCAAGTGAAAAAGCAATACTTGCCAGCCGTCTAATTGATAGACCGATTCGTCCACTTTTTGCTGATGGCTTCCGTAACGATGTGCAGGTAATCAGTATTGTCATGAGTGTCGATCAAAACTGTTCTTCCGAAATGGCTGCAATGTTTGGGTCATCACTAGCACTAAGTACTTCAGATATTCCGTTTGAAGGTCCAATTGCTGGGGTTATTGTTGGCCGTGTGAATAATGAGTTTGTCATCAATCCAACGGTTGAACAAGCAGAAAAAAGTGATATTCACTTAACGGTTGCTGGCACGAAGGATGCCATTAACATGGTTGAGGCAGGTGCACTTGAAGTGCCTGAGGAAACGATGCTTGAGGCAATTATGTATGGTCATGACCATATTAAACAATTAATTGAATTCCAAGAAAAAATTGTTGCAGAAATTGGTAAGCCAAAAAGAGAAATCAATCTTTATGAAATTGATAAAGAGCTTGAAGCAGAAGTAAGAGAAATTTGTGAAGCTGATATGGTTAAAGCTATTCAAGTTCAAGAAAAGCATGCACGTGAAGATGCGATTAAAGAAATAAAAAATCAAGTGATTGCTAAATATGAAGAACAAGAAGCAACAGCTGAAGATTTAAAACAAGTAAAGCAAATCTTGGACAAGATCGTTAAAGGTGAAGTACGCCGACTAATTACAGTAGAAAAAGTACGTCCAGACGGTCGTAAAATCGATGAAATCCGCCCATTGTCATCACAGGTAAGTATTTTACCTCGTACGCACGGTTCAGGATTATTTACACGTGGACAAACTCAAGCATTAAGTATTTGTACACTAGGAGCAATGGGTGATGTACAGATTCTCGATGGTTTAGGAATTGAGGAAGAAAAACGCTTTATGCACCATTATAACTTCCCATCCTTTAGTGTTGGGGAAACAGGTCCAATTCGTGGACCGGGTCGACGTGAAATTGGACATGGTGCACTTGGTGAACGTGCGCTCGAGCCTATTATACCGTCTGAAAAAGATTTCCCATATACAATCCGCCTTGTATCTGAAGTGCTTGAATCTAATGGTTCTACTTCTCAGGCTAGTATTTGTGCTTCTACTTTAGCGATGATGGATGCTGGTGTGCCTATTAAAGCGCCTGTAGCAGGAATTGCAATGGGTCTTGTCAAATCAGGAGAGTATTATACGGTTCTATCTGACATTCAAGGGATGGAAGATCACCTTGGAGATATGGATTTTAAAGTTGCAGGTACCGCTAAAGGGGTAACCGCACTTCAAATGGATATTAAGATTGAAGGTCTTTCTCGCGAAATTTTAGAGGAAGCATTGCAACAAGCAAAAATAGGAAGAATGCACATCTTGGATTCGATGTTAGCTACCATTACAGAGCCAAGAGCAGAACTTTCCCAATTTGCACCTAAGATTTTAACAATGAATATCAATCCGGATAAGATTCGTGATGTGATTGGGCCTAGTGGTAAACAAATCAATAAGATTATTGAAGAAACTGGTGTTAAGATCGATATCGAGCAGGATGGAACGGTATTTATTGCTTCAACCGATCAAGCAATGAATCAAAAAGCGAAAAAAATCATTGAAGATATCGTTCGAGAAGTTCAAGTTGGTGAATTGTACCTTGGTAAGGTTAAGCGAATTGAAAAATTCGGTGCCTTCCTAGAAATCTTTGCAGGAAAAGATGGTCTTGTTCATATATCCGAACTGGCTGAAGAGCGAGTTGGAAAAGTGGAGGATGTTGTTAAAATCGGAGATGAGCTTTTAGTTAAAGTAACCGAAATTGACAAACAAGGCAGAGTCAACTTGTCTAGAAAAGCCGTGTTAAAAGAGCAGCGGGAAAAGGCTGAGAATAAAGAATAATTAATAAAGAAACTCAGGCTAAATCAAGGCTGTGATCTATTTATATGAGTCAGGGGCTTCCCTGGCTCTTTCTTTATATAGCAAGATTTGCTCCCTGAGTTCTACCTTGTCCCCCCTATACATAATCTTTATGGAAGGGGGAAAGGTAAATGAAAAAGCTCAGCATATTTTTAATTATTTGTTTTAGTGCTTGGATTTCAGTAAATAATCCAGTTGTGAATAAGTATGTATCCTCTTTAAGGGATTCTGCACTTCCGACAGCGAAACAGTCAGATCCCCTATATCAGAGTATAATAAAAAATGCTTCTACATATGAAATACCACCTTCCGATGCCAAGGTTGACAGGGTTTGGAAGGCTATTCCAGGATATAATGGACTTAAGGTAGATATTGGCGCTTCATATAAAAACATGAAAAGTAAAGGCGTCTTTGATGAAATGAAATTAGAATATACCCAAGTGAAACCAAAAATTCATCTAAAGGATTTACCACCAACCCCAATTTATAAAGGGCATCCAGACAAACCTATGGTATCCTTTATTATTAATGTAGCTTGGGGAAATGAATATTTACCTGAAATGCTAGCAACATTAAAAAGACACAATGTATCCGTTAGCTTTTTCCTTGAAGGAAACTGGGTTAAAAAGAACCCAGATGTTGCAAAAATGATCGTAAGCGCTGGGCATGAAGTAGGTAATCATTCCTATTCTCATCCGGATATGCAAAAGCTTACTGCAGCTCAGACAAGGGAACAAATATTAAAGACGAACAACATTATTGAAGCGGCTACTGGAGAAAAGCCAGTTTGGTTTGCGCCTCCTAGTGGCAGCTATCGGGATGAGACGATAAAAATAGCAGATGAACTGAATATGCTAACCGTTATGTGGACGGTTGATACGGTTGATTGGCAGAAACCGTCACCTGATGTCTTAATTAATCGAGTCATGTCTAAAATTGATAAGGGCTCCATGGTTCTCATGCATCCAACAGAATCAACCGCAAAATCACTTGACAGGCTCATTACTCTTATCGAGAAAAAGGATTTAGAGATCGGTACGGTCTCAGAATTAATGAGTGAGGAAAGAATGATAAAATAATTTATGAGAATCTATCAGAAAATTGGAGAAAATATCTATAAAAACGTATAATAAATAATTGGAGTAGTAGCATCTGCTGTTTAATGACAGGAGGAAGTCGATGATTAATAAGTACACTTGCCAAAATGGAGTAAGAATTGTATTAGAAAACATACCAACTGTAAGGTCTGTCGCAATTGGTGTATGGATTGGAACTGGTTCAAGAAACGAAGATCCACAGACAAATGGGATTTCTCATTTCCTAGAGCACATGTTTTTTAAAGGAACAACGACGCGTTCAGCTAAGGAAATTGCTGAATCCTTTGACAGCATTGGCGGTCAAGTTAACGCTTTTACCTCTAAGGAGTATACTTGCTATTATGCAAAGGTTTTGGATACACATTCCAAGTATGCATTAGATGTTTTAGCTGATATGTTCTTTAATTCTACTTTTGTGGAAGAAGAATTGAAAAAGGAAAAGAATGTAGTCCTCGAAGAAATTAAAATGTATGAGGATACACCGGATGATATTGTTCATGATTTACTAAGTAGAGCTGTTTATGAAAACCATCCGCTTGGTTATCCAATTTTAGGGACTGAGGAAACACTAAATACATTTACAGGAGATTCCCTGAAGGAGTACATCCATGAACGATATACACCTGAAAATGTGGTCATCTCAATAGCTGGAAATATCTCGGAATCCTTTATTAAAGAGGTTGAAAATTATTTTGGATCCTACCAAGGTGGGTCAAAGGAAACACCTGAAAATCTTCCTACTTTTCATGCTAACCGCTTGTCACGCAAGAAGGAAACGGAACAGGCTCATTTATGTATTGGATTTGAAGGATTGAAGGTTGGTCATGAGGATATCTATAGCTTAATTACTTTAAATAATATTTTGGGCGGTAGTATGAGTTCCAGACTATTTCAAGAAGTTCGTGAGCAAAGGGGCTTGGCGTACTCTGTATTCTCTTATCATTCTGCTTATCAGGATAGTGGTGTAGTTACTGTTTATGGAGGAACAGGAGCGAAGCAGCTCGATGTTTTATTTGAAACCATTCAGGAAACACTTGATAAATTAAAACAAACGGGTATTACTGAAAAGGAATTGACCAATAGTAAAGAGCAGCTGAAAGGCAGCTTGATGTTAAGTTTGGAAAGTACAAACAGTCGAATGAGCCGGAATGGTAAAAATGAATTACTGTTAAAACGCCACCGTTCACTTGATGAGATTATTGAACAAATTGACCAGGTGACTAAGAATAGTGTGGATGATATGGCAAGAGCTATTTTTACGGATAAATATTCCGTCACATTAATAAGTCCTAATGGGGAATTCCCATCTAAATTATAATCCCAAAACAGTTCGATATTTTTCGAACTGTTTTTTCTTTAGTCTAAATAAGTTCTTCCTTCTATAAAATAATAGAAAAGGGGAAGAAGGAGGTTTTGGAGGTATGAGGTTAAGTGAATTGAGTGGGAAAGAGATTGTTGATGTAAAAAAGGCAGAACGCCTTGGTGTACTCGGACAAACTGACTTAGAAATTAATGAAAGCACTGGACAAATACAGGCGTTGCTTATTCCTTCATTAAAATGGTTTGGCTTTAGGAAACAAGGTGAAGAAATAAGAGTTCCCTGGAAACATATCCAAAAAATCGGATCGGATATGATTATTATTGATGTTCCCGAAGAAGAATAGATTCACCAATTCGAATGAAAAGCCCAAGCAGAAAAACTTCTGCTTGGGCTTTTTTCTTTTACATGTATGGAAAACTCACCGATTGAAGGGAACTTACATAAGATGGTGAAGTGATAAGAAGAAAAGGAATACCTAGAAGGATTTTTATAAAAAAGAAGGTGAATGTTTTCATGCTGACAGGGATGCAGATAGCCGTGATTGGCGGTGATGCCAGACAGCTGGAAATCATCCGCAAGTTAACCGAATTGGACGCGAAATTATCGCTTATTGGTTTTGAACAGCTTGACCATGCCTTTACAGGAGCGGTCAAGGAAAAGTTGGATGAGGTCGATTTTTCTAATATGGACGCACTGATTTTACCGGTGCCAGGTACAAATTTGGAGGGACAGGTAGAAACCATCTTTTCCAATGAAAAGGTTGTTATAACTGGAGAATTACTTAGTAAAACACCTGAACATTGTTCCATTTACTCAGGAATAAGTAACTCCTATTTAAATGGAATAACAAAAGAAAACAAAAGAACACTCATCCAATTATTCGAAAGAGATGATGTAGCTATCTATAATTCTATTCCAACGGTAGAAGGAACAATTATGATGGCGATCCAGCATACTGATTTCACGATACACGGATCAAATATTACTGTTTTGGGCCTTGGCCGTGTAGGGATGAGTGTGGCACGTACGTTTGCTGCACTGGGAGCTAAGGTAAAGGTAGGAGCAAGGAAAAGTGAACATTTAGCAAGAATCACAGAGATGGGTTTAACGCCATTCCATTTAAATAATCTTGTGAATGAAGTAAAAGATACTGATATTTTGATAAATACAGCACCACATTTAATTGTTACGGCAATGGTTATCTCTAAATTACCTTCACATACTCTCATCATTGATCTAGCTTCGAAGCCTGGTGGAACAGATTTCAGATATGCAGAAAAAAGAGGGATTAAGGCGTTACTTGCTCCCGGTTTACCAGGCATAGTTGCACCGAAAACAGCAGGTCAAATTTTGGCAAATGTTCTTGCCCAACTGCTTCAAGAAGATTTACGAAAGCGAAAGGGGAAAGTGAAATGAGTTTAATAGGTAAAAGAATAGGCTTTGGACTAACTGGATCCCATTGTACCTATGATGCCGTATTTCCAGAGATAGAAAAGCTTGTTCAAGCAGGAGCGGAGGTTGTTCCAGTAGTAACCGCTACTGTTCAAAATACAGATACACGCTTTGGCAAGGGGATGGATTGGATTCAACGTATTGAGGACTTAACAGGAAACAAGGTAATTGATTCAATTGTAAAAGCAGAACCACTTGGTCCCAAATTCCCACTTGATTGTATGGTCATTGCTCCTTTAACAGGTGTGTCCATGAGTAAATTTGCCAATGCCATGAATGATAGCCCGGTGTTAATGGCAGCCAAAGCAACTCTTAGAAACTTAAAGCCGGTTGTTCTTGGTATTTCAACAAATGATGCGCTCGGTTTAAATGGAGTAAACTTAATGCGATTGATGGCTACTAAACATATATTCTTTATTCCTTATGGGCAGGATGATCCAATAAAAAAACCAAACTCAATGGTTGCAAGAATGACGATGCTTTCCGAAACAGTAGAAGCAGCGATTGAAGGAAAGCAGATTCAACCCGTTCTTATTGAAAGATATAAAGATGCTGAATAACTCTCTCTCTCTTTCATCATCAAAAAAGGTTATTTCTTCTGAGGAATATGTTAAAATAAATTAATCTTTTAACAGTGGAGTTTCTCAAATACTGCTCCACTGTTAAGGTTATAAATTATACATGACATGCTGGCAATAAGAGTGCCATTTCCTTTAAGACCTTCAAAATACCAGCCATGTTCAGGATGAAAGATTGAAAGGGGAACATGTAATGAGAGAGCATAATGGATTTCACGTTGCAGTAGTTGGAGCAACAGGAGCGGTTGGACAACAAATGATCCAAACATTAGTGAAAGAGAATTTTCCAATCAGAGAACTAACCCTACTATCCTCAGCACGGTCGGCAGGAAAAAAAGTAGTGGTTAATGGTCAGGAATATACCGTCCAAGAAGCCAAGCCTGAGAGCTTTGAGGGTGTTGAAATAGCACTGTTCAGTGCAGGTGGAAGCGTATCTAAAGAACTTGCTCCAGAAGCTGCTAAGCGTGGTGCCATTGTCGTGGACAACACTAGTGCGTTTAGAATGGATGAGAATATACCGTTGGTTGTACCAGAAGTAAATGAAGGGGATTTGCATAACCATAATGGAATTATTGCTAATCCAAATTGTTCGACCATTCAAATGGTTGTTGCTTTAGAGCCTATTCGACAAAAATATGGTTTGAAAAAAATCATTGTGTCTACCTATCAAGCAGTATCTGGTGCAGGTGCTGCAGCAGTGGAAGAATTAATGGAACAAACAAAGTCGATTATTAACGGAGAAACCTATGAACCAACTATTCTTCCGGTAAAATCAGACAAAAATCATTATCAAATTGCATTTAATGCCATTCCACAAATTGATAAGTTTCAAGATAACGGCTATACGTATGAAGAAATGAAAATGATTAATGAAACAAAGAAAATCATGCACTTACCAGAGCTGCAGGTCTCTGCTACATGTGTTCGCTTACCTGTGGCTGTAGGGCATTCTGAATCGGTATACTTTGAGATTGAGGAAGGAAATGTTAGCGCAAGTGAGATTAAAGCATTATTAAAAGATGCACCTGGCGTAGTCCTTCAGGATGATCCTGAAAATCAAGTATACCCAATGCCGGCTGATTGTGTAGGTAAAAATGATGTATTCGTTGGACGTATTAGAAAAGATATAGATGAAGACCGTGGTTTCCATATGTGGGTCGTTTCTGACAACCTGCTAAAAGGTGCTGCGTGGAATTCAGTACAAATTGCGGAAAGCTTAGTTAAATTAGGTTTAGTAAAATAAAAGTTACAACCAAAGGCAGGTTTTGGTGTCACCATGAAAATTATTGTTCAAAAATTTGGCGGGACATCTGTAAAGGATGAAAAGAGTAGAAAGCATGCCCAAGGCCATATTGAAAAAGCATTAGCTGATGGATATAAAGTGGTGGTTGTTGTTTCAGCAATGGGTAGAAAAGGTGACCCATATGCAACCGATACACTTTTATCGTTAATTGGTGGGAATCTAAGCAAGATCTCAAAAAGAGAACATGATTTATTATTGTCCTGTGGGGAGATTATATCTAGTGTCGTGTTTGCAAATATGTTATTAGACAGTGGTATTAATGCTGTTGCTTTAACAGGTGCTCAAGCAGGATTCCGTACAAATAATGATCATACAAATGCAAAGATTACTGAAATGAAGTGTGAGAGATTGCTCAGGGAACTTGAGAATACTGATGTAGTTGTTGTGGCTGGATTCCAAGGAGCGGCAAAGAACGGGGATATCACCACCATTGGACGCGGAGGAAGTGATACATCCGCTGCCGCATTAGGTGCTGCTCTTAATGCAGAATGGATCGATATTTTTACTGATGTCGAAGGAATTATGACTGCTGACCCACGTATTGCTGAAAATGCACGTCCACTATCAGTGGTTACTTACACTGAAGTGTGCAACATGGCCTATCAGGGAGCTAAGGTCATCCATCCAAGAGCAGTAGAAATTGCTATGCAGGCAAAGGTACCAATTCGTATTCGTTCTACTTATTCCGATAATTTAGGAACGTTGGTTACAACCCTAAATAAAAATAATCGGGGGAGCGATATTAAGGAGCGTGTGGTAACAGGAATTGCTCATGTTTCTAATGTTACTCAAATAAAGGTTTTTGCTAAAAAAGATCAATATTATTTGCAGGCTGAAGTATTTAAGGCTATGGCAAATGAAAAGATCAGTGTTGATTTTATCAATATATCGCCCAATGGTGTAATTTATACGGTAACAGATGAGATGACTGACCGGGCAATAAAAGTATTAAATGAACTAGGGCATGACCCTGTTGTAGAGAGATATTGTGCAAAAGTTTCTGTAGTTGGTGCCGGAATTGCGGGTGTCCCTGGAGTTACCTCCAAGATTGTAACCGCACTTTCAGATCAAGGGATTCGTATTTTACAATCTGCGGATAGTCATACAACTATTTGGGTACTTGTAAAACAAGATGACTTAGTTAAATCTGTCAATGCACTTCATGACGCGTTTCAATTAGAAGATGAGTCAGTAGAATTCAATCTTTCAGATTTGTAATAGTGTTTAATGAAGTGATATAAGAAAACTAGAAACATCTTTGTTTTTCACTAGTGGCACGTAACGAAAGGAGTAGAACAATGATTCATTTCGGACGGGTGTCTACAGCAATGGTAACCCCTTTTGATAAAAAAGGGCATATAGATTTTGCTAAGACAACTCAATTGATAAATTTCCTCATAGAGAATGGAACAGATTCACTGGTTATAGCTGGCACGACAGGGGAATCACCAACTTTAACAAAAGAGGAAAAACTTGCGTTATTTAGTCATGTCGTAAAGGTTGTAAACAAAAGAGTACCTGTTATTGCGGGTACGGGAAGTAACAATACGTATGCCTCTATTGAATTGACAAAAAAGGCAGAGCAGCTTGGTGTTGATGCCATTATGGTTGTTGCACCTTATTACAATAAACCAAATCAAGAAGGCTTATATCAGCATTTTAAAGCTGTGGCAGAAGCAACTTCTCTGCCAGTTATGGTGTATAACATTCCTGGTAGATCCGTTGTAAATATACTTCCTGAAACAATTATTCGTCTTTCAAAGATTTCGAATATCGTTGCAGTGAAGGAAGCTAGTGGAGATTTAAATGCAATGACACAGATTATTGCAAATACGGATGATGAGTTTGTTTTATACAGTGGGGATGATAGCTTAACATTACCTGTCCTATCTATAGGTGGTGCCGGTGTGGTATCAGTGGCATCGCATGTGGTAGGCAATGACATGCAGGAAATGGTTAAAGCCTTTTTTGATGGGGATAACAAAAAGGCGGCACTGATACATCAACAGCTTCTTCCAACGATGCAGGGATTATTTGCGGCTCCAAGCCCTGCCCCTGTTAAAACAGCCTTACAGATGGCTGGTTTAGATGTTGGGTCAGTCAGATTGCCGCTTGTGGGCCTCACTGAACAGGAACGTGCAACATTACAATCCATTTTAAATAAAAAATAATTTTTAGAGGGCTGACCTGTATAGGTCAGTCTCTTTCTTTTTTCTTGAAGTCACACCAAGAGGTAAATTAGCTTTTTTAAGTTGTAAACATTTTCTTTTTTCAAGTATAATAATGGTAACTGATTTCGAACGGAATAAAAAAGTTCAAGAAATTAAATTGCTACTACATAGGAGGATTCACACTTGATAAAGAGAAAAAATAAAACCATTAAGTTTATTGCACTTGGTGGCGTAGGAGAAATCGGAAAAAATATGTACCTAGTAGAAGTAGATGGAGACATATTGATCGTGGACGCCGGCTTAATGTTCCCCGAGGAAGAAATGCTAGGCATCGATATGGTCATTCCTGATTTAACCTACTTAAGAGATAATAAGGATCGAGTAAAAGCTGTTTTTTTAACACATGGACATGAAGATCATATTGGTGCACTTTCCTATGTATTAAGGCAAGTAAATGTACCGGTTTATGGAACAAAATTAACCCTTGCCCTTGCTGCTGCAAAGCTTAAAGAACAGGAATTTAACGGGCATGCTAACTTTATTGAAGTAAACTCAGATACAGTCGTAGAATTAGATTCAGTAAATGTCAGCTTTTTTAGGACAAATCATAGTATTCCTGATTCTGTCGGAGTTTGCATACATACGTCTGAAGGAATTATCGTATATACAGGTGACTTTAAATTTGATCAGGCAGCAACGAAGCTTTATAAACCCGAAATTGGTAAAATGGCAGCTATAGGTGATCAAGGTGTTTTATGTTTACTATCAGATAGTACCGAAGCAGAAAAACCTGGTTACACAACTTCAGAAGCGATTGTTGAAAGAGAGTTGTCTAATGCTTTCTATAATGCACCAGGCCGAATCATAGCCGCGTGCTTTGCATCAGATATTAACCGGATCCAACATATTTTTGATGTGGCCAAGGATAACGGTCGTAAAGTAGCAGTGGTAGGAAAGAGTTTAGAGCGTATTTATCATATTGCACTTGATATGGGCTATTTAGAAGTAGCTGAAGATCTAATTATCCCAATTCACGAGCTTAAAAATTATCAAGATCGAGAAATTGTCGTGCTTGCTACCGGAACTCAAGGAGAACCAATTGAAGCTCTTCAAAAGATGGCAAAGCAAACACATAAACAACTGAATATTCAGACAGGAGATACTGTTTTAATTGCTGCCTCACCTTTAAAAGGTAGCGAAGTTTTCTTATTTAAAACAGTAGATATGTTATTTAGAGCAGGTGCCAATGTTATATCTGGCAAACGGACAATCCATGTATCGAGCCATGGAAGTCAGGAAGAATTAAAATTTATGATTAATTTAATGCAACCAAAATTTTTCATTCCTGTTCATGGTGAGTATCGGATGTTAAAAGCCCATCGGAAAGTAGCACTTGAATGCGGTCTTACAGATGAAAAAATTATGATTCCTGACCGTGGTGATGTGTTGGAATGGAAAGACGGAAAGCTAGCATTGGCAGGTAAAGTTCCTTCTGGTAATGTCCTTATTGATGGAATTGGTGTAGGGGATGTTGGGAATATTGTATTGCGGGATCGTAGGCTTTTATCTCAGGATGGAATCCTTATTGTTGTTGTAACCTTGACGAAACAAGACAAGAAAATTGCAGCAGGTCCAGAAATAATTTCAAGAGGGTTTGTATATGTTCGTGAATCAGAAAAATTAATGGATGATTCCACTAAATTGGTAAAGGATATTGTTGAGCGTACGATCGCTAAGGGATCATTTGAATGGGCAAGCCTAAAGCAAGAAATTCGAGATGAATTAAATCGCTATTTATTTGAAAAAACAAAAAGAAGACCAATGATTCTACCAATCATTATGGAAGTGTAAGCATGAAGGTACTGGACTATGAACCAGTACCTTTTTTATATGGATAGGTAGAATGAAATCAAATCATAGGTCAATACTAAAATATATCTTGCTGTGAAGGGAGTATTTGGATGAATAACGATATACAAAAAAATGATACTGGTAACCAGGATGGCGGCGAGCCTCAAAAAGAGGAAAAGCCTGCTTCAGGTTTAATAGAAAAAATTCAGCAGCTTGGCCAAACCAATGTTCCACAGCTATCTGCAGATTCAAGAATTCATTGTTTAACAATCATAGGACAAATTGAGGGGCATATGGCACTTCCTCCTCAAAACAAAACCACTAAGTATGAGCATCTATTGCCACAGCTTGTAGCTATTGAGCAAAATCCCAAGATTGAAGGAGTGCTCATAGTTTTAAATACGGTTGGAGGTGACGTTGAAGCGGGGCTTGCCATTTCTGAAATGATAGCCTCCTTATCAAAACCAACTGTTTCCATTGTTTTAGGAGGCGGACATTCAATCGGTGTCCCAATTGCTGTATCCTGTGATTATTCCTTTATTGCAGAAACAGCGACTATGACGATTCACCCAATTCGATTAACTGGCCTCGTCATTGGTGTTCCTGCAACCTTTGAATACTTAGATAAAATGCAAGAGAGGGTAGTAAATTTCGTTACGAAGCATTCGAAAATTACCGAGGATACCTTTAAAGACTTAATGTTTGCAAAGGGTAATTTGACAAGAGATATTGGAACAAATGTAATTGGTGTTGACGCCGTGAAGTCTGGGTTAATTGATGAAGTAGGTGGATTGGGACCGGCTATGAAGAAGCTAAATGAAATGATCGACCTTCGTAAGGAAAAAAATGAGGGGCTGATTCAATGATTTTATATACGATGATGCCAAATGAACTGATCTTTCCAACTGAACAAGAATCGTTTCAGCAACAAAAAATGATAACCTATCAAGGAGTTCCACTCCTAGTAGAGCAAATGGATCCGCAAAATGTTCAAGTAATCCGTATTCTAAGCAGCGATCCGCAACACTATCTTGATGAACGGATATGCCCTGGTGCTAAAATTTCTTTTGGTATCCAAGAGGGTTTGTCCGCTTTGCAGTAGTAGATTATGGTATAATCAGGTTACAAAGAGAAGAGCAGCCATTCCGGCTGCTTTCTTCCATTTCTCTATTATTAATTAAGTTATACATATTAACTTATAGTAATATTGTGGAATAATATACCATAACTAACATATAAGGTGATTAGATGGCCAAAAAAAAGAGAAGACAACCAAAAAAGAGAGATAACCATTTAAAACGCACAATCCAATTTGAATTAACGGCACTTGCTATTTTGGCAATTGCCATTATTTCCATTGCCAAGCTTGGGGCAGTAGGAAAAGCAACTGTCCTTTTCTTTAGATTTTGGATGGGTGAATGGTATATGCTAGGTTTGCTGGGGCTGGTAGTATTAAGCATATACTTAATGTGGAAGCGAGAAATACCATTTCTCTTTCATATTAAATTAGTAGGAAGCTATTTTATTGTTTCAGCTATCCTTTTATTAAGCCATGTTACATTGTTCCACTTACTTACGAATGATGGAAAATTTAAAGATCCAAGTGTCATTAGTAATACATGGGAATTATTCATGATGGAACTTCGAGGGGAAACAAGTACAACCGACCTTGGCGGTGGTATCCTTGGAGCTATTTTGTTTGCACTATTCCATTACCTATTCGCAGAAACAGGTACTAAGATTATTGCATTTATTTTTATTATTATTGGTATAGTTTTACTTACAGGCAAATCCTTTGGAGACTTCATAGGCAAGATTATGTTGACGCTGTTCGACTTCTCTAAAAATCAATGGGAAGCATTTAAAACGGATATGTCAGAATGGAAGCAAAAACAAGAAGAACGGAAAAATGAGAAAAAGGAACAAAAAGCAAGACAACAGGAACCCTCTGCACAGGAAAGTGGACCTGTCATCAACGTTCAACAGCCGCCCATGCAGGAGGAAACAATTGTTCCTGAGCCGATAATTTCAAGTTTTGCTGACAAAGCTTATACGGAAGAATCAGTGGACATACCTTCGCAAAATAAAAATGAACAGCAAAAAGGAAACATAGAAGAGGAAGTTGATCAAGTACCTCCAATCACGTTTACTGAAGTAGAAAATGTTGCATACGAATTGCCTCCTCTTCGATTATTAAAGCTTCCAAAGAAAACAGATCAAAGTGGTGAATATGAACTAATTCATGCAAATGCTGCAAAACTAGAGAGAACATTTCAAAGCTTCGGTGTTAAGGCGAGAGTCACTCAGGTTCATTTAGGCCCAGCTGTAACAAAATATGAGGTACACCCAGATGTGGGTGTAAAAGTTAGTAAGATTGTTAGCTTAAGTGATGACTTAGCTTTAGCACTTGCTGCCAAGGATATACGAATTGAGGCACCTATTCCAGGAAAATCAGCTATTGGAATTGAAGTTCCTAATTCAGAGGTAGCCATGGTCTCACTTCGTGAAGTATTAGATGCTACTCAGAATGATAAACCGGATGCCAAATTACTAATTGGACTGGGCAGAGATATAACTGGTGAGGCTGTGTTGGCCGAATTAAATAAAATGCCCCATCTACTTGTGGCAGGTGCTACTGGGAGTGGGAAAAGTGTATGTATTAATGGAATCATAACTAGTATTCTGATGAGGGCAAAGCCTCATGAAGTAAAGTTAATGATGATTGATCCGAAAATGGTTGAACTAAATGTTTATAATGGTATTCCACATTTACTTGCACCAGTTGTGACAGATGCGAAAAAAGCCTCACAGGCATTGAAAAAGGTTGTTAGTGAAATGGAAAGACGTTATGAACTCTTTTCATACACAGGAACACGTAATATTGAGGGCTATAATGAGCATGTGAGAAGACATAATTTAGAGGAAAATGACAAGCAGCCATTATTGCCTTACATTGTCGTTATTGTTGATGAGTTAGCTGATTTAATGATGGTTGCCTCTTCAGATGTAGAAGATTCAATCACACGACTCGCACAAATGGCGCGTGCAGCAGGTATTCACTTGATTATAGCTACTCAAAGACCATCTGTGGATGTTATTACAGGTGTTATAAAAGCAAATATACCTTCCCGAATTGCCTTTGCTGTATCAAGTGCAACGGATTCAAGAACAATTTTGGATATGGGTGGAGCAGAAAAGTTACTGGGGCGTGGGGATATGTTATTCCTGCCAGTGGGAGCATCAAAACCTGTCCGTGTCCAAGGTGCATTCCTTTCTGATCAAGAGGTGGAGGATACCGTGGAATTTGTTATTTCACAGCAAAAAGCTCAATACCAAGAAGAAATGATCCCTGATGATATTCCGGAAGTAACAGGAGCAGTTGAGGATGATTTGTATGATGAGGCCGTTGATTTAATTGTTGAAATGCAAACTGCATCAGTTTCCATGCTGCAACGCCGTTTCCGAATTGGTTATACTAGAGCAGCTCGCCTTATTGATGAAATGGAAGCACGTGGAGTAGTGGGTCCATACGAAGGAAGTAAGCCGCGTGTGGTCTTACAGACAAAGCCAAAAGAAGAGCAAAGTTCATAGTATAAAAAAAAGAGCCAATGGCTCTTTTTTTTATACTAAATTCTCACATGTCCCATACTATAGTAGTAAGTGCGCACTTAAAAAAGATGATGAAAAAGACCTATGTTCTACTGTGAAATACCTATATTTTTAATAGAAAGAATATATTATAACAGATTTCAACGCAATAAAATCAACAACTTTAAGACATTTTTGAAGAATGAACCTTTTTTCGACAAAATTTTGAATACCTATTTATTTATCACTAAAAAAATGTTACTATAATCTCGGTTAGTAGGAATGATATCAGATGTCTGATGTCTTAGGAAAAAGCCTGGAGGATAAAGCATGTCAATTAAGTCAGATAACCGGCATTTATACTTACAAGTAATCGATCGGTTAAAGCAGGATATTGAAAATGGAATATATAAAGAAAAAGAAAAATTACCTTCCGAATTCGATCTTGCGAAACAGCTTGGTGTAAGCAGGGCAACACTTCGAGAGGCTTTACGTATTCTTGAGGAAGAAAACGTTATCATTAGGCGCCATGGTGTTGGCACCTTTGTTAATGCAAAGCCACTGTTTACTTCAGGGATTGAACAACTTAATAGTGTCACTGACATGATTAAACAAGCTGGTATGAAACCAGGAACCATTTTCTTAAGCTCATCAACACAGGGGCCTACCGAAGAGGATATTCGCCGTTTCTCATGTTCTACAAGTGAGGAAATTTTCGTGATGGAGAGGGTTAGGACCGCAAATGGTGAACCAGTTGTCTACTGTATTGACAAGGTTCCCGAACGGATTTTGCCTAAAACTTTTTCCTATGAGGAAGGTTTCTTCCGCATATTGGACGAAGAAGCAAACCGAAGAATTACATACGCGGTCGCTCAAATCGAGCCGATAGGCTATCATGAAAAAATTTCCCCAATTCTAGAATGTGATCCTGAAACTGCATTGTTAGTTTTAAAACAAATGCATTTCGATGAAATGGATGAGCCTGTTCTATATTCGGTAAACTATTTTAAAGCGGACAAGTTTAGTTTTCATGTATTAAGGAAACGTATTTAATTTTTTTAATACGAGATGAAAACGTACCCAGTTCTGCGAAAATTTCTACTATATCAAACATATCATAGGGGGTACAATACCTTGCAAAAGCGTAAAATTGGAATGGCGCTATCTTTAGTTCTTGCTGCTGGAACACTTTTAGGTGCTTGTGGAAAAAGCGATGACACAAGCAAAAACGAAACATCTAAGGGTGGAGAAGAAAAAGGAAAAGCATTCTCTGTTGCCATGGTTACTGACGTCGGTGGTGTTGATGACAAATCATTCAACCAATCAGCATGGGAAGGTCTTCAAAAATTTGGTGCTGACAATGGATTGAAAAAAGGTAAAGGTGGATTTGATTACCTACAATCTAAGTCTGATGCAGATTACTCTACAAACTTAAATACTCTTGCACGTCAAGATTTTAACTTAGTATTCGGTATCGGTTTCTTAATGCAAGCTGCAGTTGAAGAAATCGCGAAACAACAAAAAGATTCACACTTTGCTATCATTGATGCTGAAGTTAAACAGCCCAATGTTGCTAGCGTTCTTTTCAAAGAGCAAGAAGCAGCATTCCTTGCTGGTGTTGCAGCAGCTCTGACAACAAAATCTAACCACATCGGTTTCATCGGTGGTATGGAAATCCCTGTTATCGAGCGTTTCGAATCTGGTTTCTTAGCTGGTGTTAAAGCTGCTAAGCCAGAAGTAAAAGTTGATGTACAATATTCTGGAGCATTTGACAAAGCAGAACTTGGTCAAAATATCGCTTCTAAAATGTATTCTTCTGGCGCAGACGTAGTATTCCACGCAGCTGGTGGAACAGGGGTTGGATTATTTAAAGAAGCAAATGATTTAAAGAAAAAAGATCCGGCTCGTGAAATTTGGGCTATCGGTGTAGACAGTGACCAAGCAAACATGGGTCCTGATATTGTTCTTACATCAGCTCTTAAGCGTGTTGACAATGCGGTAATAGACATTTCTAAAAAAGCAAAAGACGGAAACTTCCCTGGCGGCCAATCAATCGTTTATGGTCTAGCTGAAGATGGCGTTGGCTTAGCACCAATCAACAGCAAAGCTGCAAGTAAAGATGCAATTGAAACTGCTGTAAAAGATTGGATCGAAAAGATTAAATCAGGTGCTGTAAAAGTTCCTGGAACTCGTGATGAATTAAAAACTTTTAGCGCAAAATAATTTTTGTGAGGAAAAAGCGGGTTGGAGAAACCTAGCCCGCTTTTACCTTGATTAAGAATCTTAACTGAAGTGTAGAATTGAAATTCTACTTTTCATTTAAGATTTTGTAATGGGGAGGAAATCCCTGTTTTTTTAAAATTCGGAAAGGTCTGACCTCTTACTACTTCTGGTCGATTTTTCCTTTATCATGTCACAGGGAGTGAGAAGAGATGGAATATGTAATTGAAATGCTTAACATCCGTAAGGAGTTTAATGGCTTTGTTGCGAATGATAACATAACTCTTCAATTAAAAAAGGGTGAAATTCACGCATTACTTGGTGAAAATGGTGCGGGGAAATCTACCTTAATGAATGTTCTATTTGGTTTATATCAACCAGAGCAGGGTGAAATCCGTGTTAAAGGAAAGCCTGTTAACATTTCTAACCCGAACATAGCAAATGATTTAGGAATTGGAATGGTCCACCAGCACTTTATGTTAGTTGATACATTTTCAGTAACTGAAAACATTATTTTAGGTAGAGAAATAACCTCTGCTGGCCGAATAGATATTAAAAAGGCTGAACAACAAGTGCGTGAGATTTCAGAACGCTATGGTTTAGCAGTTGACCCTCAAGCAAAAATTTCCGATATTTCAGTAGGTATGCAGCAAAGGGTTGAAATTCTAAAAACGCTTTATCGTGGTGCTGAAATTCTTATTTTTGATGAACCAACAGCTGTACTTACACCGCAGGAAATCAAAGAATTAATCCAAATAATGAAAACGCTTATTAAAGAAGGCAAATCTATTATTCTTATTACTCATAAATTGAAAGAAATTATGGAAGTTTCCGATCGTTGTACTGTTATCCGTAAAGGTAAGGGTATTGGAACTGTTAATGTAAGTGAAACCAATCCTAATGAGCTTGCAAGCTTAATGGTTGGACGTGATGTTGTCTTCAAAACTGAAAAGAAAGAAGCAACTCCAAAACAAGATGTACTTGAAATTAGTGATTTGGTCGTTAAAGATCCTCGTGGCGTGACAGTTGTTAATGGTTTGAATCTTTCTGTACGTGCTGGTGAGATTGTTGGTATTGCAGGTGTTGACGGTAATGGCCAGTCAGAATTTATTGAGGCAATTACTGGCTTGCGTAAAGCTGAAACCGGAAGCGTGAAATTAAACGGTAAAGAATTGATCAATCAAACGCCAAGACATATTACAGAATCAGGTGTGGGTCATATTCCTCAAGACCGTCATAAGCATGGACTAGTTTTAAACTTCCCAATCGGAGAAAACATGGTTTTACAGACTTATAATAAAAAACCATATTCAAAGAATGGAGTTTTAAACTTCAAGGAAATTTATAAAAAAGCAAAATCACTAATTAGTGAATTCGATGTCCGTACGCCTAGTGAGTACACGTTAGCACGTGCACTATCCGGTGGTAACCAACAAAAGGCGATAATTGGACGTGAAGTTGACCGCAATCCTGACCTACTGATTGCAGCACAGCCTACTCGTGGTTTGGATGTTGGTGCAATTGAATTCATTCATAAACGCTTAATCGAGCAGCGCGATAATGGTAAAGCAGTTCTACTTATTTCATTTGAATTAGATGAAATAATGAATGTTAGTGACCGCATTGCTGTTATATACGAGGGGAAAATCGTAGCTATCGTGAATCCAAAGGAAACAAATGAACAAGAGCTTGGATTATTGATGGCTGGATCGAATAGAAAGGAAGCGGGTGAAGTAACAAATGTCTAAACGGGTAAGAAGTATTTTAACACCAGTTATTGCCGTCTTATTAGGTATCCTTGTAGGAACAATTATCATGGTTGTCAGTGGTTACGATCCGATTGCAGCTTTTACAGCATTATGGAATGGTGCATTTGGAGACATTTATTATATCGGAGAAGTAGTCAGACAATTCACACCGTATATTTTAGCGGGATTAGCTGTTGCCTTTGCCTTCCGAGTTGGTTTGTTTAATATCGGGGTTGAAGGACAGTTCTTAGTTGGTTGGCTTGCAGCAGTTTGGGTGGGGGTTGCTTTTGATCTACCACGTGTAATTCATTTACCACTTGCTATCTTAGCAGCAATTGTAGCTGGTGCACTTTGGGCATTTATTCCTGGCTTATTAAAGGCACGTTTCCGTGTCCATGAAGTAATCGTAACCATCATGATGAACTATGTCGCACTTCATGTGTCTAACTATATTATTCGTAACGTAATATCAAAAAAAGGTGATAATACAGGTCCAATTCATAAATCAGCAACCTTACGTTCTGAGTGGTTAGAAAGTCTAACTGATTATTCACGTCTTCACTGGGGAATTATTCTTGCAATCCTATCTTGCTTTGTTATGTGGTTTTTATTAGAAAGAACAACAAGAGGTTTCGAATTAAGATCAGTAGGTTTTAACCAGCATGCTGCACATTACGCTGGTATGAACGTTAATAAGAATATTATCCTTTCTATGTTGATTTCTGGAGCCTTTGCTGGATTAGCTGGTGCAATGGAAGGTCTTGGTACTTTCGAGTATGCAGCGGTTAAAGGTGGATTCTCTGGAGTAGGGTTTGACGGTATTGCCGTTGCCTTACTAGGTGGAAATACAGCATTAGGTGTTTTCTTCTCGGCAATTCTATTTGGTGTTCTAAAAGTGGGAGCATTAAACATGCCTCTTGAAGCAGGCGTTCCTAATGAATTAGTTGATATCATCATTGCATTAATTGTATTCTTTGTTGCATCAAGCTACATCATCAGAGTATTTCTTGACAGAATCAGTAAGAAGGAGGTGAAGTAAGTTGAGTTTAATGGACATTTTAGTGATTCTTGTTCCTTCCACATTATTATGGGCAGCTCCACTTGTCTTCACTGCATTAGGCGGTATTTTCTCAGAGCGTTCTGGGGTAGTAAATATTGGGCTTGAAGGTTTAATGGTAATTGGGGCATTTACAGCCATTGTGTTCAACTTAACTACTTATGATACATTTGGTAGTGCTACACCGTGGATTGCTTTATTAGTAGCTATGGCTGCTGGAACATTCTTCTCACTATTCCATGCGGTTGCGTCTATTACATTCCGTGCTGACCATACCGTTTCTGGTGTTGCAATCAACTTATTAGCAACAGGACTTACCTTGTTCCTTGTCAAACTTATTTATGATAAAGGTGAAACTGGAATTATTTCTAAAGGCTTTAGCAAAATTGATATTCCTGTGTTAAAAGACATTCCGGTTATTGGAAAAATCTTTTTCCAAAACACCTATTGGACTTCTTTCTTAGCAATTATTGTTGCCATTATTGTATGGTATGTCGTTTTCAAAACTCCATTTGGTCTTCGTCTTCGTTCTGTTGGTGAACACCCAATGGCAGCTGACACAATGGGTATTAATGTAACAAAAATGCGTTACCTTGGTGTTCTCCTTTCTGGAGCACTTGGCGGCCTAGGCGGTGGAGTGTACGCACAATCCATCACTTCTAACTTCAGCCACTCTACTATCAGTGGTCAAGGTTTCATGGCTTTAGCAGCCATGATTTTCGGTAAATGGCATCCTCTTGGCGCATTAGGAGCAGCAATCTTCTTCGGTTTTGCTCAAAGTATCAGTATCATTGGATCAAGTTTACCTTTCTTGAAGGAAATTCCAAGCGTATACTTGCTAATCGCTCCTTATGTATTAACCATCTTAGCTCTAACTGGATTCATCGGTCGTGCCGATGCACCAAAAGCAGTTGGTACTCACTATATCAAAGGCAGCCGTTAATAATCATAGAAAAAGCTCTCAGTCACCCACTGAGAGCTTTTTTAATTTTAATAATCGCATTTACTTGTATAAAACAAGCTTGTCAAATTATAGTAATAAGTATAGGTTTTATTACAAAGGAAAAGATATAAAGAAAAATGTTTACATATTGTTATATATGAACCTTTATCGACAAGGAGGATGTTAATGGACGCTATTGCCGAAAAAATAACAGAAATGCAAGGGTATAAACTCCATGTAATTGAAACAGATAAATACAAAACCAATACATTTGTTTGGAAAATGAAAGCTTTATTAACAAAAGAAGATGTAACGAAAAGAGCCCTTCTTCCACAGGTATTACAAAGCAGTTCAGCAAAATACCCAACTACCACTGCACTTCGTTCTTATTTAGATGAACTCTATGGAGCTACTCTTTTTGTAGATTTATCCAAAAAAGGTGAATACCATGTAATCAGTTTTTCTTTAGAAATAGCAAATGAAAAGTTTCTTAGTGACCCAAGCCCATTATTAAAGAAAGGGTTTGAACTGCTTGCAGAGATTTTAACTAAACCCAATGTTACTGGTAATGCGTTTGACAATGAAACAGTAGAAAAAGAAAAGCGAGCCCTCAAGCAGCGAATTCAATCGGTATTTGACGATAAAATGCGCTATTCGAATGTCCGCTTGTTACAGGAAATGTGTAAGGAAGAGCCATACGCTTTAGAGGTTAACGGAGAAGCGGCGGATGTGGCTGGCATAACTGCGGAAAATTTATATGAATACTTTAAAAGAGCCTTTTTAGAAGATGAGATGGACCTGTATGTGATTGGTGATGTAAAAGAAGAAGATGTAAAAAAACTTTCTTCTGAGCTGCTCCAATTTGAAAGCCGCACACCAAAAAGGGTGGAACAACAAAGTATTAACAAAAGATCGGATGTAAATGTAGTAAAAGAAGAGCAGGATGTAAAACAAGGAAAGTTAAATATGGGTTACCGCACAAATATTGTGTATGGCGATTCAGATTATTTTGCTCTTCAGGTGTTTAATGGAATTTTCGGTGGCTTTTCACATTCTAAGTTATTTATCAATGTTCGCGAAAAGGCAAGCTTAGCCTACTACGCTGCCAGCCGTTTAGAAAGCCATAAAGGGTTAATGATGGTCATGTCAGGAATTGATTTGAAAAACTATGATCAGGCAATAGGAATAATCAACGAGCAAATGGAAGCAATGAAAAAGGGCGATTTCACTGATCAAGAATTAGAACAAACAAAAGCAGTCATTAGAAATCAAATCCTTGAAACGATAGATACTTCTAGAGGGCTGACGGAAATCCTCTACCATAATGTTGTAGCACATACTGATATTGCACTGAATACCTGGCTGACGGAAATGGAAAAAACGACAAAAGATGAAATTGTTGCAGTTGCAAACAAAATAAATTTAGATACTATTTATTTCTTAACCGGAACGGAGGCGGGCAAATAATGGAGAAGATTAACTTTGACCAACTTCAAGAAGCACTGTACCATGAAAAAATGTCCAATGGCCTCAACGTCTATATTTTACCGAAGAATGGCTTTAATAAAACGTATGCGACCTTTACCACAAAATATGGTTCGGTTGATAATACCTTTATTCCATTGGGAAAAGACGAATACGTAAAGGTACCAGATGGAATTGCTCACTTTTTAGAGCATAAACTGTTTGAGAAAGAGGATGGGGACGTATTTCAGCAATTTAGTCGTCAAGGGGCTTCTGCAAATGCGTTTACCTCTTTTACTAGAACCGCCTATTTGTTTTCTAGCACATCTGATGTGGAAAAGAATCTAGAAACATTAATTGATTTTGTTCAAGAACCTTATTTTTCTGAAAAAACAGTTGAAAAAGAAAAAGGGATCATAGGCCAAGAAATCACGATGTATGATGACAATCCCGATTGGCGCTTATACTTTGGTTTGATTCAAAATCTATATCAAAACCATCCGGTGAAAATTGATATAGCCGGAACCATTGAATCCATTTCTCATATTACAAAGGATTGGTTATACGAATGCTATAATACCTTCTATCATCCAAGTAATATGCTGTTATTTATTGTTGGACCTGTTGACCCTGAAAAGATAATGAATCAAGTTAGGGAAAATCAGGCAAAGAAAGATTATAAGAATCAACCGGAAATCAAACGTAAATTTGAAGCAGAACCAACTCAAGCAGCTGAAAAAAAGCAAGTGCTTGAAATGAATGTCCAAACATCAAAAGCATTAGTAGGAATTAAAGCCCTCCATGTAGATCAAATGGGAGCGGAAATGCTAAAAAATGAACTAACGATGAATGTTTTGCTTGATCTGTTGTTTGGAAAAAGCTCAGAAAACTATAATCAGCTCTACAGTGAGGGTTTAATTGATGAAACGTTCTCATTCGACTATACACAAGAACAAGGTTTTGGCTTTGCAATGGTAGGTGGGGACACACGAGAACCGGATCAATTAGCTGAGAGATTAGAAAAGATGCTTTTGGATGCAAAAAAGAATAGTTCTATCACTGAGGAGCAGCTGGCAAGGGCTAAAAAGAAAAAAATTGGTACCTTTTTACGTGCAGTCAACTCACCAGAATATATTGCCAATCAATTCACTAGGTATGCATTTAATGATATGAACTTATTTGATGTCGTTCCTACATTAGAGAATATTTCGCTACAGGATGTTCAATCATTAGCAGCAGAAGTGATCTCGGAAGAACGCTTTTCAGTATGCCAAGTCATTCCAAAGAAAAAATAATGGAAGAAGCGTCGTTTACGCGGCGCTTTTTCTCCTGTTATTACATAGAGAGAGTGATCATAAAATGAAAAAATACGCACTCATTACGGGAGCAAGTGGTGGAATAGGACAAGCGGTTGCATGTAGATTAGCTGCTGAGGGATATCATTTGTATGTACATTATAATAAGAATAGCGATTCTATAAGTGAGTTAATGAAGAAGCTTGAACAATATGGCGGGGAGTATTTACCCATTCAGGCAGACTTATCAAATTCTAAGGGCTATGAGACAATCTCTTCTCAAATTTTTTCTTTAGATGCCATCATTCATTGTAGCGGGAATAGTCGTTATGGGCTGCTCATGGATATGGAGCTGGAAGATGCACAAGAATTAATGAATGTGCACGTGCTAAATCCAATAATGCTTACTAAGGAAATGCTGCCGAAATTTTTACACAAAGGGTCTGGAAGTATTGTGTTCATTTCATCCATTTGGGGTCAAACAGGTGCGGCGTGTGAAGTGGTTTATTCCGCTGCGAAGGGTGCACAAATTGCCTTTGTGAAAGCCCTCAGTAAAGAAGTGGCCTTAAATGGTATTCGGGTAAATGCAATTGCTCCTGGAGCAGTGGCCACGCCTATGATGAAAGGCTTTAATGAGGAAGAAATAGAGGAATTGTGTGAAGAAATCCCTATGGGAAGACTCGGGTTGCCTGAAGAAATAGCAGGAACAGTCATTTTCTTGCTTTCCAAAGACTCCTCTTATATCACAGGACAAGTACTTTCCGTTAATGGCGGCTGGTATACATAAATATACATTTTTTATTGTAATCGGAAATAAAATTCACAAGTTATTCATGTATAGGACACACCTCTTCTTCGCAAAATAACCTTGTACTAATTTAAAGGAGGTAATGTGTCATGTCAGTTTTAGAAAACTGGAAACAATGGGAAGACTTTTTAGCTGATCGTCTTCATCATGCACAAAATGAAGGTATGAGTGAAGGTGCTATAGGCAACTTAGCTTTCCAAATTGGTGATTACTTATCAAAGCAAGTTGAACCAAAAAATGAGCAAGAAAGAATGCTTGCAGACCTTTGGTCAGTTGCTGATAAAGATGAACAGCAGGCTATTGCCAATATGATGGTTAAACTTATTCAAAATAACGGAAGCCGCTAGAAGAGAGGAGAGTTATCCTCTCTTTTTTTGTTGGTAAATAAATTTTTCCTTTGTTACATATAAATAGGCCATAATCTTTGTTTTTTCTTTCATCTTCATTCAAAATCATTTATTATAAGGTTTAGATGATTAGTTGTGAAAAAAATGTCGAAACTTCTTAGTAGGGGGTTTTTTATAATGAAAAAAGAATGGTATTTAGAATATGAGATTCAAAAAAACCGCCCTGGCCTTTTGGGGGATATTTCATCCTTATTGGGAATGCTCTCAATAAATATTGTAACTATTAATGGTGTGGATGAAGGAAGACGCGGACTTCTTATACTTGCAAAAGATGACGATCAAATTAAACGACTTGAGTCAATTTTACATACAATGGACACAATAAAATTGATTAAACTAAGAGAACCAAAACTAAGAGACAGATTAGCCGTTAGACATGGCCGGTATATCCAAAGAGATGCAGACGATAAAAAAACCTTTCGCTTTGTAAGAGATGAACTTGGATTATTAGTGGATTTTATGGCAGAATTATTTAAGCAGGAAGGACATAAGCTAATTGGAATTAGAGGAATGCCGCGAGTAGGTAAAACGGAATCACTGGTAGCAGCGAGCGTCTGTGCAAATAAGCGCTGGTTATTTGTCTCATCTACTCTACTAAAACAAACCATTCGAAATCAACTAATTGAAGATGAGTACAATGAAAATAACCTTTTCATTCTTGATGGAATTGTTTCAACTAGACGTGCAAATGAGCGGCACTGGCAGCTTGTCCGTGAAATCATGCGTTTACCTTCTGTTAAAGTTATAGAGCATCCGGATATTTTCGTGCAAAATTCTGAGTATACCCTCGATGATTTTGACTATATTATCGAACTCAGGAACGATGCAGAAGAAGAGATAACTTACGAGGTTGTTGATCAACATAATATGTTCTCCGGATCAGATTTTGGAGATTTTGATTTTTAATAAATTGGAAGGTGTTAACAGTTGACTGAATTAGGGAATCGACTAAAAGAAGCTCGATTAGCCAAAGGATTTAGCTTGGATGATGTCCAATCCATGACAAAAATTCAAAAGCGTTATTTAATTGGTATAGAAGAAGGAAATTATGCAAGCATGCCCGGAAATTTTTATGTTCGTGCATTCATAAAGCAATACTCTGAGGCGCTAGGTCTTAATCCGGACGAAATATTTGAGACCTATAAAAGTGAAATTCCGGTTGCTTATCATGATGAGTTACCTCAGCAGTTATCGAGAGTAAAGACCCACAAATCAATTAATGATGGGAATTCAAAAATTTTGAATCTACTTCCTAAAATATTAATTGGGGTGTTTGTGGTTGGGCTGGCAAGTCTCATTTATGTACTTGTAACAAATCATGCTGGTAATGATTCCAATGAATCACTCAGTAAAGAAAATGATCCAGTAAAATACGTCAAGTCCGAGAACCTTGAAAAAGCAAAAGAAGTTGAGAAGAAAGAAAAAGAGAAAGAGAAAGAAAAAGAGGAGGAGACCGCTAAGCAAAAAGAGGAAGAAAAAACTCCTGAAGTGGTCACTCCGACTCAAGAATTATCTGTCGTGCAAAGTGCTGGTCGTGATACGACCTACGAACTGAAAAATGCTGATAAATTTGTTGTGAAGTTGGTTGCTAAAGGCGGAGATGCCTGGGTTAGTGTTAAAAACGGGAAGGGGAAAACCTTCATTTCGGACACGCTTAGAATCAATGGGACCTCAAGTCAAACAGTGGATTTATCAGCAGAAACTTTGGCGACCATCAGGGTCGGCAATGCAGCTAACACTGAAATTTATATTAATGACCAAAAGCTTGAGTACGCCATTCCAGCAACAGCAAATGTTCAGAACATCAAGATTCAATATGTTCTGAAAAGCGAATAGTCATCAATCGATGACTATTTTCGCTTTCAATAACTACGCGGAGGAAAATTATGAATATTCCAAACAGAATTACAGTATCGAGAATATTATTAATTCCACTATTCTTGATTATTATGCTTGCACCTTTTGATTGGGGGGACATGCACCTATTCGGTGTAGAATTGCCAGTTACTCACTTTGTAGGAGCACTAATTTTCATTTTAGCTTCAACAACCGATTGGGTGGATGGTCATTATGCCCGTAAATATAATATGGTAACAAATATGGGGAAATTTCTTGACCCGCTAGCGGATAAATTACTAGTTTCAGCTGCTTTAATTGTTCTTGTTGAACTGAATGGTGTATATGCCCCTTCATGGATTGTCATCATCATTATCAGTAGGGAATTTGCTGTTACAGGGCTACGACTGCTACTTGCAGGTGAAGGTGAGGTAGTTGCAGCAAATATGCTCGGCAAAATTAAAACGTGGGCACAAATCGTGGCTATTTCAAGTATCCTACTACATAATACTATTTTTGAATTGATCTCCTTCCGATTTGATATAGTATCCTTATGGGTAGCACTTATTTTCACTATTTGGTCTGGTTGGGACTATTTTGCAAAAAATAGTCATGTCTTAAAAAATTCGAAATAGGTAACAATCTACTGGTAAAGAGGGCGAGAGTATGTTAAATGCTGAAATTATAGCAGTTGGTTCCGAGTTGTTACTCGGTCAGATAGTGAATACGAATGCCCGCTTTATATCGCAACAATTGGCGGGACAGGGTATTAATGTTTTTTATCATACTGTAGTTGGTGATAACCCTGACAGATTGAAGTCGGCGATTGAAATAGCTGAAAATCGTTCTAAAATCATTATCTTTACTGGTGGCTTAGGACCAACAAAGGATGATTTAACGAAGGAAACCATTGCTCGGCATCTTGGTAAACAATTAGTTATGGATGAAGCGGCGTTGGAATCGATTGAGCTTTTCTTTAAGCGGACAAACCGTGTGATGACAGAAAATAACCGTAAGCAAGCACTTGTATTGGACGGATCCCAAGTCCTGCCGAATGATCATGGGATGGCTCCAGGAATGGTTGTAAGTGGTGAAAATCATACATATATGCTTCTGCCGGGTCCTCCTAAGGAAATGGAACCGATGTTTATTCATTATGGGGCAAAGGCACTTTCATCGAAAGCTCAGTCGAATGAGAAAATTGTTTCAAGAGTGCTGCGGTTTTTCGGTATCGGGGAAGCCGCATTGGAAACAGAAATTATGGATTTGATCGATGCCCAAAGCAATCCAACGATTGCGCCACTTGCAGGGGATGGAGAGGTTACGTTACGACTTACTGCAAAACATACGGATGAGAATATTGCTCTTACTATGCTTGATGATGTAGAAGCTAAAATCTCTCAGCGAGTCGGAGAGTTTCTGTATGGCTATGATCATACTTCAATATTGGCTGAACTGACAAAAATGTTGAAAGATAGAAAACTTACGATTACTGCTGCAGAGAGTTTAACGGGAGGAATGTTCCAGCAGGAGCTAACGTCTATCTCCGGTGCGAGTACAGTGTTTAATGGCGGAGTGGTTTGTTATTCAAATGAGGTAAAACATCAGGTCTTACAAGTGAAACGGGAAACGCTAGATATGCATGGAGCAGTAAGTGAGCAATGTGCGCATGAATTAGCTGAAAATGCTGCAAGGATTTTTGATACGGATATCGGGCTCAGTTTTACGGGTGTTGCCGGCCCATCTGAGGTGGAAGGAAAGCCCGTAGGTACCGTTTATATTGGAATGGCAATGAAAGGGATGCCGACAAGAGTTGAAAAGCTTACGCTTGGCGGAACAAGGGAAGCAATTCGAAACCGTGCGGTGAAATACGGCAGCTACTTTATATTACGTAATTTAAAAGAGTCACAGAATACTAAATAGTGTTCTGTGATTTTTTATTTAAATTATGTTTTATAGTCTATACGACTAGAAGGAGCGAGTGACGGTGGAGTTGATTACGTAGAAGGAGTCTACGAGCCCAAACAGAGGGGAGAAAAGAGGAAACGGTCGCGTAGAAGGAGTCTATGAGCCCTAAGAGTAGGGAAAAAAGAGAAAACGGTCGCGTAGGAGCAGTCTACGAGCCCTAACAGAGGAGAAGAAAGAGGAAATGGTCGCGTAGAAGGAGTCTATGAGCCCTAAGAGTAGGGAAAAAAGAGAAAACGGTCGCGTAGGAGCAGTCTACGAGCCCTAACAGAGGAGAAGAAAAGAGGAAATGGTCGCGTAGAAGCCGTCTACGAGCCCAAACAGAGGGGAAAAAAGAAGAAACGTTCGCGTAGAAGCAGTCTCCGAACCCGAGCAGACGAAAAGAAAAAAGAACCGGTCATATAGAACAAGCATCTAACAATTATTCTCAACAAAGATTTCGGACAATTAACCCAAATGCCATTTAAAAGCTGAGATTTATACCTATTTATACAAAAAGTAGGGGGATATGCTATTTATTACATAAATAGCACATAGAAAACAATCGAATAAATGTTCGTTTTTTTACTCGACAAATACCTAAAAAGAAGGTATATTATTAATAGGTTTTAAATCGATAGATTTCAAGTATGTGTTTATATATAAGGGAGGAAAAGATTCGTGAGTGATCGTAAAGCGGCATTAGAAATGGCGTTAAAACAAATTGAAAAGCAATTTGGTAAAGGTTCCATCATGAAGATGGGAGAGAAAACTGATACAAGGATTCTTACGAGTCCGAGTGGGTCATTAGCACTTGATGCGGCACTTGGAGTTGGTGGATATCCAAGAGGCCGTATAATTGAAGTTTATGGCCCTGAGAGCTCAGGTAAAACAACTGTTGCTTTGCATGCAATTGCAGAAGTACAAGCAAAAGGTGGACAAGCAGCGTTTATTGACGCTGAGCATGCCCTAGACCCAGCATATGCACAAAAATTGGGTGTTAATATTGATGAGTTATTGTTATCGCAGCCTGATACGGGTGAACAAGCACTTGAAATCGCAGAAGCACTTGTTCGAAGCGGTGCAATTGATATTCTTGTAGTTGACTCAGTAGCAGCATTAGTACCAAAGGCTGAAATTGAAGGTGAAATGGGAGATTCTCACGTTGGTTTACAAGCTCGCTTGATGTCCCAAGCACTGCGAAAACTATCTGGTTCCATTAACAAATCAAAGACGATCGCTATCTTTATTAACCAAATTCGCGAAAAAATTGGAATCATGTTTGGTAATCCCGAGACAACACCAGGTGGACGCGCATTAAAATTCTATTCTACTGTCCGTATTGAAGTGCGTCGTGCAGAGGCGTTAAAGCAGGGAAATGATATCGTTGGTAATAAGACAAAGATAAAGATCGTTAAGAATAAAGTTGCTCCTCCTTTCCGTACGGCAGAAGTAGACATTATGTATGGAGAAGGTATTTCTAAAGAGGGCGAAATCATCGATTTAGGCTCCGAACTAGATATCGTTCAGAAGAGCGGTTCATGGTATTCCTATAATGATGAAAGACTAGGTCAGGGCCGTGAAAATGCCAAGCTTTTCTTAAAAGAAAACCCTGATGTCCGTCTTGAAATTCAACAAAAAATCCGTGAGCACTACGGCTTAGATGGTGAAAAGTTCGTGACGGAAGTTGAAGAAGAAGAGGAATTTAATTTACTAGATAATTAATAGAGCAAAGCCCCCTTTGGGTTTTGCTTTTTTGATAATATTGAATAATAATTCAAATCTCGGAATAATTATTCAACTTATACATCTGTTATCCCATGAAAAACTGATGACGAATTCTAAATATTTAAAAAAGCCTAGTGGACTAAGCCTTGACAATGAATATTCACAGCTTTACAATTAACATGTATATTTTACATTTTTGGTAATATTACAATTTGAAAAGCATTGGTGCTTGCTGTATGTTGAGTCTAAACAATGTACATGCCGACACTTAAAAATGTAACAAAAGTTCATAGCAAGAGGAGGTGTAACGATGGACCTAATTACTATCATCTCCATTTTGCTTGGCCTTATCGTCGGTGCCGTTGTTGGCTATTTTGTTCATAAATCCATTGCTGAAGCAAAAGTAGCTGGTGCAAAGAATGCTGCTGAGCAGATTCTTGAAGATGCTAAACGTGATGCTGATTCATTGAAAAAAGAAGCTTTGCTGGAAGCAAAGGATGAAATTCACAAGCTTCGAACAGAAGCAGAGCGTGAGGTTCGTGAACGAAGAAATGAAATGCAAAAACAAGAAAACCGTTTACTGCAAAGAGAAGAGAATTTAGATCGAAAAGAGGAAACGTTAAACAAGCGTGAAAATCTTTTAGAAAAGAAGGATGATTCTCTAAACCAAAGACAACAGCATATTGAAGAGATGGAAAGCAAAGTGGACGAGTTGATAAGAACACAACAAACTGAACTCGAACGGATTTCGAGCTTAACTCGTGAGGAAGCTAAAGCGATCATTATTGACAAGACGGAGCAGGAACTTGTCTACGACACTGCAATAATGATTAAGGAAAGCGAAAATCGTGCAAAAGAGGAAGCAGATAAGAAAGCGAAGGAAATCCTTTCTCTAGCTATCCAACGTTGCGCTGCTGACCATGTTGCGGAGACGACTGTATCAGTCGTTAACCTTCCAAATGACGAAATGAAGGGCCGGATTATTGGCCGTGAAGGACGAAATATCCGTACACTTGAAACATTAACGGGAATTGATTTGATTATTGATGATACTCCTGAAGCTGTTATTCTATCAGGCTTTGATCCTATTCGTCGAGAGACAGCCCGCTTAGCACTAGAAAAACTAGTTCAAGATGGCCGAATCCATCCTGCACGTATTGAGGAAATGGTAGAAAAATCTCGTCGCGAAGTGGATGAGTATATTCGTGAAGTCGGTGAGCAGACCACTTTTGAAGTGGGTGTGCATGGACTCCATCCAGATCTTATTAAAATTCTTGGTCGCTTAAAGTTCCGTACAAGCTACGGTCAAAACGTATTAAAGCATTCAATGGAAGTGGCACAGCTTTCTGGTCTACTTGCTGCTGAGCTTGGACAAGATGAAACTCTAGCTCGTCGTGCAGGATTGCTTCACGATATTGGTAAAGCAATTGACCATGAAGTGGAAGGTAGCCACGTAGAAATTGGGGTTGAACTGGCAACCAAATACAAAGAACATCCAGTTGTTATTAATAGTATTGCGTCACACCATGGTGATACAGAGCCTACATCCATTATCGCCGTACTGGTTGCCGCTGCTGATGCATTGTCAGCTGCTAGACCAGGTGCACGTAGTGAAACTCTTGAAAACTATATCCGCCGCCTAGAGAAGCTGGAGGAGATTTCTGAATCCTATGAGGGAGTTGAAAAATCCTTTGCGATACAGGCTGGTCGTGAAGTACGTATTATTGTAAGACCAGATGCAGTTGATGATCTTGCTGCTCACCGATTAGCACGAGATATTCGTAAGCGAATTGAAGAAGAGCTAGATTACCCTGGACATATTAAAGTCACAGTTATTCGTGAAACACGAGCTGTAGAATACGCAAAATAAAGCGGTGCATTTGCACCGCTTTATTTATTGGATACAGCCGGTGATTAAATTATTTTTGATTGTGATACAATTGAATCAACTAAAATTTCTTATTGACGAAAGGAAAAATAATGAATTTACTTTTTATCGGAGATGTGGTCGGCTCACCAGGCCGGGACATGGTTAAGGAATATTTACCAAAACTAAAAGAGAAATTCCGGCCTACCTTTACCATTATCAATGGGGAAAATGCTGCAGCAGGCAAGGGGATTACAGAAAAAATCTATCGTGAATTTTTAGGGTATGGCGCACAGGCAGTTACGCTTGGAAACCATGCTTGGGATAATCGAGATATTTTTGAGTTTATCGGTTCAGCAAAAAATATGATAAGGCCAGCGAATTTTCCAGAAGGTACACCGGGGCAAGGGATGGCATTTTTTAAAGTTAATGAGTTTGAGATTGCAGTCATTAACCTTCAAGGAAGAACCTTTATGGCACCATTAGATTGTCCTTTTAAAAAAGCTGATGAGTTAGTTGAAAAGGCAAGGGAAAGAACCCCATTTATCTTTGTTGATTTCCATGCAGAAGTGACGAGTGAAAAACAAGCCATGGGGTGGTACTTAGATGGAAGAGTATCAGCAGTTGTTGGAACCCACACACACGTCCAAACAGCTGATAGCCGAATTCTACCTGCTGGGACTGGGTATTTATCAGATGTGGGCATGACAGGTCCGTATGACGGCATATTAGGTGTTGAAAGAGATGCTGTCCTTAAAAGGTTCCTTACCAGCCTTCCAGTCCGTTTTGAAGTAACTACGGCAGGTAGAAACCAGTTAAGCGCTGTTTATATCGAACTAGATCGTAAAACAGGATTGACGAAGAAAATCAGTCCTATTTTAATAAACGATGACCATCCGTTTTATTCGTAAGAGCAAAAGAACCCCTTTTGCTCTTTTTTTAAATTATAAGAATGTATAAAATGCGACTTCGAGAATTGTCCAGCTCCAGCGCCTAGCCCCTCGGGTCAAATAACCTTCGGCAATAAAAGTCAAAAGGCCGACTTTTCTTGCCGAAGAACATTTGCCTGTCGGGGCTGATCAAGGCGCTTGCGCTTTTCTAAGTTGAAATGTCACTTAATTGTTCAAAGGGAATCAAGGCTTTTTTTTGTCCAAGCCGGAATATGTCTTTTGCAGGCTGAATATAGTAGCAGTGGAAAGTTATAACCTGATTTGTACATGAAACTGCTCATGCGGGATCGGGATTTTTTAAGGAGGAGCTAGGAATGGAAATATTAAAAGTTTCAGCAAAATCTAATCCTAATTCTGTAGCTGGTGCACTTGCCGGGGTTCTGCGTGAAAGAGGTGCAGCAGAAATACAGGCCATTGGTGCGGGTGCATTGAACCAAGCCGTAAAGGCAGTAGCAATTGCACGAGGATTTGTAGCACCTAGCGGAGTTGATTTAATCTGTATCCCTGCGTTTACCGATATTTTAATTGATGGGGAAGAACGCACAGCTATCAAACTAATCGTTGAACCTCGGTGAAAGAGATAGACTATTTTCCGGGGGGCAAAAAAAGGTACTTCTTATTTTTCCTGCTTGTTTGAAACAAGCGGGTTTTTTTATTTCCAGGGTAGTCATAGTTGTATATAAAAATATTATTCTAATATACAAGAGAAATGTATAAAATATCAATTGCCTTTAGTGATAAATCGTGCAAAACCGCATAAGAATAACAGTTTTTATCTGCTATTTATCTATTTTTTGCTTTAAAGTAAAACAGTGAATTTCAAATAATAAAAAAATATTCATATTTTAGACAATATTTGGTGTGAAAGGGTTGCAATTTTTAGTGCATAGGTCTAGAATTGTAAGCGTTTAGTACATATCCTTGTTTCTATTTTTTAGTCTGCAACGTATTTAAATGGGCTAATCTCTAGTGAATTACTAGGAAAAGTGCTACACTTAGTATGTTCAATCAACTTATTTTTTACATATCCAAAGGGGTGTAAGTCATGATCAATCAACTTTCGTGGAAAGTTGGCGGACAACAAGGGGAAGGTATTGAAAGCACTGGGGAAATCTTTGCAATCGCACTGAATCGCCTGGGATATTACTTGTATGGTTATCGTCACTTTTCATCTCGTATTAAAGGCGGTCATACAAACAATAAAATCAGAGTAAGTACGACTGAAGTTCGTTCTATTTCTGACGATCTAGATATCCTTGTAGCCTTTGACCAAGAAACCGTTGATGTAAACTACAAAGAGCTTCATAGCAAAGGTGTCATTCTAGCTGACTCCAAATTTGATCCAAAGAAACCTGAAGATACACAAGCTTCCTTGTATGCGGTTCCATTTACAGAAATTGCTACTGGGCTAGGAACTTCTTTAATGAAAAACATGGTAGCTATTGGTGCAACATCTGCTGTGTTAGATTTGGATATTCGAGTTTTTGAAGAAGTAGTTCATGAAATTTTCGGTAAAAAAGGCGAACAAGTTGTTGCTAAAAACATGGATGCAATTAAAGCCGGCTATGATTATATGAAAGAAAAACTTGGAGCTGGTGTCCAAACCATGCAGCTTGAAAAAGCTGATGGTAAGAAGCGCATGTTTATGATTGGGAACGATGCGATTGCATTAGGTGCGATCGCTGGTGGATGCCGATTTATGGCTGCATACCCAATTACACCAGCTTCTGAGATTATGGAATATTTAATTAAAAAGCTTCCTGCTCTTGGCGGAACAGTCATTCAAACAGAAGATGAGATCGCAGCATGTACAATGGCTATTGGTGCTAACTATGGTGGTGTCCGTGCAATTACAGCTTCTGCTGGTCCAGGATTATCCTTGAAAATGGAAGCAATTGGCCTTTCTGGTATTACAGAAACTCCACTTGTTATCGTTGACACTCAACGTGGCGGTCCATCTACTGGATTACCAACAAAACAAGAACAATCAGACTTAATGGCTATGATTTATGGAACTCACGGTGAAATTCCAAAGATCGTTATGGCTCCAAGTACAGTTCAAGAGGCATTCTATGATGCTGCTGAAGCATTCAATCTAGCAGAAGAATATCAGTGCCCAGTTATTCTACTTACTGATCTTCAACTATCTTTAGGTAAACAAACAGTTGAACCTTTAGATTTTAGTAAAGTTGAAATTAGACGAGGTAAGTTAGTTTCAGGAGACATTCCTGCAAACGAAAACAATGGCTATTTCAAGCGTTATGAAGTGACAGAAGATGGCGTATCTCCACGTGTTATTCCTGGTATGAAAAATGGTATCCACCATGTAACAGGTGTAGAACACGATGAAACTGGTAAACCATCAGAATCAGCGCCTAACCGAATTGCTCAGATGGATAAGCGTTTCCGTAAAGTCGAGAATATCCGCTTTGATACACCAGTTTATAAAAATGTAAAGCATGAAGATGCTGATGTTTTATTTGTTGGTTTTAACTCAACACGTGGTGTAATTGAAGAAGCAATGACTCGTCTTGAGAAGGACGGATTAAAAGTGAACCATGCTCATGTTCGTTTAATTCATCCGTTCCCAACAGACGAAGTTCTTCCGTTAGTTCGTTCTGCGAAGAAGGTTGTTGTTGTTGAAAACAACGCAACTGGACAGTTAGCGAATATCATGAAGATGAATGTTGGACATGCTGAGAAAATCGTTAAGCATGTTAAATATGATGGTAATCCGTTCTTGCCGCACGAAGTGTATACAAAATGTAAGGAGTTGTTCTAAATGGCCACTTTTAAAGACTTTCGAAACAATGTAAAACCGAACTGGTGCCCTGGCTGTGGCGACTTCTCCGTACAAGCGGCAATGCAACGTGCTGCAGCAAATGTTGGTTTAGAACCTGAAAATTTAGCTGTTATTTCTGGTATCGGCTGTTCAGGACGTATTTCTGGTTATATCAATTCATATGGTTTCCACGGTATCCATGGCCGTTCATTACCGATTGCACAAGGTGTTAAAATGGCTAATCGTGACTTAACTGTTATCGCATCTGGCGGTGACGGTGACGGTTTCGCCATCGGTATGGGTCATACGATTCACGCTATTCGTCGTAATATTGACGTTACTTATGTTGTTATGGATAACCAAATTTATGGTTTAACTAAAGGTCAAACATCACCACGTTCTGCAGCTGGCTTTAAAACAAAGTCAACTCCATTGGGATCAATTGAACAAGCAATTTCTCCAATGGAAATGGCTTTAACTGCTGGCGCAACATTTGTTGCACAAAGCTTTTCAACTGATTTAAAAGAACTTACTGCTCTAATCGAAGCAGGTATCAATCATAAAGGGTTCTCATTAATCAACGTTTTCAGCCCATGTGTAACTTATAATAAGGTCAACACATATGATTGGTTCAAAGAAAATCTTACAAAGCTAAGTGATGTTGAAGGGTACGACCCAAATAGTCGTGAAATGGCTATGCAAACATTAATGAAGCATAATGGTCTTGTAACTGGTCTAATCTATCAAAATACTGAGCGTCAATCTTACCAGGAGTTAATCCAAGGGTACTCACCGGCTCCGTTATCTCAAGCGGACCTTAATCTTGACCAAAACTATTTTGATAAATTAGTCGGCGAATTTATGTAATAAATAAAAAAATCCCGCGGAACTTTGTTCCACGGGATTTTTTTTTATGAAAAATAGTGAGTTACCTCACATTAATTTTACTTGGAATCCAGTACAATTATTAATTGGCTAAATTTTTATTTTAGATGATTAGCAATGTCCTCTAAAAGGGCGTGTTTACAGGGATTTCTATTGTTTTCATTACAGTAAACCTTTATACTATAATAATGTGCAGATTAACCAAAAATTTATTCTTTGCACAAAGAATAATAATGAAACTAAATAGAAGCCATCAGTTTATGTTTACTATGTAAGAAAGGGGATTTTGAACCAAATGAATGAAAAGCAACGTTTAGAAGGTCAACAAGTAGAAACGGCTAATTCTTCGGACAAAAAATCCGCCAAGGATTACAGCAAGTACTTTGAGCAAGTAATTACTGCACCTTCTTTAAAGGATGCGAAGAAACGTGGTAAAGAAGAAGTAAAGTATCACAATGACTTTGCTATTCCAGAAGAGTTCCGTGGAATGGGTGAAGGCAGAAAGTTCTATATCCGTACGTATGGTTGCCAAATGAATGAGCATGATACAGAAGTTATGGCTGGGATCTTTTTAGCTTTAGGATACGAGCCCACTGATAATACAGAGGATGCAAACGTAATTTTACTAAACACATGTGCAATTCGCGAGAATGCTGAAAATAAAGTGTTTGGTGAATTAGGTCATTTGAAAGCACTAAAATTAGAGAAGCCAGACTTACTTTTAGGTGTTTGTGGCTGTATGTCTCAGGAAGAGTCCGTAGTTAATAAAATTTTGAAGACGTATAACCAAGTGGATATGATTTTTGGTACTCATAATATCCACCGCCTGCCAAACATCCTTCATGAAGCATATATGTCAAAGGAAATGGTTGTTGAAGTATGGTCTAAGGAAGGAGACGTTATTGAAAACCTTCCAAAGGTACGTCGTGGCAAGATTAAAGCATGGGTTAACATTATGTATGGCTGCGATAAGTTCTGTACGTATTGTATTGTACCTTATACACGCGGTAAGGAACGTAGCCGCAGACCTGAAGAGATTATCCAGGAAGTCCGTCATTTGGCAGCACAGGGCTACCAGGAGGTAACTCTTCTAGGCCAGAACGTTAATGCCTATGGTAAAGACTTAGAAGGAATGAACTATGGTCTAGGTGAGTTAATGGATGAATTACGTAAGATTGATATTCCACGAATTCGTTTCACTACAAGCCATCCGCGTGACTTTGATGATCATTTAATCGAAGTTCTTGCTAAAGGCGGCAACTTAATGGATCATATCCACTTGCCAGTCCAATCAGGTTCAACGGATGTATTAAAAATCATGGCTCGTAAATATACAAGAGAACAATATTTAGAGCTTGTTAGAAAAATTAAAGCGGCGATTCCAAATGTTGCTTTGACAACTGATATTATTGTGGGATATCCGAACGAAACGGACGAGCAGTTTGAAGAGACAATGTCTCTCTATCGTGAAGTAGGGTATGAATTAGCGTATACATTTATTTATTCTCCACGTGAAGGAACACCAGCGGCCAAAATGGAAGATAATGTTCCAATGGAAGTTAAGAAAGAACGTCTTCAGCGTCTAAACAAGCTTGTTAATGAAATGTCATTAGAAGCAATGAAAAAACATGAAGGTCAGGTTCTTGATGTACTGATCGAAGGGGAGAGCAAGAACAACCCTAATGTTCTTGCAGGTTACACAACAAGAAGCAAGCTTGTCAACGTTGTAGCACCTAAATCAACGATTGGCAAAATTATTAAAGTAAAAATTACAGAAGCAAAAACATGGTCATTAAACGGAGAAATGGTGGAAGAATTAGAACCAGCAGAGGTGAAGTAAAGTGGCGAAGTATACTAAAGACGATATCGTCGCTCGTGCAGCAGATTTAGCACGTATGATAGCAGAAACTGAAGAAGTAGACTTCTTCAAACGAGCAGAAGCTCATATTCATGAAAATCCAAAGGTAAACACATTAATTGCAGATATTAAAGGTCTTCAGAAGCAAGCAGTTAATCTACAACATTATGGAAAACCTGAGGCATTAAAGAAGGTTGAAGACAAAATTGCTTCAATTGAACAGGAACTAGATGAAATTCCTGTTGTTCAGGATTTTAAGCAATCCCAATTAGAAGTTAATGAGTTGTTGCAGCTAATTGCATCGACTATTTCAAATACAGTCACTGATGAGATTATCACTTCCACAGGCGGCGATGTATTAATGGGTGAAACAGGCGGCAGCATGAAACATGGCGGCGGAGCTTGTGATGGGCACGACGATTGTGATCACGATCATTAATTAGGCTAAGAGGCTGACTCAAAAAAGGGTCAGCCTCTTTCTTTTTCAAGAATCAGTATTCTCCTCGATTTAATCTACATAAGAAACCTCCATTTTTAAGTACAGGCAAGAGAGGCACACACCATTAAATCCCGCATAAAATGAACTATGACTAAACTTTTAACCAGTATTCACAAAATTATATATCACACTAGTCTACAATTTAGCATACGATGAAATGAAACTGAATGAGGAGGGTTCGCGCGAAATGGGAGAATATAGAGAGATAATTACGAAGGCCGTAGTAGCGAAAGGACGTAAATTCACCCAGTCCAATCATACGATTAGCCCGGCGCACAGTCCAACAAGTATTCTTGGTTGTTGGATTATCAACCATAAATACAACGCGAAAAAAGTAGGTAAGACTGTAGAGATTCACGGTCACTATGATATCAATGTATGGTACTCGTTTAATGATAATACCAAAACAGAGGTAGTAACTGAACGGGTACAATATACTGATGTTATCAAGTTAAAGTATCGTGATCATGACTGCCACGATGACAGTGAGATTTGTGCTAAAGTGTTGCAACAGCCAAATTGTGTGGAAGCAGTCATTTCCCCTAACGGTAATCGAATCATCGTTCACGTCGAAAGGGAATTCCTTGTAGAAGTAATTGGCGAAACAAAGGTTTGTGTTCGCGTTAGTTCTGAAGGCTGCAAAGACTGTGACGATGATTGGGGATTGGATGTAGACGATGAAGAATTTGAGGATCTGAATCCAGAGTTCTTAGTCGGCTCAGAAGAAGAGTAAGACCACTAGGAAGGTAAAACTTCCTAGTTTTTTTCTGTTTTGAATTTGGTTAGGATATGGAAATTTAATGCATGTTTAACTGAGAATATCAGCAAGCTATTTCTAGGAGGTGTTAGTGATGGAGCCGAGACAACCTGGAAATAAAAAGATGACTGATTTTGATCAATTAAATGACAGAATGATTGCTGAAAGTCCTTCCTCACCAATGTTAGTAATCAAAACGAACCTTGACCCAAAGGAACCATCAGAAGATAATCCATATTATCACAATGGAAAAGCACATGATCCAGAGGCAATGAAGAATTTCTTTGAGAATAATGAAAGCCAGGAGAACTAATTTTCCTGGCTTCTTTTCCAATCAGGCTGCAACAAAGATAGTACGCATGTATCATGGAATTCTTCATTTTGATGAATATACCCTCGTAGAAGGCCTTCTTGCTCAAAGCCTAGTTTCATAAGTAAATTGATGGAGGCCTCATTTTCGGGAAAGACGACTGCTCCTAACCGATACAAATGTAATTGCTTAAAGCTAAACGCCAATACTTCTTTAATAGCTTCAGAGGCATAGCCCATTCTCCAAAACGCAGGATGTAGTTCGTAGCCAATTTCAGCCCTTTTATTATTCATATGTAAAGCATTTAGCCCTACTGTACCAATAATCCTTTGATTTTCTTTTACTTTAATTCCCCAGCGGATCCCTCTTTTTTCATGAAAGTTCTTATGGAACATGTCAATTAATCTCGAAGCTTCAATTGGTAAGGTAAAACGGTTCGTTCCGTAAAAACGTGTTACTTCTTCTAAAGATAATACCTCATAAATGGAATCAACATGCTGATGAGTGATTTCAATTAACTTCAGTCTCTTTGTTTCTAAAATGGGAAAATTCACAGTATCTCCTCACTTTTAAATATTGAACAAATAATAACTATTTTTAAGTGTACTATGGTTTTTTACTGCTGAAAAGATACGGTTGAAGAAATGGGGGAAAAACATTATGATTTATGTAATATTAACGGAAGAGTAGAGAAGGTGGGTACGGATGCAAATCGCACAATATATAAAGCTAATTGAAAATGAGTTATTAACCAAAATTGAATTACAATCGCCCAGCCCATTCGATCCCATTATTGTAAAAAATCAATCCCATTCATGGAGAACGATCGGAAGCGGCAATTACGCCGGAGTTTTTGCTCATGAGTCAAACCCTAACTGGGTAGTGAAAATTTATGGACGGAACCCTGAAGAGCTGAAGAAGGAAATAGAGGTATATAAAAAATTAGGAAACCATGAATCCTATTCCAGACTTTTAGACTATGGAGAAAATTATTTGATCTTAAAAAAGCTGGAGGGGATTACTTTATTTGATGCTTTAGTAAAGGGTTTACCTATACCTGAAAATGTGATTCAGGATATCGATGCTGGATTAGAATACGCAAGAAAAGTTGGCTTAAATCCCTTTGATGTTCATGGTAAAAACGTCGTGATGCATAACGGAAAAGGATATATCGTAGACGTTTCTGATTTCTATAAACAGGGTGTATGCCACAAGTGGAAAGATTTGAAGAAGGCATATTACAAGATATATAGGCCCTATATACTTAAATTCCATCCCCCCATTCCTTTTTTTATCGTGGATGGTGTAAGGAAAGGCTATCGCTTTTACAGGAAATTGAAAAAGAAAATGGGAAATAAATAAACTATTAGATATTTCCCCAAGTACTAGTTTAGAGGTTCATTGTTTCATATATTTTTAAATTCAGGTTAATGATTTTTAAATTGGGAGCATCGATATCGTTTTTGTTAGCTAATTTTAATAGGTAACCGTATAGATGATCTGCTTCAATGGGCAAACTCTTTTCCATATCTCGTTGGAGCGAAGACTTCATTTCATAATTCATAGCCATTAATTTGTTCTTTTGTAAGTCTTCAATACCTTCTGGCAGGGGTGCATGGATACTTCTCATAATGGAAGCTGTTTCATGCAGCACCTTCTCAATCGTGTTAACTCCCTCTTTATTTTCAAGAATGGGTCCGATGGGAGACCTAAACAAGGAGGTGATACCGGAAAGCGTGGATATGAATAAATATTTTACCCACATCTCTTGGTTAATCTTATCTGAAAGCAGAAAATTGGCTTTTGTCCCCGTAAGAACGTTCTCTAAACGTGTTATTCGTTCAGATTTTTCTCCATTTCTTTCACCATACACTAGATCGTGGATAGGACTAGTTTGAATGATGGTTCCATGCTGGTCAAGGGTGGATTCCACAAAGCAAAGCCCACCAAGGACATTTTTTTCACCAAAGGATTCAACCAGCTTGTCGATGTGTGACATCCCATTCAGAAGCGGAAGGATCATAGTATCCTTTCCAATGTAAGGGCGCATGTCTTCAATTGCCGAATCAAGGTGATAAGCTTTCGTGGAAATCAAAACAACGTCAAAGGCTTCTGCTGCCTCTCCAGAGAGAAGTAGTTGTGGCCTTATATGTATGTTTCCATGGATGCTCTGGATGAGTAGTCCATTTTGTTCTAGCTGTTTCTTTCTATTTTCCCGAACAAGAAAGGTAACCTTTTCTCCTTTTTCAGCTAAGCGGCCGCCAAAATAACCTCCGACTGCACCAGCTCCAACAACTAATATTTTCATGATGATAACCTCCATTTTTTTTAAAGGTGTTGAATTAATAGTAGCACAAATCTATTAAATATTTGGGCAATTTTGCTTTTATTCTTTCTATTACTGAAATGATTTGTATTTTTGAGATAATTTACAGTTTTTTTGAAAAATTGTGTTAATATATTTATCAGCATGGAAGAATATAGTAAAGAAAGGAGTGGTGGATGATGAATTTCCCTTTCTATATTTTTGGTGTGCATCCGCATTTGATATTTGAATCCTTAGCCTATTTTATTGGATTTCGCGTGTATTTATATACAAGAAATAAGGAACGAATTCCTATGGATAAAGCACTATGGGTAGTAGTTGGTGCGACATTAGGTGCTGCCATGGGTTCAAAACTTCTATATTGGTTAGAAGACCCGGTGAAGACACTGGAAAACTGGAATAATCTAGTTTATTTAGTAGAAGGAAAAACAATTGTGGGTGGATTGTTAGGCGGCTTAATTGGGGTGGAGACAGCTAAGAAATGCATTGGATGGACGCGTTCAACGGGGGATGATTTCGTTTTACCTCTTTCTGTTGGAATGATGATCGGAAGAATTGGCTGCTTCTTAACTGGTTTAGATGATCATACCTATGGTGTTCCAACCACATGGGCAACGGGCGTAGATTTTGGAGATGGTATTCTTAGGCATCCCACTCAATTGTATGAAATCGCTTTCTTAGGCATCCTTATCGTCTTTCTTCTTTATTTAAAAAGAAAACAGATAGGGTGGGAAGGGCTGTTATTTCAATTATTTATGCTAGGGTATCTTCTCTTTCGTCTAATGATTGATTTTATCAAACCAACTCCACATCCTTACTGGATTCTAAATAATATCCAACTTGCTAGTTTACTAGGAATTACGTATTACCTGTGGCTGATTAGTAAAACACAAACCGAAAAAAGGAGAGAAATTCATGCCTAACCGTCCCTATTTATTTTATGAACTAACAAACAGTATCTGTTCAACCTGTCTGCGTAAGGTAGAAGCTAAAGTAATTATTGAAAATGAAAAGGTATACCTTGTGAAGCATTGTATGAAGCACGGTAGGGAGAAGGTATTGATTTCAACTGATGTCGCTTATTATAAATGGTGTCGTGAGTTTATTAAACCATCGGAAATGCCATACCGATGGAATACACCTATTAAATATGGCTGCCCATATGATTGTGGACTTTGCCCTGACCATGAACAGCATAGCTGTTTGACGCTTTTAGAGATTACGGAAAGATGTAACCTAAAATGCCCCATCTGCTATGCGGAATCCTCTCCTCAAAAAGGAAGCTTCCGAAGCTTAGAGAAAATTGAATTCATGCTCGATAATATCATAAAAAATGAACGACACGCAGATATTGTTCAGATCAGTGGCGGGGAACCCACCATCCATCCACAGTTTTTTGACATACTTGATATGGCAAAATCAAGACCGATCCGACATATAATGGTGAATACCAATGGTCTTCGCATGGCAACAGATAAAGAGTTTGTGAGAAGGCTTGCCACTTACTCTCCTGGTTTTGAAATTTATCTCCAGTTTGATAGCTTTGAAAAAGAAACACTAGAAGAATTAAGAGGGGTAGATTTAAGGGATGTAAGAAAAAAAGCAATTGAACATTTAAATGAATTTAATATTTCTACAACCTTAGTTGTAACCTTAAAGAAGGGCTTAAATGATCATGAGGTCGGCAAAATTATTCAATATGGGTTGAAACAGAAATGTGTTCGAGGAGTTACCTTCCAACCGATTCAGGCTGCAGGGAGATTGGAAGAATACGATCCAGCGACAAATCGCCTTACACTTAGTGAAGTAAGACAGATGATCATTGACCAATCCAATGTTTTTGGCTCAAAGGATATTATTCCTGTTCCCTGCCACCCGGACTGTTTAGCAATGGGGTATGCATTAAAAATGAACGGCGAAGCAACACCATTAACTGGCCTTATTGATCCTAATATTTTATTAGAAGGTGAACGCAATACCATTGTTTTTGAACAGGATGACAATATCAAAAACATGATTTTTAAATTATTTTCTTTAAATCATTCACCCGATTCTGCGTCACTCTCCCTAAAGGATTTACTCTGCTGTTTGCCAAAAGTATCTATGCCAGGAGAAATTGGCTATGATAACGTATTTCGGGTCATCATTATGCAGTTTTTAGATGCGTACAATTTTGATGTGCGATCCGTTAAAAAATCCTGCGTTCATATCGCTCATCCAGATGGTAGAATCATCCCATTTGATACGTACAATTTATTTTATCGCGATGATAAAGAGCTGGAACTAAAGAAGATTCAAGCAGAGTTAGAGGCTAGAGCTTTCATAAATGTCGAATAACAAAGGGGAGGGGAGAACAGGGAATGACTCATAACCAAAAGACGCAGAAGGATGGCTCATTAAAAGATTTATGGCTTGGAATTGGTTTGAGCATGGGTATTTACCTTTTAGGCTTATTCATATTACTGTTAGTTTCACCTATATTTATGGCCTATGTATGTATAGCAGTAGTCGCCATTATTGTGATACCCATTGTAAGCTTTGCAAAGGGGAGGAAACGATTAGGTCAAGGAGCATTAATAGGCTTGGGATTAAATATTTTGTTATTTACTGCCTGTTTTGGAATCATTCTTTACAATCTTGGCGGATGAAGAGGAGGAGATTAAATGGATGATCGTCAGTTTAGAAATGCTATGGGAAAATTTGCGACAGGGGTAACTGTAGTAGCTACAGAGGTAGACGGCGATGTACATGGCATGACAGCTAACGCGTTTATGTCGGTTTCACTCAATCCAAAGCTTGTAGTCATTTCTGTATCTGAAAAAGCTCGAATTCTTGAGAAAATAAAAAAGAGTAACATATTCACTGTCAATATTCTAGCGGCCGACCAACAAGAACTCTCAATGATTTTTGCAGGGCAGCTTAAGGAACATCGAGAAGTAGGATTTGACTATCTAGATGGAAAGCCAGTATTGGCAGGGACGGTTGCACAGATTGCCTGCGAACTATCGGCAGAACATATCGAAGGAGATCATACCTTGTTAATTGGAAAAGTGACAGCTATTCACACCGGGGATGCCGAGCCTTTAATTTATTTCAGTGGACGTTACCGGGAACTGGCTGATTAATTGATGGTATTCTATAAGAAAGGAAGAGGCTAATTCAAATGCCCCTTCCTTTTGTTCTTTACGGTTAAATCCCTTTGTAGGCTTGCCGTAAAATCTCTGCCAATTCCCTAGTTAGCGGGCGCCTTGGATTGACATTCGTATCTGGATCATTGAATGCATGTAAGGCCAGCAGGTCAACTTTATTTTCAAATTCAGAATAGTTTATACCACATTCTTCAATGCTCAATGGCATGTCTAGTCCTTTAGCAAGGGTGATAATAGCTTCAATTAAACTAACAATCCCTTCTTCCGTTGTTCGAGCTTGCAATCCAAGGAATTTAGCTAGCTCAGCATACCGCTGGTCAGCGATAAAATGTTCGTAACCTGCAAACGGAGTAAACTTTGTAGGTTTTTTCGAATTAAAACGAATGACATGTGGCAGGAAGATTGCATTTGCTCGCCCGTGTGCAATGTGGAACTCAGCGCCTAATGCATGGGCAAGACTATGATTTATTCCTAAAAACGCATTGTTGAAAGCAAGCCCAGCCATGGTTGATGCATAATGCATTTTTTCTCTTGCAAGAGCGTCAGTGCTATCATGGTAAGCTCTTGGCAAGTATTCGAACACAAGTTGAATAGCCTTGATAATTTGACCGTCTGTAAAATCATTCGCGCAAACTGAAACATACGCTTCAAGTGCATGGGTTAATACGTCCATCCCGGTATCGGCGGTAATATGCTTAGGTACTGTCATCGTAAATTGCGGGTCGATAATAGCGATATCTGGTAAGAGTTCAGGATCTGAAAGAGGATATTTTATATTCGATTTATTATCCGTAATAACTGCAAAGGAAGTCACCTCAGACCCTGTTCCAGAGGTTGTTGGAATGGCAATAAGTTTTGCTTTACCTCGTAATTTTGGATATGTGACTACGCGTTTTCTTGGGTTTAAGAATTTTTGTTTTAATGCATCGAAGTCAGTAGCAGGATGTTCGTAGAAGAGCCACATGGCCTTCGCCGCATCAAGGACAGAACCGCCTCCCAAAGCAATAATGACATCCGGTTGGGAATGTCTCATACATTCTGCTCCCTTTTGGACGGTTTCAATACTTGGATCAGGCTCCACTTCTGAAAAAATATCAACATGTTTAAAATCGGCCCGTTTTTTTAGAAAATGAATGACCTTATCTACATAGCCATTTCTGATTGAGCTTGGACTAGTTACAATAAATGCATTTGAGATATCAGGAATAAATTCTAAGGTCTGGATAGAGTTCTTTTTATAATAGATTTGTGGTGGAGTTCTTAGGACTTGTGCATTGATGTTTCTCTTTGCCACCTTTTTAATATTTAATAAATGCGTGGCACCTACATTAACTGAGACGGAGTTTCCACCATAGGTACCGCAGCCGAGAGTTAGGGTAGGTAGAAAATCATTATATACATTACCAGTTGCTCCTTGAGCGGATGGTGTGTTAACAAGGATCCTTCCTGCTCTCATTCTCATCGCAAACTGTTCAATAATCCTATCATCTGAAGTATGGATGGAAGCGGTATGACCTAGTCCACCATATTCTAATGTCTGTTCAGCAAGATCGAAAGCTTCCTCCACGTTATTTGCCTTGTAGCAGGCAAGAATCGGACTTAATTTCTCACAGGAAAGCGGGGTATTTGGTCCAACCCCATCTAATTCGACAACAAGCACCTTTGTATCTTTCGGAACTTCAATACCCGCCATTTCGGCAATTTTAAAGGCTGGTAAACCAACAACCATTGGGTTAAGGGAACTGGTATCTTTTTTAATCGCTAGATGTTCCAATTGTTGTTTTTCAGTTTCGTTAAGAAAATAACACTTGTTAGCCATCATTTCAGTAATGACTTCTGAATAGATTTCTTTATCAATAATGAGGGCCTGCTCAGATGCGCAGATCATACCATTGTCATATGTCTTGGATAGAAGCAGATCCTGGACAGAACTCTTCACATTGGCTGTTTTCTCAAAATAGCAAGGAACATTACCAGGACCGACCCCAATTGCAGGTTTACCGGAGCTGTAAGCTTCCTTAACCATACTTGATCCCCCAGTAGCAAGGATGAGTGATACCTTTGGATGTCTCATGAGAGAATGAATAGCTTCACGGGAGGGCTCATCTAGCCATTGAATGCAATTTTCAGGGGCGCCCGCTTTAATGGCAGCTTCCCTGAGGAGTTGTGCAGTTACAATTCCAGATTTCTGAGATAAATGGTGAAAAGAAAATATAATTGGATTTCTTGTCTTTAGTGAAATGAGTGATTTATAAATGACTGTCGATGTAGGGTTCGTAATGGGGACAAGCGCCGCAATTACACCGACGGGTTCAGCTAGCTCATATGTACCTTCATGCTCGTTTTCACTAATAATGCCTACAGTTTTTAGGTTCCGAATACTGTTATAAATCATCTCCGTTGCGAACATATTTTTTGAAATCTTATCTTCAAATAATCCTCGATTGGTTTCATCTACAGCCATTTTAGCGAGCTTATCTTGATTTTCTAAAGCTGTGAGAGCCATACTTTTAACAATTTGATCGACTTTTTCTTGATTTAAGGTGCGGAATACATTTAATGCCTGTTCGCCTTTTTGAGCAAGCCGCTCAATCATTACTCCAATTTGCTTTTGTTCAAGTGCTTTTTCTTCTACTGCCATAAAACTTCCTCCCTATATAGAAATATTATTTTACCCTTGTACTGTCTTAAAATATATCAATGACTAAAATAGAAATTTGTAGAATAATGCGGAGAATTTTGGCGATTCCACATAGATTAAAGAATGTTCGAAAAAAGTTCGAAAAGTAGTTTTGAAGCGCTTTTCTGGTGTACAATTGTTTGGTAAGTATGGAAAATTAATACATGGAGTGAAGACATGCTTTTTAAAAATGCTAGTTACTTAGACGAAAATTGTAATTTGGTGAATGGTGATCTTTTCATTGATGATGGTGTCATCAAGATTGATTGTGAAAACGACGTAGTTAATGATGATAAAATAATAGATTGTCAGGATTATATTATTATTCCTGGCCTATTTAACGCACATTTCCATGGATATTCCTTATTAGCAAAAGGAATTGCTAGAGATATGAAGATTGAATCCTGGTGTAATGATAGTCAGCAAGGAAGGATTCAAACACAATTCTTTGAGAACCTAGACAAATTATCTAGCGAGGAATATGAATGGGTTTGCTTAAAGGTTAACGCGGAGATGGTGAAGAAAGGAATTACCTTCGTTAGTGAAAATGAACCGGCCTATTGGCCTGATTTAGTGGCCGGAGCGATTGATAAAATAGGTTTGCGCGGGATTATAGATACACATAAGAAAATAGAGGAATCCTATCCAAAAAATGTGGGGAACGTTTCGTTCGGGACTCATTTGTTAGAAGAGGAAGATATAACGGAAGAATCATTAGAAGCTTGTGTCCTTAATAAAAAAGAGTATGACACGATATATATGACTCACTGTATGGAGAATGATTGGAGACGTGATATCATTTACACCAATTTTGGAAGGTCATCAATTGAGTTATATAAAGAGAAGGGACTATTGGATCATAAAACGGTTCTTTACCATGGGGTACATATGAGTGAAAAGGATATAGAACTCGTTGCAGAAACCCAAGCGTCGGTTGTCCACTGCCCCAATTCAAATTTATGGTCAGGCGCTGGTATGGCACCTGTAAGTAAAATGCTTGAAAAGGGTGTAAATGTTTGCCTTGGAACTGATTTTGCTAGCGTAGATATTTGGGAAACGATGAAAACTGCCTATTATTTATTAAAACTAAGCAGTCCATTTAATCGTTTCCAGGCGGAAGATATTTTTAAACTGGCAACTGTGAACGGAGCAAAGGCCTATCAAAAGAATGATTTAGGAGTTATAAGGGAAGGATTTAAAGCTGATCTGGTGTTTATTAAAAAAGATCCTATGATTCCACAGATTAATAGCGATGATTTTTCTACTGTTGTTCATAATTTGATATTTGAAACAAAAGAAGAAAGTATTCGTCATGTGATGGTTGATGGTAAATGGGTCATGTTTGATCGAGAGCTGTTAACAATCAACGAAAAAGAAATAGATGAAAACTTTAAAAACGTGATGGAAAAGGTGTATAATTCGATCTATCCAAATGGAGTACCATCTACACATCCTGCCTATGAAGCAAGGCATGATAGGGATAAAGATAATTGGGCGTGCGAGCGATAAGCAAGTGAACATGTACTTATATATGATGCAAAAAGTCTCTTCCATTTAAGTGGAAGAGACTTTTTTGTATATGGAGATTATACAAACGTTGTACGAGATTTGATTAATTTGACAGAAGTTTCTATAGAAGTTGAGGCTTTTTAGGACAATGAGTGAAAATAAAAATGTATAATTTTTAATCAAAAACATTGTACAAAAGTTATACAGTATGTATAATCTAAATAAAATGATATAGGAGGTGGCAATACTTGAGCAGGAGTAAAAAAGTAACTGTCATCGGAGCAGGACCAGGTGGGTTAGCTGTCTCTATGCTGCTTGCAGCCAAGGGTTATGATGTAGTGGTCTATGAGAAACAGTCATATATCGGGGGGAGGACTTCCAGATTAACCTTGGGTGAGTACAACTTTGATTTAGGACCCACCTTTTTTATGATGCCAGATATTCTGGAAGAAATCTTTCAGATGGCAGGACGCCAATTACAAGACTACGTTCAGATACAGGAGATTAATCCATTATATACATTAAAATTTCAAGACTTATCTTTTACACCTACTCGTAATTACGAGGAAATGATACAAGAAATTGAAAATAAGTTCCCTGGTAATGGAGCAGGTTACGATCAATTCATGAAAATAGAAGGAGAGAAGTTTGACCGGGTAACCAAACTACTTCAACAGCCATTTACAAAAATAACTGATTTGATAACAAGAAATATGGTATCTGCCTTCCCAAAATTAAATGCTCTTGATACGGTATATGGCCGATTATCAAACTATTTCAATGATGAAAGGTTGAAATGGGCCTTTTCCTTCCAGGCAAAATATTTGGGCATGTCACCTTGGGAATGTCCCGGAACGTTTACTATTCTCTCTTATTTAGAACACCGTTTTGGTTTGTTTCATCCAATAGGAGGGGTGAATAAGCTTTGTGAAGCAATGGCACAAGTCATCGAGGAGTATGGCGGGAAAATCTATACCGGAACGGGTGTTAAGCAAGTAGTGGTAAAAGAGAAAAAGGCAGTGGGAGTTCTACTTGAAAATGGGGAAATGGTGCCTTCAGATGATGTCATTATTAATGCTGATTTTGGCCATGCAGCAACTAACCTTTTCAAGCAAAGGGATTTAAAGAAATACCGTAAGGAAAATCTCGAAAAGAAGAAACTCTCGTGCTCCACCTTTATGCTGTATTTAGGGATAAATAAACCATTAAATTTGCCGCACCACATGATTCTTTTTGCAGAAGACTATAAACAGAATGTGGATGAGATGACCAAAGAACTGAAGTTATCTAAGGATCCATCTATTTATGTCCATAATCCTTCAAGGCTTGATCCAACTCTTGCACCAAAAGGAAAGTCAGCTCTATATGTGCTCATGCCAGTTCCTAATTTACAGGCAGATATTGATTGGGAAAAAGAGAAGCATGGAGTAAGGGAAAAGATTTTGTCCCGTTTAGAATTAGAACCTGAATTACATGATATTAGATCCCGTATTGAGGTGGAAAAAATCGTTACTCCACTCGATTGGCAAAATGAAATGTATGTCTATAAAGGAGCTACCTTTAGTCTTGCTCACAACCTGAGTCAAATGATGTACTTCCGTCCGCATAACAAATTTGAGGATGTGAATCATTGTTTCTTAGTAGGGGGAGGAACACATCCTGGAAGCGGTTTACCAACGATTTTTGAATCAGCCAAAATCAGTGCCACTCTATTAAACCAGCAATATGTGAAAAATAACCTCTATAAGGAAAAGCAACATTCCTTAGACAGGAAGGAGTCCGTGCTATGGAAATAGGCATTGTGGGTGCTGGGGTTGGAGGGTTGGTATCTGCCTTGCTGCTTTCAAAACAAGGCCATCAAGTAACCATTTATGAAAAGGAAGGATACCTGGGTGGAAGGTTGACCTTCCAAGGAAACGGACGTTACCAAATTGACCAAGGACCGACCATCGTACTTTTACCGGAGCTTTTATTAAGTATTTTAGAAGAGGCTGGAATTTCGAAGGAAGATATTCCATTGATTCCATGCGAGCCTTTATATGATCTTCATTTTCATGATGGGTCAACGTATACGAAGTACAGAGACTTGCCCACACAGCTTAAAGTATTGGAGCAGAAGTTTCCTGGGGAGTCAAAGAATCTTCTAAAATACCTTTCAGATATGGCCAACGTCTTCGAATTAGGGATGGAAGCTTTTTTGAGCAAGACATTTAAACGCAAGCAGGATTTTCTAACTATAGAAAATATCAAACTATTAGCACAATCCAAAGCATACAAAACCTTAAAGAATTTTAATGCCTCTTATTTTTCTCATCCTAACCTTCAAGAGGCTTACTCCTTACAATCTTTGTATATCGGTGGTTCGCCATATGAGGTGCCGGCCCTATACGGATTAGTTTCCTATAGTGAGCATGCCCATGGTATTTGGTACTTAAAGGGAGGGTACGGGAGTCTTATTCCCATTTTAGAAAAAGCATGTATAGAACAGGGAGTTAAAATTAATCTCCATTCAAAAGTGGACCGCCTCCTCATTGAAGCGAGTGTGTGCAAAGGTTTGTCTGTGAATAACGAAACGACTTTCTACGATGCAGTTATTTTTAATGGTGATTTTCCCAATCTTTATTCAATGATGGGAAAAAAGAAAAAGGAAAAGAAATTTCAACCTTCTTCCGGCTGTGTGTTGATTTACCTTGGTGTTTCGAAGCGATTTCCAAAGGCAAAAGCCCATCAGTTCTATTTGCCGAAAGATTTTGAAAAGAATATGACTCAAGTATTTAAGACAAAACAAATACCTGAAGACCCATCCTATTATGTGTTTAATCCGGTTGCACTGGAGGATGAAGCGGCTCCACCTGGGGAAAGTGTTCTATATTTCTTAATTCCAGTTCCGTCAGGAGATCAAATCGATTGGGAAACATCAGGACCGATGCTAGCTGAGCAGGTTTTAATGAAAGCAGAAAAGCACTTTATCGGTTTGCGTGAAGCGGTGGAATGGATGGAGATTCGTACCCCAGCAGATTCTATTCGTGACGGATTATATCAAGGGGGAAGCTTTGGGATTGCTCCTAATCTATTTCAATCAGGAGGATTTAGACCGCAGTTATCTCCGTTTAAGATTGATAGATTGTACAGTGTGGGAGCCTCGATTCACCCTGGTGGGGGGATCCCAATCGTGCTACAGGGGGCGCGACTATTAAGTGAGCTAATAAAAAAGGAGCTGAGAACGTGATTGATTCAAACTTAATCTCTGCTTGTGAGGAATTGATGAAGAGGCATTCTGCGAGCTTTTATGCGGCTTTTCGTTTTTTACCTTCACCAAGAAAAGAAGCGGTGTTTGTTATTTATGCTTTTTGTAGAATGATTGATGATTCTGTTGATGAGCCGGAATCCTCACCCTATACATTAAGCGAACTTGAGACTTTATTTGATCATTTGGAAACAGCGGAGGGTCACTTTATCTGGCCGTGTTTAAGGTGGCTATTTAGTAGCTTTCCCATTTCAAAAGAGCCGTTTTATAAGCAGATATCCGGGCAGAAAATGGATACGACCCTAACAAACTATGAAACAATGGAAGAGCTCGAATTATATTGTGAAAGAGTCGCAGGTTCTGTGGGGGAGATGCTTCTTCCTGTTCTTCATGATCAACCTTCGAGTGAGGTAGAACTTGCGGGCGTGTACCTTGGAAAAGCGATGCAGATTGTGAATATTATCCGGGATGTAGGAGAAGATCAACAAAGAGGACGCCGATATATTCCTAGGGAATGGATGGAGCAATATCATTATACACAAGAGGAGTTTGAGACAAATGTGGTCAATTTTCGCTTTAAGCGAATGCTGACGGGTCTGATGAATGTGGCTGAGGATTGGTTTTCAAAGGGGTTAGAAAACATTGACACCTATCCTGAAAACAGTGCCTTCTCTATTAAACTAGCTGCAGGTTATTATGCAGCCATTATGGAGGCAGTAAGACATAATGAGTACCAAGTGTATACAAGTAGAGCGATTGTGAGTGACAAGAAAAAGAAGATGATACTCTTGGCAGCTCTTCAAGGATCCATCCAAAATGAGGTTCACTCTATTGAAGCTTAGTTACTTTTTCTTGATTTGGTACACAATCGGACTACTACTCATGCTTTTTTACGAGGTCCCTCACTTTTTACAATTTACCAATGGGCTTTTCCTTGTTTTTTATGCACTTAGTTTAACTGAAATTATTTTCTTAGTATCCGATAATCGATTAGGAATGATAAAAAGAATAGCCTTTGTTGGATTAATCACGTTCATTATTGAAGTGTGTGGTGTAAGGACGGGGTTTCCCTTCGGATCGTATCATTATAATGCTACACTGGGCCCCCGCTACTGGGGTGTTCCTATTACAATAGCAATGGCTTGGGTTGGAGTGATAGTTAATAGTTTGCTCTTATCCACACAGCATTCAAAATGGCGTCGAGCACTCGAAACAGGAATGTGGGTAGTCGTGCTTGATCTCATTTTAGATCCTGTAGCCGTCGAAAGAATGTTTTGGGTTTGGGATGAAAAAGGAAGCTTTTATGGGATTCCAGTCATTAATTTTATTAGCTGGGCTATAATAGCAGCTCTTCTTTCACTCTTTTTTCCATTGTTCCAAACGAATAAAAGAGTTCTTTCTTGGTCCCATCGCTTATTTGAAGCAATGATTGCCATGTTTGGTCTTTTAGCTTGGAAAGCAAGGTTAGAGCCGTTATCCCTTTTGGCATTAGTATTTTTGTTGATGATTGAAGGGAGGTTTCAATTTGATTCCCGCAAAAAAAAGCAAGTGGTTTAGTCATTTATTCCATAGGTATCAACGGTATTATTTATGGCTAAGGAATTTTCATTCGGTACAAATGGCTGGTGATGTGGATCCAAGAACAGATTATCCAGTCTTATATATTGCTAATCATTGTTCATGGTGGGATGGTCTTATCATATTTCAAATAATAAAAGATTTTTCCAACAAAGAACATTTCATCATGATGGAAGAGAGGCAGCTTCGTCAGTATCCTTTTTTTCGTAAGCTTGGAGCTTTCTCTATTGATAAAGAAAGAATAAGCGAGGTTAGAAAATCTCTTCTCTATGCTAAAAATTTAATGGCAAACAAGAGAGCGGTTTGGATTTTTCCACAAGGTGCAATTTATCATCAGGAGCAACGTCCTTTTGTATTTCAAAAGGGATCGGCATTCCTCTTAAAACGTTTTGACAAATGTTTGGTGAAGCCTGTCAGTCTACATTACTCCTTCAATCAATATCAAAGACCGACTGCCTCCATCTTTTTTGGTGAAGAGGTATTAATTAAGTCCTCACATTTTACTAGCATTGAGTTAACACAATATTTAGAAGGACTTCTGGAACAACAGGTAACTAGTCATAGGAATATGGTGATGAATGATATCGACTTTACTAAAAATAACTATTTTACTCCTGTTCAAGAGAAGGGGAAGTCCACAAGTGATTTTATAGACAATGTAAAGAAAGGGTATACGAAATGGAAATCCTTCTCCTCCTGATATGCGGCATTCTTTTATTTCAATTAGTTTTTGTCATTTGGAATTTACAACAGCTTCCTAAACCGGTGAAAGGAAGTGGCCAACTTGATAAGCTAACCTTCTCCATTCTTATTCCTGCAAGAAATGAGGCGGAACGCATAGGAGCGTGCCTTGAATCAATCAGCAACCAAACAATTAGACCAGTAGAGGTTCTTGTTCTAGATGACCATTCAACGGATGAGACGGAATTTGTCGTGCGTCAATGGTGTAAGAAACACCCTACTATTCGTCTTATGAAAGGTTCTGACCTGAAAGAGGGCTGGATGGGAAAATCATATGCTTGTCACCAACTGGCAAAATCTGCAAAAGGTGATTGGCTGTTGTTTTTAGATGCAGATGTTCGATTGGATCATCATGCGATGGAAAAAATAGTTAAATTTGCATCGGACCAAAAAACGGGGATGATTTCAGGTTTTCCCAGACAACATGTGTTTAGCTGGTTAGAAAAAATAGTCGTGCCGATGATGATGTTTATGGTCGCTTCCCACCTCCCGATAAGGTGGGTTAGAAAGTCAAGTGACCCTAGATTTGTCGCGGCACATGGTGGTTTTATCTGTATAGAGAAATCTTGTTATCAAGCTGTAGGAGGGCATGAGCGAATACGAAACCATTTGGTGGATGATATGGAGCTCGCCAAATTGGTCAAACGAAACGGTTTTCCCTTTACACTAGCTTCTATTAAGGATCTGGCATATATGCGAATGTATAAAAATGCAGCGGAGGTGTGGGAAGGTTATCGAAAAAATATTTTCCCTGGTGTGAATCGAAAACTATGGATTCTATCGATGGTTATGTTCTTCTACATTGGGCTATATCTTTTACCTGCAGGGGTCATAGTTTTGAACTGGAATCAATTGTCTTTGTTTATACCCGCCTTCCTGTCCTATTTTTTAGCTGTTTGTATAAAGGGGTGGATTGATTACAGAAATGGAATCCCTTGGTGGTATGGTATCTTCGTACCAATAAGTGTGCTCATCATCCTATTAATCGGAATGGATTCCGTCCGGATGGCTTGGACAAATAAAGGATATATGTGGAAAGGCAGGCGTTATACGTGAAAAAGATTGTCATAATCGGAGGTGGTTTAGGTGGATTATCATGTGCCATACGATTAGCAGATCACGGCTGTAAGGTTAGTTTATTGGAAAAAGAACCTGAATTAGGAGGGAAATTAAAAAAAGTGGTGGGTGGGAAATATTCATTTGATATGGGTCCTAGTACCATTACGATGGTTGATGCGTTTAAGGAAGTGTTTACTGCGGTGGGGAGAAGGATGGAAGACTATTTGGAGTTCTATCCCGTTCATCCTATGACCAGAAATTTCTTTCCTGATGGAAGTGTTGTCAACCTTTCCCAATCGATAGAGGAAATGGAGGAACAAATCTCTCAATACAGCAAGGAGGATGCGAGTAGATATCGCGATTTCTTAAAGGAATCAGAGAGACTATACACGATTTCTCAACAGCAATTTCTAAACCGGTTGTTGCCCACAAACCGAGATATGTTTGATTTTCAATTATTGAAGAGTTTTGCCAGCATCAAACCATTTACAACCCTACATCAGATGTTACAAAACTATTTTAAGCATCCCAATACATTAGCCATGTTTGGCAGATATGCCACGTATGTTGGTTCCTCTCCTTACCGTGCCCCAGCCATTTTTAGTATGATGGCTTCCTTAGAAGGGCAAGGGGGGATTTATGGAGTGAAGGGCGGTACGTATTCCATCGTGGAGGCTTTTGAAAAACTTGCAGGTGAGTTGGGTGTCGATATTAAAAAAAATATAAATGTATCAAGGATAAAGGTGGTTAATAAAAGGGTTGTAGGGGTAGAAACAACGGATGGTTTTTTTGAAGCGGACCAGGTTATAGCCAATGGAGATGCACTAGCAATCTATAAGAACCTAATTGATGAAGCAGACCGACCTTCGATAACAAACCGAAGAATTGATGGAATGGAACCATCACTTTCAGGGTTTGTGATGCTTTTGGGCATGAACAAACGAATCCCAATCCTTACACACCATAATGTCTTTTTTTCAAAAAATTATAAACAGGAGTTCACCGATATTTTTGAGAAGAAAATGATCGTTGAAGACCCTACTATTTATATAAGTTACTCAGGCTATTCACAGCCAGAACTAGTTGGAGAAAATAACAGTAATTTATTCGTATTGGTGAATGCTCCATACACGTCAAGCCGTGTAAATTGGGACGATAGAAAAGAGAGCTATTTTCTTAAAATTATCACAAAATTGGAGAGTAGAGGACTTAAAGATTTGATTGAATCTATTGATTTTTATCAGATTATGACTCCAGCAGACTTGCAGGTACGGACAGGTGCACATAGGGGGGCAATATATGGGACTTCTTCCAATTCCTTTCAGCAAGCATTTTTTAAATTGGGAAATAAGTCGAAAGACATTGAGGGTTTATGGTTTGTCGGCGGGTCTGCACATCCAGGCGGAGGAACACCTATTGTAACAAAGTCAGGTCAGCTCGTAGCGAAAGCCATTATTGAATCCATTTAATTGCGGGGGTGCATGAAGTTGGAACCTGGGATCCATAGAAGAAAAGATGACCATATATCCCTTTGTCTGCAGGATGACGTGAATGGGAAAGGGATTACAAACGGCTTTGATCAATTTAGATTTATTCATCAAGCACTACCAGAAATTAATTTCACAGAAATTAACACAGGCTCCTATTTCATAGGAAAAAGAATAAAGGTGCCTTTCTTAATTAGCTCAATGACTGGAGGAACAGAAAGGGCTTATTCAATTAATAAAAACCTTGCTCTGGCTGCCCAAGAGAAGGGATGGGCTTTAGGCTTAGGCTCTACCAGAGCGGCCGTTGAGAATCCGAAACAAAAGTATACGTTTCAAGTTCGAAAATTTGCCCCAGACATTCCCATCATCGCAAATTTAGGTGCCGTCCAGCTAAACTACGGATTTGGTATAGATGAATGTAAGCAAGTAGTAGAAATGTCGGAAGCGGATGCGCTTGTTCTTCATTTAAATAGTTTACAGGAAATGATTCAGCCTGAAGGGAATACAAACTTTAAAGGTCTATTAAAGAAAATTGAGCAACTTTGTCAGGACTTTCCTATCCCTGTGGGTGTAAAGGAAGTAGGTTGGGGGATCAATGGGAGTTTGGCAAGTCGGCTTTTTGAGGTAGGAGTAAGCTTTATCGATGTGGCAGGAGCTGGAGGAACAAGTTGGAGTCAAGTGGAGAAACTACGATCCAATGATTCTCTTAAAGTTGCTGTAGCTGAAGCTTTAAATAATTGGGGGCTGTCGACAGCTGAATGTCTTCTAGATATGAAAAGCTATCCAACTATGGGAACGACCATTGCAAGCGGTGGATTAAAAAATGGAGTGGAAGCTGCGAAGGCAATCGCGCTTGGTGCGGATTTAGTTGGATTTGGAAGGTCTATCCTTCCAGAAGCAGTTGAGTCAGTAGACTCGTTGATTCAAAGATTTACTCAATTGGAATGGGAATTAAAGGCCGCCATGTTTGGTATTGGAGCTGATTCCATTGGCAGCCTAAAGAATTCAAAATGGATAAAACGCCTATAATTACATTATTTTTTTAATAGAAAACCTAATATCCCACCATAGAGGGAATGACCTAATAGCCAAAACCCGAATGCCGTAAGATCGGTCAAAGAAGGGGTGCGATTAGATAAAGCAGTCGTAGGATAAAGAAGGACTCCGATTACTAAACTAAGTAGGATGACGAACAGCACTCTTTTGTTGGTGGGGAGATTTTTTTTGTTAAGGAAAAATAGTAAGCTTACGCTCATAACAACAGAAATAAATAAGTGGATACTAAATTCAATGATCTCAGAAAGCTCAAAACGTTGGATGATAGGAACATAATCCACATTCAATAATAGTGTATAAACCTTAAGAGAAGTAGTCTTTTCAACCACTTTCAAAAATAGTCCCAAAAATACACCAGAAATCAACCCAGCAAGGACAGCTTTATTTATCTGTAGTTTTTCCAATGAATGTCCTCATTTCCTTATTCATCACTATGGATTTTCTTTTATTATCTTTGGATGAAGGAAGTATGTCAAATGTTTGTATAGTTGTTTTTCTGGCGTTGTACAAGGTTGTGGCTTGGTATATACTGGACTAAATAGCCATGAGAAGTTTTTTCCAACATGCCGAGAGGATGAAATAAAGAGAAATGAAAATCGAAAATTCAACCTATTCGATCCAACAAGTTTCAGAAATTACCGGATTGTCAAAACAGGTAATTCGAAAATGGGAAGAGAGATATCAAATTGTTAATCCTGAAAGATTAGAAAATGGGTACAGAATTTATAGTGAAGCAGATATTAATACAATATTAAAAGTAAAAGGATTAGTTGACCAGGGACATACAGTCAAGCAAGCAGCATATCTTGTAGAGAAAGGTGGTTCGCCTTCTGATCAAAGTCTACTGGATGCTGGCTGGAAAAAGAAGAATCAATATGAAGAGTTAAACGAATTTGTTCTCGATTTGCTGAAGGAAGGCACCCACTGCAACGAAGCCGCAATGAATATAATTCTCCAGCAGGCCTATCACCAAAAGGGATTAGAATTTTTCATTCAATCTGTCGTGATCCCTTTTTTACATGAAGTTGGGAATCGATGGGAAAAGGGGCAATGGGGCGAATATCAGGAATCGCTTGCGAGCCTAACGGTACGAGATTTTCTTGTTCAATTGAGGAGAAATTTTAAGTACAGGGAAAATGCACCGACCCTTTTAGGAGCCTGTTTGCCGTACGAACAACATGAAGTTCCGGTGCTAATCCTTTTGATTCAAGCTATGTTAAAGGGTTGGAAAACGATCTTAATAGGGGCATCTCCAGCTGAAGGATCAATTGAAAAGACGATTCAAAAATTGGAGCCAGATAAAGTCATCTTGTCGGCTACCACGACTTTTCCTTTCGAACAGGACCCAGCAATTTTGTCCAAGCTAGAGAAGTTTGCCTCTGACTGTAAGAAAACCCGTTTTTACATTGGGGGACCGGGAGCAATCAACTATCTGTCAAACAGAAGCAAGCTACAGTTTATCCAGCTTACTCACTCATTGAATGAGGTATTAGAATAAAACAGGATGGAGAAACAAATGCAACAAAGAAAAACAATCATTTGGTTTCGCAGAGACCTACGAATTCAAGATAATGCGGCATTATTTTCAGGAGTTGAGCAAGGGAGTATTGTTCCTGTTTTTATCTGGTCGCCTGAGGAAGAAACAAAAAGGGTTGTAGGTGAGGCTGCTTCCTGGTGGCTGCACCATTCCCTTTTAGAATTAGACCGAGCTCTACAAAGACGGGGATCAAAGTTAATTGTTCGAAAAGGTAGGAGCCTTCCTATACTTAAGGAACTGATTGAAGAAACTGGCGCTCAGGCTGTATTTTTTAATGAAAGATACGAGCCTGGGATTAGATTTCGCGACCAACAGATTAAAGAAGCTCTAGAAAAGGAAAGTATAGAGGTAAAAGTCTTTCACTCCAACCTGTTGTTTCCACCTTTATCAATAGTCAATAATCAAGATCAGCCCTATAAAGTATTTACCTCCTTTTGGAAAAAATGCTTACAAATGCCCATTCCACATTCCAAAAGCTTACCTACCACCTTCAATAGTACACATTCAGATGTCAAAACCTTAAATATAGAAGAACTAGGTTTATTGCCAACTAGAGCATGGTATAAAAAATTTAAGGGTTATTGGGTGCCGGGGGAAAAAGGGGCAATAGCTAAGTGGGAGCAATTTATAGAGGAAAGGCTGTCAGGATATTCGATAAAAAGAGACTATCCATTTGTTCAGCAAGTTTCAAGACTGTCTCCACATCTAACCTGGGGAGAAATTAGTCCGAGGTGGATGTGGCATCAATTAGTGGAACAAGAGAATATTGTTTCTAACGATGGTCAGAAAGATATTTATGGATTTTTAAGACAGTTAGTATGGAGGGAATTTGGTTACCATCAACTTGTTTCCTTCCCAGAAATGATTGATTCCCCTCTCCGTAAGGAATTCACGTTTTTTCCTTGGGAGGAGCGGGAGGGTGAATTTGCTGCATGGAAACAAGGTAGAACGGGCTTTCCAATAATTGATGCGGGGATGCGGGAATTATTGGAAACCGGTTGGATGCATAATCGGGTACGGATGGTAACCGCCTCCTTTTTAGTAAAGCATTTATTGGTACCATGGCAAAGAGGGGCTTCATGGTTTGAGGAAACGCTGCTGGATGCAGACTTGGCAAATAATTCGATGGGATGGCAATGGGTATCTGGCTGTGGGGTTGATGCAGCACCGTACTTTCGAATATTTAATCCCATTATCCAAGGACAAAAATTTGATGAAGCTGGCGACTATATTCGTCAATGGGTACCAGAATTAAAACACCTGCCCGCAAAATATATCCATTGCCCATGGACAGCGTCTGATGCAATCCTCCGTGAGGCAGGGGTGGAGCTAGGTACTTCCTATCCTTTTCCCATTGTTGAACATTCTTTTGCAAGGGAAAGAGCTTTAGAGGCATACAATCTAATAAAAAAGTAAGGGGGTATAGGATGATTCGGTTCGGTTTGAATTTTCTTGGTCTATTATTAGTGGTTATTGTTAATGCATTAGCTAATACGTTGCCGCTAAACGGACAGACTACGGGCGAAATTTCTAACAGGTTAAATGTGTTATTTACACCTGCAGGCTATGTATTTAGTATTTGGGGACTCATTTACTTATTACTCTTTATCTGGGTGCTCAGACAGTTGCCGAAGAACCGAAGAAATCTCCCTCTTTACCAATCCACTAGTGGACTTTTTCTTCTTACCTGTATGCTAAATATCCTGTGGATTTTTTTATGGCATTATGAGTACTTTTTCTATACGGTTTTAGTCATGATTGCTTTTTTGATTACACTTATTTTTCTATATAAAAAAGTAAAAAGCTTTCACCCTCCAAAGATAGATGTAATCCCTATATCCATCTATTTGGGATGGGTTAGTGTGGCATTGATTGCAAATATTAGCTATTATCTGGTTTATATTCAATGGAATGGCTGGGGAATATCACCAGTTGTGTGGACGATTATTATGCTATGGGTCGCTGCATTACTGGCGGGGATTTTTTACATGAAAGAAAAAGACCCTTATTATGTCTTGGTATTTATATGGGCTTTGATTGGGATTGGTGTGAAAAATCAAGCTACCTTTCCTAGTGTAAGTTACGTTTCTTACGTACTATCAATAGCATTACTAATTTTTCTATGGGTCAATAAAGGAAAAAGCTCTACTTGAGAGGTAGAGCTTTTTAAGCTAGTCTTCAAGTGATTTTTCTAAATCTTTATCAACAATAAAAACCTCAATTCTTTCTCCAATCTTTGTACTAATATCACTATGACTAGATAAGACCTTACATTTTGTAAATTCTTCTACTATTTTTTCAAAATCATGACTATACATTTCACGTAAGACTTGTCTCATTTGCTTTACTAGTTTTCTGCCTGTGTCGTGGGTTACAAGATGCTTCTCCTCGGTGGTTAATACGCCTTTGAAGCGTGTTATGACCATGTCCTGTACGATGTATGTTTTTGCTTCCTGTGGACCACGTCCAAGTAATTCTCTCTGAAATTTAATAAATGCTGAGCTGATTTCAGCCTCTAGTTTCCTCTTAGAATTAGCCATCCCCAAAACCCCCGGATCTATTTACATATTTCTATCTAAATCATGAACATTATATTACTTGCATTTTATATAATGTCAATAGTAAAAAAAATAGGTATTAAAAAGTAAAATAAAGAGAAAAAATGAGAAATTAAGAGATAATTAATGAAAAAGCAAAAAAAACCTATAAATTCAGCGGAATATTACATGAAATTGGCTGTTTACAAATACTAATTAACGAAATAGAATAACAGCATAAGTAAATAGACGGCTTAATCCTGATTTATTCAGGAACGGAGGAACCAATTTTTTGGGGTTAATTCTGGGGAACCAGAAGGGATGAGAAACTCTTTCGCCATCCTACCCGTCAGCTAACTTCGTCGGCTAAAGCGAAGGAGGTCTAAAGACCACCTTATTCAGGGGGCTTTTTTGTTTTTAAGCAAGAGGGCAGCCTGACAAACTAAGTAGGTCTTTTTATTATGCCTATTTTTAGAAAAAGTAAACTGGAAGACAGGACGCAAAGGAAGCCTTACAGGCTTGCTGGGCGCTAAGTAGACCATGCATACTTTTTCTCCAATATGATCAATTATGACAAGAATCCTTTATAGGAATATCTCTTTTTGAGGTGTTTCTAGTTCTGGTTCTTGGTCTCAATTGCTCAACTGGGGAAGGAGTACGTATGGTCTATTTTTTATGCTTTCTGATGGTGATGTTTTGTAAATGTCACTGGATGAATAATCAAAAAAGGGGGGATTTAAATGCTAGATATTCTAATGGTAGCTGCCATTTTTGGTTTGGGAGCACTAATGCTGGGACTTGTTCGTTGGGCTGATTCTGTAATTCAGAAAGGGAGTGTTAAGTAATGCTAGTTTTTATAGGAATCATTATAGCTGCTTTGTTTGTGTATCTTGGATATGTACTTATTCATCCTGAAAAATTTTAATTGAAAAAAATAAAAACTTGATTTCAAGTGGAGGGAAATACATTGACTACCGCACTATTATCCGTGGGGATTACCTTAATCCTCGTCTTATTACTTGCAAAACCGATGGGGGTCTATTTAGCTACTGCATTCGATTATAACAAAACAAAATTGGATCGCATTTTTGGCTTTGAGAAGTTGATCTACCGTTTTTCTAGAATCAAAACAAAGGATCAAACTTGGAAGCAGTATGCAATTGCCGTCATTTGTTCGAATACTGTGATGATTTTACTAGTTTACGTGTTTTTTCGGATTCAAGGAATTTTACCGCTGAATCCAAGTGGAATTAAAGCAATGGAACAAACCCTATCGTTTAATACCGCAATTAGCTTTATGACCAATACTAATTTACAGCACTACAGTGGGGAAAGCGGATTATCCTATTTAGCGCAGATGGTAGCAATAGGCCTAATGATGTTTACTGCTCCGGCGACGGCACTAGCTGTCATAATTGCTTTTATTCGTGGATTAGCTGGTAAGCCTTTAGGAAATTTTTATGTAGACCTAATACGCTCTATATTCCGGGTGCTTCTACCTATTTCATTTATTTCAGCACTAGCATTTCTTTTCTTAGGAGTACCGCAAACATTAGATCCTACCGTAACGGCTAAAACGATTGCTGGTGCAGAGCAGCAAATCGCACGCGGACCGGTGGCGTCATTTTTAGCGATTAAAGAATTGGGGAATAACGGAGGCGGCTTTTTCGGGGTAAACTCAGCGCATCCTTTTGAAAATCCAAACGCAATTAGTAACCTGATTCAAATTTTACTTATGTTGTTAATTGGTACGGCTACTCCATTTGCTTATGGGAAAATGGTAGGGAATGCCAAGCAAGGCCGAGTGTTGTTCATCTCTATGTTCATGATGTTTCTTATTATGCTGGGTGTTTCACTGACTTATGAATACCAAGGAAACCCTGCTTTAAATGCATTAGGAGTTCAACATGAACAAGGTACCATGGAAGGAAAGGAAGTACGTTTTGGCGTTGCCCAATCAGCTCTATATTCTACTGTTACAACTGCTTCAGAAACCGGAGCGGTCAATACGATGCATGACACCCTTACACCAATTGGCGGACTAGTAACGATTTCAAACATGATGCTTAATACCATTTTTGGTGGAATTGGCGCAGGCTTTCTAAACGTTTTAATGTACGCCATGATTGGAGTGTTTTTATGCGGTCTTATGGTTGGACGGACACCAGAATTCTTAGGGAAGAAGATTGAAGGCAAAGAGATGATTTTGATTGCTGTCACTCTTTTAGTTCATCCTATTCTGATTTTGGTACCGACGGCATTGGCAGTCGTACTGCATCCAGACACAATTTCTAATCCAGGATTCCATGGTTTAACACAGGCCATGTATGAATATACTTCATCGGCTGCCAATAATGGATCAGGGTTCGAAGGTTTAGGAGATAATACACCATTTTGGAATATCTCAACAGGTATTGTGATGTTCCTTGGTCGATATATTTCATTTGTCACCTTGCTTGCCGTTGTGGGTTCTTTAGCGGCGAAAAAACCAGTTCCGGAAACAGTTGGTACATTCCGTACAGATACTGCCTTGTTCGGAGGAGTGTTTATTGGGACCGTTATTTTAATTGGTGCCCTTACCTTCTTCCCTGGTCTTGTCCTAGGACCGATTGCTGAACATTTGACATTAAAATAATTAATGGAGTTTCCTTTGGAGGAGTAAACCATGAGTAATCAGAAAAAAACAATGATCAATTCAGATATAGTCAAACAAGCCTTAAAAGAATCATTTATTAAGCTAGACCCTAGAGTAATGGTTCGAAACCCAATTATGTTTGTGGTTGAGGTAGGATTTATTATCACTCTGCTATTTACATTTTTTTCAGGTGCTTTAGGAGGGGATGTTTCCCCTTGGTTTAATGCAACGGTGTCTATTATTCTACTACTTACCGTTTTATTCGCAAATTTTGCAGAAGCATTAGCAGAGGGACGCGGGAAAGCACAGGCAGATTCTTTAAAGAATACTAAAAAAGAGAGTATTGCAAAAAAAATCGTGAATGGAACGATTATGAACGTTTCGTCAACAGATCTTCGTAAAGGAGATATCGTCATTGTGTCCCAGGGGGAGCTAATTCCTGGGGACGGTGAAGTCATTCAAGGAATTGCTTCTGTAGATGAATCTGCAATTACTGGGGAGTCTGCTCCAGTGATTAAAGAAGCAGGTGGTGATTTTAGTTCTGTAACAGGTGGAACTCGTGTTGTAAGTGACGAAATCAAGGTGCGTATTTCCAGTGAACCAGGAGAATCCTTCCTAGATCGTATGATTTCCTTAGTTGAAGGAGCGCAGAGACAAAAGACGCCTAACGAAATCGCTCTGAACACAGTACTAACAAGCTTGACGTTGATTTTCATGATTGTTGTTGTAACTCTTCCATTTTTCGCTAAGTATTTAGAGATCAATCTTGAGATTCCTGTCTTAATTGCCCTGTTGGTATGTTTGATTCCAACCACTATAGGTGGCTTGTTGTCAGCAATCGGGATCGCCGGGATGGACCGGGTTACTCAATTCAATGTCATTGCTATGTCTGGTAAAGCGGTGGAAGCTTCAGGAGATATAAATACAATTATTCTAGATAAAACAGGTACGATTACGTTCGGAAACCGGATGGCAAGTGAATTTACTCCTGTTGGAAATCACAAGGTGGAGGAGCTTGCTTCTTGGGCAGCGATTAGCTCAGTTAAGGATGAAACTCCAGAAGGGCGTTCGGTTTTAGAATTAATGAAGAAATTAAACTTCACATATAATGATTCTCTAACCGATAACAGTGATTTCATTGAATTTAGAGCCGAGACCAGAATGAGCGGTCTAACTTTAATTGACGGCCGTAAAGTTAGAAAAGGAGCAGTTGATGCAGTCAAGCAATGGGTGATCGAACAAGGCGGAAAAATTCCTCAAGATCTACAGGAAAAATCCAACCGGATCGCTTCTGAAGGAGGAACCCCGTTAGCGGTTGCAGTTGATCAAGTAATCTATGGACTTATTTATCTCAAAGACACCGTAAAACCAGGAATGAAAGAGCGGTTTGATCAGCTTCGTAAAATGGGAATTAAAACCATCATGTGTACAGGAGACAACCCGCTGACAGCAGCTACGATTGCGAGAGAAGCAGGAGTTGATGATTTCATTGCAGAGGCCAAGCCGGAAGACAAGATTTCCGCGATACGAAAAGAACAAGGTGAAGGTAAGCTGGTCGCGATGACCGGTGATGGAACCAACGATGCGCCTGCCCTTGCTCAAGCGGATGTTGGCTTAGCAATGAATAGTGGAACGATGGCAGCGAAAGAAGCCGCCAACATGGTCGACTTGGATTCCGATCCTACCAAGATTATTGAAGTCGTTTCAATTGGTAAGCAATTACTAATGACCCGCGGGGCACTCACTACTTTTAGTATTGCGAACGACGTTGCCAAGTATTTTGCGATTATTCCAGCGATGTTTATGCTGGCGATTCCTGACTTAAGTGTGCTGAACATTATGCATCTTGGTTCACCAACTTCAGCAATTCTTTCAGCCTTGATCTTCAATGCCATCATAATACCGATGCTGATTCCTTTAGCGATGAAAGGGGTCACCTATAAGCCGATGGGGTCTGCAGAATTACTTCGCCGCAACCTCTTCGTGTATGGTTTAGGTGGTGTGGTGGTTCCGTTTATCGGAATCAAGTTAATCGATATCGCCGTTAATCTATTTATTTAGTTCCCATATTAAATGTTCGGGGAAGGAAGAAAAAATATGTTATCGAATATAATGAAGAACACTATACTTAGTCTTTTACTAATGGTCATTTTGGGATTGGGTTATCATCTTCTGGTTACTGGAATTGCGAATATGATAGCTCCTGAGAAAGCGAACGGAAGTCTTCTATACGATGAAAAAGGGCAAGTGGTCGGATCTACACTAATCGGACAAAAATTTGATGACCCGAAACTTTTTCAAGGCAGGGTTTCCAGCATTGAATACAATGCTGCAGGATCTGGGACGAACAATTATGCTCCATCTAATGAAGATATGATCAAGCGTACGAAAGAGTCTGTAGAAAATTGGAAAAAAGAAAATCCTGATGTACCTGTTGACCAAGTACCGATTGATCTTGTAACGAACTCTGGATCAGGGTTGGACCCGCATATCAGCCCAGAAGCCGCGTTAGCTCAAATCCCACGTATACAGAAGTTGGCAGGAATTGACAAAGGTCAATTAGAAGACTTGGTTGAAAAAAATACTGAAGGGAAAGAACTTGGTTTATTCGGTGAACCGAGAGTCAATGTTTTAAAACTTAACCTTGATTTAAAACAACTATTGGAGAAATAACTCAAACAGGGGAGCAACGTGCTCTCCTTTTTCCTATATCTATGTAAAATAAACGGGGGCTGCAAACATGGGTGAACAATTTAAAAGGAAAAGTCCAGAGGAAATATTGCAATCCATTTATCAGATGCAGCGAGGCAGACTCAAAATCATCTTGGGTGCGGTTAGCGGAACAGGTAAAACCTATCATATGTTGATGGAGGGTAATAACCTCAAAAAGAATGGGATTGACGTTGTTATTGGTATGATCAGTGCGTCGGAACGTCCTAAGACAACGGAACAAATAGGCTGTTTAGAAATTATTCCTTCTATTAAATGGATAGAAAATGGTAAGGAGAAGGACGATCTGGATGTAGATGCTATTATAGCTCGTAATCCTGAAGTGGTTTTAGTAGATGTGCTAACCCATCGAAATCGGCCAGAGGCCCCTAGACTGACACGTCTCGACGATATTCATTATCTGCTGAAAAACAAGATAAGTGTTATTACTACTGTGAACATTTATGAACTGGAAGGAATAAGGGGGATTGTAGATAAATTAACAGGTGGAAAAGTAAAGGTGGGTTGCACTGTTCCTGAAGACACACTGGCGTTGGCAGATGAAGTAAAACTGTTGGACGTAACACCAGAAGTGATCCTAAATAGACTCCAGGAAGGAGAGATCGAGCTTCAGCATGAGGGTAAAGGTAAAGGAAATAATCTCTTACATCCGAGCAACCTCGCCGTTCTGCGTGAAGTAGCTCTTCGTTTTTTAGCGGGGGAGGTAAATGATACGCTTGATGACTATCGCGAGAAGCATGGAATGATTGGTCCATCGGGTGCATCAGAAAAAATTTTAGTGACCGTTCAATATCATTGGAATGGGTCCATCCTGGTTAGACGGGGGCAGCAGATTGCAAAAAGGTTAGGAGGAGATTTACTAGTTGTTTGTTTTGCAAATAGGGAATTAACTAAGAATGAACTTACCTTTAAGCGTTCTATTATGAAACTAGTAGAAAAAGTGGGAGGGGAGTTTGAGGAACTACCGCTAGAACAAGAAGAGGTTGCAAATCAAATCGTCCAATATGCAACCATGCACAAAGTTACTCGGATTGTCATGGGGCAATCGAAGCAAACACGTTGGGAAGAAATTGCCTATGGATCAATTATCAACAGAATATTGCGGAAAACGAATAATATTGATGTTTTTATGGTTGCCGATCGCGCTGAAAATGCTGGTGAACGTGTATTACCAGCAAAACAAATAAATAAAGAAAAAGAAATGGATCCTTATCGACGTCTGACGCCTCAGGAATTAGTAAATAAGATGGATAAATTGAAACGCGGGACGTTAAAGGTATATGTTGGGGCAGCACCTGGGGTAGGAAAAACCTATACGATGCTTAGGGAAGCAAATGAATTAAAGAAAAAGGGGATTGATATTGTAATAGGATTGTTAGAAACACACGATAGAAAAGAAACCATTGAGCAAATTGGTCATTTGGATATCATCCCGCGAAAAATCATTACCTATAAAGGAACAAAGTTAGAAGAAATGGATACCGGAGCTATTATTAGGCGAAATCCAGAGGTGGTACTTGTCGATGAGTTAGCGCATACCAATGTGCCTGGAAGCAAGTATCATAAGCGGTATTTAGATGTAGAGGATATATTAGACGCAGGTATTTCAGTGATCTCAACAATGAATATACAACATTTAGAAAGTTTAAATGATAGTGTGGAGCAAATAACTGGGGTTAGGGTAAGGGAAACCGTGCCAGATCATATTCTTCGAAAAGCGGATGAAATTGAATTAATTGATATCTCTCCCAAAGCATTACAAGAACGAATGAAGGAAGGGCGCATTTACGCTTCTGAGAAAGTGGAGCAAGCACTAAATAACTTTTTTAAGACCGGAAATCTAATTGCACTTAGAGAGCTAGCATTACGTGAAGTTGCAGATGATGTTGATGAGCGCTTAGAAGCATGGGAAAGAAAAAGTACACTAAGAGGGCCATGGCGACAGGAGGAAGTAATTTTTGTATGTATCAACTTAAGGCCTGACAGTGAGAGGCTGATTCGCCGTGGATTTCGCATCGCCTATCGTTTAAAAGCTACATGGTATGTATCATATGTAATAGACCATCATCCTTTAACAGAAGAAGAGGAGCAAGTATTGAATAAAATTCGCAAGCTGACAGAACGTCTTGGAGGAAAATTTGAAATTTTATGAGGCACAATATCGGCGTCATGTTTTTAAAAAACTAGTAAGTGAAATGAATGAAAAAAAAGCAACACAAGTAATTATTGGCCAATCTGCTCGTACTCGCTTCGAGGAGATTCTCAAGGGCTCAGTATTCCAGAGATTGTTAAGAGAAGTACGTCATATGGATGTATTAGTGGTTGCAGACCAACAAAAACAATAATAAAAAATACCTTTATCACTTCTTGGGTAAGGCATGAATAAATGCCTTCTTATTTTTTGTAGGACTTAAATGAATCCTTTGGATAAAATAGGGAAAATAGTAGAATCTATACAATAGAAAAAATTTATTAAACGACTTGGACTACATAGGGAGGGAAAAGCTTTGGGTTCACAGGAGATTATTGCGCTTATCATTTTTCTTGTTACATATGCATTAATTATTTCAGAACAAATACATAGGACTACCATTGCTATGCTGGGCGGATTATTCATGGTAGCGCTCGGAATTTTGGATCAAAAAAATGCTATCCACCATATAGATTTCAATACCATTGGTTTATTAGTGGGAATGATGATCATAGTAGGGATAACAGCTCAAACTGGGGTTTTTGAATATATTGCTGTCCTGTTGTCTCAAAAAGCTAAAGGTGCTCCTATAAAAATTTTAGTTGCATTGAGTTTATTTACAGCTGTTGCTTCTGCTTTTCTTGATAATGTAACGACTGTTCTTTTAGTTGTTCCAGTTACATTAAGCATTACGTCCCAATTAAAAGTAAATTCTATTCCATTTTTAATATCTGAGATTCTGGCTTCTAATATCGGCGGGACGGCAACCATGATTGGTGATCCTCCAAATCTAATGATCGGCAGTGCAGTTCAAGAATTAACTTTTCTTTCGTTTATTAATAATCTTGCCCCCGTAATAGCTATAATTTTAATAGTAAATATAGTGCTATTAGTAATGATTTATAGAAAACATTTAGCGACTACAGATGATCTAAAAAATCATTTACTCAGGAAAAATCCAAGGAATGAAATAAAAAATCCTGCATTATTAAGAAAATGTACAATTGTAATCTTTATTACGATAGGTGGTTTTTTTATTCATCAATTTATGCATATTGAAACCGCAACGATTGCTTTAATTGGTGCTTTTATTTTACTTCTATTCACAGGAGACAAATATTTGGTAACGGCGTTAGAAAAAGTAGAATGGACAACTCTTTTCTTTTTTATTGGCTTATTTGTTATAGTAGGTGGGCTTGTTGAAACAGGGTTAATCGCAGCTCTTGCTAAAAACGCCATGTCTTGGACTGGCGGAGAACTAAAGTCATCGACCTTACTTGTTTTGTGGATGAGTGCAATCATTTCTGCATTTGTTGATAATATCCCTTTTGTTGCGACAATGATTCCTATGATTAAAGAGATGGGACAGTTAGGCATTAGTAATTTAGATCCACTTTGGTGGAGTTTGTCACTTGGGGCTTGCTTAGGAGGAAATGGAACTTTAATAGGCGCAAGTGCGAACCTTGTGGTAGCAGGAATAGCTTCGAAGGAAGGATATCATATAACCTTCTTGAAGTTTTTGTTGATTGGTTTCCCGCTAATGTTGGTATCAATCCTAATATCAATGATTTATGTTTATATAAGATATTTAATGTAGAAAAAAATATAAAACGCTAATCTAACGATTTTTAAACCGAAAAAATGACGGTTGAATTGCGTTAAATTAGCGTTTCTTTTTTAGTACGGCTGATGTAGCTAATTCTTTCTGTAACAATTTATCATGCAGTTTGGAAAGGAAAAGTAATGCTAGGATTGTACCAGCTAAAGTTAATAGCATATCCCACTGAGCATCCCATATGTCGCCTTGATTCCCTAAAAAGTTTTTAGCCGTTTTTCCTCCCTTTCCTATAATAAAACTGATCCATTCAATAATTTCATACATAGCTGAAATGGCAAGAGAAATACTTGTAACGATCCAAAATAAGATACCTTTTGTTAAAAGGGTTTTCCTTAATAATATTTCTCTGATTACTATGCCAAACATGCCTTTTAAAAAATGTCCAAATCGATCGTAGTGATTTCTTTTTAAATCAAAAGTATCTTTTATCCAATTAAAGAAAGGAACCTTTGAATAGGTGTAATGGCCGCCGATAAACATCAAAATAGCCAAAATAGTAATAATGAAGTATGAAAGGGTAGTAAGACGAAACTTTTTGTATGTTGATAGTGCGATATTCAAAACAATAATGGCAGGAGTGACTTCTAATACCCATGACGAATAGCTGGCAGGATTTATAACTGACCAAATAAAAACAGCTATCACGGCCAGTAATAACAAACCATGAATCGGCAATACACCTTTTCTGTTCATATTCTCAATCACTCCTTTTACATAATCTAGGACAGTTTTAGATTAAGGAGGAAGAAGTCATTTTATGCCTTTTAACTTACATTTGAATATAGAAAAAATTGGTAATAAAGATTTACATGTTGCGAGTTTATGGGGGACAATTTTTAAATTTCTAAAGACATATTCAAGGTAGTTTTTCCCTTAATAAAAATAAATTGAGAGGTCATTATAAAGAAGTACTTTAAAATAAAAGGAGAGAAAACCCATGCCTCAAATTGATGTAAATCAGCTTAATCAAGCAAAAGCCAATGTAACTCTTACTCAAGAATTGTTAACAAAAGCAATCGAAAAAGCAAATTCCGATCCTACACTTGCCCAGGAAGCGATCAAACAAGCATCAAATGAAATTTCATCTGCTTTAACTGCTGTAACTCAAGTTCAAAAAACTTCTCAGGCCGACTTGTTAGAAGGATAAACCTACAGTTTAGTTATTTATTATAAACCAAAATAAAAAGCCTTGAAAAAAATCAAGGCTTTTTACATTTAGAGAGGATTTTTTTGAAATAAAATATCGATTAAATATTATGTGATTCGAAAAATTTACTAACATCCTCATTAATATCTATTTTAGAAAAAACAATATTTGTCGCACTATTAGCAAGTGGCATGATTTCATTGATAAATTCCTCAATTTCTGATACTGATTTAAAATGTAATAATATGAAAAAACATGCGTCCCCACTAACACGATAACCTGATATGCTTCGCGAATGTTGTTTGATTAAATCTGTGAATTTTTGATAATGCCCATTTTTTATTGTTATTTTCATTATGCATGAAATGGAAAAGCCTAAGGAAGCATAGTTTAACTTGATTGTATAACCTTCAATTACTCCATTCTCCTCTAATCTCTTTACTCGTTCTTTTACGGAGGGAGTAGATAAGTTCACTCGCTTTGATAATTCCCGCATCGATAATCTACTATCCTTTTGTAACTCCGATAGGATTTTTAGATCAACCTCATCAAATTTCATGTTATTCATCTCCTTCAAATGTAATTTAAAAATGTAAATAAAAATCGAAAAATAAATTATGTTTGTAAAAGAAATTAAAAAATTACGTTTCGTTTGTGTATGTAACCAGAAATTTTATTGAATATAATCACTAAAGGAACCTTTCAAAACATCAAAGGTTGCTTGATTAATAGATGAACGATAATTTACAAACATCTCACCAAACGCCAACCTGTTCAGGATGTACCTACGGCTTACCTCAATTAAGTTATTAAGTTATGTACAAACAACCCAAAATTAAACCGCTTGAGGTTTAGTTTTGGGTTGTTTATTTTTCTTTGAGGATATATGGAGGGAACGGGCTCCTTAATCATTTAACGGCTTTAATTCCATTAATGCACCAAAGGTATGCGAGGCAGTGGTAAAACAAATAAAAGAAACTAACTCTGAAATTTCATCATTATAACTCTAACTTTCTCCTAAAACCATTTCAATAAACTTCATATGGGCCTTCGACAACCATTTGTTTTTATGGTAAGAGAGTTGTGCATAGAACACGGGATTTTCCGAAGCTGACTTGATCGCCTTCATTTTTTCTTCTCGCAATAATGTTTCTACACTTATGTAGGGCATTAGGCTGATTCCTAACCCGCTTACAACACACTGTTTCATCGCTTCCATACTATTAAACTCCATATGGTTATGTGTACTAATTCCTTTTCTAATTAAATACCCTTCAAAAAATTTCCTTAATGCACAGCTTTTCGGACTGAAAATAAAACATTCTCCAGTGGCTTCCTCCATTGCCTTTATCGAATGATTCTTTTCCCCAACGAAGACTAAGGACTCTTCGGCCCAGACTTGGGTGATTAAATTTGGATCATTTACCTTAGGTTCCAAGGTAATCGCAATATCGAGCTCACCAGAATAAAGCCGCTCCCTTAGTGGAAGACAATCATCATTAATTAGTGAAAAAGTCACTTCCGGATAATTCTTTTTATACTGAGATAACACAGAGCCTAGCTTATATACGGTAATAGACTCGGCTGCACCAATGCGGATTTCGCCCTTCAATGTCCTGTCATTGGTAGAAATATGTTGAATCTTTGAATAGACGCTTAGTAATTCTACAGCATAATGATACAATTCCTCGCCAACGATCGTAAGTTGAATGTGTTTTCCCAGACGGTCAAATAATGGAAGGCCAATCTCTTCCTCAAGCTGCTGAATATGAGATGTAATGGAAGCTTGTGAGTACTGAAGTGTTTGGGCTGCCTTTGTAAAGCTATTCAAATCGACAACTGTTTTAAACGTTTGTAATTGACGGATCTCCATTTATGATCCTCCCATTCTTCCAGTTTGTTATCAGAAATTCTAAACTTATAGTTTAGTTATTTCAATTTTACTAATGGTAAATTATAACATACAATTCACTTAAGGAGATGATGGAAATGAAAAAGATATGTTTACTCTTACCTAATGGATTTGAAGCTGTTGAGGCAAGTGTGTTTACAGATGTGTTTGGCTGGAATAAAGACGTTAGCGAGGGGTCAACTGAACTCGTAACGGTGGGAACAAGAGAGGAATTAAAATGCACCTGGAATTTAACGGTTAAACCGGAAAGGCTGCTATCAGAGGTTTCCGCCAATGAGTTTGATGCTTTAGCCATACCAGGTGGATTTGAACAAGCTGGTTTTTACGAGGATGCTTTTCGCCCAGACGTCCTTGATTTTATCCGAGAATTCGATAAACAGGGAAAACTCATTGCAGCAATCTGTGTAGGTTCATTAGTAATTGGTAAAAGCGGTGTTCTACAAGGGAGAAATGCCACGACCTATAATCGAAGTAATAGGAAGCGGCAAGTACAATTAGCAGAAATGGGAGTGAATGTGATTCCGGATCAAAGCGTTGTCATCGATAAAAACATTATTACATCGTTCAACCCCGCGACTTCATTCGATGTAGCATTTACCATGCTTGAATATTTGACATCAACAGATAATGCTAACAATGTAAAAAGGCTTATGGGATTTTTGGAATAGTTCTTATAAAAATAGGAGGGTTTTTTATGAAAATCTCTGCAAATGCTGCTTTACTATTAATAGATGTGCAAAAATATTTTGATGATCCAATCCAAGGAAGAAGAAACAATCCAAACGCAGAAGAGAAAATGGCCCAATTGTTAACCCATTGGAGAAAAATAAATCGACCAGTCATTCATGTTCAGCATATAAGTAATCCTTCCTTGGCGCATCATCCTGGGCGTGATATTAAAGAAATTGTTGCACCCCTACCAGAAGAACCAGTCATCGTGAAAAATGTTAACAGTGCCTTTATCGGTACGAACTTGGAGGCCTATTTAAGAGAATCTGAGATTGAAACACTTGTTATTGTAGGATTGACAACCGATCATTGTGTTTCTACAACAACACGTATGGCAAAAAATCTCGGCTTTACCCCATTCATCGTATCTGATGCGATCGCTACTTTCGAAAGAGTTAGTTATGATGGGAAGTTGTACAGTGCTGAAGAAATCCACAATTTAGCTCTCGTCAGCTTGCACGAGGAATTTGGTACAGTCATTGATGCGGATGGTGTTCTAGAATTACTAGATTAATAAATGATTGTCACGTGTAAATAAGCGCGTGACAATTTTTTGTTTTGGGACATAGGTTGCCTTCATAAAATTAATTGGAGGTGTCTGTATTGAAAAAAAATATAAAAGAAATTGAATGCCTTGTATGTAATGGGGTCCATTTTCGAAAAGGTTTTTTTGCTGCAGAATATCAAAAATATGATGAGGATACGAGGTGGAATATAAAATCTGAAGCCAAGATACACTTTTATGTAGAATCTGAAGAAGACAATCCATTGAATAGAATCCCAGAGCAATCGAATATATATTCCTACATCTGTGAAGACTGTGGTTTTATTATGAATTTCAACAAAGAAAAACAGGTTGAAAGTAAAAAGCAAGAGCGAGTGAAAAAACAAAGGCAAAAAATGTATGATTGGACGAAATTTAAATAATAATCAATGTTGATTGGAATATCTTACATTGATAATACTGTATTTTATCCCAATATTTTGATATAATTTTTCCAAATAATGAAGGCAAGAGGTACATTCCGTGTCTAAATCTAAAATTCAATTCTGGTTAATTCAAATTTTGCTCATTTTAACAATTATTTTCGTTTCAACCAAGATCTCATTTATGTTTAAGCCTATCGGGGTGTTTTTTTCGACCGTGTTCTTTCCCATTCTGATAACTGGGTTCCTATTTTTTCTATTGAATCCGGTTGTGAATTTTCTGGAACGAAAAAAACTCCCTAGGGTAGCAGCCATATTGGTCATATATGTTGTATTTGGCTGTATTCTTGCATTAGTAATAGGTAGCCTAGTTCCAGCTGTTTCCAAACAGGCAACACAGCTTGCCAATGATCTGCCTGACTTTGCTCATAAGACTACTGAATTTGTTAATGATATAGTCAAGTCTTCAGAGGTTAAAAACTTTAGAGAGCAGCAGAGTGAAATGATTGATACGGTGCAACAACGGTTAATGGAATATGCTAATTCGCTGCCAAATACACTGACGAACGTGATTATGGGCATCTTTGGCATCGTAACGAATATTGCGATCATTCTCGTCACTGTTCCATTTTTATTATTTTACATGTTTAAGGATGGACAAAAATTTCCTGAAGCCGTATCAAAGTTTATTCCAGCTGGATACCGGGATGATGCTTTAAAAATACTAAAAGAAACTGGAGAGACACTGTCAGCATACATTCAGGGGCAGGTAGTGGTCGCCCTCGCTGTCGGTACATTAGCCTTTATAGGGTATTTAATCATTGACTTACGCTATGCATTAATTATGGCACTGATTGTAGCTTTCACCAATATTATCCCATATGTAGGGCCAATCATTGGTGGTGCACCAGCCGTACTAGTCGCTTTCTTTGATTCACCAACAAAGGCTTTATTTGTAATCATCGTTATCCTGGTGGCCCAGCAAATTGAAGGGAATTTCCTGTCTCCGATGATTTTAGGTAAATCATTGGATACACACCCGGCGACAATTATCATTATTTTATTAGCTGCAGGAAATCTGGCAGGCGTACTTGGTATGGTTTTAGCTGTTCCGACCTATGCGGTTTGTAAAGTCATTATCTTGAACTTAGTCAGATTTTTAAGAGCGAGAAAAGCGGCGACTTATACAGGTGAAGGACCCTTAGTCTAAGACTCAAATTATATTTCCAAAAGAAAAAAGCCTTGAATTTTCAAGGCTTTTTTACGTTCCAATGAGGAAGAAAGTACAAGACGGATATTAAAAGAAATGATTGGAAATTTTCCTTATTTTATAGTTTTCTAATAGTAAACTTTATTTCGTATTAACGAAAAATCTTTGACAATCCATATTCATGTTTGGTATTTTAAAAGAGAACAAAAATTCATATAACAAAACATAATAAAGACATTTTACACTCATGTTATATAATAGGAGGTTTTGCAAATGGAAACGGAAATGATTTATGAATTCCGCCGTCCTAAGAATATAATTCCTGGGAAAAAATATCCCGCATTGTTTGTTATGCATGGCATAGGAAGCAATGAACAAAATATGCTTTCACTTGTTAATGGTCTGGAGGATTCCTTCTTTATTTTTAGTGTAAGGGGACATTTGACACAAGGGCCAGGTTTTGCCTACTTTACAATCCAGGGCTATGGAAAACCAAATCGAGAAGTTTTCGATGAAGGAATCAAAAAGCTCGCTAAATTTATTGATTATGCATCAATAAATTATGAAATAGACCCAGAGCAATTATACTTGTTGGGCTTTAGCCAAGGAGCCATAGTTTCCATGACATTAGCTCTCACCCTTGGAAACAAGATTAAGGGTTTAGTAGCGCTAAGTGGTTATATTCCTCAATTTGTAAAGGAAGAATACATGATAAATCCAGGGAAACATTTATCTGTGTTTATATCACACGGGGAATATGATCAGGTTCTGCCATATGAGTGGGGGAAAGAAAATGTCGATTGTTTTACAAAGCTTGGGGTTCCTGTGACATTTAAATCATATCCGGAAGGGCACACAGTAGTTGAAAAAAATCTTCAGGATTTTCAAGCTTGGATTATAAATGATTTACGAAGATAATTCATCCAGAGTTTAGATATTGAAATTTAATGATAAAAAAACGGGGACTGAGAGCATGGATTTACATGTCATTGCTAAAGAAATTTATAGCCATCAAAAAAGTGCTGTAGAAATGAGTAAAATCTCAACACGGTATCCCTCTTTAACAATTGAGGATGCTTATAAAATTCAAGAAATCAACACGGAAAAAGAATTACAAAATAGTGATCAATTTGTTGGCTGGAAAATGGGGCTGACAAGTTTCGCGAAACAACAATCGGTAGGGGTCAATCAACCCATTTACGGAAGATTGCTAAAGTCAATGGAGATGTCCAATCAGGAACTTTCTCTGGACGGTTTAATTCATCCGCGAGTGGAACCAGAATTTGCGTTCTTAATGAATAAAAAACTCAAAGGAAATAATGTTACTGAGCAAGAGGTTTGGCAGGCTACTGAAGGTATAATGCCAGCATTAGAGATCATTGACAGCCGTTATAAGAATTTTTCATTTAACCTCATTGATGTGGTTGCAGATAATGCATCCAGTACAAAATTTTTTCTTTCGGAACAAATATATTTGCCAAATAAGTTTCAATGGGAAAAAGCACAGGTTCGAATGAAGTTGAATGGTAAAGTAGTTCAAGAAGGAAAAGGTTCAGCTGTTATGGGAAATCCTGTTCGTTCGGTGGTTGAATTGGTCAAAATGCTAGACTCTTCTGGCCTTTGTATTGAACCTGGGATGATTGTACTAACCGGTGGAATTACCGAAGCCATTCATGTTTTTAGTGGAGATTCCATTGAGGTTGAATTTGATGAGTTGGATAAAATGAATTTAACGGTCATTTCATAATCGGGAGGTTTGGAAATGCCTATTGTACAGGTACACTTGCTTGAGGGTAGATCGAAAGAAGTAAAACAGCAATTGATTTCAGAGATTACAGCAGCAGTTAGCCGGACGTTAGGTAATTCACCTGAAACAATCAGAGTATTATTACATGATGTGCCAAGTGAAAATTGGGGTGTAGCCGGTTCGCCAATAAGTAATAACAAGAAAATGTAAGGATCATTTTTTATAAAGGGTTGAAGCAAAAAAACGCTGATTCGAGGCTATACATCAACCGACATAAATGAACGGCTAATTAGCGACAGAACAGCGTTTCAAGGCTTTATTACGTCCCAAAGAGGATTCGAACCTCCGACCTACAGTTTAGGAAACTGTTGCTCTATCCTACTGAGCTATTGGGACTAATGAAGAAAGAAAAAATACTTTGTTCCCTACACAGAATAAGTTAATCCCGTCCTGATCTCAGAAAGCTGATTCAAGTAGCGGCTCGATCAGTACGCTGAAGTAGCATCAATGAAGCATATTCAGTCGTGCTGAGCTATTGGGACTTAATATATATTCCTTTATAGGAATGTAATTTATTATACTCAGTTAATCAAAAAAGGTCAATACATACGTTAGTGAATGGAGAGGTCTCTGTCCATGTCAGGTTGTTTGACAGCCTTTTCGCGGAAAATAATCCATACGATTAAACTTAGCAATATCAACAATCCCTCTAACGATAAGATATACCAAGGGTAGGGGCCAAGCACATCCAGCAAGCTTGCACTATCAGGTTTATGGCTTAGGAACATATAATTCCCGTAAACTACCTTATTGATGAACATAATAATAGGCAGCAACACATTTAGGAACACAAACAGTTTTACCACTGACCAGATCGTCGGGTGATACCCTAGTACCCAAGTAAAATATAAAGGCACCCAAATAATCATTAAATGCGTATAAAAGAAATGAAAGAAACGAAAATGTGGAAAGTCATAATTTAATAATGGTGTAAGTAATGCCTGTGACGCCCCTAGTAAGGCAGTAAATAGTAAAATCTCATAGATTACTTTTAACCGTGTAAGCAGCAATATGATGGTTAACATCAAGCTGATGCTACACAACTCAAGAGGAATGGCATGACTGACATTCCAGCTTCCATTTATGATCATCCAAAAATGATAAGTGGCTTCCATTATAATTAAAGAGATAGCCAAAACAATTTCAGCCTGCCGCATTTTCTTATTTTTCAGAGAATCTCTAAAAAGAAACATACATACTGAACCAATGATTAAAATAGCTAGTACGATAAAATGACTAGTCGAAAACATATCAAAGTCATAGTTTTTATTGCTCCGGCCAAACCACTCCATCATCCCACCGTCCCTTTTCCAAATTTTATCATGGTTTGATTTCAGAAATCGTCGAAAAACAGGAAATCGTAAAATTAATTTATGGAAATTGGTACTACTATCTATTAATTTGGCAAATATTCAACGAGTGCCTGACACTCCCGGTATGTGATATAATAATATGTCGAAAGAAATCGAAATGAATTTAACCGTGGAGGTCATTATGGCTGCTTATACGCCGATGATACAGCAATATTTAACCGTTAAGGCAGATTATCAAGATGCCTTTTTATTTTTTCGCTTAGGCGATTTTTACGAAATGTTCTTTGAGGATGCCATTAAAGCATCACAGGAGTTAGAGATTACCTTAACGAGTCGCGATGGAGGTAGTGAAGATCGAATCCCAATGTGTGGTGTCCCATACCATGCGGCTCCCAACTATATTGAACAGCTTATTTCAAAAGGCTATAAAGTAGCGATTTGTGAACAAATGGAAGACGCAAAACTAACCAAAGGGATGGTCCGACGGGAAGTCGTTCAGTTAATTACCCCAGGTACAGTAATGGATGGTAAGGGCTTGAATGATAAAGAAAATAACTATATTGCTTCAATTACTGCATTTGACGATCAAACCTACGGCTTTGCTTATAACGACATCTCAACTGGTGAAAGCCGAGTGACGCTGCTTACCAATTATTTTGAAGAAGTTCTAAACGAATTGGCGGTTTTAAGTGCCAAAGAAGTAGTCGTATCAAGTAGCTTTGACGGAGAGCTGCAAAAGAAAATGCGTGAGCGTGATGTGATGGCTATTTCCTTTGAGGATAATAGTTCGATAGATATGACTTTTTCTCATCTGCTTGAGGATTTAAATCAAGACAAATTAAAGCAAACGGCGGCTAGGCTATTTAACTATTTATATCGTTCCCAAAAAAGAAGCCTTGACCATCTTCAGCCGGTCACTACCTATCAAACTCATCAATTTATGAAAATTGATTACTATTCAAAGCGAAACCTTGAATTAACGGAAACGATTCGTTCCAAGGGGAAAAAAGGTTCCTTATTATGGTTACTCGATGAAACCATGACCGCTATGGGTGGTAGGATGTTAAAGCACTGGATTGACCGACCGTTAATTGACCAGGATGGAATTAAACAGCGTCAAACCATTGTTGAAGTTCTAATGAACCACTATTTTGAACGTCAAGAGCTTCGTGAGAAATTGAAGGAAGTCTATGATTTGGAACGTCTAGCCGGACGAGTAGCCTTTGGTAATGTCAATGCCCGTGATTTGGTGCAGTTGAAGCGTTCTTTAATGCAGGTGCCTTTCTTAAAACAAACCCTACAAGCGATGCAGGATGAACAGGTAAATCAATTGGCAGAAAGTCTTGATCCTTGTGAAGAGGTATCAGATTTATTAGAGCGAGCCATTGTTGAAAATCCACCTCTTTCTTTAAAAGAAGGAAATATGATTTCGGATGGGTATAATGAGCAGCTAGATCAATATCGATATGCCAGCAGGAACGGTAAGACCTGGATCGCTCAGCTAGAGCGTGAGGAACGAGATAAAACAGGCATTAAATCGTTGAAGGTTGGTTATAACCGGGTGTTTGGCTATTATATTGAAGTCACACGGGCAAACCTGCATCTTTTAAAAGAAGGGCAGTATGAGCGGAAGCAAACTCTAACGAATGCAGAACGATTTATTACCCCGGAATTAAAAGAGAAAGAAGCGTTAATTTTACAGGCAGAAGAAAAATGCGGTGAGTTGGAATATGAATTGTTTACTGAAATTCGCGAGATGGTGAAGGAACAAATTCCACGTTTACAAGCTTTAGCGAAGATCGTTAGTGAATTAGATGTTCTCCAGTGCTTTGCTCAGGTTAGTGAAGAGCGCCGATATGTGAAACCAGAGTTTTCGACCGAGCGCCGTGTCGTGATTAAAGAAGGGCGTCATCCAGTGGTTGAGAAGGTATTAAACGCCCAGGAGTATGTGCCAAACGACTGCTATATGGACAGCGAACGTGAAGTATTGTTAATCACAGGTCCAAATATGTCTGGTAAAAGTACGTACATGCGCCAAATTGCCCTGACCTCCATTTTAGCTCAGATTGGCTGCTATGTTCCGGCTTCCCAAGCTGTGTTGCCGATTTTTGATCAAGTATTCACTCGTATTGGTGCAGCCGATGATTTAATTTCCGGTCAGAGTACCTTCATGGTGGAAATGCTTGAGGCAAAAAATGCGATAGCGAACGCCACACAAAACAGCTTAATTTTATTTGATGAAATTGGCCGTGGAACCTCTACTTACGATGGTATGGCGTTAGCACAGGCGATTATTGAATACATTCATGAGCGGATTGGTGCCAAAACTTTATTTTCAACCCATTATCATGAGCTAACGGTTTTAGAAGAAGAACTAACCAAGCTCAAAAACATTCACGTTAGTGCGATTGAACATAATGGCAAGGTTGTTTTCCTTCATAAAATTAAAGAAGGTCCGGCAGATAAGAGTTACGGAATTCATGTCGCACAGCTGGCAGAACTCCCTGCAGAACTAATCAACCGGGCAAATGAAATCTTAACAGCGCTTGAGCAGTCTGATGTTCAGGCTGTCCCAGCTAAAAAACCAGCTATAATAGAAGAAATACAGGCAGAGAAGCCTGCACAGCTATCGTTCTTTGACGAACCAAAAGAGCCGAAGAAGCATGAACCTTCTCCAAAAGAAAAACGAGTGTTAGATAAAATAAAAGAATTAGATTTGTTAGATGTGACACCGTTACAGGCCATTAACATGCTGTACGATTTGCAGAAAAAATTAAAAGGCTAAAGAAAAGGAGGCGAACTGTATGGGGAAGATTATTCAATTAGATGACGCCCTATCCAATAAGATTGCGGCGGGAGAAGTAGTCGAACGCCCCGCCTCTGTTGTAAAAGAGCTTGTGGAAAATGCGATTGATGCCGGAAGTACTGTGATTGAAATTGAGGTAGAAGAAGCAGGACTGGCAAAGATTCGTATTACCGATAATGGTCATGGGATTGATGAAGAGGACGTATTAATTGCTTTTCAACGTCATGCCACCAGTAAAATTAAAAATGAAAATGATCTATTTCGTATCCGTACGCTTGGATTCCGTGGGGAAGCTTTGCCAAGTATCGCTTCCGTTTCACGGCTTGAAATGAAGACCTCGACTGGTGAGGGTGCCGGAAACCGAGTAGTTATTGAGGGCGGCAAGGTTGAAGTGTTTGAAAAAACGTCGAGTAGACGGGGAACGGACCTCATCATTACCGATTTATTTTTCAATACGCCTGCACGGCTTAAATATATGAAAACCATTCATACAGAGCTCGGTAATATTACAGATGTGGTTAACCGTCTTGCTCTATCTCATCCAGAGGTAGCCTTCCGTTTGATCCATAATGAAAGGAAACTGCTACAAACGAACGGAAACGGTGATGTTCGTCAAGTGCTGGCTTCCATTTATGGATTAGCCATCGCCAAGCAGTTAGTACCTATTTCAGGTACCTCACTCGATTACAAGATTAGTGGATTTGCTTCGATGCCGGAGGTTACAAGGGCATCGAGAAACTATATCTCAACGATGATTAATGGACGGTTTATTAAAAACTATCCGTTGGCGAAAGCCATTCAGGAGGGCTATCATACCCTACTTCCGATTGGACGATTTCCGATTGTCCTATTGAACATAGAGATGGACCCATTGCTTGTCGATGTGAATGTCCATCCTTCAAAAATGGAGGTCCGCATAAGTAAGGAAGCGGAGTTAAATGAACTGGTAACATCGATGATTAAAGAGGCGTTCAAATCTAAGATCTTAATTCCAACAGCCTACACGCCTGTTAAGAAAGAAGTACCGAAGTCTGAGCAAACAGCTTTCGTGTTGGATGAAGGAACAATACTAGAAAGTGAACCGATGAATGTTCAAAAGCAGTGGAGTGCTCCAATTGAAAGGGTCACTGAGTCACAGCCGATGGAAGCAAGTAATTTTACCAAAGAACTGATCCAAACTGAGAGAATTGGTGAATCATTAGGGTGGGAGTCGGTTAACCCATTCTCTAATGGATATGTGAATTCACATACGAGTAATACGGTGGAGGAAACAGAAGACGAGATTCAGGAAACACATTTTTCGAATGAGGTTACCTTTGAAGATAACGAAAGTTCTACTGAAAATCATCCATCAGCAAGCCGTGTGCCACGCTTATATCCAATCGGGCAAATGCACGGTACCTACATTTTTGCTCAAAATGAAAATGGATTGTATATCATTGACCAGCACGCGGCACAGGAACGGCTGAAATATGAATACTTCCGTGAAAAGGTGGGACAGGTGGAACCGGAATTGCAGGAAATGCTCGTTCCGCTAACCTTTGAGTATTCAACCGATGAATATATGAAGATTATGGAGCATCAACAGGAGTTGGAAAAAGTGGGGGTTTTTCTTGAGGAATTTGGGATGAATAGCTTTATCGTCCGTTCTCATCCTCAGTGGCTGCCTAAAGGGGAAGAAAAACAAATCATTGAAGACATGATTGAACAGCTTTTATCGATGAAGAAGGTAGACATTAAAAAGCTACGTGAAGAAGCAGCGATTATGATGAGCTGTAAAGCTTCGATTAAAGCCAATCGTCATTTACGGAATGATGAAATCCAAGCCCTGCTCGATGACCTGAGAAAAGCATCAGATCCATTTACCTGCCCGCATGGAAGACCAATTATTGTCCATTATTCGGTTTATGAGATGGAAAAAATGTTTAAACGGGTTATGTAATGGTGAAAAGAACATTCCTTTATGGGGGTGTTCTTTTTTTAGAGGTGGGATTGCTATCAAGATGAATGGAATTCTACACAAATTCATGATAATTCTACACAAAAACGGAGGAATTCTACACAAATTCATAATAATTCTACACAAATTCATAATAATTCTACACAAAATCAGAGGAATTCTACAAAATTTCAAGTTTTTCTACAAAGTATGGATTAAATTTCCATATTAACAACAATAGACCGCAGGACAAGTCCCACAGCCTATTGCAAAAAAAGCTTATCTAATCGCTGCTTGCAGCTTACTCATATACTGAAGAGCTTTACCTGTTCCAATTACAACACATTCAAGTGGATCTGAAGAAAGCTGTACAGGAACAACGATTTCCTTGCTTAACCATTCCTCCATACCATTTAACAGTGAGCCACCGCCAGTTAAAATTACGCCACGGTCAACAATATCACCACTAAGTTCGGCAGGGCAGTCTTCAAGTGTCGCACGGATAGCTTCTAAAATATGAAGAAGAGCCTCTTTTAGAGCATTTTGAACCTGATAGGATGAAAGATTAATAGTTTTTGGTAAACCCGAAACCAAGTCACGTCCGCGGATATCCATGAAGCGCTCTTCATGATCAACAAGGGCATAACCAATTTCCATTTTAATTCGTTCTGCTGTTCTTTCACCAATTAGAACATTGTATTCCTTGCGAACAAATTGAATGATATCATCATCGAGACGGTCACCGCCGACCTTAATCGAATGACAGGCAACCACACCGCCAAACGAAATAATGGCAACCTCAGTATTACCACCGCCGATATCGACAACCACGTTTGCAACAGGTTCATCTACAGGCATTCCTGCTCCAATCGCTGCCGCAACAGGTTCTTCAATAAGTGAGATTTTCTTGGCTCCAGCATTTCGAACGGCATCCTGGATTGCTCGGCGTTCTACACTTGTAGACCCAGATGGAATACAAACCACTACATTCGGTTTACGGAAACCGTAGCCCATTTTTTTAGTAGCCTTACGCATCACATGCTTAAGCATGTCAGTAGTGACGTCAAAGTCAGCAATAACGCCATCCTTTAAAGGACGGATGGTCACGACTTTTTCTGGTGTCTTACCTATCATCTCTTTTGCCTCAAGCCCAACTGCTACCACATTTTTCGTTTCTGTATCTATGGCCACAACGGAGGGCTCATTAAGTACAATTCCTTTGTTTTTACTATAAACCAATATATTAGCTGTTCCTAAATCAATACCTATATCAAAATTAGAAAGCATATTTTCACCTTATTCCTTAGTTTTATTCAAAAATAAACTACGATTAAGCCTACCATGAATTTGGGGGTAAAATGCTGTTTGTAAATAAACCGTTATCCATTTGTAAAGTTACAAGAAGTATCTTTCATCTTTGGAAGAAATTTGGATATGATAATTTCATAATCAAAAACGCATAAAAAAGGTTTTTTTTGTTAATACTTATTTGATGTTCAACTGCTTTTTAAAATTGTGTTACGATGTAAGAGTGAAAGCAGAAAAATGAAACCTGTTTTCATTGAAAATGAAATAAGGCAGTGTGAAAATATTGAATGCGAAACAAAATGTACTGGTAATCATCGGTCCAACCGCTGTAGGAAAAACAAAGTTGAGTATTGAAATGGCGAAACGGTATAATGGTGAAATTATCAGTGGGGATTCGATGCAAATCTATCGTGGAATGGACATTGGAACTGCGAAAATAACAAATGAGGAAATAGAAGACATTCCTCACCATCTTATTGATATTAAGGAGCCCTTTGAAAGTTTTTCCGTTGCTGAATTTCAAGAACTGGTAAGGGCTAAAATAGCTGAGATTGCTAAAAAGGGGAAACTTCCGATTATTGTTGGAGGAACCGGCCTATACATTCAGTCAGTCATCTATGATTATCAATTTTCCGATGTTTCGGGAGATGAAGCCTATCGTCTTCAGTTGGAGGAAAGAGTAAAAGAAATAGGAAATGAAGCACTTTACCAAGAATTGAAGGAGATAGATCCCGGAAGTGCTGCGCAAATCCATCCCAATAATGTAAGACGGGTCATTCGAGCGCTGGAAATTTATCACTTGACCGGGAAAACGATGCAAGAATACCAAAGTCAGCAGCAACCAGATTTGTTGTACAATACAGCAATAGTGGGCTTAACTATGGATCGGGACCAGCTGTATGAACGCATTAATTTACGGGTAGATATGATGATGGATGAAGGTCTCCTACCGGAAGTAAAAGCCTTATATCAACAGGGGCTGCGCGAATGTCAATCCATTCAAGCCATTGGATACAAAGAAATATATGAATATCTTGATGGGAAAGTCACACTCGATGAAGCAGTAGAAAATTTAAAGCAAAATTCCCGAAGGTATGCGAAAAGGCAATTGACTTGGTTTCGTAACAAAATGAAGGTAGAATGGTTTGATGTAAGTAATGTGAATAATTTCTCAAAAAAAATAGCCGAAATTTCACAATATGTTGAAGGAAAGCTACAAGTAAAATCGAATACATATTAAGTAGAGAAAAAGAGGAGGATATACAAATGAAAACGACAATCAATATTCAGGACCAATTTTTAAATCAATGCCGTAAGGACAATATGCATGTTACGGTGTTCTTATTAAATGGGTTTCAATTAAGAGGACAAATTAAGGGCTTTGATAATTTTACCGTTTTGTTTGAATCAGAAGGTAAGCAGCAGTTAGTATTTAAGCATGCAATCTCAACTTTTGCGCCACAAAGAAATGTACAGTTGGATTTAGAAAACCAACAATAACTTATTTTCTCAAAATAGAGTCCATATACGGGCTCTTTTTGTTTTTTCAGGCATAAAGAGAAAAACTTTTTTAATGAAAGCGATTGGTCGTGAATACACATAGAAATGAAGGATTATGCTTTCCTTGTAGATAAAGTGATCCGAATTTATGACAAATAAATTCAAAGTAGTCATAGCTACTTTAAGTATACTGTCTGCAGAATGAGAGGTGAAAGCTTTGGATCAACCATTTCGCATGAAAAGTAACGGCCAAATAAGCGTTGTCCTCAATTCACAAAAGAAAAAAATGTTAACAAAAGAGGCGCCAGAATTCCAAGTTGTTCCAAAGATCATTCCCCCTGAGCACACGGCTTTAAAGGAAATAGAAGAGGAGCTAGTGGCTTTGGTTGGTATGGAAGAAATGAAGCGAATGATAAAAGAAATTTATGCGTGGATTTATGTGAACAAGAAAAGGGAAGAAATGGGGCTGAAAGCTAGAAAACAAGCTCTCCATATGATGTTCAAAGGGAATCCGGGAACCGGAAAAACAACCGTTGCGAGGCTGATTGGAAAGCTTTTTCAAAAAATGTCTGTTCTTACAAAGGGACATTTAATCGAGGCAGAACGAGCGGACCTTGTAGGAGAGTATATCGGGCATACAGCTCAAAAGACAAGAGATTTAATTAAGAAGGCACAAGGTGGAATTTTGTTTATTGATGAAGCCTATTCCTTAGGGCGTGGAGGGGAAAAGGATTTTGGTAAGGAAGCCATCGATACGCTAGTGAAGCATATGGAGGATAAACAGCATGAGTTTATTCTTATTCTTGCCGGATATTCCAGAGAAATGGATTATTTTCTGACGCTAAACCCTGGTCTTCACTCGCGTTTTCCTTTAGTAATTGATTTCCCTGACTACAATATCAACCAATTGATGGAAATTGCGGGAAGAATGTTAGAAGAACGGGAATACAATCTAAGTCACGAGGCCGAGAAAAAATTAAGGGATCATCTTATTTGGGTAAAGTCTGTCCTAAACCCCAATAGTTTTTCAAATGGGAGATATGTTCGCAATGTCATAGAGAAATCTGTTCGCGCCCAAGCAATGAGGCTACTGATGCTAAATAGCTATGACAGACACGAATTAATGACTCTAAGAAGTAATGATCTGGTATTTGATGAAGATTAATAAAAAAATCGGCGGAATGTAGACTCCGTCGATTTTTTTATGTCCAGCTCCAGCGCTTTTCTTTTTAATGGGTACCAAGTCTACGAGTTGGTAATTTCCAATCGTAGGTATAGGAAAAAACACGTAAAATGGTAATAAGGCCAAATAAGGTATACAACTCCCATGAATCCACTGCTAGTTTAAGACCAATTATAAGTCCTGCAAGGATTGCCCAAACCGCATAAATTTCTGAGCGAAGAACAATTGGTTTTCTACCGGCCAATAAATCACGGATAATTCCGCCACCAATACCGGTTAATACAGCAGCTACAATTACGGCGCTAAGCGGATGATTCATTTTTGCAGCATAGATGGCCCCTTGAATAGCAAAGGCAGATAGACCGATGGCATCAAAAAAGTTTCCCCATTTTTGCCAATGCCTAAGTAAATTGCTTGGAAATAAGAAGACCGCGGTAATGGATAGCAAGGCAATTTGAAAAAATAAACCTTGTTCCCATAAGGCAGATACAGGTACGCCAATTAACAGATTTCGAATGGCCCCTCCTCCGAAAGCGGTAACAATTCCTAAAATATAAACGCCTAAAATATCGTATTCCTCTTCCATGGCCACAATGGCTCCACTAATAGCGAAGGCAATGGTGCCAATCATACTCAAAACTTCCCATGTCATTGTGCTTCGATTTCTCCCTGATGTCTATTTTTAAGAAAATCATCATGTTAATAGTAAAATAAAGTGAAAGCAAACATTAAAATTTTATCATGATAAGAGAAAATTACAATAAGTTTTTTAATATCTGAAATGTAAGGGAAAATTAGAGTATGCAAGCGTTTTTTGTTATGATGAATGGTAGAGCCTTTTAGGGAAGGAAGGATGCCTTGTGGAACAAAAGGAAACAAAGGAAAAAGTGATTCTCGTTGGCTGTCAAACAAATAAAGACGAGGATTCACGGTTTCAATATTCTATGGAAGAATTAGCGGCATTAACGGAAACTGCTCAAGGTGAAGTGCTCGTCTCAGTTGTTCAAAAACGGGACCGCATTCATTCGGCTACATATATTGGCAAAGGAAAAGTAGAAGAACTTAATGCATTAGTTGAGGAACTTGAAGCAGATGTAGTGATCTTTAATGATGAACTATCACCGAGTCAAAAAAGAAACCTTGGGGCAGAAATAGAAGCTCGGATTATTGATCGAACACAGCTCATTTTAGATATCTTTGCACAACGGGCTCGTTCCAAAGAAGGGAAATTACAAGTAGAACTTGCCCAGCTGCAGTACCTTCTTCCGCGTCTAGCAGGTCAAGGGACCGCATTATCACGTTTGGGTGCAGGGATTGGAACAAGAGGACCCGGTGAAACAAAACTGGAATCAGACCGCCGTCATATTCGCCGAAGAATTGACGATATCAAAGGTCAGCTTTCTGTTATCGTTCAGCACCGCGATCGGTACCGTGAAAGAAGAAAGAAGAATAAAACCTTTCAGGTGGCGATTGTTGGTTATACCAATGCGGGGAAATCAACATTGTTTAATCGCTTATCCGAGGCGGAATCGTACGAGGAGAATCAATTATTCGCTACGCTTGATCCAATGACCAGAAAATTAATTTTACCAAGTGGATTCTTAGCATTAATTACGGATACGGTAGGTTTTATTCAGGATCTGCCAACCACCCTTATCGCGGCATTCCGTTCCACTCTTGAAGAAGTAAAGGAAGCAGACCTGCTTCTCCATGTGGTTGATATGTCCAATCCGGATTATTTTCAGCATGAAAAAACAGTAAAAAAACTGCTGGATGATTTAGATATTAAAGATATCCCGCAACTGACCGTTTATAATAAAAAGGATATTCAACATCCTGACTTCGTTCCAACGGCCAATACACCGACTGCTTTTATAAGTGCTTTTAATCAAGAAGATCGTCAGCACTTAAAACAGAGAATTGAGAAGATGGTGGTGGAACGAATGGAACCTTACGAGGTGGAGGTACCTTCAACAGAAGGAAAGCTGCTTTCTCAATTGAAAAATGAGACGATTTTAAGAGAGCTATCCTTTAATGAAGAAAACCAATTGTACCGGTGCAAAGGGTACTCACTTCAGGACCATCAAATCACCGGACAATTGCAGAAATTTCAACAATAGATAGGAGTAACAACATGTTTCAACAGTTAAAAAGTGGGGAAAAGCTTCAGCCGATTGTTAAAAGAGTGGAACAACAAATTGCTGAGGTACATAAACAAATTGATGAACGAATTGAAACGAATCAATTTGCTGTATTAAGAAGCTTCCAAAAACATCGGGTCGGTGATTCGCATTTTATCCCATCGACAGGCTACGGATACGATGATATCGGCAGAGATACCCTTGAATTAGTGTATGCGGATGTTTTTGGCGGTGAAGCCGGGCTTGTTCGCCCACAAATTATTTCAGGCACGCATGCGATTTCGATTGCTCTATTTGGTGTTCTCCGTCCAGGCGATGAACTCCTTTATATAACCGGCAAACCATATGATACGTTAGAAGAAATCGTTGGGCTTCGCGGAAATGGAGTAGGGTCATTAAAAGAATTTGGAATTTCCTATGATAGCGTGGCACTAACTGATGAGGGTGGAATGGATTGGGCGACCATTGCCGATAAAATCAAACCGAATACTAAAATGATCGGCATTCAGCGCTCAAAAGGGTATGCAACAAGACCGTCATTTACTGTTGCGGAAATCGGGGAAATGATTCGTTTTGTAAAAGAAATTAAACCGGATGTTGTTGTATTTGTTGACAACTGTTATGGGGAGTTCGTCGAGGAAATGGAACCTTGCCATGTCGGAGCGGACCTGATGGCTGGGTCACTTATTAAGAATCCTGGCGGCGGGATTGTGAAGACGGGCGGCTATATTGTCGGGAAAAAACAATGGGTGGAGGCATGTTCTTATCGAATGACCTCACCTGGTATTGGAGCAGAGGCCGGCGCTTCTCTTTATAGCCTTCAAGAAATGTACCAAGGGTTCTTCCTTGCCCCGCATGTTGTGGGTCAAGCGTTGAAGGGGGCGGTTTTTACTGCTGCGATGTTAGAGGAGCTAGGTATGAATTCTTCACCGAAGTGGAATGCAAACAGGACAGACTTAATTCAATCTGTTCAGTTTGACGACCGTGATAAAATGGTTGCTTTCTGCCAGGCAATCCAATTTGCTTCACCAATTAATTCTTATGTAACACCGTACCCAAGCTATATGCCAGGATATGAGAATGATGTCATTATGGCGGCGGGGACATTTATCCAAGGTGCTAGTATAGAATTAACAGCAGATGGCCCTATCAGACCACCATATGTGGCATATGTTCAAGGGGGATTAACGTATGCCCATGTGAAGATGGCCGTATGTCTTGCCGTTGACCATTTAATTGAAAAAGGATTAATTGAATTAAATTAGGGGAAAATAGGACAGCGGTTAGTTGTCCTATTTCATTTTGAAAAAACCATGTAAGAAAACCTTACATATCATTGACAATAAATCTAACACGAAATATAATAGCAATATGATATAACAAAAGGGAGGAGAAATTTGGTGAGTGGAAAGGAAATTCGCCGTTCCATGCCACTGTTTCCCATCGGAACTGTCATGCAGCTAACGGAGCTTACAGCTAGGCAAATCCGCTATTATGAAGAGCACCAATTGATTTCTCCAGCAAGAACCGAGGGAAACAGGCGTCTGTTTAGCCTTAACGATATTGATAGGCTTCTAGAAATCAAGGATCTAATTGATCAGGGAGTCAACATGGCGGGAATTAAACAACTCTTTGCGGTTAAACAGCAGCAAGCAGAAACACTAGAAAAGCAAACTGAAAAAGTTAAACGAGAGCTTACAGATGACCAACTTAGAAAGCTACTCCGCAACGAAATGATTCATTCAGGAAGAAACAATCGATCCACATTGCGTCATGGCGATATGTCTCGGTTCTTCCATTAAAATCTACTAATTTCTTTTTAAAAAAATTGGGGGTATTAAAATGGCAAAGTATTCAAGAGAAGATATTCAACGACTGGCAAAAGAAGAAAACGTGAAATTTATCCGTCTTCAATTTACGGATATTCTTGGAACCATTAAAAACGTGGAGATTCCAATAAGCCAATTAGAAAAAGCACTTGATAACAAAATGATGTTTGATGGTTCATCTATCGAAGGTTTTGTACGTATTGAAGAATCTGATATGTTGCTTTATCCAGATTTAAGTACTTGGGTTGTTTTCCCTTGGACAGCTGAAAAAGGAAAAGTAGCTCGTTTAATCTGTGACATCTATACTCCAGAAGGAAAACCTTTCGAAGGTGACCCACGAAATAACTTAAGAAGAGTATTAAAGGAAATGGAAGAGTTAGGATTCACTAACTTCAACCTAGGACCAGAACCAGAATTCTTCTTATTTAAATTAGACCAAAATGGTGAACCAACATTAGAATTAAACGACCAAGGTGGCTATTTCGACTTAGCTCCAACAGATTTAGGTGAAAACTGCCGTCGTGATATCGTTCTTGAGCTTGAAGAAATGGGCTTTGAAATCGAAGCATCACACCATGAAGTAGCTCCAGGACAACACGAAATCGACTTTAAATATGCTGATGCATTAACAGCATGTGACCAAATCCAAACATTCAAGCTTGTAGTTAAAACAATTGCACGTAAGCATGGTTTACACGCGACTTTCATGCCTAAGCCATTATTCGGTGTAAATGGATCAGGAATGCACATGAACTTATCATTATTTACAAATGGTCAAAATGCATTCTACGAGCCAACTGGTGATCTAGAAATGAGCGATACAGCTCGTCAATTTATTGCGGGTATCCTGAAGCACGCACCAAGCTTTACAGCTGTAACTAATCCAACTGTAAACTCTTATAAGCGTCTTGTTCCTGGCTACGAAGCACCTTGTTATGTAGCGTGGTCTGCAAGAAACCGTTCACCATTAATTCGTATTCCAGCATCACGTGGATTAAGTACTCGCGTAGAAGTACGTAGCGTTGACCCGGCTGCAAACCCATACCTAGCGATGGCCGTGCTTCTAAAAGCTGGTCTTGACGGAATTAAAAATAAATTGACTCCTCCAGCTCCAGTAGACCGTAACATCTATGTTATGAGCAAGGAAGAAAGAATTGAAGAAGGTATCATTGATCTTCCAGCAACACTAGCTCAAGCACTAGATCAATTAAAGTCTAACGAAGTAATTGTATCTGGTCTTGGAGAGCACATCTTCGAACACTTTGTAGAAGCAAAAGAAATTGAATGGGATATGTTCCGTACAGTCGTTCACCAATGGGAACGTGATCAGTACATGAGCATGTACTAAAAATAAAAAACCTTAGCGCCTTAATGGCTGCTAAGGTTTTTTATTATCCTAGATCATAAAGATGTTATTTCTCACCTTCTTGGTTTAACACTTTAAATCTATTTAGGACTGTATCACCGCCAATGCCAGCAATGATTGAAAAAATAATGATTTCTACCAATGAATTTGGTGCTGTGTACAAAACGAGGAGAAGAGAGGCGACCGCGCCTAGAAGCAATTCTTCTAGAAAACCCAGATAAATGAACTTTTTTGTTTTCCTGGGCATGATGATTTTACCGTGTTTCCGAACATGTCCAACAACCCCAACCAATCCACCAATTGTTACAGAGAAAATAATGTCCCATAACACTGTTTCTCACACTCCTTAAGCCGTTTATTTTTTTGGACCTAAGGTAAATCTTGGTGTATTACTATTATATTAAAGTACTGTACTAATATCATGAGTAAATATACTGAATTTTCAATATATTAAACATAATAATGTATTTTATTGAAATTTTTCCCAATATATTGAACAAAAAGAGCTGCACCAAGTTGGTGACAGCTCTTTTGTTTTAATGGATATGACGGTAAACACCTATTACTTTTCCTAAAATGGAGACATTCCGTAGAATAATAGGTTCCATTGTAGAATTTTCTGGCTGCAAACGAATGTAATCCTTTTCTTTAAAAAATCTTTTACAAGTTGCTTCGTCTTCCTCTGTCATGGCTACAACAATATCACCATTATTAGCTGTTGGCTGTTGTTTTACAATGACATAGTCTCCGTCAAGAATCCCTGCTTCTATCATACTTTCACCCATAATTTCTAGCATAAATACATGTTCATCAGCTGGTGCCATGCTTTCTGGAAGCGGGAAGTACTCCTCAACATTTTCGATCGCTGTAATTGGTAAGCCTGCAGTAACTTTCCCAACTACTGGTACGTTGACAACTTTATTTCTCGGAATATGTGCAGCTTCGTCCGCTTCTAATATCTCAATGGCTCTTGGCTTTGTAGGATCCCGTCTA